>CALXHT010000046.1 GCA_944388215.1 uncultured Gemmiger sp. | reverse complement strand
CCACGAACGGCTGAACACCCGCCAGCTGGGGGCGGCGGCCATGATCCTGGCGGCGCTGGTGCTGCTCAACCTGTGAAGTCTCTTCCGCCTGGGGAAAAAAGCGGGAGACTATGGGGCGGGCAAGGAGGCACTGCCCTTGAAACTGGTCAAATTCAACAAAAAGAAATCGAAAAAATTGTGGGGCTTTACCCGGGAAACTCCCTTGAAGGAGAAAAAACGGACTGGTATAATTAAAAAGATATTTCTATTTGTATAGGATGGGTCGGCATGGCCCTGCCCGAAGAAAAAATGCCGACTCGGGAATGACAAAGGAGGAATTGGGTTGAAAAAGATCAGCCGAAAATGTCTGGCGCTGTTGACAACGCTGGCAATGCTCTTCAGCTGGGCGATTCCGGTGTACGCTGCCGGGGAAATCTGCCCGGTACAGTATGATGTGACCTATGGTCAGACGGAAGCCCGGACCATGCTGGCGATGATCAATGACTTCCGTACGGGAGGCGACGCCTGGTACTGGGCCGAGAATGATGCCGATAAGATACAGGCGACCGGCCTGCAGCCGCTGATCTACGACTACGAACTGGAAAAGGTAGCCATGCAGCGTGCAGCGGAGATTGCTATCAATTTTGCGCATGACCGTCCGGATGGAACTAAGTGGGGGACGGCGTATGACGATGTGGGCAGTAACTTTGGTTACACAAGGGCCGAAAATATCGCCGTAGGGTCCTCCACGGCGAAAAGTGCCTTCACAATGTGGCAGGAAACCGGCGAACCGTATGCCGGCCAGGGCCATCGCCGCAACATGCTTTCCAGCTCTTCCCAGACCTTTGCCGTTGGCCATGTGGTCTACGAAGGCATACATTTCTGGGTACAGGAATTCGGAGGCAACTTGGCGAATGGCACCGAGACTCCGGCCAATGACGATGTGACCACGGCCACGGTCAATGTCAGTGCCGACCAGGTAACCCAGAAAACAGTGCAGGCACCGGCTCCCATCACCCTGGAACAGGACCAGGGAACGGAGCTGCCGCTGGTGGATGTGACGATGACCCTGAAAGATACCGCGAAAGGCTTCTGGGATCTCATACCCCAGGTGAAAGCACAGGCCAGCTGGCAGGACGATTCCAAGGGCATTGTGAAGGTGGAGGGCAATCAGGTGACCGCCCTCAAAGCCGGCACCACCACCCTGACCGGCACGGTGCTGGGAGAAGCGGTCTCTCTGGATGTGACGGTGAACGCTGCTTCGCTGAAGGGAGCCGACGTCACGCTGAATCAGACCCAGTTTACCGTGACCGGCAGCGAGATCCGCCCCGCCGTAACGGTGACCCTGAACGGCAAGACGCTGGTCGAAAATGCCGATTATACTGTCTCGTATGCCGACAACGTAGAGATCGGCACCGCCACCGTCACGGTACAGGGCATCGGCAACTATACCGATACCCTGCAGACTACCTTTGAGATTGTGCCCTGCAATCATCAGTGGGACGCGGGCGTTGTGACCAAAGAGCCTACTTGCACGGCAGAAGGCGAGAAGACCTACACCTGCACTCTCTGCAACGATACCAAGACCGAAGCCATCCCTGCCCGGGAGCATCAGTGGGGCGAGGGCGTTGTGACCAAAGAGCCCACTTGCGCGGCAGAAGGCGAGAAGACCTACACCTGCACCCTCTGCAAGACCACCAAGACTGAGCCCATCGCCAAGACCGAGCATACCCCGGTGACGATTGCGGGTACGCCTGCCACCTGCACCACGCCCGGCATGACCGAAGGCAGCGAGTGCAGCGTTTGCGGAACCATTCTCACGGCACAGGAAGAAATCCCCGCTCTGGGGCATGACTTTGGTGAATGGCATACGGTGAACACGGCCAGCTGTACTGCAAGCGGTTCGGAAGAGCGTGTCTGTGAGCGCTGCAACTATACCGAAACCCGCAATCTGGACCCCACGGGCCATACCTGGAACAGTGAGCCCACGGTGGACAAGGAACCCACCTGCACCGAGGACGGCAGCCAGTCCATCCACTGTGCCAACTGTGATGCCACCAAGGATCCCCAGGTGATTCCCGCGCTGGGGCATAGCTGGGACGAGGGCGTTGTGACTACGCCTGCCACCTGCACCGAAGCGGGTGAGAAGACCTACACCTGCAGCAATTGCCATGAAACCAAGACCGAACCTATCCCCGCGACGGGTCATGCCTGGGATGAGGGCGTTGTGACTACGCCTGCCACCTGCACTGAAGCGGGCGAAAAGACCTACACCTGCAGCAACTGCCATGAAACCAGGACCGAACCTGTCCCCGCGACGGGTCATGCCTGGGACGAGGGTGTTGTGACTACGCCTGCCACCTGCACCGAAGCGGGTGAAATGACTTACACCTGCAGCCGCTGCGAGAACACCAAGACCGAGACCATCTCCGCCACTGGCCACAATGCCGTGACGATTCCCGGTAAGGCGGCTACCTGCACCGAGACCGGTTTGACCGACGGCACTAAGTGCAGCGTTTGCGGCACCATTCTGGAGCAGCAGACGGAGATTGCTGCCCTGGGCCATGCCTGGGATGAGGGTGTTGTAACTACCGAAGCTACCTGCACTGAAGACGGTGCAATACTCTACACCTGCCAGCGCTGCAGCGAAACCATGACCGAGACCATCCCTGCCACCGGCCACAGCTATGAGGAAAGCTGGAGCAGCGACGGAACGAACCACTGGCATGCCTGCCAGGTCTGCGGTGACCGCAGCGAGGAGGCGGCCCACAGCTGGACATGGATCGTGGACCAGGAACCCAACGGCACCAAGCCCGGCAAACAGCATCAGGAATGCACCGTCTGCGGCGATCGCGGCCAGGAGCAAACCATCCTGACGGCAACCGTTCCTGGCGGTGAGACCGGCAAGGAATACCGTGTACATGTGGTGGACAGCCAACCCGCAGAAACGGTGGAAGATACGCTGACCCAGGCAGCGGCGACCAAACTGCCCACCAACGCGGTGAACAGCAAAACTGCCTTCTATGAGGTGGAACTGCAACACAGGGAGTCCGGAGGCGAGTGGCAGAATGCGGATGCCGCTGGCATGCAGATCACGGTCACGTTGCCCTACCCTGCCGGCACCAACGGTACGGATCACGATTTTATCGTCACCCATCTCATGGAGAACGGCAAGGTGGAGCATCCTGCCGCCGTGGAAACGGTCGACGGCCTGCTGGTCACCTTCCAGGGGCTGTCTCCTGTTTCGGTAACTGCGTACCAGCAGAAGGCCAGCGATCCTGTGACCACGCCGGACGAAACCGAGAATGACCCGGATGACGATTCCGAACAGACGCAGAACAATAACCAGTCCGGTTCTGCCACGCCGGTCCCCGCAACGCCGACCCCGGCGCCTGCGCCTTCCGAAAATAGTGCGACGGCTCCGGCCGCTGCCCCGACGGCTGCGCCGCAGTCTGCCATTCCCGCCACCGCTGATAGCTTCCCGCTGGCACTGTGGGTGGTTCTGTTTGCGGCGGGCACCTGCGGCCTGATCGCCCTGGTGGTGACATCCCGCCGTCGTGACGGGTAAACGGCCGCTGTAAGGCCAGTATGATGCTCCCCGGAAAGGGGATAACAGGACCCGCTCCGGCCCTATGGCCGGAGCGGGTCTTTGCTGTATATGGCTCACCAGCGGTACCTGCCGCCGTATCGGAAAGTGCAGGCAGAAAAGTAAAAGTTTCTTGTTATTTCACCGGCAAACGTGTATACTCATAACCGTTGTATTTGGGTAGATGTCAGTGTTTGGCAGAGGAAGGAAAGACTATGATAGGATTGGGAACGATCATCAATGTGGCGGCGATCCTGGTGGGTGGCGTCATCGGGCTGGTGTTCAGTCGGGCCATCAGCGCCCGCTACCAGGAGACGCTGATGCAGGCCATCGGGGTCTGCATCCTGTTTGTGGGCATCGGCGGCGCCGTGCAGGAGATGATGACCGTCACGGCGGACGGGCTGCAGAGCAGCGGCACCATGATGATCGTCATCAGTTACGCCGTGGGTTCGCTGCTGGGGGAGTGGATCAACCTGGAACAGCGGATCGAGCAGTTCGGCAGTTGGCTGAAGGTGAAGACGGGCAACGCCCGGGAAAAGCGGTTCGTGGACGGTTTTGTCTCCGCCTCCCTGACGGTCTGCATCGGAGCCATGGCCGTGGTGGGCTCCATCCAGGACGGCATCTTGGGGGGACCACTCCACCCTGGCCCTCAAGGCGCTGCTGGACATGGTGATCGTCTGCGTCATGAGCGCCTCCCTGGGCAGGGGCTGCCTTTTCTCGGCCATCCCGGTGGGCATTTTCCAGGGGATGGTGACGCTGCTGGCCCGGGCCGTGCAGCCGGTGATGACCGAGGCCGCCCTGGCCAACCTCTCCCTCACCGGCTCCATTCTCATCTTCTGCGTGGGCGTCAACCTGCTGTGGGAGAAAAAACTCAAGGTGGCCAACATGTTGCCCTCCATCCTCATCGCGGTGGTCTACGCCTTTGTGGGCGGATAAATATCACAAAAACCCTCCCGGTGAGCGCAGTGGACCGGGAGGGTTTTCCTTTGTTTTATGCCCTGTCAGGCAAAGTCCTTCTGGGCCTCCAGGGTGTACTGCACGTAGAAAGCGGCGCCGTTGGCCATGCTGGCCTCGTCCAGGTTGAACTTGTCGGAGTGCAGCTCATGCAGGCAGTCGTTCTCGGGGGTGCCGGCAAACTGGATCAGATGCTCCTTGCCGATGCTGTTGGCCACGGCGCGCTGGGAAATCTGGCTGCACCGAGCGTCGGTGATGGTGGAAGGAATGTCCAGATAGTGGTCGAACTCGTAGCTGGCGCGGTAGGCCTCGCAGGTGTTTTTGATGATGCGCTCGATCATGTCGGGCAGCTCCTTGCGCAGCTGGGGGTTGAAGGTTCGCACCGTGCCGCTGAGCTCCGTCGTCTCGGCGATGGCGTTGGCCAGCGTGCCGCAGTGGAAGGTGCGGATGCTCACCACCACCGTGTCGTTGGGGTCGGTCTCCCGGCTGGCGATGCCCTGCAGCGCGTCCACCACCTTGGCGCCCACGTAGATGGGGCCCACGGCGCTTTCCGGCATGGCGCCGTGGCTGGATTTGCCGATGATCTTGATCTTCATGAAGCCCGCGGAGGTGTACCGGGGGCCGGGATCCACCGAGATGGTGCCGGCGGGCAGTTTGGGGAAGATGTGCATGCCTGCCACGGTGTCCAGGTCGTCCAGCTCGCCGGAGGCCAGCACCCGCACGGCGCCGTCCATATCCTCCTCGGCGGGCTGGAAGATGAACTTGACGGTGCATTCCAGCTCGTCCCGGTGCTCGGACAGCACCTTGGCCAGGCCCAGGTAGAACAGCAGGGGGCCGTTGGTGAACCAGAAGGTGTTGGAGATGCCGTCGCCGTACTGGAAGGCCAGAACGGCAGTCTGGCGGGTGATACCCAGCATATCGGCCTGCGGGACCATGATGGGCATGACCGCGGTGGCCTGGCCGGAGCCGGAGGGGATGAGGGCGTTGATGAAGAAGTTGTCCAGGAACATGCCCACGGTGGAAATGTAGGTGGAGGTGCCCTGCATCTTGGAGGACAGGCCGTGGACCAGCGGGTCGATGAGGCCGCCCTCCGCCATGCCCCACTGCACCGAGCGGGCGATGATGGCGGCGCCCACGAAAGTGCCCTTGCAGCTGTCCACGATGAGGTCGATGGATTTTCCCAGGCTCACCCGGTTGAGGATGGCCACGATCACGCCGCCGATGAGGAAGGACGTGGCCATGTGGGTGTGGCTCCAGTCCAGGATGCCGCCGAAGATCATGATGATGATCAGGCTGTTGAACCGCTTGGAGGCTTTCAGCACGCTGTTGATCAGGGCGCCCACCACGTTGATGTACTTGTAGATTT
>CALXHT010000045.1 GCA_944388215.1 uncultured Gemmiger sp. | reverse complement strand
TGTTTTGGGGCAAATTATCTTGTCCAAAAGGGCAAGTTAATTTGTCAATGAGCTGAAAAATATACGGAGTAATGTAGAGTTTACACTCTCATTACTCCGTTATTTTTTACCCTTTTTGCAGCAGATAACCTCCAAGTGCTCTTCTGATGATTCTTCTCATAACCCCTCCAGAAGGGGCGGGGGATGAGGGAAATTATCAGAAATGCAGGTGATTTTCCGCGAATTATCGCAAAATATTTTGCGTGTCAATGACTGCCGGGTACCTCTTCAAATACTTTACTTTCATCCTATTACAACTGCAAAACGTGAAAAAGCGGCCGGGTACCCCGAGCAATTTCTCTTATCCTGTTCTCAAGTTCCATTGACAAATTATTTTTGCTCGATTGACAAATTGTTTTGCCCCCTGACAAGTTGAACCGAACCAGTAAAAACAGACAATAGACAAAATCCCCCTGATGTAGGAAAATTGAAATGACCCCCAAAAGTTAGACAATATTTTCAAATAAAAACTGTTCAAGCAACCGAAAGGGCTTGTTGTCTGTGAATTGCAGGCGGCAGGCCCTTTAGCTTTGTCTTAATACGTCGGTTATTGTAGTAATCCAGATAGTCAATGAGTTCTTGTTTGAAGTGCCGCATGGACTGGAACTTTTGTAGATAGAGCAATTCGCTCTTGAGCAGACCGAAGAAGTTTTCCGCCACTGCATTGTCCAAACAGTTTCCCTTGCGGCTCATGCTTTGCCGGATGCCCTTTGCTTTAAGCATCCTCCGGTACTGCTTGTGCTGGTATTGCCAGCCCTGGTCGGAGTGAAGAATCAGTCTGGTTCCATCCGGTATGGTTTCAAAGGCTTTGGCAAGCATCTTCGTTACCATGCTTAAAACCGGACGGTCAGAGATAGCGTAGCTTACCAAATACCCATTGTGCAGGTCCAAGATTGGAGAAAGATAGAGCTTCTGGCCGAACAGGCTGAACTCTGTCACGTCAGTAACCCACTTCTGGTTTGGCATTTCCGCATGGAAGTCTCTGTTCAGCAGATTAGGGGCGATCTTGCCCACTTCTCCTTTGTAAGAGCGATACTTCTTGGGTCTGACACGGCAAACCAATCCCAGATCTTTCATGAGTCGCTGCACCGTCTTGTGGTTCAAATGTATACCGTTCTTGTGTAGTGCTGCGGTAATGCGCCGGTATCCATACCGCCCTTTGTTTTCGTGGTAAATGGAGGAAATCTCCGCTTTTGTTTCTTCGTATTTATCTTCCTTTTGCATCCGCTTCAGATGGTAGTAGAAAGTGGCACGAGGCAGTTGAGCGATTTCGAGCAGCTGGGACAAAGGATATTTCGGCCTTAGTGTTTGGACTACCTGCATTTTCTGTGCCGGCGTCGCTCTTCCTCCAAAACCAAGGCTTGCAAATTTTTTAGGTATTCGTTCTCCGCGCGCAGTCGCTGGTTCTCGGCAATAAGGTCTTCTTCAACTGTTTTAGACAGCTTCGCAAGCCGGCTTCTTCTTTTGCGCCCTCGACGTTCTATCGCCAATCCTTCCGGCCCTTCTTCAAGATAGATTCGTTCCCAGCGTTCAATAATGCCATGATCATTGATTTTAAACCTTCGCATTACTTCCCGAACACTTAAATGTTCTTCTCGCATTGTCTCCACTACCAGTTGCTTAAATTCCGGTGTGTAGCGTTTGTTTGGTATTCCTTTCGGCATAATAAAGCACCCCATTTGTTATCCAGTATACCATACTGTCTAACAAATGGGGTGCAGTTCAAATGGAAGTTGTTCGGGGGTAAAATAAGTTGTCATAAAAGGCGATTTATCTTGTCCATGATATGAAAAATAGCGGAGTAATGTAGGGTTTACGCTCTCATTGCTCCGCTATTTTTTATTCCTTTTTACAGCGGGCAATCTCCAAGTGCTCTCCTGATGATTCCTCTCATAACCCCTCCGTGGGGGCAGGGAATGAGGAAAAACATCGAAAATACAGGTAATTTCTATTGAATTATCGTTTATATTTCCTCCCGCAAGTGATTTCGGCCCCCTTCAAATGTCTTCCTTTCATCCAGCTTCCGCTGCAAAACTCTCGTCCCCCTTGTTTTCTCCCATAGCATTTTGGCCATACTCATTGAGAAAGGAGATCAAGAGAGTATGTCATTGCGTCGGTTGCGTTTCCTGGGCTTCTGGATGGTCTTGTTGGCCTGTATCGTTTTATGCCGCGTGCTTTGGGTCGGTACAGACTCTCTTTACGCCGCCAACGCCGGAGCCCAGACCGTGCAGATTACAGAATTGCCGCGGCCGCGTGGCAACTTTTTTGACCGTGACGGACAGCTTTTGACCGGCTATACACCGGAATGGTATGCTTTGTGTATTCCCGGAGATATCAGTTACGCAACGCTCTTTCCCTATGTTTCCTACTCAGAACAAACCGAACTGTATGAAAAACGGAACACTACAACGCCATTTTTGATTCAGGTGGATCAGGATCTCACTGCCGAGGGGATTCCCACCTATGAAAGCGCGCAACGGTATCTTCCTGTGCCCATTGCCACGCATCTGATCGGGTATCTGGATGGGGAGGGGCAAGGGGTTTCAGGACTTGAGTTCGCCTATGACGATGTTTTGACCCGGTCCGGAGATGTTTCTGTGGTTTCCTGCCTGACCACTGCGCAGGGAAGCCTTCTGAGCGGTGATGAACCAACGTTGCAGATTGACGAGAAGGGAAGCGGAGAAAATATTTCGCTGACACTGGACGCAGATATCCAGCGTATGTGTGAGGGCGTTGCGGGTCTGACCATGGAACGGGGATGCATCCTGGTGATGGATACCCGGACCGGCGAGATCCTTGCCAGCGTCAGTGTACCCACCTATGATCCGAATAACGTTGCGCAAAGCATACGGGCTAACGATACCTCCTTGATCAACCGCACCTTCAGTGCCTTCAGTGCTGGTTCGGTCTTCAAAGTGGTGCTGGCAGCCGCTGCCTATGAACAGGGGCTGGACTGGTTTACCCATGAATGTACCGGCAGTGTGGAGGTTGCGGGGCAGGTCTACCGCTGCGCCCAGGGGCGTGCCCATGGTACTGTAAACCTGCGTGGTGCGCTGGAACAAAGCTGCAACTGCTATTTTGTGGAACTGGGGCAGCTTTTGGGCGGGGAAGTCATCCGGGCGGAGGCGGAAAAATTCGGCTTTGGCCAAGCCTGTGCAGTGGCGCCGGGCCTGAAGAGCAGTGCAGGCATACTGCCGGATTTGCAGTCGCTGGAAAACGCTGGCCAACTTGCACTGTTCAGTTTCGGCCAGGGGGATCTTTCGGCGACGCCGCTGCAGATTACCGCCATGATGAACACAGTGGCAGATGGGGGCACCTATCACACGCCCCGATTTGTCTATGGCATCACCAATGCTTCCCAAACGCTGGATGAGCCTGTGCAGATTTCGGAAGACGAACCGGTGCTGGCGGCAGATACCGCCCGGATTCTGCGGGATATGTTGCAATCCGTGGTGCGCGATGGCATAGGCCGGGAAGCAGCCCCCCAAGGAGGGGAAGCAGGCGGCAAAACTGGAACGGCGCAAACCGGGCAATTCGATACGAGCGGCGAAGAATTGCTCAACTACTGGTTTAGCGGATTCTATCCGGCGGACGAACCGCGCTATACCATCACGGTACTGCAGGACGGGATTCTGGAGCCGGAAGTTTCCAGCGCCGCAATCTTCGGAAAAATTGCAGACTCTTTACAGGTGCTGATGACGGCAGAAACCGTTCAAACCCCCGAAACTGCTGCAAAAAGCAGTTGACAAGGTCAACAAAGCGGCATATAATGAGCATGTAAAAAGGAAAATGGCGTTGAAGGGGCTAATGTCGGCACATACAGTCTGCAGAGAGGATATCATCTGGTGCAAGATATCCGGCTGGATCCCGGCGAAGCCACCCCGGAGCTTTTGGCGGAGAGCCAAACGTAGTAGCGGCGTTAACGCAAAGCAAGCGGCGGTCCGAAAGGGCCGCAAACCGGGTGGTACCACGGAAGCGATCAGCCTTCGTCCCTGTAGAGGGGCGAGGGCTATATTTTTTCATGGACCTTTTTAAATGAACCTATGGATGGGAGAAACGTTTTGTATGCAATGGACCGGACTGAATGAACTTCGCGAGAAGTATCTGCATTTCTTTGAAACCAAAGGACATCTGCGTCTGGGCAGTTTTCCGCTGGTACCGAAAGACGATCCCAGCCTGCTGCTGATCAACAGCGGCATGGCCCCGATGAAGAAGTGGTTCCTCGGCCAGGAGGAACCGCCCCGTCATCGTGTCACCACCTGCCAGAAGTGCATCCGAACGCCGGATATTGAGCGTGTGGGCATCACTGCCCGCCACGGCACCTTCTTTGAAATGCTGGGCAACTTCAGCTTCCAGGATTACTTCAAGGAGGAGGTCATTCCCTGGGCCTGGGAATTCCTGACCAAGGAGCTGGAGATCCCCGCCGATAAGCTGTACATCTCGGTCTACCTGGACGATGACGAGGCGTATGATATCTGGACCAAGAAAGTCGGTATCCCCGAGGATCACATGGTTCGCTTCGGCAAGGAAGACAACTTCTGGGAGCATGGTTCCGGCCCCTGCGGTCCCTGCTCGGAAATTTACTATGACCGTGGTCCCGAGCACGGCTGCGGCAAGCCCACCTGCAAGGTCGGCTGCGACTGCGACCGCTATATGGAAATCTGGAACCTGGTCTTCAGCCAGTTTGATTCGGACGGCAAAGGCCACTATGAGCGGCTGCCCCGTCCCAACATCGATACCGGTATGGGCCTGGAGCGTCTGGCCTGCGTTATGCAGGATGTGGGCAACCTGTTCGAGGTGGACACCGTGGCTTCGGTGCTGCACCATGTGGAGCGCATCTCCGGCAAACACTATGGCGACAGCGAGAAGGACGATATCTCCATCCGCGTAATCACCGACCATATCCGTTCCACCGTCTTTATGGTCTCCGACGGCATCCTGCCCTCCAACGAGGGCCGCGGCTATGTGCTGCGCCGTCTGCTGCGCCGTGCGGCCCGCCATGGCCGTATGCTGGGCATCGACCGGCCTTTCCTGACCGAGCTGGTGGATACCGTGATCGTTTCCAGCGAAGCCGGTTATCCCGAGCTGCGCGAGCATGAGGCCTACATCAAGAAGGTGGTCGGCACCGAGGAAGAACGCTTTGGCCGTACCATTGATGCCGGTCTGAACATCCTGAACAACATGATCGATGAGCGCAAGGCTGCAGGTGAAACGGTCCTGTCCGGCACTGAGGTTTTCAAGCTCAACGATACCTTTGGCTTCCCCCTGGACCTGACCAAAGAAATCGCTGCAGAAGCCGGTTTCACGGTGGATGAGGAAGCTTTCCATGCAGAGATGACCAAGCAGCGTGAGCGTGCCCGCGCAGAGCGTCTGGCCAAGGATATCTCCGGCTGGAGCGAAGATCTGTTCGGTGAACTCAAGGCGGAGCCCACGCAGTTTGATGGTTACGAAACGCTGCATGAAACGGCCAAGGTGCTGGCCCTGTCCGACGGTGAAGAGCTGGCCGACGCCATTGCCACCGATGAGGCGGGCGAGTCCAAGGAAGGCGTCCTGGTGGTACTGGACCGCACTCCGTTCTATGCGGAGATGGGCGGCCAGGTTGCCGACTACGGCTTCATCACTTCCGGCGATGCCAAGCTGAAAGTCACCCAGGTCAAGAAGACCCCCAAGGGATATTTTGTCCATACCTGTGAACTGCTGGACGGCACCATCAGGGTTGGCGATGAGGTCAGCGCCTCGGTGGATGAAGGCCGCCGTATGGCCATCTGCCGCAACCATACTGCCACCCATCTGCTGCAGAAGGCCCTGCGTGAAGTTCTGGGCGAGCATGTGCACCAGGCCGGCAGCTACCAGGATGACAAGATCACCCACTTTGACTTTACTCATTTCAGCGCTGTAACGCCGGAGGAACTGACCGAAGTCGAGCGCAAGGTCAACGAAAAGATTTTTGCCTCTCTGCCGGTGGTGATCCAGAACCTGCCCATCGAGGAAGCCAAGAAGATGGGCGCCATGGCTCTGTTCGGAGAGAAGTACGGCAGCATCGTCCGGGTGGTCGACGCCGGTGGCTGGAGCACCGAGTTCTGCGGCGGCACCCATGTGAAGAACACGGCGCAGATCGGCTGCTTCAAGATCCTCAGCGAATCCAGCGTGGCCGCCGGTATCCGCCGTATCGAGGCGACCACCGGCTTCGGTGTGCTGCGCCTGCTGGATGAGCGCACGGCTGTGCTGACCAAGACCGCCGGTGCCCTGAAGGCCAACAACCTGAAGGACGTGGCGGACCGTGCTGAAGCGCTGGCTGCCGAGTTGAAGGAAACCAACAAGCAGCTGGATAACCTCAAGGCCGAGATGGCAGCCGCCAAGGTGGATGGCCTGTTCGAGAATGCCGCCGATGTGGAAGGCATCCGAATCATTTCCGCTTATCTGACCGGCACGGGCGCCGACACGCTGCGCGAGATGGTGGATAAGGTACGTGAAAAGGCCCCCAACGCTGTTACGGTTCTGGTCGGCAGCGACGGCAACAAGACTATGATGGCCGTCGGTGTCTCTTCCAACGCCAAGGCACGCGGCCTGAAGGCCGGTGTCCTCGTCAAGAAGATTGCTGCTATTGCCGGCGGCAACGGCGGCGGCAAGCCGGACTTTGCCATGGCTGGTATCCGCGATGTCAGCAAGATCGACGAAGCGCTCCATGCTGTGCCTGAAATTGTGAAAGCCGAACTCAACGCATAACGGCACCCAACCATTGAATCCATGTAAAGGAGGGAATAAAATGGAAGATTGTCTGTTTTGTAAAATCGCAGCAGGGGAGATCCCTTCCAACAAACTGTATGAGGATGATACGCTGCTGGCCTTTTACGACATTGACCCGCAGGCGCCGGTACACTTTCTCGTCATTCCCAAACAGCACATTTCTTCGGCCGCTGCGCTGACGGAAGACAACGCCGCGCTGCTGGGACACATCTACTCCGTCATTGCAGAACAGTGCCGCAAGCTGGGTGTGGATGAAAAAGGCTATCGTGTCGTCACCAATGTTGGCGAGGACGGCGGTCAAAGTGTCAAGCACCTGCATTTCCATGTGCTGGCCGGCCGCAGCCTGGCATGGCCTCCGGGCTGATTTCCGATGATTTCCCATTTTGATTTGTAGAAAGAGGTTTTCCATCATGGCAGATACCTATACACTGCACATTGCCGGACTTACGAGGGAGCTCCCCATCTGCAAGGTCAATGACCACATGGACATTGCCGCCTTCATCATGTTCAGCGATGTGGAATTGACGGAGGCCTGTGCCGCAGCTCTTTTAAAAAAGGCGCCTGAATTTGATGTGATTCTGACGGCGGAAGCCAAGGGCATTCCTCTGGCTTATGAAATGGCGCGTCAAAGCGGCAAGTACTGGATTCCCGCTCGTAAAGGTCCCAAGCTGTATATGCGTAACCCGGTTGTGATCGAGGATGAATCCATCACGACCGCCGGCAAGCAGGTTCTGGTGATTGACCAGAAGGACATTGACTATATGAACGGCAAGCGTATTCTGATCGTGGATGACGTGATTTCCACCGGCGGCTCTCTCCATGCCCTGGAGACGCTGGCCGCCAAGAGTACCGGCAAGGTTGTCGGCTGCTGTGCGGCGCTGGCGGAAGGCGATGCGGCAAAACGCACCGATATCTTCTTCCTGGAACCGCTACCGCTGTTTCTTCACTGACGCAGGATGAAACGCAAACTTGCCTGTTTCGGCCTGGCCTTTGCGCTGGCTGAATGGTTTGCAGCTTGTGTGCCGTCGCCGGTCCTTGTGCCCGCGGCGGCACTTTTTGTATTGCTGCTGTTTCTGTACCGCCGTCACGATTTTAAAATTCTGTTACTGGGCGCCCTTTGCGGGCTTGTCTGGTTCACTGCTTTTTCCTTTTTCTCCGTTTTGCCTGCACAGAAGTATGCCGGCCGGCAAATGACCTGTACCGTGGTGGTGGAAACGGATGCAGAATCCTCCTACCAGACTGGCTTTTTGCGGGGGACCTTGCGGGTCATACAGTGCGATGGAAAAAACACCGGCTTTTCCGTTGCCTGTGATGCCTTTCCCGGGGCGGAACCCGGAGAATGTTTTACTGCCGACTTTGCATTTTCGGCACTGGCCCATGACGCCTATCGGCTTTCCCACCTGAGCGACGGCGTATATCTGCAGGCAGAATATCAGGGAAACTATCTTGCCCAACCGGACAGTTCCGGCCTCCGCTTTACCCTGTATCGCTTGCGCCGGATGCTTTCCAACCGATTACAGCAGTGGATGCCGGAGGCAGAAGGCGAACTGGAATCTGCCATGCTGCTCGGCCATAAGCAATCTCTGCGGGATGCCACCCAGAACAGCTTTCGCGCGGCTGGTGTTTCCCATCTTCTGGCCGTATCCGGATTGCACGTGGCACTGCTGTGCGGGATTTTTTCCATGGGCCGCAAGCGCCGCTTTTTGCGTCCGCTGATTGTGGTCCGGGCAGGGCTTGTCATCTTTTATATGTTCCTGACGGGGCTTCCTGTTTCGGTAATGCGTGCGGGCCTTGTGTTTCTGCTGGCCCTGGCGGGAGATTTTTTCTGGCAGCCTGTCGATCTTTTGACCTCCACCGGGGCAGCCGCTGTCCTTCTGGGAATACAGAATGCCTATGCCCCCTGCGATCTGGGATTTCAGCTTTCCTTCTGCGCGGTTCTTGGCGTACAGGCATCCGCTGCACTGTACAATCTGGAGCTGGAGCATCTGCCCCTGCCTGCGGGGAAAATTTCTTCCAAGTTGTGGGATGGGGCGCTGAAGGTCCTGGAATCGGTGCAGACAGCTCTTTTGGCATCCTTTGCCACGCTTCCGATTCTGGTCGCAAACGGAATGACTGCCAGTGGCGTAAGCCTGCTGACCAATCTTCTCGTGGTCTGGATGCTCCAACCGGCTTTGCTGCTCGGTATTCTGGTTCTCTTCCTGTCCGCGGCAGCACCGCTGGCGCCGGTTGCGCGGATGGCGAGCCTTCTTTTGAGCCTTTTGCTGCACATTATGATCGCCATTACCGACTGGTGCGCAAACCTTCCGCTGGCTTATGTTGATCTTCCTACACGGTACACACTCTTCGTCTATGGGGTTCTCGGTCTGCTGGCTCTTGCTTTCTGGTCTCGCCGCCGCATGACATGGTATCCGGTGGCGGCTGCTTTTTGCACCATCTTCGCCATAATTCTGGGCGCATGGGCGCAAAAGGATGTGGTCCGGGTATCTCTGGTGGGAGCCACCAACAATCCTTGCGTCGTATGCATGCAGAATGGGGAAGCCGTGGTACTGTTCCGCGGCGGGCAAAGCAATCTGAACGCATTGGAAACCTATTTTGCGGAACATGCCCAGCCTGACATCACCTTGCTGGTCGACCTGCGCCAGGAGCCTTCAGAGCTGGATTTTTCGGACATCCCGGTCCTGTCCGCCGAAATGCTCCCGGCTTGCCAGGCCCTTTCCGTACTTGACGAGCTATCCCTGGACCTGTATCATGATAGCAGCGGGAACCTGGCGGTGATAAAAATCGGACCATACAGCCTGGCCACCATGGCTGGAAACATTCAGTTGGATCATCCCGTGACCGCAGACATTTTCTGTGCGGCCGGTACGTTATCCGAATCCGTACCCTCCGATGTGATTCTGACAGCCGTCCGGTTTCCGAAGTGGCAACCGGATGCCCCGAATACCCGCATTCTGTTTGCAACCGACCGCTCGGCTGTGGTGATCCGTCCCGGACATTCCCTGACTTTCGAGGAGGTGGAGCCGCTTGCTCTACAGTGAAAAAGAACTGAAAAAACGACTGCAGTCCGGCTGCGCCCTGTACTATTTCTACGCTTCGGATGAAGCCCTGGCTCGCACCGCGGCCAACAAAGCTTTGCAGGTATTGAATCAGGATGACCCGGAGACGACCGTGTTGGACGGCCCCACCCCCACTGTGGAAGAGATCGTGCTGGCGGCCGGTACCATATCTTTCTTTGGCGGCAAACGACTGGTGCTCATGCCGCTGATCCGGCCTTCCACCTATTCGGACAAGGATCTGCAGGAACTCTGCGAAACGCTGGCTGATACGGAAAATGCCATCTTTGTCATGACCAGCGTCATGGAAGAAAAGTTCGGCAAACTGCGTCCCGGAAAACGGGAACAAAAGCTGATTGCCGCCTGCGAACGCATTGGCTACTGCGTACAGATCAATAAGCCGGGGCGCTCAGAACTGCAGGCTCTGGCGCGGGGCTGGGCGGAAGAAGCAGGGGCTTCCTTCGCCCCCGGAACCGAAACCGCCCTGTTGGATCGCTGCGGGGAAGATCAGTTTCTTCTCCAGAATGAAATCGCCAAGCTGGCCGCTTTGGCAAACTACGGAATCATTACCCAGGAAATGGTTCAGCAGCTGGGCACGGTAACGTTGGATGCAGATACCTTTGAGATGGTGGAACTGGTTGTATCCGGCCGGGCAGACCAGGCCCAGAAACGGCTGAAAACCCTGCTGGAATTGCAGAATGATCCCATTATGATAACCGGCGCGCTGATCGGCAACTATCTGGACCTGTACCGCGTGTTTCTGGGAAAGCGCGGGCGCCGCAGTCTGGCTGATGTTGCCAAAGACTTCGGCTATGGCGGCAAATGGAGTTACCGCCTGGGCAAAACCGAAAAAACGGCAGCCCGCTTCAAGCGTCATCAGCTGGAGCAGTGCCTGTGCACCCTGCAAAAGCTGGACCTCGATCTCAAAAGCAGCAAACTGGATGCAGACCTTCTGATGCAGAAGGCGTTGTGTGAGCTGTCCCTGGCCGGGAGGCGCACATGATAAAGATCCATGAAGTACTTCTGGTGGAGGGCAAATACGACGCGGCACGTCTTCACAACCTGGTAGACGGGACCATCCTGACAACTGACGGTTTCCGTGTCATGAAGGACCGGGCGCTGCAAACCATGCTCCAGCGTCTGGGGCGCACCCAAGGTCTGATCATCCTGACGGATTCCGACGCGGCAGGATTTAAAATCCGCCATTTTGTCACCGGGCTGGTCGGAGCAGAACATGTTCTGCAGGCTTATGTGCCGGCCATTGCGGGGAAAGAGGCACGGAAAGAAGCTCCCGGCAGGGAAGGACTTCTGGGGGTGGAAGGCATTTCCGATGATCTGATTCTGCGAGGCCTTCAGCTTGCACTGGACAGCCGGCAGGATGCATCCCGGGAGGGACCGGCCCCATCTCCCATCACCTACAGCGATCTGTATGAGTGGGGGATTTCCGGCACGGCCAACAGTGCGGCGCGCCGCCGCCAACTGCTGCGGCAGTTGGGACTGCCTCCACGGCTGAGCAAAAAAGAACTGCTGCAGGTCCTTTCTACGCTGTATACCCGGGACAGTCTGTCTGCTTACATCGCCAGCCTCGAAGCATAAGAAAAAGCTGCTTTCCGATGAAAGCAGCTTTTCTTTTATTATTGCAGCGTACCGTCAGTAACCTGGCTGCAATACCAGGGCTTTTCCGCGTGAAATACGCGGCCCGCCAGGTGGGCAAATTGGGGGGCATCAATTTTGGCGGGGAACCGCAGTTCCCATGCGCATAAAGCCTGATACTTGAAATGCAGTTCCCGGTTTGCCGCATTGTTTCCGTATTTGGAATCCCCCAGAATCGGGCATCCGATATGTGCCAGATGAGCCCGAATCTGATGTGTCCGTCCCGTCACCAGCTCCACCTGCAAAAGCGCCAGACGACCGCTCACCGCCAACGTTTCATAGCCGGTAATAACTTCCTTGGCGCCGGCGGCAGGGGAGGAAACGATGCGGACCACGCCGCGCTGGGCGTCCTTGATCAGGTAATCGTGCATCAGTGCCGCCGGAGGCTTCGGCCGTCCAAAGGTCACGCAGAGATACCGCTTCTCAATGGCACGTGCCTTGATGGCAGCCGTGAGAAATTGCTCTGCCTGTGCATTCCTGGCCAGCAACACCAATCCACTGGTTCCGGTATCCAGCCGATGACACAGCACCGCATGTCCCGGTTCTCCCTTTGCCGACAAGGTTGCCTGGACACGCTTTATCAGGGTATCGGCTGCCGGGCCATCCACCTCGATGCCGGCCGGCTTGTTGACCACCAGAATATCCTCGTCCTCATAGACAAACACCGCAGGAGGCAGGGGACGGTCTTCCAGTTGCTCTTCTTTCAGAAACAGCCGAATGATATCTCCGTTTTGAACCCGGGTGGAAAGCGGCATTTTTTTTCCGTTCACCTTGATCTTGTTTTCCCGCAGCGCCTTATTCAGGCGTCCCAACCCGAGAGAAGGGTATTGTTCCATCAGATATTTGTCCAGCCGTACCGGCAAAAGACTTTTTACATGCAGTTCTTTCATTGTGTCGTCAACTCCTGCCCCCACAAAATGGTGGCATCTTCAATCTCCAGGGTGACCATCAGCCATCCCGGATCGCTGTCATCCACCTGGGTGATTTTATACTTGTTTCCGCCTGCGCATAGATATTCCGCGTTTTCCAGTTTGGCACGGGCAAACGGAGAATCGGCAAAGCAGACAGTCTTTTTGGTGGAATCCAGCACGCCACGGTTCCACAGCGCATCGGTATAATCGGCAAGCCGAAGCGGATAGGAAGCATCATATACGGTGCACAGATCATCCATCGCCGTATTCTGCAGGCCCGGGGCAATCACATACCACGTACAGCTGCCGTCTTCGCTGGTCACGGAACCGCACCATGCCTGCTCTTTGACCGGTTCCACCGCCTGCAAAAACGCCCCTTCCTCCGCAAACAGATACAGGGTATCCTCACGCAGGGTGCCTTCCGACAGTTCCCGCAAAACAGTCTGGCGCTCCTGTTCCAATTCTGCAGCGTCGTATCGCGCCGCAAAGGGATCATTTGTTGTCATTCCGTGGTCAGCGGCATACAGAGCCAGATGCAATGCGTCGTCCTGGATTCCTTCCACCGATTCAATATGCCGGTACCGGACCGCCTCCTCCCAGAAATTGCTTTCCAGGGCGCTGGGGAAAGCGTCTGTCTGCACTGCAGCTGCCATGTCCAGATGGCGCTGCC
The DNA here is from genome assembly GCA_944388215.1 of uncultured Gemmiger sp. GTDB lineage: Bacteria > Bacillota > Clostridia > Oscillospirales > Ruminococcaceae > Gemmiger. The sequence continues at coordinate 21,933 of CALXHT010000045.1, read as the reverse complement.
AAATACCAGTGCTCACATCCCAGACCTGTACCACAACCAGCAGAATCACTGCCAACAGGGAAGAGGGCAACCGGCACAATCCCGCAAAGGCAGACAGAACCAGCAGATCGTAGACAGGCCAGAACAGCCGCCCTCCCGACCGGAATACCGAACACAGTTCAATGACCTTGCCCGGCAGCGGGATCGTAAAAAGCGTGGCGCCATTGGCGGTAACGGTGTTGCTGATAGCAAAGACTGTCAGGAGAACGCAGACGATTGTCAGGGCCCAATGCCTGGCAAGATGTGTTCGGATACGTTTGCGTGCCAGAATCAGGACTATCGGCAGCGCTACGAGCACGCCCAAACCCAGATAGGCAAAGGCATCGTAGTTTCCGTTGACCTGATTTTGTGCGGGCAGCAGGCGGCTGTAGAGGGTTCCGTTGACACCTGCCGGATTCCACAGAGCATTAAGGTTCATGGAAAAATAGCCGTACAGGGCCTGTCCGCCGCTGGTGGCGATACCGTAGAAAAAACCGAGCAGCCATCCCAGCCCCAGCGTGCAGAGCAGATCGGCCGCAAGATACAGGCAGGGACCTTTCCATTGGCGTTTCTCTGCCGAATGCTGCAGCAGCAAGGCCAGGGTGATGCCATAGGTCATGGGCAAAAAGTAGGGATGGATTCCGATGGCTGCCACATTGAGCAGGAATAATCCCAGGGAGGCATAACGCCCTTCGCGTCGCATGCGGAAATACAGATACAGCGCTGCCAGAACCATCCATTGTGCCCCCAGAGAGGTATGGCGAAACGCCCGCTCGTACAAAATGGGGCTGGAAACAAACAGGAGGGTCCCCAGCACCGGGCGGAGTGTGCCCTGGGAGAAAAGGCCGCAAAGCAGTGCGCCGAAACCGCCCTGCAGCGCAAAACAAAGCAAGGTGAACCATCCGAAATACTGGAAGGTACCGCCCAGCAAACCGGCCAGCGGCTTGCAGAGCAGCGCCACCAACGGGATGGAATCGGTATACGCGATACTGATGCCCTGGGGCGCATTGATGGCCGTGGTGACACACAGGGGGAAGGAAAGGGAACTCTGCTGATAGAACAGCCACCCTGCATAGTGCTGCTGGATATCCTTTTCCACATAGCCGCCGCGGCAGAAAGCATCGTTTGTAACATCCAGCGGTACAAATCCGTAGACCAGTAAAAATGCCGCAATACCCAAAAGCGCTCCCAGCGCAAAAAGCCGCAGCTGCCGGTTGGATGTGAATTTCTGTTGGAGCATTCTCGTAGCCCTCGTCTGAATTTTTTTATCAGTATACCATATCTGAGCGGTCCTCTTCAATCCACATTGACATTTACCCCTTGCTGTTGTACAATAAACACAATCTGCCGCCGTGGCGGAACTGGCAGACGCAAGGGACTTAAAATCCCTCGGTAGCGATACCGTACCGGTTCGATCCCGGTCGGCGGCATAGAAAATCCCGCAGCGATACCCCATGTATCGGCTGCGGGATTTTTTTGTGGATCAGTAGAATTTCAAGATGTCTTCCGTAGATTTGCGCGGGGGATGCACGGCAGGCTGGGCCGCATAGCCTACAGCAATGACCGACACAATGGTTTCCTCCTCGGGAATCTTCAAAAGATCCCGGATGGCCTTCGCATCCCGCAGTCCCATGACCAGTGTGTCCAGTCCCAGTTCCTTCGCTTTCAAAAGAAACAGCGCATTATGCAGGCCGAGATCATAGAATCCCCAGCCGTCCGCACATTCATTGTCCGGCTGACCCTGGGTAAATCCGGCAGTTTCCTTCACAAAGGTAGTCACCACCAGTGCGGCATGTTCCGCTTTTTTGGCATTGCGCTCAGGCAGGCATTGCTGCAGAAACCGTGCGCGCATCTCTTCGGAAAGAACCGCATGGTACCGCGCCGTCTGGGAATTCTTCCAGGAGGGAGCTTCGATGGCCGCTGTCACAATGGCGGAAATCTGATCTGCCGCCACTGTTTTGGCCGGATCATATTGCCGGATACTTCTTCTCTCTTTAATAAGCGCATCAAATTCCATGTTGCAACCTCCTGTGTTTGTAATTTCTACTTTCTAGTATAAAGAAAATCTGCCAAAAATCAATATTTATATAATTTTTGCCTGCCACGCTTTCGTTGCCTTTTCATTTTTTTATCTTTTTATAGTCAAATGCTAAAGAAAATGCTTGTTTCTTTTGTATGAATCGTATATAATGTAGTGTATGCCTGCGATTGCGTCAAAATAGAGGGGATATCGCGGGAAACTATACTATAGGGGGAAATGATATGGCAGACTATTTTGCAATGGACCGTGCTGCGCTCACCGCTGAGAAGGATCGCCTGACAGCGGAGTACAAGAAGTTTCAGGATATGGGACTGAAACTCAACATGGCGCGCGGCAAGCCCGGCCCTCATCAGATGGACCTGGCGATGGATCTGTTGAAAATGGACGACTATACCACCGATGACGGTGTCGACGCTCGCAACTACGGCAACCTGGAGGGCCTGCAGGAAGCGCGGGAGCTCTTTGCCGATGTCATGGGTGTTACGCCTGCCGAAGTTTTTGTGGGCGGCAACTCCAGCCTGCAGCTCATGTACAATCTGGTTGCCATCGGCTTTATGTTCGGGTATCCCGAATCTCCGTGCCCCTGGTCCCAGGTGGAGAAGCGCAAGTTCCTGTGCCCCGTGCCCGGCTATGACCGCCATTTTGCCATCACGGAAGAGATGGGCTTTGAAATGATCAACATTCCCATGTCCGAGGACGGCCCCGACATGGATATGATCGAGAAACTGGTGGCGGAGGATGATACCATCAAGGGTATCTGGTGTGTGCCGCAGTATTCCAACCCTGATGGCTACACCTACAGCGACGAAACGATCCGCCGCTTTGCTGCCATGAAGACGGCCGCTCCCGACTTCAAGATCTTCTGGGATGAAGCCTACATTGTTCATCATCTGACCGACGAAATCATCGAGACCCCGGTGCTCCTCAACGAGAGCAAGAAGTACGGCACCGAGGACCGTGTTTTCATGTTCACCTCGACGAGCAAAATCACCTTCCCCGGCGCCGGTGTCTCTGCCATCGCCTGCAGTGAGAACTCCATGAAGTACATCTGCAAGCGGTTCTCCACCATGATCATCAGCTACGACAAGATGAACCAGCTGCGTCACGTTCGTTTCCTGAAGAACAAGGAAGGCGTTCTGGCGCACATGGCAAAGCATCGCCGCCGTCTGGTGCCCTGCTTTGATGCCGTCAAGACCACCTTTGCGGAAGAGCTCAGCCCCTGCGGCAACATTGCACACTGGACCAACCCCAAGGGCGGCTACTTCATCAGCCTGTATGTGATGCCCGGCTGTGCCAAGCGTGTGGCGCAGCTCTGCAAGGATTGCGGCCTGACCCTGACGGGCGCCGGTTCCGCTTACCCCTACCACAAGGATCCCGAAGACTCTCATCTGCGCATCGCGCCGACGTATCCCAGTCTGGATGAGGTCGAAACTGCTTCTGCGCTGCTGTGCGTCTGTGTGCGCCTGGCGGTCGTTGAAAAACTGCTGGCTGACCAGCAGTAATAAAGTATCCCGCCCGCCGGTGCGGGCATGTTGTTGGAGGTTTCTATGAACAAGAGAGGGAAGTCATGGCCGCTGTTTGTCGTGGCAATTTTGATTGTTGTATTTTCCCTTACGGCCATCTTCGGTGTAAGCTATCAGTACGGTGACACCAAAAACGTCTACGTAAAGGGCGCTTCGGACATCCGCTTCGGCATCGATATCCGCGGCGGCGTGGATGTCACTTTCATGCCCGACGGGGATGTGGATGCCACGCCCGAACAGATGACAGCCGCCAAGACGGTTATCGAAGACCGTCTGGTGGGCCTGGGCATCACCGACTACGAAAGCTACGTTGACAGCAATAAAGATCGAATCATTGTTCGTTTTCCCTGGAAAACGGGGGAATCCGATTTCAATCCGCAAACGGCTATCGATGAAATCGGCACCACCGCCAAGATGGTGTTCCGCAAGGGTTCGAGCTCTACCGGAGAGGAAATTCTAAGCGGTGACGACGTAACCTCCGCCAACGCTGCCTACAGCGAAACCGACGGCTGGGTGGTTCAGCTGAAATTCAGCAGCGAAGGTGCCCAGGCTTTTGCCGACGCCACAACGGAACTGGCTTCCAGCGGGGATCCGATTTCCATCTGGCTGGATGACGAAAATATCTCCACCGCCTCGGTGGATGAGGCCATCACCGGCGGAGAAGCGATCATCAAGGGCAACTTTGATCAGGACAGTGCCGCCACGCTGGCCAACCAGATCAACTCCGGTGCGCTTCCGTTCGCACTTTCTGCAGAGAGCTACTCCACCATCAGCCCGACGCTGGGCGCCCGGAGCCTGGAAGTCATGGTTCTGGCCGGCATTGTGGCCTTTGTCCTGGTGGCGCTGCTCATGATCCTGTGCTATCGTCTGCCCGGCACGGTGGCAGCGTTCTCGCTGCTTGGCCAGGTATGTGCCACACTGGCAGTGGTTTCCGGCTATTTTGCCGTGTTCCCGGGTTCTACGCTGACCCTGCCCGGTATTGCCGGCATCATCCTCGGTATCGGTATGGGCGTGGATGCCAACGTAATCACCGCGGAACGTATCAAGGAAGAACTTTCCAAGAACAAAACCCTTGATGGCGCCATCAAGAGCGGCTTCAAGATGGGTCTTACTCCCATCATTGACGGCAACGTTACCATCGTGATCGTAGCCGCCATCCTGATGGGTGCCTTTGGTCCCACCGATGGCTTCTGGGCCAAGGTCTTCAACCCGATCTTCTTCTGGTTCGGACCTTCCACTGCCGGTACCATCTATTCCTTCGGCTTCACCTTGCTCACCAGCGTTCTGCTCAACTTTGTCTTTGGCGTGTGGGCTACCCGTGTGATGATTCGCGGCGCCTCCCACTGCAAGGTGTTCCGCAATCCCTGGCTGTACGGCGGCAAGAAGGAAGGCGGCGCCGAGTACAAGACCCCGGCCATCAACTTTGTCGGCAACCGTAAAAAGTTCTACACCTTCTCCTGCTGTGTGATCGCCATTGTTCTGATTTTCTCCGCCGTGTTCGGTGTGAGCATGGATGTCGAATTCAAGGGCGGCTCCATGATCACGCTGGCCTATGAAGGGGATGCGGATCTGGATGCCCTGAAGAGCACCATCGGCACCGAATTGAACCAGAGCAACCTGACGCTGCAGACCGGTTCGGATATTTCGGGCGGTCAGACGCTGACCATCACGCTGCCTGGTAGCGAGACGCTGTCCACCGATCAGCTGGAAGGACTGCTGACCACACTGAATGAACAGTATCCCTACAACCAGTTCACCCAGAACGAAGTCAGCAATGTGGATGCAACCATTGGCAAGGAGTTCCTGCTCAAGAGCCTGGTTGCCCTGGTGGCTGCCTGTGTCCTGATTCTTCTGTATGTGGCCTATCGATTCCGCCGCATCGGCGGCCTCAAGGCCGGTGCCACGGCTGTGGTTGCCTTGCTGCACGATATGTTCATCATCTTCGGTGTTTTCGTGCTGCTGCGTATTCCTCTGAACGGTAACTTCATCGCCGCCATGCTGACGATTCTGGGCTACTCCATCAACGATACCGTCGTCATTTATGACCGTATCCGGGAGAACAGCGCCCTGTTCGGCAAGCGTCAGATGGGCCTGAAAGAACTGGTCAATCTGTCCATCAACCAGAGCTTCTCCCGTTCGCTGATGACCTCCATTACGACCTGCCTTGCGCTGGGCGTGATCTGCGTGGTCTCGGTGGTGTACCGCCTCGACAGCATCTATACCTTCGCTTTCCCGCTGCTGTTCGGTATGATCAGCGGTGTCTACAGCACGATCTGCATTGCTACGCCGCTGTGGGTCGACTGGAAGACCCATAAAAAGGCCGTTGCCAAGAAGAAAGCCTGAGCCAGGAAAGAGGAGGAATCCGCTATGAAGTGTCCCTACTGCGGTGCAGTTGATTCCAAAGTCATCGATTCCCGCCCCACCGAGGACGGCGAAAAAATTCGCCGCCGCCGTGAGTGCCTGAATTGTAAAAAGCGCTTTACGACCTACGAGATTGTGGAAACAGTTCCGCTGATGGTCGTCAAGAAGGACCATTCCCGTGAAGTGTTCGACCGTCAGAAACTGCTGAACGGTATGCTGCGTGCCTGTGAAAAACGGCCGGTCAGCTACCAGCAGCTGGACGATGCGGTCAGCCGCATCGAGCAGATGCTGCTGAACTCTTATGACCGGGAGGTTACGTCGATCCATATCGGCGACCTTGCCATGCAGGAACTGAAAAAGATGGATGACGTTGCCTATGTGCGGTTTGCGTCGGTCTATCGTCAGTTCAGCGATGTGAACACTTTCATGGAAGAGCTCAAAGATATGCTGGACACCCGTTCAAAACCAGCTGAAAAATGAAGCTCGTATCTGTTGTGCCTGTGCGCGGGCGCGTGATGTCTCTACTGCCAGGTCTGCCATGTTCTCTGCAGAGACATAGGATGGAATGGTAGCCAGCGTCTGGTTGAGTTGGTCTACCAGGCTTCGCCGGACCAGCAACATCCAGACGGTACTGCTTTGGGAGCTTTGCTCGGCTGTCTCTTCGTAGACCTGCTGTGCCTGCCTGTAGTTGCCTGCCTCTGCAAGGCTGTAGGCAGTGTCCAGTTGCTGTGTCAGCGCTTGGACGTTTCGGTCCAGATAGATTCCTGCACCATACAGGGTCAGAAACAGCACAGCCATCAAAATTGTTGCATACCAATTGCGATTCAATTACGGGATCCTTTCCGGACCACCCTTCGGGGTGGTCTTTTTTTGTACCAGAAGCAGATGGGTTCCGTTATACAGCAAAAGAAGAACCTCCCTGCGTGAAACTCCCTTTGACGCCAAAGTATCTTCCAGCCACTTTTCGTCCAGTTGCAGGGCTTCCAGGTTTTCATGGTAGATCTGATCATCCACCAGAATCGGAAGCATGGGTTCTGCTGTGTTACTGTTACCAACCGTTGCCGTACTGATATGTCCGTTCGGTTCCACCACCGCCCAAAGGACTTCCTCGGGGGAAAAGATATCCTTTCCCCGCAGCGCTTCCATCAGATCTCCGGCAGTAATGCGCAGGCGGGGCAGCGCTTCCTGCACGATCTTTCCGTCACGGATCACGGTGACCGGTTTGCCGAACAGAATTCTCGCATAATTCGGATTCAGATAGGCAAGGGTAGAGCTGAAAATTTCCAGAGAAGTCAGCAGCACAATCAGAACCAGGCTGGACAGCAACGGCAGGTCCGGTTCATCAATGCAGATGGATGCCACATTGGACACCAGCAAAGTTGTTACCAGTTCGGAAGGCTGCAATTCTCCCAGCTGGCGCTTTCCCATAAGGCGCAATGCCGCCACAACGGCACCGTACACGATGACAGTTCGCAAAATGGACGAGAGCAATCTATCCTGCCTCCTCATATTTTCTCTCATTCCCGGCAACACTAATGGCGGAGATGAGGGGGAAATCGTATGCAGCGAACAAAGTTGAGCCGCTCCCTGCGGGAGAATCTACAGATTCTGAAAAGCATTTTTGGCGACTCGGGAGACTTCTATACCAAAGAAATCATGATCAGCGGGATTTCCTGCGCCATTGTCATGTTTACGGGGCTGTCCTCGCCGGAAAAGCTCTGCCACCTCGCGCTGGACATGCTGGACCACGATCTGCTTCTTTTGAATGGCAGCGATGATCTGTGCGACTATCTGCTCACACAAAGTATGGTGCCCTCGGAACCGGCCCCCGCCGAAGACTGGAATTCTGCCGTGGAGTTTCTCTGCAACGGCATGACGCTGCTTCTCATGGATGACTGCCGCCGCGCCGTGGTGTTTTCCACCCAGGAAATGCCCCAGCGTTCCGTCAGCACCCCCACCGGGGAAGGGAATATGCGCGGCTCCCAGGAGGCCTTCACGGAACTGCTGCGCAACAATATTTCGCTTCTGCGGCGTCAATTCCGAACCGACACGCTGGTGGTGGAGATCATGACGGCGCATACACGCGCCAAAACGGAATATTGCATCTGCTATGATCGCTCGCTGGCCCCCAAGGAAACGGTGGATTGTCTGCGGGACCGGCTGGCTCATGCGGAACTGCCGGTGCTGCTGGACAGTGCCTACTTTGCCTCGTTTTTAAAGCAGGATAAATTGAACCTTTTCCCGGCAGCCGCCTACACCGAACGCCCTGCCACCGCTTGTGCCCGCCTGTGTGAGGGGAAAATTGCGGTTCTGGTCAGCGGCTGCCCCTATGCGCTCATTGTACCGAGCTTTTTTGCCGAGCATTTCGAGTGTCTGGATGACTATGCCTCCGGGGCAGTCTTTTCGGGTCTGATCCGTATCTTGAAATATCTCGCTTTCCTGCTTTCGGTGTTCGGTCCGGGGCTGTACGTGATGGCGGTCTCTTTTGCACCGGAAATCATCCCCATTCAGTTGCTGACCAAATTGGCCCAGGCGGAAATCAGTACGCCTTTACCGCCTATGCTGGAAATGCTGGGTGTGACGCTTTTGCTGGAGATCGTCCGGGAAGCCGGGCTCCGGGCCCCCCAATCCATCAGTCACACCGTGAGCCTTGTGGGGGCCTTGATCATCGGGGAGACCGCCGTCTCTGCCGGAATCGTCAGCGTCCCTATCCTGACCATGGCTGCTGCCGCAACCATCGCCACGCTGGCGGTCCCGTCTCTGTACGAACAGTCCATCCTGTTCCGTTTCGCGGTGATTTTGCTGGCCGGTGTTTTCGGTGTTATGGGCCTTGCCGCCGCAGCGCTTGTCATCCTGGCCATGGCCTGTGGCAGCGAACCCTTTGGATATGACTATCTCTACCCACTGATGCCCTTGAGCCGTACAAGCTGGCGCGACGGATTCGTGCGGAGTATCTGGTCAGAGCTGTCAAGATTCGGGGAGGTGATCGGCAAGGATGAAACGTGAATGCCCCAGCCTCCTCGCTGCCCTGACAGTGGGATTGCTGGTCAATGTGCTGTTGCGCAGCCAGAGCGCGTACTGGCCCCGTGCAGGAGCCGCCACCGCACTGCTGTGTGTGCCCTTGCTGGCCAGCATAGGTGCCCTTTTTGCACGCGCCTGGCGAATCGGGGAGAGCCCCTTTTTCCGACTGCTGTTTGCCGCGCTTCTTTTCTACACATCTGCCCTTGAGATTCTGAATTTCCGGGTACTGGCGCAGCGCTTGTATCCGGGCTTCTTCTCCCTGACTGCCGTCTGTCTGATGACGCTGCTTCCTGTTCTGTATCTTCGCAGAGTCTCCGCTATCTCACAGACTGCCCATGTGGTGTTGTGCCTGCTGCTTCTGGCCACGGGGTTCATGCTTCTTACGCTTTTGCCCCGGCTTCATATCACCAATCTGCAGATAATTTCCTTGCAGCGGGATGACTTTATTGCCGCTGCCAAAGAACAGCTGACCCTGTATCCCGAATATCTTCTTCCGGCCTTGCTGCCACCTGCCAAGACCAAGCACCATCACCCGTTACTGCGCCTGGCTGCCGCCGCGTTGTGGTTCGATGTGGGTATGCACCTGGTTCTGGAACTCTTCTATGGAGCTGCCATGCCGCTGCGTGTCGACCCTATTCACGCCGCAGCCCGATGCGGTGCCTTGTCCATTTTCAATCGTCTGGAAAGCCTGCAGCTGATCCTTTGGATCATGGCCATCACCCTGAAGCTGTCACTTTATCTGTATGCGATCTGCCTGTTGCTTCGTCGGGGAGAGAACAAAGGACTTTCCGTATCGCTGCGCAATTTTCCGCTGTATCTGGGCTGTCTGTGGCTTTTGTGCGCCTTGCTGCAAAAAATCGATGTTTCCTCCGCTATGCAGCAACGCAGTATCCTGACATGGGGCCTTGTCCTGCTGGTAGGAATGGGAGGTATCGCTGCATGGCTTTGCCAAAAACTAAAAAAATGCTTATAAGCGGGTGCTTGCTGATGAGTTTGATTCTGTGCAGCTGTGGCGGACAGTCCCTGGCCGAACGGGAGATTGTGCGTGGCGTTCTCTTTACCCGCCAGGGGGCATTCTATTCCGCCTGCCTTGTTCTGGCCGATCAAAACGCCCCGGAGGGCACTGACGGGAACAAAATTTCTGCTGCGCAGGGCTCAACGCCGGCTCAGGCTTTGGCGAAAGCGGAGGAGTCTTTGCAGGGCGAGGTATACTACGGACTGCTGGACCTTGTGGCACTTCCCGGCGACGCCGATCTTTCCGTCGTCCGGTCAATCGGCGAACTTCTCTACCAAAATGCCCAGCCGGCCCCGGAACTGTCCGTCTTTGCGCTGGATTCGGATTCCGTGCAAAGCTGGGCGGAAGAGGGAAGTGTTCTCTACCGAAATATGAAGGCTATGGAAAAGACCTATAAAATCCATTGTGGTCTGCAGCAATTATTCAGTCAGGAAGATGCCTGTTGTATGCCTGTGTATCAGTCAGACGCCGGATATGATTTTCTTCTCTTGGCGGAAAACGATTTTTCCGTCCGTTGTACAGGGCTGCAAGCGCAGCTGGCCGCCGTATTGTGCGGACATGCTTCGGCGATACGGGGAACCATTGCCTCCGGCAGGATTGCCTGTGAGGCACGGACACAAGTCCTTGCAGATCAGAATAAAATTCAGATTCACCTGCGCGATACGGCACTGACGGCGCTGGAACCATCGGTGGATTCAGCTTCTTTGGAACAGGCCCTCCGGCAAGCGTTCCAGGAATCCTTTGCCAGCCTTCGCCATGATACAGAGCAGACCTCCGCCGACTTGTTTCATTTTCATTTCTGGCAGGCCTCCCTGTACGGACCGGCAGGTTCCTACCAAACGCCCACGTTGGAAGTCTTCTTTGATTGAGCCACGCACAAAAAACAGACGGCCTCCGCAGAAGCAATACGTTTCTGCGGAGGCCGCCTGCATTTGGTTTGTCAGGAATTTTCCAGCGAACTGGGACGAATGATATTGATCAGATTCTTGTCTGCAATAAACGTCTGGAAATTGTACAGAATCAGTATCTGATCATACCCCTCTTTTTCTATGGTCGAATCCAAACCATACCGGAAATTTCGGAAATCAATCACGCCGATTTTGGCGTAATTCTCAGTCAGATAGGGAACAAAACTGTTGGCGTAGCTGTCCTTGACCACCAGGATACTGCCGGTGCCATTCCCGTCAATGACAGAATAGCCATTGTTACCGTCCAGAAAAGCTGCATACTTATCCCGTGTTTCAAACTTTTCGGTATTGATCAGGTTCTCCGTGCGATTTGCTTCGTACTGCGCTTCGGACGGCACATCAAAAATGGTCATCTGGTTGTCCAGCGGATAATAGGTAATGGAGTCGTCCTCCACGTTCCAAAGACGTGTCGCCGAATAATGGGTTCCCTGGAACCCCTCCACCGTAGCCGGTTCATGGGCATCACGGTCAAAGGGCGTGAGCCCCTTCAAAGAGCAGAACTGCTCGTATGCACGATAGGCGCCATTGGGAGTCCAGTGGTGGTCTGTCTTGAAATAGAGATACTCATCCTTGCTGGCCGTGAAACTGTCCCGCAGATCCAGTACGCCAGCCGACTGGCTGACCTGCGAGAAAATGTCATCCAGCATGGCGTTTTCATCCACCATGGGCGCACCGGCAGGGAGCATCTCCGGATAAATCACGCTGGCAGAGGGTGCCAGCAAAAAGGTGACCTTGCCGGGATATTTTGCTGCGAACTCCGCCACGGCCTGTACGTTTTTATCCAGCTGCTTCCGGGTGGCATCATCCACAGTGAACAGTTTGGTGAACATCCAATGGTCCTTTCCCAGCAGGATCCCGCCTTCCTCCACCTTTTGAAAAGCCATCTCATCCGCAGCGCGCTGGGTATTGATCCACTGATCCCGAAGCATAAACTGGTCCTGCATCCAGGAGGAGAAGGATTGCTGCCAGGTTCCATCCAGTAAATCGGAGAGAACCGGGGCCTTCAGCTGTGCAGCGTTCCGGTTTTCCAGTTCAATAAGCTTTCTCTTCGGCCAGAAGAGGTTCACCAGAGAAAATCCAAACAGCAGCAGCGCCGCGCACAGCAGGAGCGGGTAAACCGTCCGCCGGCCGGATTTCCGATAGATTACTTTTGCCATACGGTTTTCCCCCTTTTCAGAAATTGGCGTACAGCGCCGTGGAATTGGTCGCGGCCACCACATAGGCAATGCAAAGGAGCGTCAGCCCCGCGAAAAGTACGACCTTCAGAGGCGCGCAACGGCTGACTTTGGCCCAGAGCCAGCGGGGCAGGGCAGAGGAGCACAGGCACCCTAGCAGCAGGAACACGCCATAATTGCGCAGATAATAGACCGGGGAAATCCCGCCCTGAGGCACAAAGAGTTTCTGCATCAGAAGGCCCAGCGGTGCACCGGGCTGGTTGGCTGTAAAGATGCCCCATCCCAGCACCACCAGGAACAGGGTATACAGATGCGGCCAGATGCGGCCTTTCTTCAGATACTTGAGAAGGAACAGTTTTTCGATGGTCAGCAGCACAAAGTAATACAGACCCCAGCAGATAAAATTCCAGCTGGCGCCATGCCAGATGCCTGTGGCCGCCCACACCAGCAGCATGTTGAAGAGCTGCCGGGCCTTTCCCTTGCGGTTGCCGCCAAGGGGAATGTAGATATAATCCCGGAACCAGCCGGACAGGGTGATATGCCACCGGCGCCAGAATTCTGTGATGCTCCCCGAAATATAGGGAAGATCGAAGTTCGCCGGGCAGTCAAAGCCCAGCATGGCAGCAAGGCCGTTGCTCATTTCGCTGTAGCCGGCAAAGTCAAAATAGAGCTGCAGGGAATAGGCCAGGATGCCGAGCCATGCCAGCGGTGTGGAAACGTTCGCCAGACCTACACTGCCGTTTCCGATCAGATCAGTCCACAACGCACCGATGGAATCTGCCAGGATCACCTTTTTGGCAAGGCCGAACACGAACATCTCCGCGCCCTGCTCAATCTGCGCCAGATGGCACCGGTCACGGTTTTTGTGGAACTGCTCTGCCATATCCCGGTACTTCACAATCGGTCCCACAATCAACTGCGGGAAGAAAAGCACATAGCTGGCAAAGGTGATGGGATTTTTTTCTGCCTCGATTTTTCCTTTATAGACATCTACCTCATAGCTGATAATTTTGAAAATATAATAGCTGATGCCCAGGGGCAGGACATCTCCGATATCCAGCGTGGCCAGACCGAATCCCGCGATCTGGTTCAGTGTCTCAATCAGGAAATTGGTATATTTGAAATACACCAGAACTCCCAGATTGACAACCACTGCCACAAGCGGCAGAATCCAGTGCAGCCAGGGCTTTGCCGCGGCCGTTACCAGCGCCCAAAGATAATTGAAAACGATCAGGCAAACAATCAGCGGCAGAAAGGCAACACCTGTCCAGCAGTAGAAGATCAGACTCTCCACCAAAAGGACGGCATTTTTTGCACGGCCGGGCGTTATGTAATAAAGCAGCAGCGCCAACGGCAGAAAGCAGAACAAAAACACTACACTATTGAAAACCATAAGCGCTCCTCTTTTTTCAAAATAAGCGGGCCGTTACCAAAGCAGGTAACGGCCCGATGAGCTTTCGTTGTGCAGGGAAATCAGAAATTCAATGCCGTTTCCAATACTTTATCGATCTCGGTATAGTCGCCTACATCGACACTGGCAATCACCATGGCAACATAGTTGCCGTTTCTGACAATACGGGCATCCTGGGCAAGTGCCGTCAGGTCGGCAAATTCGGCATACAGGTTGTTGGCGGTCAGGCTCTCTTTATAGGCCTGCAGTTCTGCCTCCACATCTTCGGCTTTGCCTTCCTTGGCCTGTGCCACAAATACCAGGCCGCAATCGGACTGCGTATTGCACACATCACCTTTATAGGCTACCAGGTTGTCCATGGTCAGCATCAGGGTGTTTTCCACATCAAAGTCGCTGTAAGCCATCGGATTGGCGATCGGGTTGACGGCTTCCAGCGCCGCCACCGCACTGTCCAGATTTTCCGTCTGCGGGGTTTCCGCGGGAGCAGTACTCTCGGAAGCGGCATCCGAAGTCGCTTCCGACGTTTCTTCAGAGCTCACCGCCTCGGACACCGATGCAGCTTCGCTGGAAGAGGAAGTGGCAGATTCTTCGGTCTTGCTGCAGCCCGCCAGCAGAATTGCTGCACACAGAAGGATCGGAAGTAATTTTTTCATGGATCATTTCTCCTTTTATGGTTCAATCACAAAGCCTGTCCTGCTTGCCGGTACTGCGTTTTCGGAAGCGTGGCAGGGTGTTTCCGTATCATCTCGGAATTCCTTATTAGAATACACTATTTTGGTTGTTTTTTCAACCCGTTTTCCGTCGAAAGGCTTGCCCAACGCAGGGAATCCTTGTAAATTTTTTATGGCCTTGACAAAGCGGCTCCTTTGCCGTACACTCGCAGAGAAAGGAATGGTAAAAGGGAAGTGACCTCTCATACGGAATTCCCGCATCCGTTTTCCGTAAGGCCGCCGCCAGGTGAGTTCAGAAAGACACGTTAAAAAGTCCTTAAGATAAATAAGAATTTTTCTTAAATCTTACAAAACTCTATTGACATTGTAGGAATAAGCGGCTATAATAGCAGTAAAGACACAGGAATGCGTCTTAGGAGCTACATCAATAACAGGAGGCTATTTATTATGACGAAATATGTTTGCACCGTCTGCGGCTACATCGCCGAAGGTTCCATCCCTGAGTTCTGCCCCGTCTGCAAGGCGCCGGCTTCCAAGTTTATCGAGAAGAAGGACAACACCTACGTTACCGAGCATGTCGTCGGCATCGCCAAGGACGCTCCCGAGGAGATCCTGCAGGGCCTGCGTGAGAACTTCAACGGCGAGTGCAGCGAGGTTGGCATGTATCTGGCCATGAGCCGTGTTGCGGATCGCGAGGGTTATCCCGAGATCGCCGAGGCCTGGAAGCGTTACGCTTTCGAAGAGGCTGAGCATGCTTCCAAGTTTGCTGAGCTGCTGGGCGAAGTGCTGACCGACAGCACCAAGAAGAACCTGCAGATGCGTGTGGACGCCGAGTGCGGCGCCTGCGCCGGCAAGATGGACATCGCCAAGAAGGCGAAGGAGCTGGGCCTGGATGCCATTCATGACACCGTTCATGAGATGGCGAAGGACGAGGCTCGCCATGGCCGCGGCATGCAGGGCCTGCTGGACCGCTACTTCAAATAATTTACTCCAAAAGGCGTAAACCGGGCCGGAGCTTTTGCTCCGGCCCCTTTATTATCCCCACTCAGGAACCGCGGCAGGCAAAGAAACGCCCCTGCTGATCACAAGCAGCATAAAACACGTCTTTTCGTGTTGCGATCCCTTTGCTGTGAAGCTGATTGTCCAGCCATCGTTCATCACGCCCCGCCGCTTTCAGATTGTCGGAGATCAGGCGCCCGTCCAGAATCAGGTCATACCAGGCACTGGTTGGCTCGGTGGCGATTCCGAAATCCTGTGGCGTGGCTGGCCGTGATTTGCTTTTCGGCAAAAAGCTGATTTGTCCGTTGTTTTCCAGAATGGCCGTTTGAATTTCGTTGGGGTCGAAATAGCCGGCAATCCGTGCCTGCCCCAGAAATTCATTCAGATCGATGGTGGCCTTGCGCAGATTTTCTTTCAGGATGACACCGTCCTTCATAAGAATCACGGCACGCCCGCTCCAGAAAGTCCGCAGTTCAATACTTTTACAGGCCGATACCTCCACGATCCAGGTAACCACGCCATACACCAGCAACGCCGTCAGCGGGCGATACCAGGATTCCAGATTGGTGGCCAGTTCTGCAGCAATCGAGCCCACTGTCACGGCATTGAGATAGTCAAAAGGACTCATCTGTGCAATCTGTCGCTTTCCGCCCCAGCGTGTGATCAAGAACATCATCGCCAGAGAAAAGATGCTTGTCAGGGTAACCTGGCCGATCTCCGTCAGGACCTTCTGCATGGAACCGCCTCCGTTCTGTTTTATTTTGAGCAGAAGGATAACAGTTTATCCCACCCTCTTGCACTTTTTGCAAGAAAAAGTTACAATAAATACTACTTGTATCTAGGTGTTAGGAAAAAGGGAGGCGGCGGCATGCAATATCTGTTTGTCATCAATCCCACCGCCGGAAAAGCGGACGCCAGCGTCACTTTGCTGCCGCGCATCCGGTCTGCTGCAGAACGTGCCGGCATCACCCCCACCATCGTGATCACCCGCCGGGCCGGGCACGCCCGCCAGGTTGCGGCCGCCTGTGCCGAGAATGGGGAAGAGGCACGCATCTACGCCTGTGGCGGGGATGGCACGCTGAACGAGATTTTGCAGGGCGCCGCCGGGCATGAACAAATTTCGGTGGGCTGCATTCCCTGCGGCAGCGGTAATGACTATATCCGCAATTTTGGGACTCAGTCTGATTTTCTGGATCTGGACGCCCAGCTGGCCGCGCATTCTTTTCCGGCCGATCTGATCCGTACACCTCAAGGGTACGGTATTGAGATTTACGCCGCCGGAATCGATGCACAGGTTGCCAACGGGATACCCAAATGGCGTCGCGTACCGTTGTGCGGCGGTACGACCGCCTACACGCTGTCCATTCTGGAGGCAATCTGCAGTTCTTTCCGTCATACACTTCGTATCAGAACGGATACGGAAGAATTTCAGGGCACCTATATGATGCTGGCCATCTGCAACGCCCGGATGTACGGCGGCGGTTACTGCGCTGCACCATATGCGCAGATGGACGACGGTTTGCTGGATGTAGTCCTGCTCAAACCCGTACCACGGGTCCGTCTGGCCGGTCTTTTGCGCGGATATCGTCACGGAGAACATCTCACGCCCGACGGACAGGTCACCAAGCCCTTTGCCCCTTATATGACCTTCTTCCGCACAAGCTCCATTGATATACAAGTACTGGACCAGCGTCCGCTGATAACCACGCTGGACGGTGAATGCTCACCACAAATGAATCTGCACGCCGAGGTGGCACGGCACAGCATTCAACTTCTTTTGCCGCCAAAACTCGCACAAAATGCGCCTGTACTCCAGGCTATGGGAGAGTAAGCATGTCTGAAAAAGTCAAAGTCAAAATCGCACGGAACGTGATCCATCTGCCGGCCATTGCTCTGCGCGGGTTGGTCGTGTTCCCCAATAATGTCGTCCATTTTGAGGTGGGACGTTCCAAATCCATTGCTGCCATCGAGGCCGCCATGCACAGCAACAGCAGCGTGTTTCTGGTGGCGCAGCGGGAGATGGATGTGGAAGATCCCGGTCTGCGGGATCTGTATGCCTACGGCGTGATTGCCGAGATCAAACAGGTCCTCCGCGTTTCGGATGAACTGGTCAAAGTTCTGGTGGAAGGCAAAACCCGTGCCCGCCTTGTGGAACTTGTGGACGGAGAAAAATATCTGCAGGCAACGGTGCGGCCGGTCCCTGTGCGAGGGATTGGTGCCGATAAACGCACCCAGACCGAAGCGCTGGTACGCAGCCTGAAAGAGTGCTTTGAGCATTATCTTTCCTACAGCCCGCAGATTTCCAAGGATGTTGTCTATAATATTGTCACTTCCACCAGCCCGCTGTATCTCAGTGAGTACATGCCGGCCAATCTGCTGCTCAAATACGAAGATAAGCAGGCCATTCTGAATGAATCCACACTGCTGGGCCGCCTGGAGAAACTTCTGACCCTCCTGCGTCAGGAATGCCAGGTGCTGGAAATCGAGCGCGACCTGGATGACAAGGTCAACGCCCAGATGGACAAAGGCCAGCGGGAATACTATCTGCGGGAGCAGATGCACATCATCAGCGAAGAGCTGGGCGATGCCGAGGATACACGTGCGGAAGCGGAGGAATACCGCAAAAAGATCGAGGCCTTGAAACTGGACAGCGAATCCTCCGAAAAGCTTCTGAAAGAATGCGATCGCCTGTCCCGGATGCAGGGCAATTCCGCCGAAAGCGGCGTCATCCGCAGCTATCTGGATGCCTGCCTGGCGCTGCCCTGGCACATTACCACCGAGGATAACCTGGACCAGGCCCATGCCCGCAAGGTGCTGGACCGGCAGCATTACGGTCTGCAGAAAGTGAAGGAGCGTATTCTGGAACTGCTGGCAGTTCGTAAACTCAACACTGATGTCAAAGGACAGATTCTCTGCCTTGTGGGGCCTCCGGGTGTTGGCAAGACCAGCATCGCGCACTCCGTTGCGGAGTGCATGGGCCGTAAGTTTGCCCGCATGAGCCTGGGCGGTGTACACGATGAGGCTGAGATCCGCGGCCACCGGCGCACCTATATCGGCGCCATGCCCGGCCGGATCATCAGCGCCATCACCACCGCCAAATCTTCCAATCCCGTCATTCTTCTGGACGAGATCGACAAGCTGGCCGGCGACTACAAGGGTGATCCTTCCAGCGCGCTGCTGGAAGTGCTGGACCCTGAACAGAACTGCACCTTCAAGGACAATTATCTGGACATTCCCTTTGACCTGAGCGAAGTGCTGTTCATCACCACCGCCAATGATGCTTCCACCATTCCCGGGCCGCTCTATGACCGTATGGATGTCATTGAACTGCCCAGCTACACCCGCACCGAGAAGTTCAACATTGCCAAGCGGCATCTGCTGCCCAAGCAGCTGAAAAACAACGGCCTGGAAGGTCGTGTCACCCTGACTTCCAGCGCCCTGTATGAAATCATCGACGGGTATACCCGGGAAGCCGGTGTGCGAAACCTGGAGCGTACCATTACTTCTGTACTGCGCAAGTGCGCCCAGCGCATTGCGGCGGGGGAGAAGGACAAGATCAGTGTATCCGCTTCCACGGTGAAAGCGCTCCTTGGCCCCGAAAAGGTGAAACCCACCTTTATTTCCCGCAAGGATTCCGTGGGCATTGCCAACGGTCTGGCCTGGACCAGCGTGGGCGGTGAAATGCTGCCTGTGGAAGTTGCCGTCATCCCCGGTGGCTCCGGAAAGATTGAGATCACCGGCAGCCTGGGCGATGTGATGAAGGAGAGCGCCAAGCTCGCCATCAGCTACGCCCGCGTTCACGGCGAAGAATACGGCATTACCGAAGACAGCCTGAAAAATGTGGATATCCATATCCATGCGCCGGAAGGGGCAGTCCCCAAGGACGGTCCCTCTGCCGGCGTCACGCTGACCACCGCACTGATTTCCGCTTTGTCCGGCATACCCGTGCGCCATGACCTTGCCATGACCGGTGAGATCACCCTGCACGGCAATGTACTAGCCATCGGCGGGCTGAAGGAAAAGAGCATGGCAGCTTTCCGGGAGGGCATTTCCACCGTCCTGATTCCCAAGGACAACGAAAGCGATCTCTTTGAGGTGGATGCCGAGGTAAAGCAGAAGGTCCACTTCATTCCCGTGGATCATCTCTCCCAGGTGCTCAAGCAGGCATTGCTGATACCCGGGCATTCCTCCAGCCGCGGTACCCATACGGTGCCGCAGGCTACCAGCCTGATCGCCAACGACAAAACGGCGAAAGAACCCGCCACAGTGATGTGAAAGGATTCTCATGAATTATAATAACTGTGAATTTCTTGCCTCCTACGGTTTGTCCCGGCAGCTGCCGGACAGTGACCGGCCCGAGATTGTCTTTTCCGGCCGGTCCAACGTGGGCAAATCCAGCCTGATCAACAAGCTGTGCAACCGCAAAAACCTGGCCCGCGTCAGTTCTACGCCGGGCAAAACTGCCACCATCAACTTCTATAAGGCAGATACTGCGTATTTTGTGGATCTGCCCGGTTACGGTTATGCCAAGGTTTCCAACGCCGACAGAGAGCGTTGGGATGAGCTGATCAACAGCTACTTTGAGGCAGACCGTGCCGTCTGCCTGCTGATCCAGCTGCTGGATTGCCGCCATGCTCCCAGTGCGGACGATGTCCAGATGCTGGAATACCTGCACTTCCACCGCATTCCCTTTGTAGTTGCGCTGACCAAGGCTGATAAGCTGAAAAAATCCCAGATGGCTGCCTGTCAGGCCGAATTTGAAGAGCTCTGCGCCCCCTACGGATGTCTTGGCATCTTTCTGACCAGTGCCGAAAACGGCTACGGCATGGAGGCACTGCGGGCCCGCCTGGAAGCGCAGATGAACCAAGAGGCGGACCATGGCGTATAACGAGTTTGCCTATTTTTATGACGAGTTCAACGGCGCCGCAGACTACGACGCCCTGTTTGCCTATATTCAGAATGAACTGGCTGCGCACGGGGTAACGAAGGGCATCCTTGCTGATCTGGGCTGCGGCACCGGAGATCTGACGCTGATGCTTACCCAGGCCGGATACGATGTGATCGGCATTGACCGCTCGGAAGAGATGCTCAGTGTACTGCGGGAAAAGGCGGACGAGCTGGGGCTTACCGGGAAGCTTCTGCTGCTTCAGCAGGATCTTCTGGAACTGGATCTCTACGGGACGATCCGTGCCGCGGTCTCCACCTTTGATACCTTCAGCCATATCGGCCCCCAGGACCGTTTTGAGCAAGCCATCCGCAACGCCGCGTACTTCATGGAAAAGGGCGGCGTGTTTGTGTTCGACCTGAATACCCCTTACAAACATCAGCACATTCTGGCGGGCCAGATCTTTGATCTGGAAGCAGAGGACGCCCTTTGCCACTGGACCAACCAGTACGACGAAGCCACGGGCCGCGTGGAGATTGCCATCGATATTACCTACCGGGATACCGGGGAACACTTTACAGAGTCTTTCTGTGAGTACAGTTACCCCTTGGAAACCGTTACGGCTCTTTTGCAGCGCTACGGTTTTTCGGTGGCACGGGTTTCGGACGGGGAGGACTTCGGTCCTGTCCGTCCGGACAGCCCCCGGTGGATCATTACCGCCATCAAGCAATACACCCAGGAGGAGAAAGCCTAAATGGAACAGAATCACAATATGCTGCGCGGTATTTCCGAAAATGGCGGCATTGTATTTTACGGCGTGGACTCAACGGAGATGGTCCGCGAAATGGAGCGGCTGCATAAGACCAGTGCCGTCACGACCGCTGCCCTGGGCCGTCTGCTGACGGCCACCTCGATGATGGGCATTATGCTGAAGAGCACCCGGGACTCCATAACCGTCCAGATCAAGGGCGGCGGCCCTGCGGGGCGCCTGCTGGCGGTTTCGGACGGTACCGGCAACGTGAAAGGCTATGTGGAACATCCCATTGTGGAACTGCCGCCCCGTGAGGACGGCCATCTGAATGTAGGCGCGGCCGTTGGTAAGGACGGCACGCTGGATGTCATCCGCGACCTGGGAATGCGTGAGCCGTATGTGGGCCAGGTTCCCCTGACCACGGGCGAGATCGCCGAGGATATCACCGCCTATTTTGCCATCAGCGAACAGGTGCCTACTGTGTGCGCCCTGGGCGTGCTGGTGGATACCGATCTGAGTGTGCGCTGTGCAGGTGGTTTCATTGTGCAGCTGCTGCCCGGTGCCACCGAGGAAGAGATCGACCGTCTGGAAAAGAACATCAAAGCCATGCCCAGCGTGACCACCATGCTGGAGGAGGGGAAAACCGTCCAGGATATGCTTTCCATGGCGCTGGATGGATTCCAGCCGGATATTCTGGACAGCTATCATGTGGGATACCGATGTGATTGCAGCATGACCCGCGTGGAAGCGATGCTGCGCAGTCTGGGCAAAAAAGAAGTGGAAAAATTGCGCGACGAAGATCCCATTGCCGAGGTAAACTGTCAGTTCTGCGGCAAGGCATACCGCGTGGATCTGAATGATCTTCTTGAAAAATGGCCTTCCTGCGATGAAAAAAGGTCACAAGAAAAAAGCTGAAAAAAATCGCAAAAAAATAGGAAAAAACTGTTGACAAATGCGCCGGGGTTGTATATAATAATACCCGTCGCCCGGAGAGAGCGGCTGAGCAAAACTCTCCGATATATGCGGCCGTAGCTCATCTGGTAGAGCGCCACCTTGCCAAGGTGGAGGTAGCGAGTTCGAGCCTCGTCGGCCGC
>CALXHT010000044.1 GCA_944388215.1 uncultured Gemmiger sp. | reverse complement strand
CACCACAAGTTCTGGTGGATGGAAGCTTCAGCCCACAGGCCAAAGTCACGGTCACCACCGCCGAAACCAGCTTTTCCGACGCCGACGGGCGGACCCACAGCGGCCTCGCCTATACGATCACCGTCACCGATCCGGTATTCGGCGCGCCGGACTGCACTGTACACTTCCGCAAGCCCAACACCGCCGCCCGATACACCCTCTGGATACAGCAGGACGATACCTGGATCGAACAAAGGCCTCAGGTGGACGGCAGCTATCTTCTGATCCAATGTCCCGGTGGACAGATCACCTTCGTTGCAGAAGAAACCACGGCCAATGTCTGGCTGGTGTTCTTGATTGCTGCGGGCGTGCTGTTGGCAGCGGCAGTGTTCGTGATCCTCTGGCGCAGACATACCCGAAAGCCACACCATACCCCGCCCAAAGCCGAAAACTGACCGGCGCGAGGGGCGACAGTATAAGCCAACACCTACCACTCGCACAAGTACAGCTCTTGTTTCTTTTGCATTCTCATCGTTTTTTCATGGCAGAAGGTCACCCTTCTGTCATTTTAGTTTCCACTCCTCAAACAGCCGTTGTCCCTCTTCCGACTGGTAAAATGCCTGGCGCAAACAGCCCCAGCAGCAGCGCCCCTGCCAACAGCCCCAGCAGGCAGCCGCCGAACGCAAGTATTTGGGCGCCGAGCAGTTGATCCCGAACCGAATTTGTCAAGGATCCAAATGCCATCAGGCTTTGCTTGGCAAGATTGCCCAAGTCCATCCAGAAATTCATATCCGACCATCGGCTGGGAACCAGCCAGCGAGGCAAAGTGGCCAAGAGATCCGGCAGCGCCAGTGCTGCCATCAGAAGCAGCGCGAATCCGGCTACCTGACGCCCCATCTTTCCAAGAGGGGCCAGTCTCCACAGCTGATGCAGGAAGAGCAGTGCAGCAATCACTAATGGTATCCATGCGACCGCATTTATGATCTGACGCAATGTGCCAGTGGGCAGCAGCTCTGCGTCGTTTTCCGAAAGTCCGGCACTTTGCAGAAGATTCTGTATTGTTCCGCGGGGGTTGTTTCCGTTCGCGATTTCCAGGGAGGCGGCTGTATATCCAGCATCCGAAGCAGTCACATCCGGGCAGATCAGAAAATATTCTTTTCCTTCCACCACACCGGTGACACGACGTTTTTCTCCCTTCACCATCAGCTCCAATCCTGTCACTTCACGACTTCCAAAAAGTGCATCGGCCAGACCGGCACTGACCGCACATCCATCCCACTGGCCTGCCCCCGGTGCGCTCCCGTACAGACAGGCCGCCGGGAAGCAGAGGGTCGGGCTGCCATACACAGAAATGCATTGTGCCGCAGAACTTCGTTCCAAATCCGTTGTAACTGTTTCTGAATCTTCTTTCCAGAGTGCGAGATTGAGGCCGAGATCTTCTGCTGCCTTGCAGAGGGAGTCGGCTTGCAAAACAGAGAGCGGCCCTTCAAAGCGCAGCTCATATCCGTTTGCGGGAAGATCTGCCGCTAAAACAAACAGTTCCCCCACTGCGAGTGCGATCAACGCCCACCCCAATATCGTGAATATCCGTTTTTTCATGATGCCACCCGAACCCAGGCACCTTCCGAGAGCGGTTTGTCCGCACCGGTGACCACCTGTCCGCTGATGCTGCCGGAAACAGCAGCCATACCATCCCCCTGTGCCTCCACCGTTACCGGCAGACGAATCAGTACATTCTGTATACCCAACAGCGTGGCTCTCTCTTCCACCAGGTAGACAAACATACCAGAGCTGTCTGTTTGAATGGCGGTGGCCGGCAGGCATTGTTCGTACTGTCCTGCGTTCAGTTTGATTTCCACCGTGGCACTTCCCGCCTTCCAATCGCCGGAGTGTAACATAGCGGTAATTTGTATACTTCCCTCTTCCGATGGATCGGACAAAGCCGTAATGGTTGTCTGCATAGACTGGCTTCCTTGCTTCACAGTGACCTGTGTTCCCACCGTGGCAAGGCGGGCCGACGCCTGCTCCAAAGAAAAGGTCAGTACACTGGCAGCGTTCCGATCCGCGAGAAGTCCTGCCACGGACGTACTGTTTTGCCCTGCCTCAAGATTCAGTTGGGTAAGTGTTCCATCTTCAGGAGCGGAAAGAACACAATCCGCCGCTTTCAATGACTGCAGGGCCGATAATTCCGCGCGTGCAATATCCAGTTGTGCTTGCGTCACCGTAGCCTGTGCCTGATTTGCCTCATTTGTCTTGGCAACGTCCTCCGCGGACTGGCTATACGTATGTGCCGCGCTGTTGCGGGCATCCTCATAACTTTGGGCAGTGTCTGTTGCTGCCTCGTTGGCGTCTTCAGCATTTTTTTGTGCCGCGGCAAGGGCCGATTCGGCAGCATCCAGCGCGGCTTTGGCTTCTGCAATTTTCTGCTGCCGCTCTGCCTCTGCACTTTCGGGAGTAGCCACAGGCTGGTTCTGCAGGGCATTCAGGGCATTTTGGGCGGCATCCCGCTGCTGCCGCGCTTTTTCAATCGCATCTTCACCGTCCCGCCATGTTTCCTGTGCATCGGAATAGGCCCGTTCCAGCTGCTGTTGGGCTTGCTGGAGCGCAAAACCATCTGCTTCCTCCGGATCGGAGAGTTGCCTGGCGGAGACCTCCAGCTGTTGTACCTGGGCCTGTTTGGTTGCCAATGCCTGCGCCAGGGAGACCTCATCAAATCGGGCAATGGCATCTCCTTTTGAAAGGGTCTGCCCTGTTGTGGCCGTTACCTGTGCCACCAACAGACCTTCCGGGACAGTAAGAGGTGTACCTCCCTGCACAGAAATGGTGCCTGATGCCGTACTGCTTTGGGTGATGGAGCCTGCACTTGCCTGTCCCAAAGTCACTTTGGGCATACTGGCTCCGGCGATCCCCCGAGCTGTAAGCGTAAGGATGAGCATAACGGCAAAGAATCTGACCACCGTACCGAGGCGCCCGGCTTGCTTGGGATCGCTGTTCTTCCACGCGGCGAACGCGGTGCGGATACGATAGAACGGAAATCGAAACTTCATGGAAATATGTCCTTGCAATCCTTGTATTATTCTTTTAAGCCGCTTGCCTGAATTCCCAGTTCCAGGTATTGTTGCCCAAAGCGGAAAATCAGTACAGCAGGTGCCAACATAATCAGGCTGGCTGCCATGGCGGTGGCCAACGTCTGACCGTTGGCATCGTTGAAAGAGGCCAGATAGAGGGATAGCGGCCATCGGGACGGATCTTTCAAAAATGTCATGGGCTGCTCGATGGCGTTCCAACCTTCCAGAAATGCCAGGACCATCGCGGAAAGTATGCCCGGCATTCCCAAAGGCAGCCCGACGTGCCAGAATGTACGGAACGGGCCGGCGCCATCCAAAGCCGCAGCCTCCAGCAAAACCATGGGAACTGCGTCGAATCCCCGTGCCATAATGAATACGGTAAAGGCGGAAAAACAGCCAGGCAGAATCAACGCCCCGTGCGTATCCAACAGCCCCAGCTTATGGAGTACCAGATAGTTGGGTACCATCGTGACCTGAAAAGGCAGCAGCATCAGGATCATGTACAGGTTCCTGCAAATCCGGCGGCCACGAAACCGTAACCGGGACAGAGCCCAGGCTGCGGGGGTACAGAAGAGGAGCTGCCCCAGGAGCTGGGGAAACACCTGGATGCAGCTGTTCCAGAACATGGCAAAAAACGCAGGGGTATCCAGGAGCAGTTCCACCATGGGCTGCAGGGTAGGCCAACTGGGCAGAAGTTGCCACCGCACCGCCTGGGCTGCGCCGTCGTGCAAAGCCGGGCCGATGGTAGCCGCCAGTTCATCCGCCGGGGTCAGCGCCCCAAAGAAGAGAAACCACAGCGGCCACCAAACGCTCAAGGCCATCCATCCCAGCGAAACCGTGAGCAGCGCACGGGTCACTGCGGGTTTCACGGGTTCAGAATGGCAACGGTATCCGCCGTGAAACCGCTGTCCGTATTGCTGCCGGTGATATACACAAAGGCCTTTGCCTGCACCATATCGGCGGAACCCTCCGCCTGACGGGAACTGCCATTTCCGTCTGCGTAAATGGCAATATACCGGGTATCATCGGTGCACGTCACGGAAAACACGGAGGAGGCAGTTCCCGCTTCCGCCATAACCGCTGCGCTGGCATCCGCACCCTGGCGCTGGACAACCGTCGGAGAAAGGGTAAACCCTGTATCCGTCATTTCCACCACGACCCCGGAGTAATCAACCGAAGCCGGGTCAAAAAGGGATTCTTCCACAGCCTCGGAGGATTCCGCATCCGGTGCCGGGGTGATGATTGGCGTGGCTGTCGGTTGAGCCGTGCTTTCTGTGTGAGGCGCATCCGGCTCCACAGAAGAGGTGCTGTCGGAAGCAGCCCCACAGCCAGTCAGAAAGAATACGCAGGCAGCTGCAGTAATTACAAAAACAGAAAATGCCTTCATAACCAATCCTCCTTTAGGGAATTATTTGTCCCGGGTCCAGATCCGCTGCAAGGCCAGGATCAGGCCGGAAAGGGCCAGCGCCATGAGCACAGCGGCCGCGGTCAGGCGGGGCAGATCCAGGGACAGAAACCAGTTGTTGAACAGATGCTGCAACAGATACATACTTTCGTGGGGGTAGTTTCCTCCCACCAGGAAAGCCTCGCGGAAGGCTTTGAAACTGTTGAGCAGACTCAGCACACTCACCAAAGTCAAGGTAGGCAGCAAGTTAGGCAGTGTGATGTAAAAAAACTTTTGCCAGGCATTGGCACCGTCCACGGAAGCTGCTTCATACAGGTCAGTGGAAATTCCGTCCAGCCCTGCCAGCCAAAGGATCATGTCATAACCGGCATTTTTCCAGACGTAGGTAAACACCAATACCCAAAAGGCAGCCTCCGTGCCCATAAAATCTACTGCGTGCCCTCCCAAAGAGGAAATCAACCCATTCACCAGACCATTTTGGGCAAACAACACCTTCCACAGAATCACGATGCTTGCCACGGGGATCGCCATGGGAAGGAGGAAACTGGTGCGGAATACTTTGCCGCGCCGGGTATCCTTGCCATTCCGTTGCTTGGCCACAGCCTGCACGCCCAGGGCCAGAAAAAGGCTGCACAACAGAAGGATCGGCACACAGGTGCAGAGGAATCGTACCGTATTGCGGGCTGCCAATTGAAAGGCTGTGTTTTCCAGCACCGACTGATAATTGGCAAGACCCACAAACCTTTTTCCCAATGCATCGCAAAAGCTGCGCCGGACCGTTTCTGCAAAGGGGACCAACATAAAGGCTGCGGTCCCCAGAAGGCTGGGCAGCAGGAACAAAATAGCGGCCGGGCCATCTGAATTGCGGCGGGATCCGGGCATGGTATGCCGCCATGTATGCCTGTGGGGCGGCAAGGCGGGGAGATTGCTCGCAGATTTTTTCATGGCTTATCCCTGTTCTGCAAACCGCAGCGATAGATCACCGACTACGCCTTCCACCGCCTGATCCATCGTTTCACTGCCGGACAGCAGCGCCTTGGTGTGGGCAATCAGGCTGTCCTGCAGGGCTTCGTCCACCACCACGGGGGTGGAAAGCTGCGCCAGCAGCTCTTCAAAGCCGCCGGTATAACCGTTATCCTGCATGGCCGGCATATTGCGATCCAGCGAGATCTGCATGCCTGCCTTCGTCACCGGCATGCCGTCCTCCTGGAAACTGCCCTGCACCTCGTCACTGAACAAGGCTTTCAGGAAGGCCCCCGCATAGTCCGTCTGATCGCTGTTGGCGGAAACCGCCGCAAAGCAGGAAGGCAGGTAAACGCCCTGGCAAAGTCCCGGCTGCAGAATGGTCTGTCCGGAAGCACGCTGTTCCGAGTCGGTGGCTCCCAGCCAGGAGGGGGTCGTCATGCTGCCGTAGCCAAATACAGCCCGGGATGTCTGGGCATATTCCGACATTCCCGCGTACCAGACGATGGTATCTACACCGCCGAAATTACTTGCCGTACCGCTCATGGTATCCTGCTCGGGGTAGTCCGCCATGTTGTAGTCCTCTCCCACCGTCTGGAGGAACGCCATCAGATCGCGCAGCTTCGCTTCATCCAGGCCGTCCGCCGTGAACAGCGCAGGCTGGGAGGTCTGCAGGGCGAACTGCACCAGGCTGTCCACGCTGTCAAAGCCCAGGGCATACCGCTGGGACTCGTCCAGCGGTGCTCCCCAGCTTGCTTCCGCCGGGCGCGGTGCATATTGCTGTACCAAGGCCGCCACATCATCCAGGGTGGAAATGCCATCCAGTGTGCCGGCTGCGCCATGCATGACCGGAACCGTAAAGCGAGCGGGCAGCGTAAAGAGTTTTCCGTCCGCATCGGTATAGTGATCGGTCACAAAATCATAGAGACTGCCCGTATCCACCATCCCGGACAGATCCTCTAACAGACCACTGCCGGAGAAGGATTCCAGGTCCGCACCATCCAGGATCAACACATCGGGGCCTTCCCCCGCCAGAAGCTCTGTGTTCAGCGTCCGCAGGGCATCATCCTTCGTCAGGCCGGTACCGTCCTGCATCGCCACTTCATAATCCACCGTACAATCCGGGTTTTGCTGGGTAAAGGTTTGTATCGCAGCACGGACGGTAGCATTTTCTTCCAGGCTCCAGACTTCCAGCGTGTTGGCCGGGGCCGAGAGCGTCGGATCAAAGGAATACCGGTACAGCTTTGTCTGCATGGAGCCGTCACTGACAATGGCCAGATAGCTGCCGTCCGGGGCGCAGCACAGCTGAGAAATGTAATTGCTGGAAAGAGACAGCGCCGTGCCGGTGCCGTCCACCACCTGCTCACGCAGGCTGCCTCCCTGTGCCTGCCGGTAGATGCCGGTCCTGTCGGCATAACAGATGGAGCCATCCGTTCCCATGGCAGCCTGGGCGCTGTACGGGTCCGACAGAAATCCTGTCTGCACCGTCTGGGTGGTGCCGTCCTGATCCGCCCGGCAAAGATCTCCGTTGGAAGAGAAATAATAGAGGAACGAACCGTTTTCATCACCGGCCGGCAGAATCTCTGCAATGTCATTGTCGCCGAAATAGAAGTTTTCACCGGATGCATCGGCTCCCGCCCCCATCCAGCTCTGGTTCCCGCTGCTTACCTGTACCCAGCTTTTTACCTTTTGGGCATCCACATCATAAAACAGAATATTTCCCGGCAGAGAAACACCCGGTCCGCCTGACGGGACAGCCACCAGGGTTCCATCGGGCAGGAACCCCATCTGGTTGAGATAGAAATTCCCCCCGTCCACGCCCAGGTCCAGCTGAACCGGGTTGCCATCCGATTGTACGACCCACAGGGTGGAGTCGGTGGTTGTAAACGCCACGGTGCCGTCCTGGCGGGCGGCCCAGCGTGCCAGCGTGCCTGTTTTTTCGGCCCAGTCCAGAGTCTCAGACTGCCAGCTGGCGCCATTATCCGTGGAGGTGAGACGGACAGTGACCGGCATATCGGTACTCTCATCCCGGGCATACAGTACAAGACTGCCATCTGCCAGTGCGGCAGGCGCCGCGCCGAGTACCAATCCGGAGGAAATTCCGTCAGCCTGCCGTTCCACCCAGCGTCCCTGGGGGACCGCGTCCGTCTGGACGGCGCTGGAATCGGAGCCGGATGCAGCTGTGCCGGATGCGGTGCAGGCGGCAAGAGAAAACATCATCATGCCTGCCAGAAGCGAGGATAGAATCGTATGTAGAGATTTCATGGTTGCCTCCCGACAATTGTGTGGATTTTGGAATACCGGCATTGTAGCAAAACAATCTGGAAAAAACCTGAAAAGTGTTTTCAGGTTTTTTTCAGACTGGCTGTGTAGACTAAGAATGTTCATATAATAGAGGTATACTGGATTGATAGAAACGACGGTTATGTCGGGAAGGAAATACCCATGCGAATCTTACTGATTGAAGACGACAAGGCGCTTTGCCAAGTTTTACAGCCCACATTACAGGCAGCAGGATTCGCCTCCGATTGCTGCCATACAGGTGCAGATGGTTTGCATCTTCTCAAAACCGGATACTACGATGCCTGCATCCTGGACAGGATGCTGCCGGAATTGGACGGCCTTACGCTGCTCAAAAGTGCCCGGGCCGACGGCGTAACCATCCCTGTTCTTATGCTCACAGCCTTGGGGCAGATCGGTGACCGTGTGGACGGTCTGGATGCAGGTGCCGATGACTATCTGACAAAACCTTTTGATACCCGTGAACTGCTGGCCCGGCTGCGGGCACTGGTCCGCCGGCCGGCGGATCTGAATGAGGCGGCCCACCGGATTGCCTGCGGCGATCTTGTCCTGGATACCGCCCAGCTGACTTTGACGGGGCCTTCCTCCACCGTGACGCTCAGCCGCCGGGAATGTGACCTGCTGGCGGCATTTTGTCGTGCGCCCGGCCTGCTCCGGGCAAGGGCAGTCCTGTTGGGCAGCGTGTGGGGATCGGCGGCCGAGATTGAGGATTGCAGTCTGGACAGCTATATCCGTTTCATCCGACGGCGTCTGACTGCTGTGGGCAGCCGGGCAGTCTTACGGACGGTACGAGGCGCAGGCTACCGTTTTTTGCCTGATGGTGAGGAAGACGCTCATGCTTAAACACCTCCGACGCCGCCTGACAATTCTGTTCAGTGTACTCACCGCTGCTGTACTGGCGGCAGCGCTGACGGCGACCTGCCGCATGGCCCAAAACGAAGCGGTTTCCGGAGCGGACCTGGTGTTTGCCAATACCGTTTCGGCAATCGAGGATGCCGTAACCGAGAACAACCTGGTTCGTGACAGTTGGCTGGCCAGCCAGGAAGCCGCCGGTCGCTTGGTTCTGTATATGGAGGACAATGGTCACCCCCTTGTATTCTCCGGCGGGTGGACACCTGCCGATGAGCGCACCACACTGGTGGCGCTGGCCAGAGAACAGGCAGTCTCTGCCGGACTGAATCCGGACAGACCGCGCCGGCAAAAGGTAAACTTTTCCTTGAACGGCGCACAGCTCAGCGGCTCCTACACCTGTA
Organism: uncultured Gemmiger sp.; assembly: GCA_944388215.1. Taxonomy (GTDB): domain Bacteria; phylum Bacillota; class Clostridia; order Oscillospirales; family Ruminococcaceae; genus Gemmiger. The sequence continues at coordinate 4,366 of CALXHT010000044.1, read as the reverse complement.
CCGCAATGCTGTTGCCCAGTGAACAGATGTCAAGTGCGGTTCTTCTGTACATTATCCGGGATATGGGCCCCTTGCATGACCGCCTTTGGGCCATGGTCTGGCAATATACAGCCCTGTGGGCTGCGGGTGCCTTGATACTGGCATTTCTCTCCCATTGGATGGTGGATCGCGCGCTGCGCCCAACCGCCCAGGCAATGCAGAAACAGCGGGAATTTGTAGCAGCTGCGGGCCATGAGCTGCGCAGCCCACTGACTGTGCTGAAGGCAAGTCTGCAAGCGGCGCAGGCTCCCGAAACAGCCCATCTGGCTCCTCAATTTTTAAGCCATGCTGCATCGGAGGCGGACCGGCTGTCCCGTCTGACAGAAGATCTGCTGATTTTGGCCGGCGGCGATGCAGGGGTACTGCGTACCTCCCTGGCGAAAATCAGTACTGACACTTTTTTGGTGGAACTCTATGAAAGATTTGCCCCGGTAGCGCGTAACCACGGACACTCCTTAACCCTTAACCTGCCAGACAAACCTTTGCCCGACCTGCACGCAGATGCACAAAGACTGGAGCAGCTGTTTGCCGTCTTGTTAAATAACGCATTTGAGTATTCCCCTGCTGGCACCCCTGTGGAAATTCTTGCGGAGCTGCCGCCTTACGATGGTCTGCGCATCGCAGTGGTAGATCACGGCCCCGGGGTCCCCGACACAGAAAAATCCCGTATCTTTGATCGTTTTGCCCGAGGAGACCGCAGTCGGACCGACAAAACGCATTTCGGCCTTGGCTTGGCCGTTGCCAGTCAAATTGCCTCCTTGCACGGAGCGATCCTGCGTGTACGGGACACGCCCGGAGGCGGAGCCACCTTCGTGGTGGAGTGGCGTAATAATCATGTTCTGGACAGATCCAGCTTTTCGTAAATACAGAATGCTTTCTGAAACAGCAAAAGCCTTGCAGCGAGAAATTTCCCGCTGCAAGGCTCTTTCTATTTCATATTCATAGACTGCAGATAAAAAACAAATCCGAACGCACCTTCGAAAAGAAGTACGTTCGGATTTGCTTGGTATGGTGCACCATCAGGGACTCGAACCCAGGACCCACTGATTAAGAGTCAGTTGCTCTACCAAACGACTCGTACTAAGACTGTAGCAAAGGGAACCACTCTGTTATTCAAGCCCCAGCCCCCCCCAAAAGCACAGCATATAATATACATAACTACTGATATTTAGCTTTTCGCTCCTACTATCCATCTACTGGAAGTTCATCCTTCGGCAAAAACGGCGATATGCAAGATTTGATGATTGCTGTTATTGCAATGGCTAGCCCTATTGGCATTTCGGTCATTCCGAGATAGTCCAATGCGAACAAAAAAGTAAAAAACATCACAAACAACTCAAAAATTTCTTTTCTAACAACCTTAAACACCCATTTATACAGAAAATAAATTTGAATGAACGCAAAAATTAAAAGCACCATTGCTTCAAATAAATCATTAAGTATAAAAACCTGTAACAATCGGATTGAAGGGTCCGACGACATTGGCAATGTAATTTCTGGTTTAGACGACGGTATTGAAATACCTGGTAGATGTTGAAATATCAAAGCCAAAAATCCATTGGCAACAAATGTAAGCATAAAATTCGTCACAATTTTAAGCAAAAACAGAAATGCTTTTACCAATGGTGGCATACCAATTGATTTGTATGCTGTATGAGAATCAAAAGCAAATGACATATACGATATTGTAAGCAATGATAATATGCTATATACGATTGCGCTTTGATCTTCCGGAACAAACATACTAACAAGTGCGCGAAATGCAGGAGTATTTTTAATCTTCATAAAAAAAACATCAGAACATGTTATAAAAGACGTCACTTGTTCAATTCCATTGAATTCGCTTACTATCTCATCTCTCAAATCAATATGATTTGAAAAGATAACGAACATTCCTACAGCACATATAAAAAGTGAATATGCTACCCTTCGAAATAAATCCAGTGGACAATTTTTCTGCATAGCACTCACCCTAAAGGCTAAAAGCGTTTTCAAGGAAACATGGAACGTCCAGAAAAAATAGCTCTATGACATTTATCAATTCTGACTTTCATATTCTTTATTTGTTCACGCATTTTTTCGCACCAATCGACTGAAATGACGGCGACAGAGTCTGTTCCTGTAGGGTTCATCTTAAGACCTAAATAAAGATTATAATCATGTATCTGATCAGAGAACTTCTTTATTGCCTTATAAGTCTCCTCTTCTTTCAAAAGGATATTTTCTTGTAATAATGTTTCAACCGCTGAACAAAATGCATCCATGTTTTTACAGTAATCAAATGGCATCACGGGAAGTGGATCATCCTGCATAATCTCAATAATTTTACACTCTTGAATCAATTTATTGAAAGAATCAATTAAAATGTCGAGAGGTTTCTTTTCTTGGTCCACAGACGGTGACTGTTGTCTTTCCAAAGTATCACAAATATCATCAATCTTAGCAGATACTTGCTTCACACTATCTCCAACGTCTTTAAGATCCGCTTGTATCGCCCGCTCTCCCAGTGTGCTACCTCCTCGATTTTTTTTAACTACTACCTCTATCACAACCCCAAAAAACTGCTTGATCAAGTCCATTTCCGTCGCGGGAATACTTTTTCCTTTTTCTTTAATCGTAGCAGCACACTGTGATGGCACGCTCTCTTCTAATTCGCGCACGCCACAAGGCTCAAATCCAGAATCACAAAGCGCAGAGATAATGGTCTCGATTGGTTTACAATTTTCAAGATATTCACTAAACGCTTGAGACGTAAGTACTGTCCCATCGTTTTTGTTCATTAAAGCTGAAACTTTCCGGTCAACTTCATTTTTTAATTCGTTTAAGAGTCTTCGTTCGTTAATTGCCTCTAATTTCTCTTGTAGTTGTTTTTCAATAATACCTAAGATAACAACTCTACACGCTTCGATCATAAGTATGTCCCCGTTTTGATCCGATAAAAACCGAGTTCGATATATATTTTATTATATCATATATCCTGACCCCAAGCGATATTATTTCAAGAATTCCTCTTCATTCAAGGACATTCAGACTCGACTTCAGCACCTATAAATCAATAACACCGTTGTCGCAACTCCACCAATTTATAATTTCCGAAATTTCAAATGTTAAATGGCTCTCATTCGTTCCTTCCTGCAACCATAAATAGAAGATACTTTGATGTCATACTTGGTTTCGAGCTGCCGGATTTTTTCTTCAGTCGGCATTCCATTGGCGAGCGCCACATCCAACATTCCCACCACATTTTCCTTGCCGGCGGGCTTTCCGTCCAGGCAAAGGAGCGTCACCTGCATCTTGTCATAGTCATCATGGTCGGATTTCGCATTGTCCAGGATGTTGATTTCACCAATCGGATAAATCTTGATGAATCCATCCCACATAATAAAGCGAGGACGCTGCAAAAGCCATGCATCGCCCTCTACTTTTTCACAGGTTATCCTGTACGAACTTTCTATCGTCTTTGCTCAATTCCAGCGTATCGGCCACTTCATCAAAGCTCATGCCGCGTGCCATAAGCTTTTTGACATTCTCAGGCAGCATTGTCAGCCGACCTTCCACTCTGCCTTCTGTGCGGCCTTTCGCCATTCCTTCTTTGAGGCTCTCATCCGTCAATTCTTCCACGATACGGCACATACTGTTCACTCCCTTGTCCGTGTCTTTGTATTTTGCCACTTCATCGGCAAGAATTTCGTTGTTCATATCTTTCGGATCAGCACAGAAAAAATCATGCATGATCGACCCGATCGGGTCAGCACCCCGATATTGCCCGTTCACATAGATGATATGCGCTTTGTGCTGAACCGCCAGCTGGTTCAACGTAAGCTGGCCCAGCGCGCCCCAGATATTGACCTGGTTGCCATAATGGTCACCCGGTGTGATCTGTCCGGCCATGATGATGGAGGTATAGGCGTAGGTGTAGGTCGGGCAGCCGTTGGGCATGCCCAGGGCATCGTGGGTGCAGCAGTAGGCCTCCTGGCCGTCAAACCAAATCAGCCAGGTACCGTTGACCTGTTGCAACGATGTGATCTTGCCAGTTAGTACGTCCGGCACCGGGCGTTCCTCATAGGTGCTGATGGCCATGTCATTGCCCGGCGCTTTGTCACGACAACATCCAGCGTTTTGGTCAGCGTCACACCATCTTCCGCCGTGTAAACCAGTTCGGCGGTAAAGTTGTCCAACGCCTGCACATAGATGCCGGTCACCGCGGCGGAGGTCTCCACATAGGTGGCGTTCAGCACGCTGGCAGGGTCCCCACCGTAGTCAGTTCACCTTGGCTGTTCAGTGCCATTATGATATAATATAAACAGCTGATAATTCTAAATTATCG
>CALXHT010000043.1 GCA_944388215.1 uncultured Gemmiger sp. | reverse complement strand
TAGGGAAGGACTGGTGAATATGTGATCTTTAGAAAAATGGAAACTTGAATCAATGATACCTTTTTCAATCAATTCAGTGCGTAACCGATTTAAGCTGTCAGACATACTGGGAACGGTTGTTGTTGCTATAGCAGAATCTTTTAGAACAGCAAAACCATCTGCAACAATTACACCTTTAGCATCAGCACCACGTGCCGCTTGGATGTAAAACAAAATTTGGCTGTTCTGCTTCTTAACGGAACTATCTTCGATTGTGTCAAATATTTTGTATCCAAGTGTATTTACAAGCAATTTTGCATTGCTAATAAATTCAAGTAGCATGGCTTCATCATATTCAGAGATAGAGGAACAAGTTGGAACGGTACTGTTTATCACAACAGAACGTCCCGCTGTCTTGGCTAAACCGTAAAATTTATTCTCCAAAAATTTTACATGAGCCTTGTTCAGCAAATTATCCTTGCTGACGACAACAATACAGTCACTCCAGTATAGCTGATCTTTTAGGTGCTGTTTTAATCTTGTAAGCATCTTCTCGGCCTCACCAACATATATGGTGTCCGTATTATTCTCGTCTTTCCCAAGAAGAAAATATACGCCTGTATTTTCCGCATCCGGGCGATTGGAAAATTGGGCAAGTTCATTTCTAGAGATTTTGTATACACGTCCATTCCAATTGGAAAGTTCGCACATTATGCGGCCATTTGGATTTCCATCAAAAATGAACATTTGAATTGTTTTACTAAAAGGCATACCATTCACCTATTGTTAACTCTTTAGATCATTCAATAAAGTGTCACTTAAAGCTTGGGCGATAGGAGAAACTGACGTATTTGCATTATCATATTTGGGATAGTGGTATCGCCACTTGTCGTAATCCTCTTTGGAAATATCGCCAGCCTCAAGCTTGGCAGCCTGCTCCCGCCAGCTGCACAGCATCTCGTGCAGCCGAGCGGCGTCTTTGTTCTTCCTCACATCAACCGTCAAGCAGACTTCTCCACCTATCTTGCTGATCTTGAGCCCGTAGTTATCCTCCAGGGTAAACAGGGTGTGCATGAGGCCAACATAGGAGTCTATATCCGGGACAGAAAGTGCGTGCGGAGAAACGTCCAGTACCTCTGCCAGGGCAGCAGTCAGATCTGCTTTAGGGGTTCTTGATCCAGTTTCGTACTGAGCCAGACGCACATCGGCAGACTTCTCCGGGAAACCCAGTGCTATACCGAGATATTTCTGAGTCATCCCTCTAAGGAGACGAAAAAAGTGGATTCGTTCACCGATGGCCATACGTCCAGCTCCTATCTATTGTTTGTTCTATCAGAAACATAGCATATTTGCTTAGAAAAGTCAAGAGGATACTAAACAATTTTATTTAATTTATTTCGCGCCTTCGAATTGACATAAGCTATTATGCTTAGTATAATGAAAATAGACTAAGCAAATCAGCTTAGCTCTGATGAATAAAAAGCAACCGACACAGTTCTGGATTCTGACTTCGGCAAGGTGACGGGCAAAAGTAGGGAGGCATTTATGAGATATAAGATTTTTCCGCAGAACACAACAAGGAAAGGAAGGTATATGGCTTTGGACTTGCAGACCGACGTAGGGACCAACAGCCATGCCGATGGAAACGGTAAAGGCGAATCGGCTGATACCTTCCGTGATCTTGGTTGTGGGCAGCACATCGCCGGCCAACGTCATGGTGGCGGAACCGCATACGGAATAGACGGCACCCATATACAAACGAATCACAATCAGTGCTGCGAAAATAGGGAAGGCGATGAAGGCCGGAAAGGACAGGCAGAACAGGGCAAGGAACAGCAGATATACACGGTACCGGTTAAAATTATCCAGCAGATATCCGGCAACCGGACGGAAGAGAATGGTGGCCACAGACATGGCGGTCAGAACGATACCAACACGGGAACCGGTGATTCCAATCTCCTGGCAGTAGATAGGAATGATGGGAATGGAGGCGTAGAACGCTGCCAGTACCAAAAGGTTGGTGATGAAGAGAAGAATGAATCTTCGGTTCCAAATTTTTTCGGGTTTTCCCATAAAAAGCAAACTCCTTTTTTGTGTAAAATATAAAATATAGTGGCAATTGCCACTATATTTACAATAGCACGGAATCTGCCTTGCGTCAATATCTGGTTGCAATTGCACCAAAAAAGACTATAATGCGGATAGAAAGGGGACAGGGTTATGCCGTATACGATGAACAGTCCATTCAAATCCATTTCCATTCTCTACCGTAAATCACACATCTGGCTCAGCAACAGCTGTGCACAATATGATCTCACCGCCGCACAGGCGTTGGTCATTCTCATCGTCTGTGATTTCCAAACGTTGACACAGGACGAGATCACCAAGCGTCTTTCGCTGGATAAAAGCGTAATTGCCAAGACGGTCAATAAATTGTTGGAAACAGGGTTCCTGGAGCGCCATACCAACGCCAGGGACAAGCGGACTTATGATATCTGCCCAACGCAGAAGTCCTGGGCGGCCTATCCCGTAATCAAAGAAGAAGTGGATCGCTGCTTTCAACGGATGACGCAGCGCATGACAGAGGAAGAACGGGCGACGTTTCGGAATTTGCTGTTATTGGCGGAGGAAACCACACTGGCCCAGGGGGAATGAGTTGGTGCTGCGGCTCTTACTTTAAGCTGCTGCGGGCACTTGACGGCGATGGGAAAGCGTGGTACATTATACATACCAAGAGAATGTATGGGAGGCTGGTCCGATGGCGCGCAACAAGTATCCTGAAATCACGGAAGAGCGGATCCTGCAGGCGGCGGAGCGTCTGTTCCTCGAAAAGGGATATGACAATACCACCATTCAGGATATCGTGGATGCGCTGGGCGATCTGACAAAAGGGGCGGTTTACCACCACTTCAAATCCAAAGAAGACATTATGGAGGCGGTGGGCGATCGGATGTTTGTGCGGAACAATCCGTTTGCGGAAGCTGCAGCCCGCAAAGACCTGAATGGGTTGGAAAAGCTCCGCGCTTCCATTCTGATGAACCAGAGTGATGATGCCCGCATGGAGATGACGGTGCAGAGTATGCCGATTCTGGAAAATCCCCGTTTCCTAGCCAGCATGATTCGGGACAACCAGCAAGAGATCGCACCGTATCTTCGGCGGTTCCTGGAGGAGGGGATCCGCGACGGGTCCATTCACACGGAATATCCCAAGGAACTGTCTGAAGTGATTCTGCTTTTGACAGGGCTTTGGATGGTACCCAGTCTGTATCCGGCTACCGCCGAAGAGATGATGCGAAAATTCCGGTTTATCGGGTTGTTGCTGGAACGGATGGGGGTGCCGCTGGTGGACGAGGCACTTCTGGAAAAACTGGCGCCCTATTTTACCAGAATAGAGGCGCAGCAAAAAAAACAATAAAGTTGCCTGCGGGCAATTTTATTTTACCTATATACATTCTCCTGGTATGTATATGTGGCGGGACGTACCCGCCTACTTTTTTATCTGAATACATACTACTGGTATGTATTCGCGAATGGAGGAGCAGAAATGAAGCAGAACTTATTTACCCGCAGTTTTACCTTGCTGCTGCTGGGGCAGATGTTTTCCCTCATCGGCAATTACACCTTGAAATTCGCACTGTCCATGTACGTGTTGGAACTGACGGGGTCGGCTGAAATTTTTGGCGCGGTCCTGGCTGTTGCCGTAGTGCCCACCATACTGCTCTCGCCATTGGGCGGCATCCTGGCGGATCGGGTGAATCGCCGCTGGCTGATGGCCGGGTTGGATGCCCTTTCGGCAGTTGCAATTTTCCTCTGCATCTGTTTTCTGCAGGCGGGGGGCGGAGTGGCAGCCATCGCGGGCCTGCAGATCGTGCTGGGAATTCTGGGCGCCTTTGAATCGCCCACCGTGCAGGCCTGCGTGCCCCAGCTGCACCATGGGGATAATCTGCTGCGCGCCAATGCGCTGGTCAATCAAATCCAATCGGTGGCCGGTATGGCAACACCCTTTGCGGGAAGCCTTGCGTATACGGCGTGGGGAATCGAGGCGGTCATGCGGGCGGTCAGCATCTGCTTTTTGCTGACAGCCTTTCTGGAGTGCTGGATTCATCTGCCTGCCGTGCTGCAAAAATCCGGGCAGCCTCCTTTTCAGATCCTGCGCAGTGACCTGCGGCAGAGCGTGCACTTTTTAAGGCGGGAACAACCCGTAGTGCTGCAGCTTTTGCTTCTGGCTGCGGGGATCAACTTCTTTGCATCGGGAAGCATCACGGTGGGACTGCCGTATCTGGTCCGGACAGACCTGGGCCTTTCGGCGGCATGGTACGGGGCGGCGGAAAGTGCGCTGGGGCTGGCGTCCGTTCTGGGCGGGGTACTGGTTACATTGCTGGCTGCCCATCTTCCTCCGAGGAGAATGCCGTGGTTGCTGATACTTTTTGGAGGCGCTCTGCTGCCGTCGGCGGCGGCTTTCGCTGTCCGCGGGCAGGCCGTGGTATGTTATTTTGTGCTGGTGGCGGGGATGGCAGCGGCTTCCCTCGGGGGCAGCGTCTTTTCGGTGCTGGGCCTCTGTGCCATCCAGCAGCGCACACCCTCAGAATTGACCGGCAAGGTGATGGCCTTCGTGATGACCATCGCCCAGTGCGCACAGCCGCTGGGGCAGATGCTGTACGGATGGGGATGGGAACGGCTTCCGGCCTGGTGCGTATTGGGGATGACGGGGGCTGCGGTACTGGTCACAGCCTTCCGCTCCTGGAAAATCTTTTGGAATCTTGTCTGAAGAATGCATTCAAATGATCTTTCAGGGTGGAATCTCGCAGGGGAATCTGCTACAATACAGGCAGGAGATGGACAGAGGAGGTCCCGATATGTTGTATCGCATGCACTACGATTCACCGTTGGGCGGCATTCTGCTGCTGGCCTCTGAAGACGCGCTCATGGGACTGTGGCTGCCCGGACAGCATGCGGATCACACATTGCTGAAACAGGCAGAACAACGGGAAAATGCGCCGATTCTTCGGCAGGGGCGCGCGTGGCTGGATCGTTATTTCTGTGGGAGGCGTCCCACGCCCCAGGAAATCCCGCTGGACCCCCGGGGCAGCGAGTTCCGGCGCAGGGTCTGGCAGAGGTTATGCCGCATCCCTTACGGAAAACTGGAAACCTACGGGCAGATTGCCCGGGAAATGGCAGTGGAAAGCGGCGGAAAAATGTCGGCCCAGGCGGTGGGCGGCGCTGTGGGACACAATCCCATCTCGCTGATCATCCCTTGCCACCGGGTGATCGGCGCTCATGGCAATCTGGTGGGGTATGCCGGAGGGCTGGCGCTGAAAAAACGTCTTCTGCAATATGAAGGAATCGACCTTCGCACGCTCCACGACCCCCAATGAACGACTGACAAGCATACTCACTTTACAGGAGAAAATGATGAAAGAAATTGCCATAACCGACTTTGAAAATCTGAAAATCGGGCAGGCGGAGAATGCCGGTGCCGGAACCGGCTGCACGGTGTTGCTGCTGGGAAAGGAAGGAGCCCCCACCGGGCTGGATGTACGCGGTGGCGGTCCTGCTTCCCGGGAGAGCGAACTGCTCAAACCCATGGCGGCCGCCGGTGTGATCCACGCCATCCTGCTTTCCGGCGGCAGTGCCTTCGGACTGGATGCGGCCGGAGGCGTCATGCGGTACCTGGAGGAGCGGGGCATCGGATTTGATGTGGGGGTTACCCGGGTACCGCTGGTATGCCAGTCCTGTCTGTTCGACCTGACGGTGGCGGATTGCCATACCCGCCCGGATGCTGCCATGGCCTACGAAGCCTGCCGGAATGCGGAAAAAGGCAATTACCGGGACGGCAATTTTGGCGCGGGCACCGGGGCCACGGTGGGAAAAGCGCTGGGCATGGCCCATTGCATGAAATCGGGCATCGGCAGCTACGCGGTGCAGGCAGGCCCCTTGAAGGTGGGGGCTCTGGTGGCGGTGAACGCCCTGGGCGATGTGTTTGACTGGAAGAATGGGCAGAAAGTGGCAGGACTGCTGGAAGCGGACGGCCATACCTTCCGGGATAGTGAGGAAGCCCTGGTGCAGAAGATCGAAGTGGTGGAAAATAAATTTGTGGGCAATACCACCCTGGGTGTGGTTCTGACCAACGGAAAGTTTGACAAGACCAGGCTGTGCAAGATTGCGGGTATGGCACAGGACGGCTATGCCCGGGCCATCCGCCCGGTGCACACGACGGCCGACGGTGACAGCATCTATGCGGTTTCGCTGGGAGATGTGGAGGCCGATCAGGACGTGGTGGGGGCCTTGGGGGCGCGGGTCATGGCAGAAGCCATTCTCCGTGCCGTGCGCGCTGCCAGGAGCGCCTACGGTTACCCGGCGGCTTCGGACTTATAAAAAGCAGTTCCTGTCGGTATTCGGCAGGAACTTTTTTGTGCCCCGTTGCCTTATAACGGGTTTCGGGGTATAATAGGAGGACCAAAATAGTAGGAATTTGACAAGTACCGGGAGTTTGAGGGTATGGCCAAACTGGATGAACAGAAAAAGGTTCTGGTGGAGTATTTCCAGCAGGGATGCAAGCCGGAGGGAAAACTCACACTGGGGCTGGAAGTGGAGCATTTTGTCACCCACCCGGGCGGGGAGCCGGTGACCTTTGACGAGATTCAGAGCGTCATGCGGCAGATGCAGCAGCCCTATGATACGTCCATCGTGATTGACGGGGAATACATGGGCTATACGACGGAAACCTACGGCGTTTCCCTGGAACCAGCCTGCCAGGTGGAGATCAGCATCATTCCACAGGGCAATGTGCTGAAAATCATGGATATCTACAACCAGTTTTACCTGCAGCTGAGCATGACACTGGCAGCCCGCGGACTGCGCGCCTGGACTGTCAGTTACCATCCCACCCGCCGGGCGGAGGATCTGCCGCTGATTCCCAAGCAGCGCTACGAGGCCATGGACCGCTATTTCAGAAATACCGGGTCCTGCGGCATCCAGATGATGCGGGCGACGGCCTCCACCCAGCTGTCGGTCGATTATTACAGCGAACGGGACTTTGTGCAAAAAATGCGGGCGGCTTGCCTGCTCACACCGTTTTTTGCCCTGTTGAGCGATAACGCCGTGGAATACCAGGGACACCGCAACAATGCCTATAGCGTACGCACCAGGATCTGGCAGGACGTGGACGGCGATCGGTGCGGTGTGCCGCCCCATCTGATGGATGCGGATTTCGGATTTGAACGGTACGCGGAGACAATCCTGACACGGCCGCTGATTGTGGCGCTGCGCGGCAACCGCACCAAGGCGGTGGGACGCAAGAGTGCCCAGGAAATTTATGGCAGCCATCTGCTGAAAAAGGAAGTGGAGCATGTTCTGTCCATGTTCTTCTTTGACGCCCGCCTGAAGACCTACGTGGAGATCCGCGGAGCGGATTGCATGCCGCCCAAATTCATTGCGGCCTATGCCCAGCTGGTCAAGACGATTTTCGGCAGTCAGGCGGCTCTGCAGAATGTGCTGCGCCACTATGAAGGGGTCAACACCGGGGACATTGCCAACGCCAAGATGGCTGTCTGCAAGGACGGTTTCAATGCCTGGGTGTATGGCCGGCCCATCGGCAAGGAGCTGGCGTGGCTGCTGCTGCAGGCGCGCAGCCGCACACCCTCCCAGGAGGAGCGGGCGCTGCTGGAGCCCTTCGCCAAACTGATTGTGACCAAAAAAACCATACGGGAAGAAGAACACGAAAATGACTGATTTGCAGACCTTGAACGAAGCGTATCTGACGGCGGCCGCCTCCGACCCGGAGCGGCTTGCCCGGGAATTCGACGAGATCACCGAATACATGAAGGCCTCCACTGCCATTCACCACGGAGAGTATGTGCGCACCTGCTATATGCCCAAGCTGTTTACCGAAAAAGTGTTCAGGCGGTTCGCGGAGGATATCCGCACACTGTACGGCATCCTGGGCAAGGTGATGGGAGCGTACTATCGGGATCCCGCGTATCGGGCACTGTTTGGATTTGACAAGGTGGCGGAGGAGCTGATCCTGCGCGCCGACCCTGCGGTGTCGCTGCTGCCGATGGCACGCATTGACTTCTTCTACAATGAGCAGACCGGCGCTTACAAATACTGTGAGTTCAACACCGACGGCACCAGTGCCATGAACGAGGACCGGGAACTGAACCTGGCTCAGCAGCTCTCCACGGTATACCGCAATTTCCGTGCTGCCCACACCACCCGGACCTGTGAGCTGTTTGAAAGCTGGGTCAGAACGCTGTGCGCTGTGTATCAGCGTGCCCGCCATACTGACCAGCTCCCTTACGTGGCCATTGTGGATTTCATGGATTGCGGTACCGTCAATGAGTTTGAGGTGTTCCAGGGCTTTTTTGTGGAGCAGGGCGTACCTGCGGAGGTCTGCGACCTGCGGAGCCTGCGTTACAATGCCGAGGAGAAGGTGCTCTATGGCCCCGGCGGGCACAAAATCGATGCCATCTATCGCCGCGCCGTCACCAGCGATATCCTGGAGCGGTATGCGGAATGCGGTCCGCTGCTGGCGGCCGTGCGGGATGATGCGGTGCTGCTGGTGGGGGATTTCCATACCCAGCTGGTTCACAACAAGACGATTTTCCGCATCCTGCACGAGCCGCAGACGCAGACTTTGCTCACTGCGGAGGAGCGGGCGTTTGTGGATGCCCATGTGCCGCTGACCAAGACTTTCGCGGCCTCGGATATTCCCCGTGTGCTGGCCGACAAGAATGCCTGGATTCTGAAACCGCTGGATTCCTATGCTTCACGCGGCGTGCATGCCGGTGTGGAGTGCACCAGCGAGGAATGGGAAGCCATTGTGCGGTCCACACCGCTGGAAGGCTATCTGCTGCAGGAATTCTACCGGCCCTTTGTGACGGAAAACTACGGCATCGGTACGGACGGTACCTTCGGCAGAAACCGGTATTACAATCTCACCGGTGTGTATGTGTATGACGGTGTGGCGCAGGGGATCTATTCCCGCGTTTCGCTGAGCCCCATCATCTCCAGCCAGTACAGCGAAAAGACGCTGCCCACATTGCTGGTGGACGAATAAACCTTCTACAGGGCAGGCATACTACCTCCAAGAAAAAAGGGGGTGGACTGCGTGCGAGAGACATCCTATCATGCGGTAATTACCGAGATGACGGTCCGCGCCCTGTGGGAGACCCAGAATGTGATGGACTGCATTCCCGATGAAATGTGGGACAAGCATTACGGCGGCTCGCCCTTATGGCAGCATCTGTACCATATGCTGCACAGCCTGGATCAGTGGTTTATCAACCCGAAGGCCAATGATTTTGTGGAGCCGCCCATCCATACGCCGGATCTGCAGGAGCTGGATATTTATCCGGCCGCTCATCTGGACCGCAAACAGATGGACGATTATTTCTATACCATCAAGGCGAAACTGTCCCTGTATTTGACTTCACTCCATGATGAAGATCTTCTGCAGCGGCCGGAAAACTGCGAGTGGACGCGGTTTACGCTGATCCTGTCGCAATACCGCCATCTGCACCTGCATTTGGGGATGCTGATGGGGTTCATTGTGTCGGAAATCGGGTTGTGCCCGCGCACACTGGAACCGGGGGATGAGTTCCCACGCCCGCCGTATGATCCTTACCGATAGGGAGAAAAACGTAATGAAAAAAAGCATTTGTCTTGCACCGCTGTGTCTGGCTGTACTGGTGGGCTGCATGTCGGCCAAGGTGGATACCACACCGGTCTGGTCGGAGCAGCTGCCGGAAACCGGCGTACAGATGGAACTGAGTAACTGTGAACTGCTGGGGACAGAGGATGTGTATTACACATTGGACCGGGACAGCAGCGATCCCTGGGTTCAGAAGCCGGCTCTGCAGACAAAAGGCATTCCGGTGGTGACGCTGCGGGGCGTCTCCCAGGAAGAGGTACAGCTGCGTTTTGTGGAAAACATCGATACACTGTATTTGTATTACGACAAGGTACTGCCGCAGCCGGACCTCGATTACATAGCTACCCGGCAGGAGGACGGCAGCCTGCAATACCGGCTGGATACCGTGTACAATTATGAATTTGTCATCACCACGCAGGCAGGGACGGACACCATGATCGTGACCTGCCAGCGGGATGGCATCTCGAAAAATCCATAAAAATACCCCGGCGGTTCGCAAAGAACCGTCGGGGTACATTTGTTGCCAAAAGAAAAAATCAGCTTTTGGCAGGCATATCCAGCGTGGTGGTGGGGAAAGCAAAACTGCAGCCGTTTTTGGCCACCAGGTCCATGATCTCCAGATTCAGACGGCTTCTTTCCCGCAGAAAATCACCGTAAGGCAGCGTCGTAAGGTAGACCCGCACAAGAATATCGATGCTGTAATCGTTGAATTTATCTACCGTGGCGGTCACAGTGCCGGGCTGCACGGTGGGCTGGGCGTTCAGAAACTCTGTAAGGTCACGGCAGACGGTGTCCAGCTGCGCACGAGTGGTGTCATAGGTCAGGCCCAGTGTGAACTGCCACAGCCGGCTGCTGCGCTGGTTGCAGTTCTGGATATATTCCGAACATACCTTGGAATTTTCGATGGTGACAGCCACATTGTCGGTGGTGCGGATGCGGGTGGAACGGAAGGAAATGTCCTCCACGGTGCCCTCGGAGGAACCCAGGATCACGTAGTCCCCGATGCCGAAGGGGTGTTCCAGAACCAGGGTGATGCCGGCGATCAGGTTGGAGAGGGTGGACTGGGCGGCCAGGGAAACGGCCAGTCCGGCAACGCCGGCGCCGGTCAGCAGACCAGTGACCGGCACCCCCAGATGGTCCAGCATGGCGATGCCCGTAAAGATGGCCACCAGTGCCCGGAAGATGTTCTCGAAGAAGCGGCCCATGGTGTTGTTGGTGGTCAGGTCCAGCTTGTTCTGGGCGCTGCGCAGCAGCAGACGGCACATGGGGGCGGCACGCCAGGCGCCCAGTCCGATGAAAAAGGTCAGCGCCAGGTCCAGAAGTACGCGCAGCACCGCAAGATAGGTAGGGGAATTGAAGGAAAACGGCACCACCACCAGGGCAAGGTACAAAAGCACAGTGCGCAGAATGAAGGCGGTGGGCTGTACATAGCTGTCAAACAGAATATACAGCCATTCGGTCAGATGTCCGTGCAATCGGTTCAGAATCCGGCGGATGATGCGGGTATACAGAAGGGGAAGGACCAGTGCGCCCACCAGCAAAAGGACGGCGGGCAGAAGATCCAGCACGAGGCTGAAGGCAAATTCTTGCATAGTGACGCTCCCTATGTTTGCAGATGTTTGACAGAAATATTATACCATACCCTCTTGCAATTTGTAAAACCTGTGCTATACTATGCAGGTAGAAAGTCTGTTTCAGGGCGGGGTGCAATTCCCCACCGGCGGTAAACGGTTCATTGGACCGTAAGCCCGCGACCGGCTGCTTGGGCAGCCGCTGATCCGGTGTGATTCCGGGGCCGACGGTATAGTCCGGATGCAAGAAACGGAAAGCTGTTTGCTATGCTTTTTGGCCCTGTTGCTGTACCTATCGGCAACAGGGCTTTTGTTTTGCCGGCAGCAAGCATAACCAGCCTCCCGTCAGTTTGATCAGGAACGAATCAGCTTTCGCAAACCATTTTACGGGAGGAAAATCTCATGACCAAAACACACAACCATGTCCGCGAACTTACGGTGACTGCCATGCTCTGCGCAATCGCCACGGTGCTGATGTTTCTGGACTTCAGCCTGCCCATGTTCATCCCTTCCTTTGTCAAGATGGACGTGTCGGAGCTGCCGGCGCTGCTGGCATCCTTCAGCCTGGGCCCTGTGTATGGCGTTGCCGTCTGCTTTGTGAAGAACCTGCTGAATCTGATCTTCCACGGCTCCACGGGCGGTATCGGGGAACTGTGCAATTTCCTGCTGGGCGCGTTCTTTGTGGGCACGGCCGGCGTGATCTACCGCTTGCACAAAACACGCAAGGGCGCCGTGGCGGGCTGCCTGATCGGAGCCATCGTCATGGCGGTGATCAGCGTGCCGGTGAACTATTTCCTGAGCTATCCGGTCTATGCGGCTATGTTTGGCGGCATCGACGCCATCATTGCCGCCTATCAGGAACTGCGCCCCGGTACCAACGGTCTGCTGGAATGCCTGTTGGTTTTCAATATGCCCTTTACCCTCGTCAAAGGCCTTGTGGATGCCGTTCTCTGCTTCCTGATTTACAAGCCGCTGTCTCCCATTCTGCACGGCCGGCACTGAGAGGGTCCCGCGGTGCAAAAAGAACGCAGAAACGGTGGGAATCCCTCTTGACGTGAGAAAAGCCTTGTGCTATAATGCGTCCTACAACAGAATAGCAACTTATCAAGAGCGGCAGAGGGAACAGGCCCTGTGAAGCCCGACAACCTACACAGATGTGCAAGGTGCCAATTCCTGCGGGGAACCGAAAGATAAGCGTCAGCGCGCAGTCTTTTGGCTGCGCGTTTTTTGTTCTCGTCAGTTGCGCTTCTGCTTACATTTATAAGGGAGGCTTTTTCGTATGTCCAAAGTTCTTTTCACTTCGGAGTCGGTGACCGAAGGACATCCCGACAAAATCTGCGATCAGATTTCCGATGCCATTCTGGATGAAATCCTGAAGCAGGACCCCGATGCCCGCGTTGCCTGTGAGACCACCTGCTCCACGGGTCTTGTCCACATTATGGGCGAGATCACCACCAGCTGCTATGTGGATATTGCCGAGACGGCCCGGGATGTCATCCGTTCCATCGGGTATGACCGTGCCAAGTATGGGTTTGACTGCGATACCTGCGGTGTCATCGTCAACATCGACGGCCAGAGCCCCGACATTGCGCTGGGCACCAACGATGAGGTGGCCGGCGCCGGTGACCAGGGCATGATGTTCGGATATGCCTGCGACGAGACCCCGGAACTGATGCCGCTGCCCATCAGCCTGGCCCACAAACTGGCCAAGCGACTCACCGAGGTGCGCAAGAGCGGTCTGCTGGAATACCTGCGTCCGGACGGCAAGAGCCAGGTTACCGTGGAGTACGACGACGGCAAGCCGGTGCGTGTGGACGCGGTGGTCATCTCCAGCCAGCACAGCCCGGAAATCAGCCAGGAACAGCTCCATGCCGACATCAAGCGGGAAGTGATTGAAAAGGTAATTCCCGCCGAAATGCTGGACGAGCACACCAAGTATTACATCAATCCCACCGGGCGTTTTGTGGTAGGCGGTCCCCAGGGCGATACCGGCCTGACCGGTCGCAAGATCATTGTGGATACCTACGGCGGTTATGCCCGTCACGGAGGCGGCGCTTTCAGCGGCAAGGACCCCAGCAAGGTGGACCGTTCCGCCGCTTACGCGGCGCGCTGGGTTGCCAAGAATATTGTGGCAGCCGGGCTGGCCAAAAAGTGTGAGGTGGAGCTTGCCTACGCCATCGGCGTGGCGGAACCGGTCTCCATCATGGTGGACACCTTCGGCACCGGCACGGTGGCGGACAATCAGATTGAGGAAGCCGTCAAGAAGGTGTTTGATCTGCGTCCGGCCGCTATCATCCGCGACCTGGATCTGCGCAAACCCATCTATCGCAACCTGGCTGCCTACGGCCACATGGGCCGGGAAGATCTGGGTGTCAAGTGGGAAAACACCGACCGGGTGGAGGCACTGAAAGCAGCGCTGCACTGATCGGTATCCTATGGAAATACAACAAAAGCGCAGGGCGTGCCCTGCGCTTTTTTGGTTTGCCAAATACAGGCAGTTGGGGTATAATATAAAGGATATTGTGGAAGTGTGCCGAAGGGAGGTGGGACCATGGCAGATACCGCGCAGCCGCTGCAAAAGCTGGAGGGCGTCGTGGAACACAGAATCTACGAAAATGCCGATACCGGGTACGCAGTCTTTGAAGTCAACGTGGGCGATCAGGACATTGTGGTGGCCGGCAACGTGGGCAGTGTGGACAACGGCATGCAGATCACGGCCTATGGGCATCTGGTCAACCATCCCCATTATGGGCAGCAGTTCCGCGCTGAATCCTGCGAGATGCAGCTGCCGCAGGATACAACGGGGCTGCTCAGCTATCTGTCCAGCGGCGTTTTGCCCTACATTGGTCCCGCTACCGCCAAGAAGATCGTCAAAGCCTTCGGGGAGGATGTGCTGACGGTGATCTCCGAGACACCGCAGCGGCTTTGTGAGATCAAGGGCATCACCCCGGAGAAGGCGGCGGCCATCTCCAACGAATTCCGTCGGATGTATGGTGTTCGGGAAGTGATTGCCTGGTTTGCCCAGTTCGGGCTGTCCTCCCAGAATGCTGTGACGGCCTATCGTGCGTTTGGCCCGCATACCATCGAGGCGCTGAACCAGAATCCCTACCTGCTGTGCGGAGAACCGCTGCAGCTGAAATTTTCGGACGTGGATAAAATTGCCGCAGCCCTGCATGTGGAACTGGCCAGCCGGCTTCGGATTACCGCCGGTATCCTCTATGTGCTGCGCCACAATGCGGGAAACGGGCATACCTGCCTGCCCCGCAACAAGCTGTTGGAAACTACGGCCAAATTCCTGCTGGTCACCCCGGACGATGTGGAGCGTGGCCTGGATGAGCTGTTGCAGTCCGAAGAGGTGGAAACACGCACTTTTGAGGATGTGGAGTATGCGTTCCTGCCGGATTTGCTGGCCGCGGAGGAGGATATTGCCACGCGGCTGGGGATGCTTTCCACCTTTCCGACGCAGCCGCCCAGAAACCTGGAGAGCAATATCCGGGCGCTGGAAATTGTCCAGGGGTTTGCCTATGCGCCGCTGCAGCGGGAAGCCATACGGATGGCGCTGTCCAACCGTGTGATGGTCCTTACCGGCGGCCCCGGTACCGGCAAGACCACCACCGTCAATGCCATTCTGAGCCTCTATGAGGGGGAATGTGACCGGGTGGCCCTCTGTGCACCCACCGGCCGCGCGGCCAAGCGCCTCAGCGAATTGACCCACCATACAGCCTCCACCATTCACCGCCTTTTGGAGGTGGATTACAGCAGCGGTGCCGTCCGCTTCATTCACAACAAGAAAAATCTTTTGAAATACGATGTCATCATTCTCGACGAGATGAGTATGGTGGATGTCAAGTTGTTTCAGTCGCTGCTGGCCGCGGCGCGGGATCATTGCCGCATCATCATGGTGGGCGATGCCGACCAGCTGCCCAGCGTGGGCCCCGGCAACATTCTGGGAGAGATCCTTTCTGCCGGCGTGGTGCCCACGGTGCGGCTGACTGAAATTTTCCGCCAGGCACAGAAAAGCCTGATCGTACAGAACGCCCACCGCATTGTGCAGGGGGAACTGCCGCGAAAGGGCGAAGCCAAGGATGACTTTTTCATTATGGAAAAGAACGGCCAGGCCTGCCAGAAACTGATCTGCGATCTGGTGGCGGAGCGTCTGCCCCGGGCATACGGGTTTGATCCGATCCGGGATATCCAGGTGCTCTGCCCGGCCAAAAAAGGCGTTACCGGCAGTGTGGAACTCAACCGCTGCCTTCAGGAAGTTCTGAACCCCCCTTCTGCGAAAAAACCGCAGCTGGGCGGCGAAAAGGGCACAAAGATCCTGCGTCTGGGCGATAAGGTCATGCAGATCAAAAACGATTACGATATCACGTTTGAGCGCGCCGGTGCCGAGGCAGGCGTCGGCGCGTACAACGGAGACCTGGGGATCATCACCGAGGTGGATACCGAGGCCCGCTCGGTCACCGTCATGATGGATGACCGGAAGTATGTGTATTCGGCCGATCAGCTGAGTGAACTGGAGCCGGCCTATGCCGTGACGATCCACAAGAGCCAGGGCTCCGAGTTCCCGGCCATCATTGTGCCGGTGTCCGACGTGCCGCCGCGGCTGCGGTACCGCAATCTGCTGTATACCGGAGTTACACGTGCCAGAAAGCTGTGTATCCTCACCGGCAGTCACTGGATTGTGGAACAGATGGTGCACAATGTGCGCCAGAATCTGCGGTACAGCTGTCTGCGGTATCTGCTGAAGGATGCTGTGACGCCCACAGCGGAAAAACAATGAGGGCGCTGGACTGGCGCTGCGCGGCGGAACAGGCTGCGGCCTGGCTGTACCCGCGGCGTTGCCCCTTTTGCAATGAACTGCTGGGTGCCGATGCTGTGCAGGGAACGTTCTGTCCCGCCTGCAAGGCGGAAGAAGAGCGCCTTTCCCACCGTCCGCCGCGCCTGCCCGCCACGGAACACCACTTTTATGCACTGCAAAGCGCCCTGGCGGCTTACTATTACAGCGGCACCGTGCGGGAGGCCATTCTTTTGTGCAAGCGGGGATTTCATCCCTGGTATGCAAGGGAGCTGGCAGACCGCATGGCGGTGCGGATCTGGGGCGCCACGCCGGCATCCTGCCCGGGGCGGCGGCCGCAGAATGAGCTGTTCCGGGATATGCCGCTCTACCACTGTATTGTGCCGGTGCCGCCCCATCAGCCGCAGCCCGGCCTGCCGGGACTGCCGTTGCTGCTGGCACGGCGGTTGGGTATACTATGGGGGATCCCGGTGGAAACCCCGCTCTATACCGTGCGGGGCACGGCGGCACAGAAGGGGCTTAGCCGCACGGATCGCATGGAAAATGCCAGAAAAGCCTACGCCTGCCGGAAAAGTGCAGACCTGAGCGGAAAGCGTGTGCTGCTGGTGGACGACATCATCACCACCGGGGCCACGGTCTCGGCATGTGCACTGGCTCTGCTCAAAGCAGGTGCTGTGGATGTGACGGCGGCTGCCATTGCCGCGGATGAAGAATTGCCGAAAGAAAAACGAACCTCTACGGAGAAATGACCATGAAGCAACAGGATATCGGCATTGATCTGGGCACGACCTCGATCATTATTGCAACCGAACAACAGGGTGTGGTGTTTACCCAGCCCACCATTGGGGCTGTGGATACCCGCAGTAACACCATCCTGGCGGTGGGGGACGAAGCCCTGCGGATGGTGGGGCGGGCCCCTGCGCATATTGATCTGATCCGTCCGCTGCGTGACGGTGTGATTCAGGACCACCGGATGACCAACGAACTGATCGTGCGGTTCGTGAATGAAGTCTGCCGCTCCCGCTTTTTCAAACCCCGGATCGCAGTCTGCGTGCCGGCGGCCATCACCGGCGTGGAAGCGGATGCCGTGGTGGAGTCGGTCATGGCTGCCGGTGCGCGGCAGGTCTTCCTGGTGGATGAGCCGGTCGCTGCCGCGCTGGGCGCCGGCCTGCAGATCCGGCAGCCCCATGGCTGTATGGTGGTGGATATCGGCGGCGGTTCCACCGACATTGCGGTCATCAGTATGGGCGGACGGGTGCGCGCTGCCAGCATTCCGGTGGCGGGCAATGCCTTTGACCGCTGCATCGCCCAGTTTGTCCAGGAAAAGTATCAGATTGCCATCGGCCCGCTGACGGCGGAGGCCCTGAAAAAGCAGGTGGCCTGCTGCACCAAGAGTGAATTCGAGGGTGTCATGGAAGTACGCGGCCATTCCTGGGAGACCAATCTCCCGGCGCGGCGTCTGATCTATACCCATGATCTCTACGAGCCGGTCCAGGAGCTGGCCACGCGGATCGTGGCCGCCGCGCGGGCGGTGTTGGAAAGCACCCCGCCGGAACTGGCGGCAGATGTGTCCTCCACGGGCGTGCTGCTCACCGGCGGCGGTTCTCTGCTGCGCGGACTGGCCAGTTACCTGGCCGGGGAACTGCATGTGGATGTGGCCATTGCTCCCGATCCCATCAACTGCGTGGCACGGGGAACTGCCATCAGCCTCAGCGAAGGAAAATACCTGACAGCCGGTTTCCGGGATGCTACCCCCAAGGCGTGGAAAAAGACGCTGCAGAATATCCGCGACCCCTTTGCGGCCGACTGATTGATTCTATACACAGAAGGGAAAACAAGTCATGCCTGAGCTTACCCAGGAGTATATCGCCCTGCGCGACCAGTATATTGAAAGCAAATTCACCCGCCTGAACCCGGTCCAGCGGCAGGCCGTCTTCACCACCGAAGGCCCGCTGCTGATTCTGGCCGGCGCCGGTTCCGGCAAGACCACGGTGCTGGTCAACCGGATCGCCAACATCATCCGTTTCGGCTGCGCACACGGCAGCAAGGAGCTGGCCCGTACCGTGACCGAACAGGATCTGGAAGAACTGCGGAAGGCCGTCCAGTCGAGACGGGACCTTCCCCGGGAGACTGCCTATCTGGCGGTGCGTCCGGCGCGCCCCTGGAATGTGCTGGCCATCACCTTCACCAACAAGGCGGCGGGGGAACTGAAAGAACGACTGCGCGCCATGCTGGGCGAGACGATGGGCGGTGACGTGAACGCATCCACCTTCCATTCAGCCTGCGTGCGGATCCTGCGCCGGGATGCCGAGCGCATCGGCTTCCCCAAGAGTTTTACCATCTATGACACGGATGATCAGCAGCGCGTCCTGAAGCAGATCTACAAGGACAAGATGATTGATGACAAGTTCCTGCCCATCAAGTCGGCGGTGGCACAGATCAGTTCCTACAAGGATAAGCTGATGTCGGCGGAGGATGTGGCGGCGGAAACGCCCCGGGACACCAAGGCGGCACTGATCTCCCAGATTTATACGGCCTACGCGGGCCGCCTGAAAACCGCAGGGGCCATGGATTTTGACGATCTGATCTTCCATACCGTGCGCCTGCTTCAGACGGACACCGAGGCCCGGGAGTACTACCAGAACAAATTCCGCTACGTTGTGGTGGACGAGTACCAGGATACCAGCGTGGCGCAGTTCCATCTGGTGCGTCTGCTGGCGGGCGGTACCAACAATGTCTGTGTGGTGGGCGACGATGACCAGTCCATCTACAAGTTCCGCGGCGCCACTATTGAAAACATCCTGAACTTCGAACAGGTTTTCACCGGCGCCAAGACCATCCGCCTGGAGCAGAACTACCGCTCCACCTCCAATATCCTCAATGCGGCCAACAGTGTGATCAAGAACAACACCGGCCGCAAGGGCAAAACGCTGTGGACGGAAAACGGAGAAGGGGATAAGGTCCATCATTATACGGCATCCAGCGAACAGGATGAAGCCAGCCATATTGCCGATGTCATCGGCGAACATCTGCGGGAAGGTGCCCACCTGCGGGATCATGCGGTGCTCTACCGTATGAATGCCCAGTCCAACCCCATTGAAACCTATTTCGCCCGGGCGGGTATTCCGTACCGCATTGTGGGCGGTCAGCGCTTCTTTGACCGCAAGGAAGTCAAGGATATCAACTCCTACCTGGCGGTGATCGTCAACCCGCGGGATGACGTGCGTCTGCGCCGTATCATCAACGAACCGGCGCGCAAGATCGGTGCCTCCACGGTGGACAAGGTTGGGGAACTGGCTGCCCGGAAGGGCGTGCCCATGCTGCAGGTCATCGCCGACGCGCGGCAGTATCCGGAACTGATGCGGGCAGCGGCCGCCCTGGAAAAATTCTATGAAATGTACCGGGAACTGTGCGATCTCTCGGTGACGATGCCCCTGGATGAATTCGCCGGGGAAGTCATCAAAAGGACCGGCTATGAAGCTATGCTGAAAGCACAGAAGGAGGAGGGCGAGACCCGCCTGGAAAACCTGGGCCAGCTGGTCAGCTCGGTCAAGACCTACGCTGACCAGAACGGGGAGGACGCCACTCTTTCGGGGTTCCTGGAGGAAGTGGCCCTGATCTCCGATCTGGACAGCTACGACGAGGATGCCGACAGCGTGACGATGATGACCATCCATTCCGCCAAAGGTCTGGAATTTCCCTATGTGTTTGTGGTGGGCATGGAGGACGGAGTCTTCCCCGGAGACATGGCCCGCTACAACGAGGAGGATATGGAGGAAGAGCGCCGTCTGTGCTATGTGGCCATCACGCGCGCCAAGAAAGAACTGTATCTTTCCACCTCCCGCAGCCGGCTGATTTTCGGTCAGACCCGCCGTAATCCACCTTCCTGCTTCCTCAGCGAAATCGATCCGGGGCTTATGGAGGAAACCCAGAGCCCGGAACTTGCCTATTCGGCAGGTGGCTTCGGCGCCGGGTACGGCACCTACAGCAATCATGTCCCCGGCGGGCGCAGCGGCTATTCCGGTGCCTCCCGCGGCTATCTGAACAGCGAGTATAACGCACGTCCCCGCGGCGGCTTTGGCGCCGGTTACAGCAGTGGGTTTGCCAGCGGCGGACATGAAAGCCCCCACTACAATGGTGGCCGCCATACGGTACAGACGGCAGGCTTCGGCGCCGGATACGGCAGCAACCATCACAGCGGTGCACCGGCCACCCCGGCGGGTGCGGGTACCTCAACGCTGGCCGGCATGCAGAAGACTGCCCCCAAAAAGCAGGCGGTCCAGTATGCAGCGGGGGATCTTGTGGAGCATCGCGTGTTCGGACGCGGCAAAGTGCTCAAGGCAACGCCCATTGCGGGAGACTGCATCGTGGAGATCCAGTTTGACCGCGTGGGCGTGAAGAAGACGATGGCCAATTATGCGCCGCTGAAGAAAATCGGCGGGGATGAATGACAAAGGGGAGAAAAATCCATGGTGGTTCAACTGATTGCCCATACCAACGACCCTGAAAAGACGGTGGCGGCGGCTGCCAAGCTTTGCTATTCAGATGCCCATATCGAAACACTGCTGGACGGCCTGACGCCGGACAAGACGGCAGCCTTCTTGCAGAAGCTGACCGACCTGGGACATGCCAGTCCCATTGAACATGCCAGCTTTACCTTCGGCATCGAGGGGGTTTCCCGCACGTTCCTTGCGCAGGTGACCCGGCACCGCATCGCCAGCTTCAGCGTGCAGAGCCAGCGCTATGTGCGGCTGGAGGACTTCCGCTATGTCATTCCGCCGGAAATCGAGGCAATCCCCGAGGCCAAGGCGCAGTTCATCGATGCCATGAACGCCGACGCCCAAAAGTATCTGGAGCTGGTGCAGTCTCTGGAAGACGCCCACACCCGGCGTCTTATGGCACAGGGTATGGAGGAGAAGGCAGCCCGGGCCAAGGCCTCCAAGCAGGCCAATGAGGACGCACGGTTTGTGCTGCCCAACGCCTGCGAGACCAAGATGGTCATGACGATGAACTGCCGCAGTCTGCAGAATTTCTTCAATCTGCGCTGCTGCAACCGTGCCCAGTGGGAGATCCGGGCGGTGGCCGACGAGATGCTGCGCCTGGTGTTGCCTCTGGCCCCGCATATCTTTGCGACGGCGGGACCGCGCTGCCTGACGGGTCCCTGCCCGGAGGGCCGTATGTGCTGCGGCCAGCAGGCAGAGGTGCGGGAAAAATACGCGAAACTGAAGCAGGAGGCGGTCTGCCATGGGTAAACTCATTATTTTTGAGGGATTGGACGGATCCGGCAAAGGCACACAGACAAAACTGACTGCCCGGAAACTCAAGGACCGGGGCATCGATCTGCGCCAGATCACATTTCCCAACTATGAAAGTGATTCCTCGGCACTGGTCAAGATGTATCTCTCAGGCCAGTTCGGGGACAAGCCCGATGATGTGAACGCCTATGCGGCGTCCAGTTTCTATGCAGTGGATCGTTTTGCCAGTTATAAGACCGACTGGGGTGAGTTCTATCGCTCCGGCGGGCTGGTGCTCTCGGACCGGTACACCACCTCCAATGCGGTCCATCAGTGCGCCAAATTGCCGCCGATGCACTGGGACGGATTCCTCAACTGGCTGTTCGATTTTGAGTATAAAAAAATCGGGATCCCGGCGCCGGATGCTGTGGTGTATCTGGCGGTGGACCCGGAAGTGTCCCAGAAACTGATGGATGAACGCTATCACGGGGACGAGAGCAAAAAAGATATCCAGGAAAAGGACCGGGAGTATATTGCCCGCAGCCGGGCGGCAGCGGAGTACTGTGCTAAACGATTCGGATGGACCCGTATCGAATGCTCCACCGGGAAAGAGGGCAAGGACATCCGTTCGGTGGAGGATATCAACGCCGAGATACTTGCGAAAATCCAGCCGATCCTGTAAAATGAGGGAAGGCGGAAAGGGGACGTGCCTATGGTGCGAACAGCAGAGCCGGGCGATCTGGAAAGCCTGATGGATCTGCGCTGTGCCCGCTATGGGGATTCCCGGGCCGATGCAGCCGGTTGGCTGCAGAATGTGGCAGGGCTTGCCCATATTCTGGTTTTGCAGCAGCCGGGAAAACCGGTGGCTGCCATGCTGGCGGCAGTGCCGGTGCAGTACAGCCACCGCAAAGGGATCTGGTTCTGCGGAGCGGCCGCTGCACAGGGAATTCCCATGGAAACGCTGCTCCCGAAACTGCTCAGCGGATGTCTGCGGGCCTTTGGAGCCAAGGAGTACGATTTTGCAGTCCTGGCTCCGGAAAACGCCCAGGAAGCCCATGCGCTGGAGGCGGTGGGATTCCGCAATCTTTTGCCCATGCGGGTCCTGCAGAAGCCCATTGCGCGGAATCTGCTGGCCCAGGCGGAATTTGACAGCCTCACGGTGCGCCACCTGCTGGACATGCGAATGCGCTGCCAGCCCGGGTGCATCTCTTTGCCGGAAACGGCCATGAATGAAGTAATCACCCAGCTGTACCGCCGCGGGCTTACCGTGGTATCCAACCGGCGGGGGTACGGGCTGTATTTTACCAAAGGAAATGAACTGCAGTTTCTGGAACTGCAGGCCGACAATGATTATTGTGCCGATACACTGCTGCAGGCTGCCCGGGAAAAGACCGGTGCCGATAAGGCGCGGATTCTGCTGGCGGAGAACCAGTCCCTCTATCTGGGGGCGGGCAGGCGCTGCGGCTACGGGATGATCGCGTTTCTGCGCGGAGAATTTCCGGTCACGGATGTGTATTTCAGAATGCTGCTGTAAGCGGCAGACAGGATGAAGCAGGGGTTGATACCTGCGCAAGAGCAAAGTAGTAAGGAGAAATCCCATGAGGATCAATCGCAATGACCATAATTCTGCCGGAGCCGCGCCGCAGAACCAGCCGACGCCGGCTCCGGAAGCAAAACAGGAAGCGGCGGCTTCGCTGGAACGCGAGCCCGTCAAGGAGAAGAAACGTGCACCCGCCAAGGCAAAAAAGCATAAGGCAAAACCGGAACCTGACGCCGAGGAGGGGAAAGAAAAGACCAGGCGGCGTTTCCCGTTTGGCTGTCTGATTGTGCTGATTCTCCTGGCACTGGTGGCGTTCGGCGGCTACAAGGTGATGCAGTTCTACGGCGAGATCGATGGCAGCACCGAACTGGGCACCGAGCAGACCGTTACCATCGAGCAGGGATCCTCGGTGGGAACCATCGCCAGCCAGCTGAAAGAGGCCGGCATCATTCACTATGACTGGCTGTTCAAGGAGTATGTGAAGTACAGCGGCAAAGCGGGCGGCATCCAGTATGGCGACTTTGCGCTGCGTCCGGGCATGGATTACAATACCATTATTCAGACCATCTCCCAGGAGGTCCGCCGTCCCACCACCAACATCACCATCCCCGAAGGTACCACCGCGGTAGGCGTGGCACAGATCTTTGTGAATGCGGGCCTGGTGGACAGTGTGGATACTTTCCTGAACTGCGCCAATGGCACCGACGGTTCGGATTTCAGCCAGTACAGCTTCTGGACGCAGATCCCGGACAACGGACGCCTGATGAAGTGCGAGGGCTATCTCTTCCCCGACACCTACAATGTCTATGCCGACGAGGATGTCTACTACTATGTGGACACGCTTTACAGCGAGTTCTCGGCCAAGACCGAAGGGCTGATGGATACCATCAACGAAAAAGGCACGACGCTGGATGATGTGGTCAAGCTGGCCAGCTTCATCCAGGAGGAAGCCGGTGTGGAGTCGGAAGATGCCAAGGTCAGTGCCTGCTTCCACAACCGTCTGGAATCCAGCGACCCGCTGTGGGCGGAACATAAACTGGAATCCAATGCCTGCAGTTATATTACCCAGGATGTGGAAAACAACTATCTGTGGAACTCGCCCACGGCAGAATACTATGGCTGGCCGGAGATGGGGTCTATTCCCGAAGAAGTGCTGAATCTGTACGACACCTACCGCGTCAGCGGTCTGCCGGCAGGTCCCATTTCCTGCCCGGGGTACGCGGCCATCGATGCGGCCCTGAACCCGGACCAGCAATATATCGATGAGGGATACTTCTTCTTTGTCACCGGTCATCCCGATACCGATGTGGCGGGACAGTATTTCTACGCCAAGACGGCGGAAGAGCACCAGGCCAACGTGGAAAAAGCGGGCTGGGCTTACTGATTACCAATACCAAGCAACAAAAGCGCCCGGCGCGTCCGGGCGCTTTTTTACAGGAGGAAACACGATGCTGCAACAGCCGGAACTGCTGGCCCCTGCGGGCAGCCTGGAAACTTTGAAATATGCCGTCTTGTATGGCGCGGATGCCGTTTACTGTGCCCTGCCGGAATTCGGCATGCGGGCAGCGCCCGTCAACCTCACGGTGGATGAACTGCGGGAAGGGTGTATCTTTGCCCATGCAAGGGGCAAGAAGGTGTACCTGACACTGAATACGCTGCCCACCAATGAGGAACTGAAAAAGCTGCCGCAATATATTCAGGATGCGGCCGAAGCCGGTGTGGATGCGTTCATCATTGCCGACCTGGGGGTGCTGGCGCTGGCCAAGAAATATGCACCCTGGGTGGAACGCCATGTGTCCACACAGGCGGGCATTACCAACTACGAGGCGGCCAGGGTCTGCTATGAACTGGGAGCCAAGCGTGTGGTGCTGGCCCGGGAACTGCCGCTGACCGAAATCGCGCAGATCCGGGACAACTGCCCTCCGGACCTGGAACTGGAAGCCTTTGTGCACGGTGCCATGTGCATGAGCGTGTCGGGCCGCTGCCTGCTGTCCAGTTATATGACGGGCCGCAGCGGCAACCGCGGTGAATGCGCACAGCCATGCCGCTGGAAGTACGCGCTGGTGGAGGAACATCGCCCCGGCCAGTATATGGAAATCGGCGAAAGCGAAAACGGCAGCTACATTCTCAACGCCAATGACCTGTGCACGGCACCGTTCCTTGATCTGATCTGCAAGGCCGGTGTGGATTCCCTCAAGATCGAGGGGCGCGCCAAGACCTTTTACTATGTGGCATCGGTCACCAGTGCCTACCGCCGCGCTCTGGATCTGTACCTGAAGGACCCTTACAGCGACGCCTACGAACTGCCGGAGGATGTCATCGAGGAACTGAACCGGACCAGCCACCGTCACTACTCGCCGGGATTCTATTTCGGCAAGGAACAGGCACTGCAGACGCCCAGCCATACCTATGTCCGGGAATGGGATTTCATCGGCACCGTGGATTCCTGGGAAGACGGTGTGGCGCACTGCACCCAGCGCGGAAAATTTGTACAGGGAGATTCGCTGGAAATTCTGCAGCCGGACGGCAGTGTGGTTGCCCTGACACCGGAATGGATTGAGAACGAGGCCGGAGAACGTGTGGATGCAACACCCCATCCCATGATGCACTACACGATCCCCTGCAAGACGCCTTTGATGCCCTACAGCTTGCTGCGCATGCGCAAGAAGGAGAAAACCGCATAAAGAAAAACAGCCCTGCAGAGATGCCTCTGCGGGGCTGTCTGCGTATGGAGGGGGGACTACAGGCCCCAGAAAGATGCCAGTTCACGGCGCAGACTCTCGGTGCTGTCCACAAAGCGAAGATGATCCCAGTGCGGGGGCATCAGCCGGCGGGTGTCCGGGGCAGCAAAGCGGTCGTCGATCAACACAACAATGCCTTTGTCCTGGGGCGTCCGAATCACCCGTCCGGCCGCCTGCAGGACTTTGTTCATGCCGGGATAGCGGTACGCGTAATCGAAGCCGGAACCGCGGGTCTCCTCAAAGTGCTGGCGCAGCTGTTCCTGGCGGGGGCCGACCTGGGGCAGGCCCGGGCCGACGATAGCCACACCGATCAGCCGGTCCCCGGTAAGGTCCACGCCCTCGCCGAATACACCGCCCAGAACGGCAAACCCGATCTGTGTCTTTTGCGGATGGGAATCGAAATGCCCAAGAAATTCGGTGCGCTGGGCTTCATCCATACTGCTCTGCTGACAGATTGTGGTGACCGTGGGGTACCGGGCCGAAAAGTCCTCCAGAACCGCCTGCAGATAACTGTAGCTGGGAAAGAAGGCAAGATAATTGCCGGTCCGGGCATCTGCCATGCAGGCGATCAGATCGGAAACCTGTTCGATGCTGGCAGAACGGTCCCTGTAGCGGGTGCTGATATGCCGGGCACACCACAGCCCCAGATTCCGGGCTGGAAAAGGACTGCGCAAAGCCACGGCACGTGCATCGGGCAACCCGCACAGATCCTTGTAGTACCCTGCAGGCGCCAGCGTGGCGCTGAACAGAATGGCGGCGCGGCCTTTGGAGAAGTCGTCGGCCAGAAAGGCGCTGGGATCCAGACAGAGCATGGACGCCCGGACTTCGCTGCCGTGGGCCGAAATCTGCAACACAAAGTGGTCATCGAATGTGTCCGCAATGCGAAGCCAGCCGCGCACATCAAAGTAGAGCTGCAGCAGTGCATCGTGGGTTTCCCCGGGCTCCCGGTGCTCGTCCAGCCAGTTTTCCAGAGGTTCGCAAAGTTTGGCCAGGGCACGGTCCAGAGCCTCGGCCCGCTCCCTTTCGAAAAAGGTCTTCCCAAAACGGACATCGGCCGGGGTTTCCTCACAGCGATGGCGCCAGGAAATAAAAATCTCGTTGATTTTGTTCAGGGCGTTTTTCAGACTGCTTTTTCC
This sequence comes from uncultured Gemmiger sp., assembly GCA_944388215.1. Taxonomy (GTDB): domain Bacteria; phylum Bacillota; class Clostridia; order Oscillospirales; family Ruminococcaceae; genus Gemmiger. The sequence goes on along the minus strand of CALXHT010000043.1, from coordinate 135,664 downwards.
GGGCCCGAGGCGCTTCTTGGCATCCCAGAAACTGCTTTTGCACAGCGTGGCACTATGCATTTCCCGCGCCCGGGAAGGAAGATTGTGGGCTTCGTCGATGAGAAAAAGATAATCGCCGCAGCTTTCAAAGAAGCGCGCCAGATGTACCACCGGGTCAAACAGATAATTGTAATCGCCGATCACCACATCGCTCCAGAGGCTCAGATCCAGCGCCAGCTCAAAGGGACACACTTCATACTGGCGGGCAAGCTGCTGCAGTACATCGGCTGTCAGGGCCGGCAGATCCAGCGCGTTCCACAGGGCGGTTTTGATGCGGTCGTAGTATCCGTTTGCATACGGGCAGGCCTCCGGCGTGCACTCCCGCGTTTCCTGCATACAGATTTTGTCCTTGGCCGTCAGCGTGACGCTTCGCAGGGAAAGGTCTGCATCATGGGCCCGCAGGGTGGCCAGGGCGGCCTCCGCGGCCGCACGGGTGGTTCCCCGCGCGGTGAGATAGAAGACGGGACCGCCCTGTTCCAGCGCTTTCAGGGCAGGGAACAGAACGCTCATGGTCTTTCCGATGCCGGTGGGGGCCTGACATAACAATTGTCCGCCGTCCCGGCAGGTTTCATAGACCGCCTTGATCATGGCACGCTGTCCTGCACGATAGGTCGGAAAAGGGAAGGTGAGCCGATGCAGCCCCTCCTGGCGGGCCTCCCGCCATCGGGCGGCTCGCTGGGCCCATGGCGCATACTGGGTCAGCAAGTCCAGAACGAAAGTGTCCAGCTCCCCGGCGGAGAAGGTTTTGGTAAAGTACAGCACCTGCTCTACATCCACCTGATAGTAGGTGAGGCGGACCCGCATCACGGAAAGCTGATGCTGCCCGGCGTAGATGGCAGCATAGACTTTTGCCTGAGCCCAGTGTTCAGGGGACTGCTCCCCGGTGATTTTCTCCAGAGGCAAGGCTGTGGTTTTGATTTCGTCCACCGTGACGGTGCCGTCGGCTGCTGTATAAATACCGTCAGCGCGGCCCTCCAGGGTATAATGAATGCCACAGCAGCCATACTCTTGGGTAAGGGCAACTTCGGCCTGGTAATCGGAAAATTCTTTGGCAGCGGCGCGCTGCAGCTTGCGGTGTAGACGGGCGCCTTCGTTGGCGCGGTCAAAACCGGTAAAGCGGTTGTCGATGCTGCCGGTGCGCAATAAAAATTCCACCAGCTGCCGGATGGGCAGGGTGAGTGCCAGCGGTTCCGGCGACATGGTGGTCAACTCCTTGTATCAATAGGTGTGTTCACAGACCTGGGAAATCTTCTCCCGCAATGCCACGAAATCCCCGAAAACGGCAGGTTTGTTGACGGGATAGCGCAGCAGCGCAGCGGGATGGTAAGTAGCCATAAAGAGCGTGCCGTGCTTGTTGAAGAATTTGCCGTGATCACGGGTGACGGAAAAACCGGGCTCAATGAGCTGCTGGGCGGCAATACGTCCGAGGCAGACGATGATTTTGGGGCGCAGAAGCTGGAACTGCTGCCGGAGCCAGGGCAGACAGGCCGCCGATTCTTCCGGGAGAGGATCCCGGTTTTTCGGCGGACGGCATTTGACAATGTTGGCGATGTAGACATTTTTGCTCCGGCTCAGGTCCACAGCTTCCAGATAATGGTCCAGCAGCTGGCCGCTCCGCCCCACAAAGGGGAGCCCCTGGGCGTCTTCGTTGGCGCCGGGACCTTCGCCGACAAAAAGCACTTCGGCATCGGGCGCGCCCTGGCCGAACACGACGTTGGTACGGGATTCGCACAGGCTGCACCGGCGGCATGCCAGGCACTCTGATTGTAATGTTTGCAAATCCATGCGAAAACACCTCTTACTAAAATATGGGGAGGAACAAGACCATGTGGGCTGAACCGAGTTATCTGCTGAAAGGATTGTGCCTCTTGGCGGGATACGCCTTTGGCTGCTTCCTGACCGCCGATATCGTGGCGCGGTGCCTTGCCGGTTCAAGTGTGGGAGAGATTGGAACCGGTGCACCCGATGCGGACAATGTGGCTGGCTGTCTCGGCAGGGGAGCAGGCTGGGCGGTGGTGGCAGGGGACGCCTTGAAAACGGTACTGGCCTGTTGGTTCTGTTATCGGCTGGCCGCACCGGAACTGGAACATCTGGCGGCCCTCTACGGAGGAATCGGCGTCGTCCTGGGGCATGCGTTCCCGGTATGGAGGCGTGTCCGCGGCGGCCGTGCCGTAGTTGTGGCAGGAACCTGGCTGGTACTGTATCTTCCTGTTACCGGGGCTGTTTGCTGCCTGGCGGGCGGTGTGGCGGCGGCGGGCATCCAAAAACGCGCTGTAGGGGCGGTACTTGCCGTTACGCTGGCCGTTCCTGTGGCCTTTTTGCAATTTGGCGTACAGAGCGGCGTGGGTGCGGCGGTTGTGGCGCTGGTGATATGGTGGCAGTGCCGGGCCGAGTTTTTTCCGGCTGGGGATAACAGACCGCCTGTTTCCCGTAAAAAGAACTGATACCATGATACCACCGGCAGGAAAATAATGCAATCTGAAAACAAAAATGACGTAGCAAAATCGAAAAAGAAAAAACTTCAAAAAAATCCAAAAAAAATCAAAAAAGGGGTTGACAGTTGGGGGTTCTTTGGCTATAATAATTGACGTTGCAGCCGCCACGGCAGACAACAAGCTGGGTATGGCCCGGTAGTTCAGTTGGTTAGAACGCTAGCCTGTCACGCTAGAGGTCGTCAGTTCGAGCCTGATTCGGGTCGCCATTTGCTGCTATAGCTCAGTTGGTAGAGCGCATCCTTGGTAAGGATGAGGTCAGCAGTTCAAATCTGCTTAGCAGCTCCAGCTAAACGCCCACAGCGTATCTTGCACTGTGGGCGTTTTATATAGGGGCATAGCTCAGTTGGTAGAGCAGCGGTCTCCAAAACCGCGTGCCGAGGGTTCGAATCCTTCTACCCCTGCCAAAAAGACCTGTCATTTGACAGGTCTTTTTTGTTGTAAAAATTAGGTTCCAAGGCTCTTGTTTTTCGCAGAAGCTGTGCTATAATACCAGACGCGAAATTTGAATGTATAGCAGGGGGATTTGGGATATGACAAAGGATTTGACAAGCGGGAGTCCGCTGAAAGTAATTTTGCTGTTCACGCTGCCGCTCACACTGGGCAATCTGTTTCAACAATTCTACGCGCTGGCCGACACCATTATTGTGGGAAAATACTGTGGTGTCAGTGCGCTGGCCTCCGTGGGGTCCACCGGCTCCATCAATTATCTGATTCTGGGTTTTGTGATCGGCGTGTGCAATGGTTTCGCCATCCCCATTGCGCAGCTTTTCGGCGCGCGGGATTATCACGATCTGCGCCGTCACGTGGCAAATGCGGCCTGGCTGTGTGTGGCCGGCAGTGTGATACTCACGGGCCTGACGGTGAGCCTGACACGGCCTTTGCTGATTCTGATGCAGACGCCGGCAGATATCCTGGACGGCGCCGCTGTCTATATCGGCTGGATTTTTGCAGGCATCCCGTTTATCTTTCTGTACAATATGGTGGCGGGGATTATGCGTGCATTGGGCGACAGCAAGACGCCGCTGTACTTCCTGATCCTGACCAGTGCTTTGAATATCGTTCTGGATCTGGTGTTCGTGATCCCGTTTCAGATGGGCATCTTTGGCGCGGCGCTGGCAACGGATCTTTCCCAGGCAGTTTCCGGTGTGCTGAGTTTTGCCTATCTGTGCCGCAGATTTGAAGTGCTCCGTATGGAAAAGGGGGAAGGGCGCCTGAATCAGAGGGCCTGTGTCCGCCTGCTTGGCATCGGGCTTCCCATGGGACTGCAGTGCAGCATCACGGCCATCGGCAGCGTCATTGTGCAGTGGGCGGTCAATATGCTGGGCAGCACGGCGGTGGCAGCGGTCACGGCGGCCAGCAAGACGATGAACCTTCTTACCGCTCCCCTGGAGAGTATCGGCACTGCCATGGCAACCTACGGTGGGCAGAACCTGGGAGCAGCGCGGATGGACCGCGTGCGCCAGGGCGTCCGCAGTGCCCTGCTGATTGCAACGATCTATGCCATCGGCTCGCTGATTCTGTTGCACTTCGGGGATGTGGCCATCATGGGGCTGTTCCTGGATACCTCCACCGAGGTGGACATTGTCCGCATGGGACAGGAGTATCTGTTCTGGAACAGTGTTTTCTTCATCCCGCTGGGGGCTCTGATCGTGTGGCGGTACACCATCCAGGGACTTGGCTATTCCACGCTGGCCATGATGGCCGGTGTGGCGGAGATGGTCGCGCGTACGGCGGTGGCCATCATTCTGGTTCCGGTTGTGGGGTATTTCGGTGCGGAACTGGCCAATCCCGCGGCCTGGGTGGCAGCCTGCCTGTTCCTGTATCCCGCCTACATGTGGACTTGCCGGCAGCTGGATAACCGGCTTCTGGCTGCCCGGCTGCACATGCAGAACAAGGCGGCCGAGGCAGAAGACCTTATTGTATAACGGTGTATAAATTTGCAAAGCCTCTTGCCGGATTTTCCAAAACGGTTTATAATACAAACATTCTGAATGTAATCTGGGGGAAACCGGAAAGGAAAGAAAAATGTCGCAAAAACTGCCGTTCGTGACGCTGGAACAGGCCAAGGCCATCATCGCTGACGTGCCTACGCCGTTCCACCTGTATGATGAAAAGGGAATCCGGGAGAATGCCCGCCGTGTCAATGCGGCGTTTGCCTGGAACAAAGGATTCAAAGAATATTTCGCCGTAAAAGCCACGCCCAATCCGTATATCCTGAAAATCCTGCAGGAGGAAGGCTGCGGCGTGGACTGCTCCAGCTATACCGAACTGCTGATGAGTGAGGCGTGCGGTTTTACGGGGAGTGATATCATGTTCTCCTCCAACGATACGCCGGTGCAGGATATGCAGAAGGCCTACGAACTGGGCGCCTACATCAACCTGGATGATCTGACCCACGTGGAGTTCCTGCAGCGGGTGGCGGGTATTCCCAAAACCATCTGCTGCCGCTACAATCCGGGTGGAGTCTTTGACCTGGGCAATGGCATCATGGATAACCCCGGCGATGCCAAATATGGTATGAGCGAGGACCAGATGGCGGAGGCCTACACCAAATTGATGGCCTTGGGCGCCGAAGAGTTCGGTATTCACGCGTTCCTGGCCAGCAATACGGTCACCGATGAGTATTACCCGAAACTGGCGGGCATCCTGTTCCGTCTGGCGGTGCGTCTTCATGAGCGCACGGGTGCCAAGATCAAGTTCATCAACCTGTCGGGCGGCGTAGGCATCGCCTATCGCCCGGAGCAGCGCAGCAACGATATCGCCAAGATCGGCGAGGGCGTCCGCAAACAGTTTGAGGAAATTCTGGTTCCCGCTGGAATGGGGGATGTGGCGCTCTTCACCGAGATGGGCCGTTATATGCTGGCTCCTTACGGCGGCCTGGTCACGACGGTGCTGCACGAAAAGCACATCTACAAGGAGTACATCGGTGTGGATGCCTGCGCAGCCAACCTGATGCGCCCGGCCATGTATGGCGCCTACCATCACATCACGGTGCTGGGCAAGGAGAACGAGCCCTGCGACCATAAGTACGACATCACCGGCGGTCTGTGCGAGAACAACGACAAGTTCGCCATTGACCGCATGATGCCAAAGATTGACAAAGGTGATGTGCTGTTCATCCATGATACCGGAGCCCATGGCTTCTCAATGGGATACAATTACAACGGCAAACTCCGCAGCGCGGAAGTTCTGCTGAAAGAGGACGGCACCCACCAGTTGATCCGCCGCGCAGAGACGCCGGAAGATTACTTCGCCACCTTTGATTTTACACCGTTCTTCAAAAAACACTGAATGTACGAAACAAGCCTTCCCGCGGCTGCGGGAAGGCTTGTTTATTTTTGTCTTGGAAAGAAGTCAGTCGGTTTCGGCGATGATACCGCCGCCATATACCGTGTCGTTACAATAGAACACCGCACTTTGCCCGGGCGCCGGTGCGCGGACCGGTTCCGGGAACAGGATGCCTCCGTTGCCGTCATAGGAGCAGGGGGTGGGGCGGGCGGCACTGCGGATCTTGACAAGGTATTCGCCGGCAGGCAGAGGCTGTCCGTCCGGCGTTACCATACTCTGGAGTGTGACACGGGTGCTGTATTCCTGACCGGTTTCAGCCAGCTGAATGTCACCGTTTTCCAGAATAGCCTTGACGAACAGAGGACGCCCGGTGGCGATACCCAGTCCTTTGCGCTGGCCCACCGTGTAATGGTCGACGCCGGCGTGCGCGCCGAGATCTTCGCCCTGGGGGCCGATGAAATGCCCGGTTTTCGGAGTGAATCCCCGCTGCCGGATATAGGCGGCATAATCTCCGTCCGGGATAAAGCAAATCTCCATGGAGTCCGGCGCATCGGCACAGGCAAGGTGCAACTCACGGGCCATGGTACGGATGTCGTCTTTTTCGAATTCTCCCAAGGGAAGGATCAGCTTGCGGAGAATATCCTGCGGCAGACGGTAAAGCATATAGCTCTGGTCGCGGGCGGCGCTTTCGGGCACGGCAATCCGGCTGATGCCGTCGTTGTCAACCTGCACACGGGCGTAATGGCCGGTGGATATCCAGGAACAGCCCAGCTCGTCGGCCTTTTCAGACAGCAGACGGAACTTGACAAGGGGATTGCATGCGATGCAGGGATTGGGGGTCTTCCCGGCGCAATAGCTTTCACAGAAAGGCTGAATCACAAACCGCTCAAAGGCGTCCTGTGCATCGATGACGTGCAGCGGAATGCCGAGGGTATCGGCGGATTCCCTGGCTGCCGCAACAGCGCCTTCGTGCGCCGGCGAAAAACGGATGACGGCGCCTTGTACGGCAAATCCCTGATCCTGCAGGATGCGGACAGCGACGCTGGAATCGACGCCGCCGCTCATGCCCATCAGAACGGTCTGCTGCTTTTCAAAGGTGTTGAAACCTTCCATAGAAGTCCTCCTTGCGGTATTAGGCCTGCCGGCCACCGTGTTTTTTGCTCTGCTCCACGGCCATGCGGTCACAGCGCTCATTTTCGGGGTGCCCGGCGTGTCCTTTGAGCCAGTGGTAGGTGAGCTGGTGTTTCTCGCTTTCGGCGAGCAATGGCGCCCAGAGATCGGCATTCAGGGCGGGGGTTTTATCCGCTTTTTTCCAGCCGCGGGCGCGCCAGCCTTTGGCCCATCCTTTTTCCAGTGCGTTGATCACATACTGGCTGTCACTGTACAGATCAATGGCACAGGGCTCCTTCAGCTGGCGCAACGCCTCCAGCAGCGCGGTCATCTCCATGCGGTTGTTGGTAGTCTGTGCATTTCCGCCGGACAGCTCCTTCTCATATATCTTGTCCCGGGTGCGAAAACGCAGGATGGCACCCCAGCCGCCGGGGCCGGGGTTGCCGCTGCAGGCTCCGTCGGTATAGATCTCAATTTGTTTCATATAAATCTCCTGGTACTGGCAATAATCCTTGTACAGGAATTATACCCGCTTTGCTTCCTTATGGCAAGTTTGACAAGATAAAGGAGAGCGTTTATAATATTTGATAACTGCAATGTTGTGTATAGACAGGGCCCGGCCGCGCCTTTTCAGGCGGACTTTTCGCGCCCATCCAAAGAACAAATACATAAATCGCAAATACAGGATAGAAAACCCGGCGGATACTGTTTGCAGGTGTCGGGTTCTGTCGTCAGAAAGTATGGAGGTTTTCATGGAAGAAGTTAAGCCCAAACGCAAAGTGACGAATTCCCGCCCCGGACAGGCTTCCGGAGAAAAAAACGCCGCGCATCGAGCACCCCGTTCAGATAAAAAGACCCAAACCGGCACTGCACCGCGCAAGCCCCGGCGCCGCACGGCGCAGCCTGCGGCAGCTGACATTGCAACAGCTGCACAGAGCACGCCCGCTCCGCGTTCCCGCCGCAGCCACAGCCAGCAGGGACAAAACAATCATGGGGCGCCTGCCAACAACAAGCCGACCCGGCGTGGCCGTAAACAGCAGCCGCACAGCTATGAAATGACACCGGCCATTCCGATGCATATCTGCCCGCTGGGCGGTCTGGGAGAAGTGGGCAAAAACATTACTCTGTACGAGTGCCAGGGTGATATGATTCTGGTGGACTGTGGTTTGGTGTTCCCCGATGCAGATATGTTCGGCGTGGACTTGGTCATTCCTGATTTCACCTATGTGCTGGAGAACAAGGACCGGATCAAAGGTCTGTTTATCACCCACGGCCATGAGGACCACATCGGCAGCCTGCCCTATCTTCTGAAAAAATTCAATGTGCCGATCTACGCAGCCCGCCTGACCATCGGCCTGATCAAGAACAAGCTGGAAGAGCATGGTCTGGCCTCCAGTGCGATTTTCCATGAAATTCGCCCGCGCCAGAAGGTCAAGCTGGGGTGCTTCACGGTGGAGCCCATCCATGTGAACCACTCCATTCCGGACGCATTGGCCTTTGCCATTGAGTGCCCGGCGGGCATTGTGATTCATACCGGCGACTTCAAGGTGGATTACACGCCTCTTTCCGGGGATGCGGTGACCGACCTGTCCACCATTGCGGAGTATGGCCGCCGTGGCGTGCTGGCCCTGCTGGCCGACTCCACCAACGCGGAACGTCCCGGCTTCACGGCCACAGAGCAGACGGTGGCGGAAGGTGTCCGCCGACTGTTTGCCCGCGCCCGCAACCGCAGAATCATCGTGGCAACCTTTGCCTCCAATATTTACCGTGTCCAGCAGATCATCGATCTGGCCATTGAATCGGGACGTAAGGTCGCCGTGAGCGGCCGCAGCATGGTGTCCAATACCGAGATGGCGCGGGAACTGGGGTACCTGCATGCGCCGGACAACGTGCTTATCGATATTGATGAAGTCAACAAGTATCCGCCGGAGAAGGTGGTGCTGATCACGACCGGCAGCCAGGGCGAACCGCTGTCCGCACTGTCCCGGATGGCGCAGGCCAGCCACCGCCAGGTAAAGGTTGGCCCCAATGATTTCATCATCATTTCGGCCCGCCCCATCCCCGGCAACGAAAAAACAGTGACCAAGGTGGTCAACGGTCTTCTGAGCCTGGGCGCAGAAGTGATCTACGAGAACATGTATGATACCCATGTTTCGGGTCATGCCTGCCAGGAAGAGCAGAAACTCATGCTCACACTGGCGCATCCCCAGTTCTTCCTGCCGGTGCACGGCGAGTTCAAGCAGCTCAAACGTCATGCCGAAACGGCAGAGCATCTGGGGTATGTGCCGAAACAGAACATCTATATTGCGGAGAACGGACAGAATATCCGGATCTCGGCGGACGGCATGACGGTGGAGAACACCGTTACGGCCGGTGCTGTGATGGTGGATGGATACGGTGTGGGCGATGTGGGCAACGTCGTTCTGCGGGACCGCCATCATCTGTCGGAGGATGGTATCATCGTTGTGACGGCAGCTGTGGACGGTTCCAACGGCCAGGTCCTTTCTGGCCCGGACATCGTCAGCCGCGGCTTTGTCTATGTGCGGGAAAGCGAAGAACTGATGGATGGTCTGCGCACCCAGGTGGAAATGGCTTTGGACCGCAGCCTGAGCGATAACATGCATGACTGGGCCAGCGTGAAAGCCCGGGTGCGTGAGGCGCTGTCCAGCTATATCTATCGCCGCACCAAACGCAGCCCGATGATTCTGCCCATCCTGCTGGAAGTTTGAAAATCCGCCCGTCGGGCGGAAATGTGGGGTTTTCACCATGAAACACAAAGATGGCCTGGATGTGGCAGCAATTTTGTTGCTGCTGCTGGTGGCGCTGGTGGTTATGGTTGTGCCAGTGGCCCTTGTTTCGCCGCAGTGGCTTCTCGTTCCGCTGGTGCTGGTGGCTCTGGCATTTGGTGTACTGTGGTATAAACGGCGCAAATTGCGTGCCTATGTGGCCGAACAGCTATGCAGTACGGATTTTGAAAACAGCCGCATCCAGTACAGTCTGACCGGACTGCCGATCCCCACCATGCTCGTTGCGGATGGACGGATTCTGTGGTATAATGCCTTCTTCCGGGAGAAAGTCCTGAACGGCAGCGACGTGGTAACACGTCCTGTGGACCGGGTATTCCCGGATCTGGATCTGGCGGTCTGTTCGCGTCCCCATGGTCAGGATCTGGCTGTGGGTGAGCGGCGCTACACTGCGTATGCAGGGGCAGCCAAGGGAAGCCGCGGTGCCAGTATTGTGTATCTGGTGGACGATACGTTCTACAAGCAGACCCTGGAGGAATATACCGAGAGCCGCCCGGCCTGTCTGATTATCGTCATCGACAGTTACGATGAACTGTTTGACGATATGAAGGACAGTGAACAGGCAAAAGAACTGGAAGCCATCAACAGCCTGCTGGAAACCTATATCGGACGGAGCACCGGCTTCCTGCGCAGAGTGTCCAACAGCCGATATATTGCGGTGGTGGAAGAACGCGATGTCCGATGGATGATCCAGGAGCGGTTTGATATCCTGGATAAGGTACGCGCTTTGCATCCGGGCGGACTTACCACCTTGTCCATCGGCGTGGGACACGGCGGAAAAACTTTGCAGGAATGCCACCAGATGGCACGGGAAAGTATCGACATTGCGCTGGGACGCGGCGGCGATCAGGCGGCTGTCAAAACCGTAGATGGATTTGAGTTCTACGGCGGTATTTCCCACGGCGTGGAAAAGCGCAGTCATGTGCGCAGCCGGATCATCTCCCGCGCGCTGTGTGATCTCATCAAGAGAAGCGACAGCGTCATCATCATGGGCCACCGCATGAGTGATCTGGATGCGGTGGGCTCGGCGATCGGCGTACTGCGGATCTGCAAGATGTGCGGGGTGCCGGCTGTGATCGCCATCAACAGCGATGCCACGCTGGCGGGGCCGCTGCTGAAGGCTTTTCTGGATGCCGGATGCGGCAAGGATTTTATTCCGCCGGATCAGACGCTGGAGGTCCTTACCCCCAACACATTGCTGATCGTGGTGGATACCTACCAGGTCCGACTGCTGGAAAGCCAGAAAATTTACGAAAAGTGCAAGCGCATTGTTGTCATCGACCATCATCGCATGGCGGTGGGACACATCGACAAGCCGCTTTTGCTGTACCATGAACCCTATGCGTCCAGTACCAGCGAACTGGTTTGCGAGCTGCTGCAGTTCATGCCGAAGGAAGGCAACATCACGCCGCTGGAGGCCCAGGCATTGTTGGCAGGTATCATGCTGGATACCCGCAGTTTTGCCCTGCACGTGGGCGTGAGGACTTTTGAGGCTGCTGCATGGCTGCGAAGCCGCGGCGCCCAGACAGCCGAGACCAAACTGCTGTTCAACACATCCAAAGAGGAGTATGAGGCGCGCGCCCACATCGTGGAGAGCGCTTACATATACAAGGGGTGTGCGATCGCGCTGTCCGGCGAACTGGATGCCGGCATGAACGTGGTGCTGCCGATGGCTGCCAACGATCTGCTGACCATCAATGGTGTGGATGCCAGTTTTGTGGCGGTGGCCAAAAACGGCGGGGTGAACATTTCTGCCCGCAGTATGGGCGCCCTGAATGTCCAGGTCATTCTGGAACCGCTGGGCGGTGGAGGTCATCTGATGATGGCTGGCGCGCAGCTGCAGAATTGTACACTGGATGAAGCGGAACATAAGATCCGCGAACAGATTGACCTGTATCGTGCCTCGCAGGCAGTAAATGCCGCGGCGGCACCTATGCATTGATAGAATCGGAGGATAATGATATGAAAATCATTCTGAAACAGGATGTGAAAACCATCGGCAAGAAGGACGAAATCCATGAGGTTTCGGACGGATATGCCCGCAATTTCCTTTTCCCGCGTGGTCTGGCTGCGCCCGCTGATGCGGCAGCCCTGAACCAGGCCCGGACCAAGAGCGAGGCGAAAGCACACCATGAGGCGGAAGCCCGGGCCGCTGCCCAGGCGCTGGCAGAGAAGATCCAGAGCCAGACGGTGGCGACCAAGATCAAGGGCGGTGCGTCCGGCAAACTGTATGGCAAAGTTACCGGCAAGGAAGTAGCCGAGCTGCTGACCAAACTCACGGGCACGGAGATCGACAAGAAAAAGGTGGAACTGCCCTCGGCCATCAAGGAATTCGGCAGCTATGATGCGACGGTCCGGCTGTATGCCGGTGTGACGGCCACCTTCAAAGTGAAAGTGGAAGAGCTGTAAAGCAAAACTGCTTTTCAGCGAACCTGTAAAGGAAAGGAGGATGTTTGCTGTGCCGCGCAATGAAGAGTTGAGCCTTTCCAGTCTGGGCATTCAGATGCCCTACAATATGCAGGCGGAGCAAAGCATTCTCGGTGCGGCGCTGATGGATGAGACGATTCTCAACCGCCTCATCACCGATATGGAACCGGAGATGTTCTATTCGGATCAGAACCGTGCAGTTTACGAAACCATGCGTACGCTGTACACCGAGAGCGAAGCGGTGGACATCATTACGCTGGTCAACGCGCTGGCGGGAGCCGGTACGTTCGCCAGTGCAGACGACGCCAAGGTGTACATCACCCATATTGCCGAGACGGTTCCGGCTATTTCCAATGTCGATTCCTACTTCAAGATCGTCAAGGAAAAGTACCAGGCGCGTCGTCTGATCGAGGCGGCCCGCAGCATTCTCAGCGAAACGGCGAGCGGCGAGGATGCCGACTTGCTGCTGGAATCGGCAGAACAAAAAATCTACGATATCCGTAGCGGACGGGACAAATCGGGCGTCAAGACCATCCGGGAATCCATCCTGGAAGTCATTGATACGATGCAGAAGCTCAGCGGCGCAGACCGGGACAAGTTTGCCGGTATTCCCACCGGGTTCAATTACCTGGATACCGTGCTGACCGGGCTCGGACGTTCCGACCTGATCATTCTGGCAGCCCGTCCCGGTATGGGCAAGACCAGTTTTGCGTTGAATATTGCCACCAATGTGGCCCGCCAGCAGAAGGTGCCCACGATCATCTTCAGTCTGGAAATGACCTGTGAGCAGCTGACCGACCGTATTCTTTCCAGTACGGCCAACATTGACAGCCAGGCGTTTCGGACCGGTCGGCTGAACAATTCGGACTGGAACGATTTCGCACAGGCCACGTCGCTGCTTTACAATGCCCCCATCTATATGGATGACACCTCCGGCATTTCGGTCCCGGAGATCAAGGCAAAGATCCGCACGATCAACCAGGACCCCAAAAAAGACAAGATCGGGCTTGTGATCATCGATTACCTGCAGCTGATGCAGAGTGCCAAGCGGACGGAAAGCCGCGTACAGGAAATCAGTGATATCACGCGAAACCTCAAAATCATGGCAAAAGAGCTGAATGTGCCTGTCATTGCCCTGTCGCAGCTTTCCCGTGCGGCGGAAAAAACGGCCGGGCGGTCGGATCACCGGCCGCAGCTGTCCGACCTGCGTGACTCCGGCTCCATCGAACAGGATGCAGACATCGTCCTGTTCCTGTACCGTGCCGCGTACTACAATTCGCAGAACGGTGAAGAAAACCAGGCCAACGAGAACGAAGCCGAGTGCATTGTGGCCAAAAACCGTCACGGTGAGACCAGCGTGGTCCGCCTTGGCTGGGATGGCGCCCATACACGGTTCAGCAATTTGGATGTGACCCATGAGTTCTGAGGACGAAAAGGTAATTCAACACGTGGAAGAAACTTTGCTGGCATATTGCCGCCAGCAGGGTTTGTTCAAGTCTGGCGACAGAGTCATTGCGGCCTGCTCCGGGGGAGCAGACTCTATGGCTTTGTTGCTTTTTTTACTGCGCCGGCGCCGGGATCTGGAAATTGAGGTGTTGGCCACGCATGTCAATCACGGCATCCGCGGCGTGAACGCCATTGCAGATGCCAATTTCGTGACGGCATTCTGCCGTCAGAACGGTGTGGAACTGTTTCTGTATGATGCGGTCAAGGAAGGGGTTCAGATCCCGCAGCAGCCCAGCGAGGAATGGGCGAGAGGACTGCGTTACGGGTGGTTCGATCAGCTGGCTGTACAGGAGGAAGCCTTCATTGCCACCGCCCATACCATGTCGGATCAGGTGGAGACTGTATTGTTCCGCATGGCCCGCGGAACGGGAGTGCATGGTATGGCGGGCATCCCGCCGCGCCGCGGCTATTATGTCCGCCCCTGCCTCTGCCTGACGCGCGGTGAAACCGAAGCATACTGCGCTGCACTTGGGCAAAACTATGTGCAGGATGAGACCAATGCGGAAGATACCTACGCCCGGAACCGGATCCGGCATCATGCCATTCCTGCTTTGCAGTACGCCAATCCGGCAGCAGAGGTGGCAATTGCACGCCTTTGCCGCCAGATGCGGGATCTGGACCGGTGGCTAACCGGCGAAGCGGCCGCGCTGCTGCAGGCAGCCTCGATGGAAAAAGGATACGACGTGTCGGTGCTGCGCCGCGCGGAAGGGCCCGTTCTGGATGCTGCACTGCGTTCCCTGATCAGTCCGGTACGGGATGCGGAGGAAAAGTATATCACGCTGCTCCGTTTTCTCCTGCAAAGAGGGGAAGGGGCTCTTCAGCTTACTCCGGAAGTGACCTATAAAGTAAAAAACGGGATTCTGTTCCGGCTGACACCGGGAGGAATCCGCCCGCTTCCGGCACCGCCGCAGCCTTTCAGTGAAGGGCAATTTTTCCTGCCGGGTGGTTATTTTGTAGAATTTCGCCGTGTAAAGTATGAAGAATTTCTAAAAAATCAACCAATTTTCAAAAAAGACTTAAACTGTTGCGCAGATTGTGCTAAAATACAGAAGAATCTACAATTGCGCACGCGCCTGCCGGGAGATTTTTTCCGCCCGGCTGGTCGTCATGTACGCAAAACATTAAAAAAATACTATAACGAACTCGGGATTCCGCAGGATGAGCGTCCGTTGTTGCCGCTCCTGGCAGACGGCAGCGAAGTGCTTTGGTTGTGGGGCAGCGGTTTTGCCGAAGGCGTTGCGCCCGATCCCTATACCAATGAGGTGTGGATGGTTCGTACGGAGAAAGCCGAGGAGGATGAGTAATATGCAAAGCATGGATCAGGATATTGATCATATTTTAGTATCGGAAGAGCAGCTTCAGAACAAAGTGGCCGAGTTGGGAGCGCAGATCAGCCGGGATTACGAAGGACGGGATCTGCTGATGGTTTCCATTTTAAAAGGCTCTGTTGTCTTTATGGCAGACCTGATGCGTGCCGTCAAGATCCCCTGCGGCATTGATTTCATGGTGGTATCCAGCTACGGTGGCGCCAACACCATGTCCACCGGCCTGGTGAAGATCGTCAAAGACCTGGACGCCGATCTGACCGGCAAGGATGTCCTGATCGTTGAGGATATCTTGGATACGGGCATCACGCTGTCCCATCTGCTGCCGGTGCTTCGGATGCGCAATCCGCGCAGTGTGCGCCTTTGTACCATTTTGAGCAAGCCCAGCCGCCGCAAGGCAGAAATCGAGCCGGATTATCTCGGCTTTGAAGTCCCCGATGAATTTGTGGTGGGCTACGGGCTGGATTATGATGAAAAATACCGTAACCTGCCCTATGTGGGCGTTTTGAAACCCGAAGTGTACAGCAAATAATGCCGGTTCGGGCGGCAAAATCACCCGGCGCAGCGGCGCTGGATAGGAGTTGATTTTTTGCAGCATAAACCTCGTTTCAGCGGCATCCTGGTGGTTGCCGTGCTCATGGTGTTGATTTTGTTCTTCGTCAGCTTGTCGCCGTTGCTGTCGGCTTCGGCTGCGAACCATATCAACTACTCAGAAATCTATTATTATTTTGAAAACCAGCAGGTTACCTCCTACCGTCTGGACATGGGAACCAATAAGCTGGAAATGTGGCTGAAGGAAGGCAAGATTGCCCTGCCGGATACCACGGTGCAGAGCGAAGATCAGCAGACCGGCGGCCTGCTCAACAATTTGGGCAACTCGGAGGATGAGGTGCTGCCGGCCAATGGTGGTACGGTGTATGTGGTTTATAAGCTGCCCTATGGCGTGGACTTCAACACCGGAAAAATTTCTGATTTTATCGATGCATATAATGAAGCAAATCCGGATGCACCGATGATTTTTGATTATGTGGCGGCAAAAACCAGTATTCCATGGCTGGAAATCATCTTCTATGTGGTGATGCTGGGCAGCCTCGGTATGCTGTTCATGTCGATGTACCGCGGCGGCGCTGGCGGCGGCATTATGAATGTGGGCCGCGCCAAGGTGAAAGACCAGCAGGAAAATCAGCGCAAGGCCACCTTCGCAGATGTGGCCGGCGCAGATGAGGAGAAAGCAGAGCTGCAGGAAGTGGTGGAATTCCTCAAAGCGCCCAGCAAGTTTAATTCCCTGGGCGCCCGGATTCCCCACGGCGTCTTGCTGGTGGGCCCTCCGGGTACCGGTAAAACCTTGCTGGCCCGTGCCTGTGCCGGTGAAGCGGGCGTACCGTTTTATGCGATTTCCGGCTCCGACTTTGTGGAGATGTATGTCGGTGTCGGTGCTTCCCGTGTGCGTGATCTGTTCGAAAAGGCCAAAAAGACCATGCCTTCCATTGTATTCATCGATGAGATCGATGCGGTCGGCCGCCAGCGCGGCGCCGGTCTGGGCGGCGGTCATGATGAGCGCGAGCAGACGCTGAACCAGCTGCTTGTGGAGATGGACGGCTTTGATGCCAATGACGGTGTGATCGTTATGGCAGCCACCAACCGGGCAGATATTCTGGATAAGGCGCTGCTTCGCCCCGGTCGTTTTGACCGGCAGGTCTATGTGGGTCTGCCCGATGTGAAAGGCCGTGAGGAAATCCTCAAGGTCCATACCAAAAACAAACCCTTGGGACCGGATGTGAGCCTGAAAACCATTGCCCGGTCGACGGCCGGCTTCTCCGGTGCCGACCTTGAAAACCTTGTGAACGAGGCGGCGCTGCTTGCGGCCCGCCGTGGCAAGAAAGCCATCACCGAGCCGGAGATCGAAGAAGCTTCCGTCAAGGTTATGATGGGCCCTGAAAAGAAGAGCCATGTTGTGACCAACGATGAGCGCCGCCTGGTGGCATACCACGAGACAGGCCATGCCATTACCGGGTATTTTGGCAAGCATCACGACCCGGTTCATCAGATCAGCATTATTTCCCGCGGTGGTGCGGGGGGGTACACCATGTACCTGCCCGAGAAAGATCCCAGTTATGTGACGAAAACCGCCATGTTTGAGAACATCGTTTCTCTGCTGGGCGGCCGTGTTGCCGAGCAGCTGGTTCTGGATGATATTTCGACGGGTGCATCCAGTGATCTGCAGCGCGCTACCGATACAGCCCGCGCTATGGTCACGCGGTACGGATTCTCGGAACGGATGGGGCCTGTTGTGTATGGCAGCGATCCGGAACAGACTTTCCTGGGCCGTGATTTTGGGCAGGGAAAGGGATATTCCGAAGCGATTGCCTCGGAGATTGATAATGAGATCCGGGATATTGTGGATGAAGCGTATGAAACGGCACGGCGGTTGCTGACAGAGCACATGACGGAACTCCACAGAGTGGCCACCGTTTTGATGGAACGCGAAAAAATCAGCGGTGATGAATTCAGAACGCTGATGGAAGGCGGAACCCTTCCGCCGTTTGATCTGGGAAAAGGCGAGACAACAAAAGTTGCCGAACCGCAAGCGCCTGCGGCTGCCCCGGATCCCGTACAGGAAGAATCCCGTAAGCCCGATACTGCTGCCGAGCCGGACGCAGACCGACCGGACGCCCAAGAGTAAAAAGTAGGTGTTGGATCATGGATCAGAATTTTTCCCTGATGGCGCAATCCCGCGCCAATTATTACACGGCCGGCAGCCCGGTTCAGTTTGTTCGTGTGGAACTGCTGAAGGGGGATGTCACCGGTGAAGTTGCGGTATGTCTCACTTTCAAGAACGTCGGTACCGAGCCGCTGACCGGTCTGGTGGTTCATTTCAAATGCAAGGATGCCGCCGGCCAGGTTCTGTGCGAAGATGACTTTTACTACGAACAGCTGGATGCCCAGCCGGGGGATGTCTTTGGCAGTGACGATGCTGTTTACGTCAGTGATACGCCAGTCTCCAGCGTGGAAGTGGAACAGGACCGCGCCTTCCTGAACGGGCGCGGCGTGGACCTGCGCAACTACAAGCGTGTTCGTCTGCAGATGCCCCGTGTCCTGCCGGCATCCATCGCCAAGACGCTGCAGCAGCGCACGGGCAACAGCATGCTGACCTGTGTCCCCCAGGATACGGAGTACGGCTGGTTCTGCGCCTGTGGTGCGTTCCATCCCAATGAGGAAAACTGCACCTATTGTTCGGAGTGCGGCGGTGACCGTGCCGGTATCAAGGCAACGCTGACCGCGATCCTGGAGGAGGCGCGCCGTGCTGCGGAGCGTCAGCAGCAGGAGATCAACTCGGTGGCAAATAACGTCGCACCGCAGCCTCAGCGTGCACCGGCCAGCAATCCCGCAGCCACAGCGGCGGCAGCCCAGGCTGCCATCGACCAGGCTGACGACGATTATGCCGAGGATGCCACCGCTACCTATGATCCGAAAGAATACGACGATCAGGACAATGCGGATATGGAGCGGGTCCGTCGTTATGCGCCCAAAGGTCATCTCTTTGACGATGAGGAAGATGACGACGAGGGTACGCAGATGTATGATACGGACGAACTAGATTACGACGATGAGGAGGACGAGGAGCCTCGCCGTAAAAAGCGCGGCCGTTATGCCGACGATGATGAGGCCAGTGAGGACGATGTGATGGCAGAACGGATCATCCATTGGGCTCCCCCCATCACGGCCATCGTCTGTGCGTTGATTATTGCCGTGTCTCTGGTGTATCATTTCGTCATTGCGTAAGGCAAAAAGCCCTTTCGGCACAATTGCAAAAGAAAACAGCCGCTGCCATTGGTTGGCAGCGGCTGTTTGTTATGCTTGGGACAAGCGGTCAAACAGTTTTACAATTTCGGGATGCTCCAGTTTGATGACCCGACCGGACAGATAGTGCAGGCTGTTCTCGGGCGGAATCCGTCCGAATGTCAGACGCTGGGCGCACAGCGCCTGGGTTTTCAGTCCGGTACGCTCATTCATCTTCCGGTTTCCATATTTGATGTCCCCCAGGACGGGATGACCCAAGTAGGAAAGATGGGCGCGGATCTGATGTGTACGTCCGGTAATCAGACCGATCCGGCACAGGGCAAAAGGCCCGGACTGACGGATGACGGTCACTTCGGTGATGATCTGTTTGTAGCCTTCCGATTCCCGGGCGTGTATGCGGACCTTGTTGTTTTTCTCACTGTGCTGTAGCCAGGCAACATGACGGCCGATGGGAGGGGCGCCCACGGTGATGGTAAGGTATTCCTTTTTCATCAGATCGGTCCGGATGATCTCGTTCAGATCCCGCAGCGCCGGGTAGGATTTTGCGGCAAGAACCAGACCTTCGGTGCCGCGGTCCAGCCGGTTACACAAGGCGGGCGCAAAGCGCTGTTCCGCATGGGGATCATATTCACCCTTTGCCTCCAGATAGGCGGCAAAGGCATCCACCAGATTGGAATCCCCTGTGCGGTCACTGTGGCAGAGCAGATGGGCGGGCTTATAAAGTACGGCAAAATTTTGGTCCTCATATATGATCGTGACAGGGGGCTGGCGCCGCGGCGGTTTCGGTTTGGCGCCGACGGGATGGGCCGGGAAAAACTCATCGTTGATGTACATTTCCACAAGATCACCGGCAGAAAGCCGGGTATCCGGTTCGGCACGTTTCCCATTGACCTTGATGCGCTTGTTGCGGAAGGCTTTATACATCATGCTGCGCGGCAACTGATGCGTAACACTTTCCACAAAACGGCTCAGGCGGACACCGTTTTCGTTGGGGCCGGCGGTAAAACTTTTCATACGATCCTCGCTTGCTGAATTCCTACTTTGCAAAATGTTTTCTACAGTATATAATAAAATGGAGAAAAGGTAAAGGGAACGCCAGAAGGATGTGAAAGCATGGACCAAAACAAAGAACGTCCGTTGCATGAGAACCATCGGGCCCGGATGAAGGCCCGGGTGGAGCGGGACGGACTGGAGAGTTTGGCCGAACATGAGGCACTGGAATATCTGCTGTTTCTGGCGATACCGCGGAAAGATACCAATGAATTGGCTCACCGGCTGATTCAGCATTTTGGCGATTTCTGTAAAGTGATGGAAGCTTCTCCTGAAGAACTGAAACAGGTTCCGGGCATCGGAGAGAAAAGCGCACGGCTCATTTCCACCGTGACGGCATTCGGTCGGTATTATGCCCTGAAAAAGAGAAAGCACCGGGTGACACTCAACCATACGGATGCCGCGGTGGAATATGTGAAGCCGCTGTTTCTGGGACTTCAGAATGAACTTCTGTATCTGATTTTGCTGGATGACAAATGCTACCCGGTCCGTGACCTGCGCATTGCGGAAGGCGTACCCAATCGCGTGCACATCGATACGCGCAAACTTCTGCGGGATGTGGCGCGAACGGATGCCACTTGCGGTATCCTGGCCCACAATCACCCCACCGGTTTGCCGGTGCCCAGTGAGGCGGATGTGATTGCCACCATGGGGATCATGAGGGCATTGCAACCGCTGGGAGTCAGTGTGATTGATCATATTATTGTGGCGGGGGAGGATGCCTGTTCCATGCGGGCACGTGGATGTCTGCCGGAATATCGCGGAGACGGCGACATTCTGAACGCTGCCAGCAAATGATAGTTTACATGCCCTGCCGTCATCTGGCGGCGGGGTGCATTTTTAGCCGAAAGCTACACAAAATGTGAGCGATGGGACTTTACTTATAAAATGCCCTATGCTATAATCTGCATACAACAAAACGTTGTTAACGTAAGCGAGGTTTGTCATGGAGGAAGTTTTCCATCTGAAAGCACCGTTTCAGCCCACCGGCGATCAGCCGCAGGCAATCGAGGCCTTGGTGCAGGGGATTGAAGAAGGCGATGATGCACAGACGCTGCTGGGCGTGACCGGTTCCGGCAAGACGTTTACCATGGCCAATATCATTGCCCGCTGCAACCGTCCGACACTGATTCTGGAACCCAACAAAACCCTGGCAAGTCAGATCTGCACGGAGATGCGCAGCTTTTTCCCGGATGATGCGGTGGAATATTTTGTCTCCTACTACGATTACTATCAGCCGGAAGCCTACATCCCTTCTACGGATACCTACATTGAAAAGGACAGCGCTATCAATGACGAGATTGACCGTCTGCGCCATTCCGCCACGGCTGCCTTGTCGGAACAGCGCAACGTCATCATTGTGGCCAGCGTTTCCTGCATCTATTCCCTGGGCGACCCCATCGATTACCGCAGCATGGTGATCAGCCTGCGGCCCGGGATGCAGATGGAGCGGGATGAACTGTGCAGCCGGCTCGTCAAGTTGCAGTATGAGCGCAACGATATGAATTTTATCCGCAACAAGTTCCGTGTAAAAGGGGACACGGTGGATATTCATCTGGCCTACAACGACGAGTTTGCCATCCGGGTGGAATTCTTCGGCGACGAAGTGGACCGCATTATTGAGTTTGATCCCCTGACAGGGCAGCATAAAAATGTGGTACGCCATGTGGCCATTTTCCCGGCAAGCCATTATATCGTCGGCCCCGAAAAAATGAAAGAGGGGCTGGCCAAAATCGCTGTGGAGATGGAGGAACAGGTCAAGAAGTTTACGGCAGAGGGAAAATTGCTGGAAGCCCAGCGCATTCAGCAGCGGACCAGCTACGATATGGAAATGCTGCAGGAAGTGGGCATGTGCAAGGGAATCGAAAACTATTCCGCGGTGCTTTCCGGCCGTGCGCCGGGGTCCACGCCCACCACATTGCTGGACTATTTTCCCGATGATTTCCTTCTGATGGTGGATGAAAGCCATGTCATGCTGCCGCAGATCCGCGGCATGTATGGCGGAGATTACAGCCGCAAAAAGACGCTGGTGGAATATGGTTTCCGTCTGCCGTCCGCCTTTGACAACCGTCCTCTTCGCTTTGAGGAGTTTGAAAAAAAGGTACACCAGAAGATCTTTGTCTCGGCAACGCCGGGCGCGTATGAGCGTGAGCATTCCAGCCGGGTGGCAGAGCAGGTGATTCGGCCGACAGGTCTGTTGGATCCCCTGATTATGGTGCGCCCGGTGGAGGGGCAGATCGAGGACCTGCTGGGAGAAATCCGGCAGCGCATTGACCGTGGTGAGCGGGCACTGGTGACCACGCTGACCGTGAAGATGGCGGAGGACCTGACCGATTATCTGGAGGAGCACGGCGTAAAGACCAAGTATATGCACCATGAGGTGGATACCTTTGAGCGCATGGAGATCATCAAGGATCTGCGATTGGGTGCCATCGATGTGATCGTGGGCATCAACCTGCTCCGGGAAGGTCTTGACCTGCCGGAAGTTTCCCTGATTGCGATTTTGGATGCCGACAAGGAAGGTTTCCTGCGCAGCGAGACCAGCCTGATCCAGACCATCGGCCGTGCTGCGCGCAATGCAAACGGCGTGGTGCTTATGTATGCCGATGAGGTTACACCCAGCATGGAACGCGCCATCATGGAGACGGAGCGCCGCCGCGCCATTCAGGATGCCTACAACCAGGAACATGGCATTACCCCCAAGACCATCGTCAAGGCCATTGGAGACGGGCTGGAAATCAGCATGAGCGAGGAAAACAAGCGGATGCGTCAGCACCGCATGAGCCGTGCCGAACGCCAGCAGACGATCGAGCGGTTGACCAAGGAAATGAAAGAGGCAGCCCGGCTGCTGCAGTTTGAACTGGCTGCCCAACTCCGCGATGAGATCGCACGGCTGCAGCGGGGGGAAGACCCCACCGCAGCGGACGCCAGTGAGCGGAAAGCGACCGCCAAGATACGCAAGGGCAGGAGGAAATATAAAAATTGAGTACTGCACCGAAAGAAACCAAGCGGAAATCCAAGATTCAAATTGACCCCAACAACCGCATTGTCATCAAGGGCGCCCGGGAGCACAATCTGAAGAATGTGAGCCTGGAACTACCGCGCAACAAGCTGATCGTCATGACGGGGCTGTCGGGATCCGGCAAGTCCAGCCTGGCCTTTGATACGATTTTTGCGGACGGACAGCGCCGGTATATGGAGAGTCTCTCCAGCTACGCCCGGCAGTTCCTGGGACAGATGGAAAAACCGGATGTGGATGAGATCACGGGACTTTCCCCGGCCATCTCCATTGATCAGAAAACCACCAGCCACAACCCGCGTTCCACCGTGGGCACCGTTACCGAAATCTATGACTACCTGCGTCTGATGTACGCGCGGATCGGTGTGCCGCATTGCCCGATCTGCGGTCGGGAGATTACCCAGCAGTCCATTGACGAGATGGTGGACGAGGTGATGAAGCTGCCGGAACGTACCCGGTTCCAGGTACTGGCGCCGGTGGTCCGGGGGCGCAAGGGCACCCAGGCCAAGGAACTGGATGCGGCACGCCGCGCCGGTTTTGCCCGTGTCCGGATCGACGGGAACATGTATGATCTCAGCGAGGAGATCAGTCTGGAAAAGAATATCAAGCATACCGTGGAGATCGTGGTGGACCGCCTTGTCATCAATGATACGGTGCGTGGACGGCTGGCGGATTCTATCGAGACGGCTCTGGCCCAGACCGGCGGTCTGGTTCTGGTGGATGTGATCGGCGGCGAGCCCATGATGTTCAGCCAGAGCTATGCCTGCCCGGAGCACGGCGTTTCGGTGGAGGAACTGACGCCCCGGATGTTCAGCTTCAACAACCCCTTCGGCGCCTGCGAAAAGTGCACGGGTCTCGGCACTTTCATGAAGGTGGACCCCGCCCGTGTTATCCCGGATAAGCGCAAATCCATCCGGGAAAGCGCCATCAAAGCCAGTGGCTGGTACTATGCGGAGGGTTCCATCTCCGAGATGACCTATCGGGCCCTTGGCAAGCGGTACGGCTTTACACTGGATACACCCATCAAGGACTTCAGCAAGGAAGCCTTGCATGCGCTGCTGTACGGTACCGGCGAGGAACGCATCGAGATGCAGCGGGAGAGCATGTTCGGTTCGGGCACCTATTACAACCAGTTTGAGGGCATCATTCCCAATCTGGAGCGGCGCTTCCGGGAGACGAGCAGCGAGTGGGTCAAGGAAGAAATTGCCCTGGTGATGTCCAGTGAGGAATGCCCCGCCTGCCATGGCCGCCGCCTGAAGCCCACGAGCCTGGCGGTGACGGTGGGCGGCATCAACATCGCGGATTTCTGTGACAAGAGCGTCAGTGAGGAACTGGAGTTCATCCGAAATGCCAAGGTCAGCGAACGGGATGAGATGATCGGTGCCCCCATTTTCAAGGAAGTCAAGGAACGTCTGGGTTTCCTGGAAAGTGTGGGCCTGGGCTATCTGACCCTGTCCCGGGGCGCTGCCTCCCTTTCGGGCGGCGAAAGCCAGCGCATTCGTCTTGCCACACAGATCGGCAGTGCGCTTACGGGCGTGTTGTATGTGCTGGATGAGCCCAGCATCGGTTTGCACCAGCGCGACAACGACAAGCTGATCGCCACGATGAAACGCCTGCGCGATCTGGGCAATACCCTGATCGTGGTGGAGCATGATGAAGACACCATGCGGCAGGCGGACTACATTGTGGATGTGGGACCGGGTGCCGGTGTCCACGGCGGTGAGATCGTGGCAGCGGGCAGTGTGGCCGATATCTGCAAGGTGAAGCGGAGCATTACCGGCGCCTATCTTTCGGGACGCAAGTACGTGGAAGTGCCGGAAACCCGTCGGGAGGGCAACGGTAAGTTTCTCCGGGTAGTCAAAGCCCATGAGAATAACCTGCAGAATATCACGGTGGACTTCCCGCTGGGGAAAATGATCTGCGTGACCGGTGTATCCGGCTCCGGCAAATCCACACTGGTGAATGAGATCCTTTACAAGACATTGGCGGCAGCCCTGAACGGTGCCCGCAGCCGTCCCGGACAGTGCGAGGAAGTGCAGGGCATGGAATGGGTGGACAAGGTCATCGGTATTGATCAGTCGCCCATCGGGCGCACGCCGCGCTCCAACCCCGCCACCTATACCGGCGTGTTTGGAGATATCCGCGCGCTGTTTGCCAGCACGCAGGATGCCAAGATGCGCGGGTACGGCCCGGGACGGTTCAGCTTCAACGTCAAGGGCGGCCGCTGTGAAGCCTGCGAGGGCGGCGGTATCCTGCAGATCGAGATGCATTTCCTGCCGGATATCTACGTGCCCTGTGATGTCTGTAAGGGCAAGCGGTACAACCGGGAAACGCTGGAAGTCAAGTACAAGGACAAGAACATCTCCGATGTGCTGGATATGACGGTGGAGGAAGCCTGCAACTTCTTCGCCAACATCCCCAAAATCGCCCGCAAGCTGCAGACGCTGCAGGAGGTCGGCCTTGGCTATATTCAGCTGGGGCAGGCTGCGACAACGCTGTCGGGCGGTGAAGCCCAGCGGGTGAAGCTGGCCAACGAACTGGCACGCCGCGGAACCGGGCAGACCGTGTATATTCTGGACGAACCCACCACCGGTCTGCATGTGGCCGATGTGCATCGTCTGGTCAAAGTGCTGGACAAACTGGTGGACGCGGGCAATACGGTGATCGTCATTGAGCACAATCTGGATGTGATCAAGCGCGCCGACTATATCATTGACCTGGGACCGGAAGGCGGCAGCGGCGGCGGCCGCATTGTGGCAACCGGCACCCCGGAAGAGGTGGCGGAAAACCCCAACTCCTTCACGGGACAGTATCTGAAACCCATGCTGGAACGGGCCCGGGAACTGCAGAAGAAAACGAAATAAGAGGCAGGGCGCCCGCCAGGCGGGCGCCCTTGCTTTTTGCATGGGGACCACAGCATAGCGTGGTGGGAAGAAAAAGCGAAAACAAGCGCTTGTACTTTTGGAAGCAATTTGCTATACTATTACGGTATATTGGATTTGTGTGCCCTTAAGGAGAATTCTTTTGGAAAAACTGACTTATACTCACAACGATGAAGCCGCCCAGGTGCTGGCGGCTTATTACGAAACACCGCCGCTGGCCTATGTGCGCAGCTATGGCTGCCAGCAGAATGTCAACGACGGTGAAAAGATCCGCGGTGTACTGCAGGATGTGGGTTTCGGCATCTGCGATACGCTGGAAGATGCCGATCTGATCCTCTTCAATACCTGCGCCGTGCGGGAACACGCGGAGCAGCGGGTCTTCGGCAACATCGGTGCGCTGAAGAAACTCAAGGAGCAGAATCCGCGGCTGATCATCGGTGTGTGCGGCTGCATGGCTCAGCAGGCTCATATCGTGGAAAAACTGCGCCAGAGCTATCCTTATGTGGATCTTGTCTTTGGTGTGGACGGAATCGACCGTCTGCCGGCCATGCTGGAGGAACGTCTGCGCCGCGGCAAGCGCTATCTGGAAAAGCCGGAACAGCGCAATGCCGTGGTGGAGGATATGCCGATCCGCCGCGATTCCGGCTTCCGCGCCTGGCTGCCCATCATGTACGGGTGCGACAATTTCTGCACCTATTGTATTGTACCCTATGTACGTGGCCGGGAACGCAGCCGGGAACCGGAGGCCATCCTGGCCGAGTTCCGGGATCTGGTCGCAAAGGGGTACAAAGAAATTACGCTGCTGGGGCAGAATGTCAACAGCTATGGCAAAGGGCTGGAAAACACCATCGATTTTGCCGACCTGCTGAATCTGCTCTGCGCCGTACCCGGGGACTATCAGATCCGGTTCATGACCAGCCATCCCAAGGATGCCAGCCGCAAACTGATCGACACCATTGCAGCACAGCCCCACCTGTGCAAGCACATTCATCTGCCGGTTCAGTCCGGCAGCGACCGGCTGCTCCAGCAGATGAACCGGCACTACACGGTGGAGCAGTACCTGGAACTGGTGGACTACGCCCGCAAAAAAATCCCGGGAGTGACCTTCTCCAGCGACATCATCGTGGGATTCCCCGGGGAAACCGAGGAAGATTTTGAGGCAACACTGGATCTTGTGCGCAAGGTCGGCTATATGCAGCTGTTTACCTTCATCTATTCCAAGCGAAACGGGACCCCGGCAGCCAAGATGCCCGATCCCACCACTCATGCGGAGAAGGCTGCCCGCATGGAACGGTTGCTGCGTACCCAGGATGAGATTGCGTTTTCCGCCATTGCCGCCATGGCCGGACAGACCGTGCGGGTGCTGGTGGAAGCGGCCGGGCGCACGCCCGGAACGGTGAACGGCCGTCTGGACAACAATCTGGTGGTGGAATTCCCCGCCGAAGAGACGCTGATCGGCCAGTGGGCGCAGGTGCATCTCACAGGATCCCGCGCTGCCCTTCTGACCGGCGAACTTGTCAGCGAATAAACAACAATTGATAAAGGAGTTACTAAAATGGATTGCATGGATTTGTTTAAGAAAGCGGCTGCGGCGATGCAGACCGACCCCCGTTACCTCGAACTGGACGCGGCGCGCCGTGCCAACGATGCCGACCAGGAACTGCAGGGCATGATCGGGGAGTTCAACCTGGCCCGGCTGGACCTCAACAACGAGAGCACCAAGGCGGAAACGGATGCCGCCCGGGTGGCGGAACTGAACAAGAAAATCAATGACCTGTATACCCAGATCATGGCCAGCGAGGGCATGGTCCGCTATACGGCTGCCAAGGCGGAGTGTGAAGCCATGGTCAGCTATATCGACGCCATTATCAACACTGCCATGAATGGCGGAGACCCCATGACTGTACAGCAGCCCTCCGGAAGCTGCACCGGCAGCTGTGCCACCTGCGGCGGATGCCACTAAAAAATACCCAAACCCAGGATTTATAAGAGATAACAGGAGTGTGAAACATGGCCGAACAAGCAGTATCGCCCATGATGAAGCAGTATTTTGAGATCAAGAAACAGCATCCCAACGAGATTCTGTTCTACCGTGTCGGCGATTTCTATGAGATGTTTTACGATGATGCCCTGACGGCTTCACGGGAACTGGAACTGACCCTGACCGGCAAAAGCTGCGGCAAAGAAGAGCGGGCACCCATGTGCGGTGTCCCGTTCCACTCCTATGAGACCTATGTGGCCCGGCTGATCGCCAAGGGCTACAAGGTGGCAATCTGTGAGCAGATGGAGGACCCGGCGCTGGCCAAAGGACTGGTCAAGCGGGACATCATCCGGGTGGTCACGCCGGGCACCGTCATCGAGAGCAGCATGCTGGCGGAAGATAAGAACAACTATCTTTGCAGCATCTACTGCAAGCGGCGCCGCGGGCGCTGGCGCGCGGGCATCTGCTTTGCGGATATCTCCACCGGCGAGGCCCGGGCGACAGAACTCAATGCCGAGAAGATCGGCGGTGCCATCATCACGGAACTCTGTCGCTATATGCCCAGTGAAATCCTGATCTGCCCGCCCATGCTGGATTTCAAGGATGTGACCGCCTATATCAAACAGCACACCAATGCGCTGGTGGAACTGCGGGAGGAGTCCTGCTACAAGGACTCCCTGATGGAGGCTACCATGGCCGGGCAGTTTGGCGCCGACTGGCGAACCTCGCTGGGCTATGAGGAAGATGCGCTGGTACCCTACGCGGTGGCGGCCCTGCTCAACTATCTGCAGGAAACGCAGAAGCATGGCCTGGAGCGGATCAAGACCGTGGAAAACTATGCGGATGCGCAGTATATGCGTCTGTCTCCGGTGACACGGGCCAATCTGGAACTCACCGAAACGATGCGCGGCCGGGAAAAGCGTGGCACGCTGCTCTGGGTACTGGACAAGACCGAGACATCCATGGGCAAGCGGTTGCTGCGCTCCTGGATTGAGCAGCCACTTGTGGATGCCGAAGCCATCAATGCCCGTCTTTCCGCCGTGCAGGCGCTGTATACGGCGAACATTGCCCGGGCTGACTTGAAGGAAGCGCTGTCCCATGTGTTCGATATCGAGCGCCTGACCACCCGCATCCTGTATGGCTCGGCGACGCCCCGGGAAGTGAAAGCGCTGGGGGATACCTGCGCCCGTCTGCCAGAAGTGAAGACACAGGCTGCGGCCTGCGGCGCGTCCCTTCTGACCCAGCTGGCTGATCAGATCGACCCGCTGGATGATCTGCTGCAGAAAATTACAGCTGCGCTGGTGGATGATCCCCCGGCCACGCTGAAGGACGGCGGTGCGATCCGTGCCGGGTACAACAGTGAAGTGGATGAGCTGCGGGACATCATGCACGGCGGCAAGGGATATCTTGCCAACCTGGAAGCGAAGCTCCGGGAAGAGACGGGCATCCCCAAGCTGAAAATCGGATTCAACAAGGTGTTCGGCTACTATATCGAGGTCAGCCGTTCCTATACCGATTCGGTACCCGACAGCTTTACCCGGAAGCAGACGCTGACAACGGGGGAACGCTACATCACTCCGGAACTGAAAGAACTGGAGAACAAGATCCTGGGCGCCAACGAACGGCTTCTTGTTCTGGAACATCAGCTCTTTGCTGATCTTCTGGCAGAGATTTCGGCGCAGGTTGTGCGCATTCAACGCACGGCCCTGGCTGTTGCCCAGCTGGATGTGCTGGCCGGATTTGCCGAGGTGGCGCTGCAGAACAACTACGTGCTGCCGGTGGTGGATCAGAGCGGCGTCATGGAAATCAAGGAAGGGCGGCATCCCGTTATCGAGCAGATGCTCAAGGGAACGCTGTTTGTGCCCAATGATACCCTGCTGGATGAAGCGGAAAACCGTATGCTTCTGATCACCGGCCCCAATATGGCCGGTAAATCCACCTATATGCGGCAGAATGCCCTGATTGCCCTGATGGCGCAGATCGGCTGCTTTGTCCCGGCGTCCAGTGCGCACATCGGTGTTGTGGATGCCATCTTTACCCGTGTGGGCGCTTCGGACGATCTGGCGGCAGGCCAGTCCACCTTTATGGTGGAGATGACCGAGGTGGCGGAGATTCTGCGCCATGCCAGCAAGAACAGTCTGGTGATTCTCGACGAGATCGGCCGGGGCACTTCCACCTTTGATGGTATGAGCATTGCCCGGGCTGTTGTGGAATATATCTGTGACAACATCGGATGCAAAACGCTTTTTGCCACCCACTACCATGAACTGACCAGCATGGACAAGGATATTTACGGCGTGAAGAATTATAACATCGCCGTGAAAAAACGGGGCGAGGATATTACCTTCCTGCGCCGCATCGTGGCTGGTCCGGCAGATGACAGTTATGGTATTGAGGTGGCCAAGCTGGCGGGACTTCCTTCCAGTGTAACCAAACGCGCGCATGCGGTACTTCGGCAGCTGGAGGCCAGTGCGCCGGGGCACAACCAGAGCATGCAGCTGGATTTTGAGACGGTGGAAGCCTACAACAATCCCGCAGTGCCCAGCGAAGTGGTAGACAAGCTGCACAGCATTGACATTGAAACGCTGACGCCGCTGGAAGCGCTAAACTTCTTGTATGAACTGAAAAATGCATTGGACAAAAACTAAAGGCAGGTGAACGGCATGGCGGAAATCCGCGTACTGGACAAACATACCGCCGAATTGATCGCGGCGGGGGAAGTCGTGGAGCGCCCTGCGTCGGTTGCAAAGGAATTGCTGGAAAATTCCATCGACGCGGGGGCTACACAGATTACCCTGTCGGCGGTGCGCGGCGGCATTGCGCAGCTGCAGATTGTGGATAACGGCAGCGGCATTGAGGCTGAGTACATTGACAAGGCGTTTATCCGGCATGCCACCAGCAAGATTGCCACGGCGGAGGATCTCAGCCATATTCATACGCTGGGATTCCGCGGCGAGGCACTTGCTTCCATTGCCAGTGTGGCCAAGGTGGAGGTCCTGACGCGCACCGAGCAGGATGAATATGCCTGCTGTTACCGTATTGCGGGTGGCGAACCGCAGGGCATGGAGCCGGGGGCGCGCCCGGTGGGCACGACCATCACGGTGAATGAACTCTTTTATAATACCCCCGCCCGGATGAAGTTCCTCAAAAAGGATGCCAGCGAGGGCACCTACGTGGCGGAAACGGTGCTGCATGCGGCGCTGTCCCACCCGGAAATCAGCTTTCGCTTCATCAGGGAGGGCAAACAGCAGTTCATGACCCCCGGGGATGGGGAACTGCGCAGCGCCGTGTATGCGGTGATGGGCCGGGAGTTTGCCCGGGATCTGCTGCCGGTGGACGGCGGCAGCGGTGTGTATCACATCAAGGGACTGATTACCCCGCCGCGTGCCTGCCGTGCCAGCCGCGGCACGCAGCATTTCT
Organism: uncultured Gemmiger sp.; assembly: GCA_944388215.1. Classification (GTDB taxonomy): domain Bacteria; phylum Bacillota; class Clostridia; order Oscillospirales; family Ruminococcaceae; genus Gemmiger. Next base: position 104,517 of record CALXHT010000043.1, on the reverse strand, counting down.
TCGTGAACGGCCGGTATGTCAAGAACCGTACCATGATGGCTGCGCTGGAAAACGCTTATAAGGGCACCATGATGCAGGGAAAATTTCCTGGGGCGGTTCTGATGCTGGAGATGCCCGCCGATCTGGTAGATGTCAACGTTCATCCCGCCAAGACGGAAATCCGGTTCGCCCGGGAGAGCGATGTCTTTGACGCGGTCTACCGTGCTGTACGCATGGCGCTGACCACGCCGGGCAGCGGTGAGTGCCGCTTTGAAATGTCGTCCCAGGAAGCACCGGCCGGAAAAACTGCGCCGACCGAAAAGGCAGCAGAACCTGTAGTGACAGTGGCGCGCCCTGTCACGCCGGAAAAATCCCGGTTTACCACCCTTTCGGCGGCGGAATACCGGGCGCTGAACCGGTTGACGGAACCGGTCCCGGCCCGTCCGCTGCCGGGAATTGTGTCGGTGGAGTCTCCGGCGCCCCGTTATCAGGCTCCTTCGGTTGCGCCGGTCAGAACGACAGAAACCTCCTATCGTCCCACAACGGAACAACAGGAGACGGTGCTGGATATTCTGCCGGATTTGCCGGAGGAAAAGCCTGCGTCCACCGTAGCAGAACCGAAGAACCCGGAGGCTATTCCGAGTGTGGAAGCCCACCGGGAACCGCCGGAGCCTCCCGCGCCGCAGCCGGAGCAGCAGACGATGCGGGCATTGAGCGCTTTACCCCGGGAACAGGAACCGCCGGAGCAGACCACCATGGTGCCCCCTGCGCCGCAGCCTCTTCGTCTGGTGGGGGAAGTGTTTAAAACCTACATTATCACCGAGCGGGAAGGGGAACTGTGCCTCATTGACAAGCATGCCGCCCACGAGCGCATTCTGTTTGAGAAGCTGGCCAAGGATTACGGCCATGTACCGGCGCAGATGCTGCTGGTGCCGGTGCAGGTCAATCTGACGGCTGCGGAAAAGCAGGCCCTGCTGCAGAATGCAGAGATGCTCAACGATGCCGGCCTGGAAGTGGAGGACTTCGGCGGCTCCACCGTGATGGTCCGGGCGGTTCCTGCGGACGTGCAGGTGGATGATGTGGAAGACATGGTGGTGGAACTGGCAGCCCGCTTTGTGGATGGCAGCCATGATGCCCTGCGGGAAAAGACCGAGTGGGTACTGCATTCCATCGCCTGCCGTGCAGCCATCAAGGCGGGGGACCGGACCAGCAATGCAGAGATGCTGGCATTGGCACAACAGATCCTGGAAGGGGCAATCCCACCGTTCTGCCCCCACGGGCGGCCCTGCGTGCTGAAGATCACCCGGAAGGAGCTGGAAAAACAGTTTGGACGCCTTGTATGATCGTCCCCGTGTGGTGGCCATCGGAGGACCGACGGCTACCGGGAAAACGGCCCTCTCTGTGGCGCTGGCGCGTCAGTTCAACGGTGAGGTCATCAATGCCGACTCCATGCAGGTATACCGCGGTCTTTCTGTTGGTACGGCGAAGGCTACCGAAGAGGAACGTGCGGGTGTGTGCCATCACCTGTTGGATTTCCTGAACCCGGAAGAACCGTACAGCGTGGCTGAGTTCGTGGAGATGGCAGCGGGGCTCATTCCACAGATTACCGGCCGTGGACATCTGCCACTGGTGGTGGGGGGCACGGGACTGTATATCACCAGCCTTTTGCATGGCATTGCCTTTGCACCGCAGCGGTCAGACCCGGAACTCCGGGAAGAATTGCAGCAGGAAGCGGAGGAACAGGGGGCACAGGCGCTGTATGAGCGTCTGCGCCAGATCGACCCGGAATATGCTGCCAAGGTTCATCCCAATAATCTGCCGCGTGTCATTCGTGCGCTGGAAGTGTTCCGGCTTACCGGGCGGAAAATGAGTGAGGAACAGCGGCAGTCCAGACCGGAAACGCCGCCCTACCGTTCGCTTTGCCTTTGTCTGACCTACCGGGACCGCGCGGAACTTTACCGGCGGATTGATCTGCGGGTGGACAAAATGTTGGAACAGGGAATCCTGGGGGAGGCCGAAACGGTCTGGCTTCATAAGGCGGAGTACCGGACGGCGGCACAGGCCATCGGTTACAAAGAGTTCTTCCCTTACTTTGAAGGAACCCAGTCACTGGCGGCCTGTACAGCTGCTCTGAAGCAGGCGACCCGCCGGTATGCCAAGCGGCAGCTTACCTGGTTCCGCCACCAGAATGATGCCCGGTGGCTGTATGTGGATGAGGAGGACGCTTTCGGGCGTGCTGCCGAACTGATCCAGGACTTTTTGCAGAACTGAGCGGGGAAGGAGGCAAGGACTGCATGGAATCCAAAAAGGTACACACGGCGGGCCGTGTTGCAAAAGGTATCAGTCTTGCGCTGCTGGCGCTGGTTTCCCTGTATGTGATCCTGCAGTGCTTTGTGATCTTTCATCAATCCTATAAAACGGAAACGGCCATCGCCTACACCATGGCGGACAGTGTGACGCTGGACGGTGTGGTCTCCTTTGCCACCGTGCCGGTGGAGGGCAGCGGCAATCTTGGGTATCTGGTAAAGGACGGAGAGCGTGTGAGCAACGGCACGGTGGTGGCCGAATGTTATACCGATGATTCACAGGGGCTTTTGCGGGAACGGCTGGACCGTCTGGGCAGAACCATCGATCTGCTGAGTAAGTCGGAAAACTCCACCGGCAGTGATCTTTCCGTGCTGACCAATCAGACGCGGCAGGCGCTGTATAACCTGCTGGACAAACTGGATACGGCAGAGTACAGCGGCATTACCGATGCTGAGGATGACTTCCTGCTTGCCCAGAACCGGTTGCAGGTGAGCACCGGGCAGACAGGAAATTTCTCCCAGACGATCAGCACCTTGCAGGCCGAGTACGATGAGATCAATGCGCAGCTTGGCACGCTGCAGACAATCACAGCATCCACCAACGGATATTTCAGCAGTACAGAGGCGATGTCTCCCATTGTGACGGATCAGAATTCCTTGGACAGCGCATCGCCCACCGAATTGCAGCAGATGCTGGAAGCGGGATTCCCGGCCAGGGATACCGGATGTGCCGGTCAGATTGCAACGGGATTCAGCTGGCGTTTTTATGCCGTCTGTGACCTGGAGACGGCGGAACGGTTTGATGGTATTACCTCGGTGAAGATCAGCGTTCCGGGCAAGCAGAATACGCCCCTGGCGGCGACACTTGTGGAAGTCACTTCGGACGAAGCGTCCGGCGTGGCCAAACTGGTGTTTGAATGCCAGACCATCAATGCGGAAATTCTGAGCTTCGGTCAGGAAACCGCTCAGATTGACATAAAGACGTATGAGGGAATCCGGATCAACAAGGAGGCCCTGCATATTGTGGACGGTGCGCGGGGCGTGTATGTTAAATATGGAAATCTGCAGCGTTTCCTGAAGATTACGACGCTGTATGAGGATGATAACTACATCCTGATTCCCGGCAACGGTGCCATCGGCACGGACAATGAGGTACGCCTGTATGATGAAGTCATTGTGCAGGGAACCAATCTGCAGGACGGCAAGCTGTTGTAGCACAGAAACTGACCGTTTGATATTGACAATTCCCATAAAAAAGAAGATAATGCTTAATGTATATCGCTGTAACAGTTCCTGCACTTTCTAGGGTGCAGGTTCGATCAAAGGAGTAACGACGATGTCTATGTTTGACAGTTTGAAGAGTAAGCTGGGAATCGACCCGGAAGGGGATTCATATATCGACGATACCGAAGACGAAATTTTTGCCGGCGGCCAGGGTGCTGCCGCACAGAATTATTCTCAGGCTGAGGTCAAACAGCATAGCAACAAAGTGGTCAACATCAACGCAACCACCCAGCTGCAGGTTGTCCTGGTGAAGCCGGAACGGTTTGAAGATGCCTCGACGATTGCGGATCAGCTGAACGCCAAGCGTACGGTGGTTTTGAACCTGGAGTCCACCGGCAAGGAGGTCTCCCGCCGTCTGATCGATTTCCTGTCCGGCGTTGCCTATGCCAACAACGGACAGATCAAACGCGTGGCCACCAGTACCTTTATCATTACGCCCTACAATGTGGATATTATGGGCGATTTGATCGACGAACTGGAGAATAATGGCGTATTCTTCTGATCTGCCGGCCGCGCGGGGATTCATACCTCCGCAGAGCGATGAAGAACGGCGGCTGATGCGCCGGGTGGAAGAGCTGTGCCGGGTGGCCCGGGAGCGGGGTATTCCCCGTTACATGGGTTTCCTGTCGGACCGGGAGCAGGATCTGGCAAAAGCCGCCTGTCACAAAGCAGATTTTGCGGCAATACGATTCTGGGGAGGCTATGCCGGCGCCGAACGAAAGGTGCTTTGCCTGGAACCGCCGGAAAGCTGGCAGGAAGAGCCTGTAGCGTATCTTCGTATGACAGCAATGGGTGCCGGAGGGGACAGACTGCCAGGGCATCGGGACTACCTGGGTTCCATTCTGGGGCTGGGGCTGGACCGTGTCTGTATCGGCGACCTTCTGGCCGATCCGGAGGATCCGAAAATCTTCTATGCGGTGGTGCTGGCTGACAAGCAGGAATTCATTGCCTCCGAATTATCCAGTGCAGGGCACTGTCCTGTGCGGGTGGAGACCTGTAATCAGCTTCCCCCGCACCTGGAGCAGGGAATAGAGAGAGAACTTAAGGAAGCAACGGTATCTTCCCTGCGGGCGGATGCTGTGCTGGCCGCGATGATGCATACCTCCCGCACCAGAGCCGCAGACTATATTGCAGCGGGGCGGGTGGAAATCAACCATCTGCCGCTGCGGGCTGCCCATGAGACCGTTTACGCCCGCGATATCTTTACGGTGCGCGGTGTGGGCCGTTACCAGCTGGCCGAAATCGGCGGAAAAAGCCGGAAAGACCGCGTGTTTATATCCTTCTTTCAGTATTGAAGCGTGCAACGCTTTTGGCAGATCGCTGACCCCGGAAAGTCCGAAAACAGGAGGAAAATCATGATATCTTCTGAGGATGTCCGCCGCGTAACATTTGAAAAGTCTATGCGCGGCTATCGCTGCGATGACGTGGATGATTATCTCAAACAGGTTGCGGAAAGCATGGAAGAATTGTCGGCCAAGAACGACGATTTGCAGAAAAAACTGGTGGTGCTTGCGCAGCGCATTGATCAGTACCGTGCCGAGGAAGACACGCTCCGCACCACGATGATCAACGCCCAGCGTCTGGGCGAGAATGTGATCCGTGAAGCCAAGCAGAAGGCAGCGGAGATTATTCGCGCTGCCAACATGAAGGCGGAGGACCGGGAACAGCGTGCCCGTGACGATGTGGAACTGGCCAAGCAGGAGATCGTCACGCTGAAAAGTGAGGCGGACAGTTTCAAGCGTTCGCTGATGGAGATGTACCGCAAGCACATCAACCTCATCAGCAAGCTGCCGGAATACAGAAAGCCCGAAGAGGAGGAGCCGGCTCCGGCCGAGCCGGACAAGCCGGCAGCGGAACCGGTACAGAGTGCTCCGGCGGAACCCGCCTACACGGAGCCCGCGCAGCCGGCGCAGACTGTGCCTCAGCCGGAAGCCAGTGCACCGCAGCAGGAGACGCACTACTATGAGCCGGCCGACGCACCGCAGAGCACTCCGGCTGCCGAGGCGGAAAAGGTGGATACGGTGGAGTTTGCCATTGCACCCCATCCTGAGGAACCGGAAGAAATTGCCGCCCCGACCCAGCCGGCACCGCAGCAGAATGATCTGCCGTTCCAGCCCGGCGCGGGATTGTATGATGAACCTTCGGTGGAAAAGCCTGCAAGGAAAACCAGAAAAACCAGCACGGGGAAGCGCGCTTCCCGCAAGACCAAGGCAGCTGCTGAACCGCAGGAGGAGCTTGCTTCTCCCGCGTTTGACAATTTTGAAGGCGTAGACTTTGACAGTTGAGCCTGCAGAGGCAGAACAGAATTTTTCTTGATAGAGGAGAGTAGGAAATCTTGCCGCAGAATTATAATGACACCATCCACAAGATGCAGACGCCCTTTGAGATGCGGGCCGGTCTGCCCAAGAAAGAGCCAAAAATGCTTGAGGACTGGGAGCAGAACCATGTCTATGAGCAGATGATCCGCAACAACGAGGGCAAACCCCGTTATATCCTGCACGATGGCCCTCCGTATGCCAACGGCAGCATTCACATGGGCACCGCGCTCAACAAAATCATCAAGGATATCATCATCCGGTATAAGAACATGTCCGGTTTCCAGGCCCCCTATGTGCCTGGTTACGATACCCACGGTCTGCCCATCGAACTGAAAGCGCTGGGTTCTCTGGGCGACAAGAAATCCGGCGTCTCCAAGCTGGAACTGCGCAAGATCTGCAAGGAGTTTGCCACCGAGCACATCGGTGTGATGAATGAACAGTTCAAACGCCTGGGTGTGCAGGGTGATTTTGAAAATCCCTACCTGACGCTGCGTCCCGAGTTCGAGGCGCGTCAGGTCGAGATCTTCGGCGAGATGGCGAAAAAGGGCTACATCTACAAGGGCATGAAGGCCGTGTACTGGTGCCCGGAGGACCGCACGGCGCTGGCAGAGGCGGAAATTGAGTACGCCGAGGATGAGTGCGATTCCATCTATGTGCGTTTCAAGCTGACGGGGGATCCCAAGGGCGTGCTGGCCAAACACAACATCCCGCTGGACAAGGCCTGGATCGTGATCTGGACCACCACGACCTGGACGCTGCCCGCCAACGTGGCTACCTGCCTGAACCCCGATATTGAGTATGCGTTCGTCAAGATCGGCGACGAGTACCATATCATGGCGGCAGAACTGGTCAAGACCACCATGGAATCCTGCCATATCGAGAATTACGAAGTCATGCCGGACATCGTTCACGGCGATGAGCTGGAACTGATGGAATACCAGCATCCCTTCCTGGACCGCACGGGTCTTGTGATCCTGGGCGATCATGTTACGCTGGAAGGCGGTACCGGCTGTGTCCACACCGCGCCCGGCCATGGTGTCGAGGACTTTGAGGTCTGCGTCAACCATTATCCCCAGCTGCCCATCGTGGTGCCTGTGGACGATGCGGGACGCCTGACGGAGGAAGCCGGCAAGGAGTTCGCCGGTCTGAAAGTCTGGGCGGCCAACAAGGTCATCCTGGAGCACATCAAGCAGTCCGGCCATCTGATGGGCGTACAGCACATCACCCACCAGTATCCCCACTGCTGGCGCTGCCATCATCCCATCATCTTCCGCGCTACCGAGCAGTGGTTCTGCTCCATCGACGCCTTCAAGGAAGATGTCTACAAGGCCATCGACAACGTGCACTGGCAGCCGGCCTGGGGCCATGACCGCATGACGGGCATGGTGCGCGACCGCAGCGACTGGTGCATCAGCCGTCAGCGTGTATGGGGCGTGCCCATCCCGGTATTCTACTGCAAGAAGTGCGGCAAGTACCATATCACGGATGCCTCCATCAAAGCGGTTTCCGATCTGTTCCGCAAGGAAGGCAGCGACGCCTGGTACAAGTATGACGCCAACGAGATCATGCCCAAGACGGAGGTCTGCGAATGCGGCGCTTCCGACTGGGAAAAGGATCCCGATATCATGGACGTCTGGTTTGACTCCGGCTCCACCTGGAGCGCTGTCTGCCGGGAGCGTCCCGAACTGACCTGGCCCGTGGACATGTACATGGAGGGCGCCGATCAGTTCCGCGGATGGTTCCAGTCCAGTCTGCTGACCTGTGTGGCCACCCAGGGCGTTGCACCGTACCGGGAGGTGCTGTGCCATGGCTGGGTTGTGGATGCACAGGGCAAGCAGATGCACAAGTCTGCCGGCAACGGCATGGAGCCTTCCGAGATCATCCGCGATTACGGCGCCGATATCATTCGCCTGTGGGTCGCCTCCAGCGACTACACCGTGGATGTGCGTGCCGGCAAGGAAATCTTCCGTCAGTTGTCGGAAGCCTACCGCAAGATGCGCAATACGGCCCGTTTCATGCTGGGCAACCTGAGCGACTTCGATCCCAACAAGGATGCCGTTGCGGACGATCAGCTGTACGAGATTGATCGCTGGGCGCTGGAAGCCTGCAATACGCTGACGGCGACCATGCGGGATGCCTACGATCATTACGATTTCTCCCGTGCCTATCATGCGCTGTACAATTTCTGCGTCATTGATATGTCCAACTTCTATATGGATGTCATCAAGGACCGGCTGTACTGTGCGGATGATCATGCCCGCCGCTGCGCGCAGACGGCTCTGCACCGCATCCTGGTGGACTTCACCAAACTGCTGGCGCCCATCCTCTGCTTCACCAGCCAGGAAATCTGGAGCTATGTGCCCAAGATGCCCGGTATGAAGGACTATGTTGTCTTTGAGCAGATGCCCGAGGTAAAGCCCGCCGCCGGTGAGGACTTTACGGCCAAGTGGGATCGCATCATGGCAATCCGTGACGACGTGAAGAAGGTCCTGGAGCAGGCTCGTGCGGACAAACAGATCGGCTCTTCTCTGGAAGCGGCCCTGACGCTGTATTGCAACGAGGACGTCTACGCTTTCCTGAATGCGATTCCGATGGATGAACTCGCTGACCTCTTCATCGTGTCCCAGGTCCATCTGGAACAGGGTGAAGGCGGCGTGAAGGGCGTTGTGGAAGGCCTGGGTGTGCAGGCTGCGCATGCCGCAGGTACCAAGTGCCTGCGCTGCTGGAAGTATGATACTGCCGTCAACAATGACGGTCTGTGCCCGCGTTGCGCAAAGGTTCTGGGAATGTAATTTTACTTTCAGCGGTGCTTATATTCGTGTAAGCACCGCTGATTTTTTGAAATCATGGGGTTTCCGATGCTTATTTCCTTTTTCTCTGTGTTGGCTGCTGCGGTGCTCGTGGTGGCGGATCAACTGATCAAACAGTGGGCCACAGCGGTGCTGAAGCCTATGGGGGCAATCACTGTGATGCCTGGCATTCTGGAATTGCGGTACTATCTCAATGACGGAATGGCATTTTCCATGTTGGCGGGCAAACAGACCTTGCTGATCGGCATGACTTCCATCATGCTGGTGTGCGTTCTTCTGGTACTGCTGTTCCGTAAAATGGGGCCGTGGGAGCGAATTTCCTGGACGCTGATTCTGGGCGGCGGCATCGGGAATCTGATCGACCGCTTTTTCAATGGGGTCGTGGTGGATTATATCAATGTTCTGTTTGTGAACTTTGCCGTTTTCAATTTTGCCGATATCTGCATCACCACGGGTGTGATTTTGCTGATGGCCTGGGTTCTCTATGACTCCTTCCGCAATGAAAAACGGGAGAAGGAAGCAAAACAGCAGGACGGAGCAGCAGATGGAACCGATTGAGATCACGGCAGGGCCGCAGGCGGCAGGACGTCTTGACGCCTGGCTGGCAGGGCAATGTGAGGGAGTGTCCCGCAGTGCTTTGCAGGGCCTGATGGAGCAGAATCTGGTCACAAGGGACGGACAGCCTGTCAACAAAAAGGACAAAGTGTGTCCGGGTTCCGTATACCGGGTTCAGCTGCCGGACCCGCAGCCCATTGAGGCGGTTCCCCAGGATATTCCGCTGTCCATCGTGTACGAGGATGCTGACCTGGTGGTGGTCAATAAGCCCAAGGGCATGGTGGTGCATCCTGCGCCGGGAAACCCGGATGGTACGCTGGTCAACGCGCTGTTGTATCACTGCGCCGGCCAGTTGTCCGGGATAGGCGGTGCCATACGCCCGGGCATCGTGCACCGCATTGACAAGGATACCAGCGGTTTGCTGGTGGTGGCCAAAAATGATGCGGCTCATCAGGCTTTGAGCAGCCAGCTGAGCGTGCACAGTATCCACCGCGTTTATCATGCGATTGTGTACGGCAATCTCAAAGAGGACGAGGGCTTTGTGGAAACCTGGCTGGGCCGGGATCCCCGGGACCGTAAGAAGATGGCAGTGGTGCCTGAAAATGCCACCGGAGCAAGGTATGCTTACACAGGCTGGCGGGTTCTGGAGAGATTCGGCAACTTCACCTATATTGCCTGCAAACTCAAAACAGGGCGCACCCATCAGATCCGTGTACATATGGCGTCCATCGGGCATCCCCTTGCGGGGGATGCAGTGTACGGACCGCGCAATTGCATCAAGAGTCTGCAGGGACAGTGTCTGCACGCCAAAGAGTTGGGCTTTGTCCATCCGTCCACAGGAGAATGGATTCAATTTGATTCGCCGCTTCCACCTTATTTTACGGATTTTCTGAATCGGCTTAGAAAGGAACACCGTGCATGAAATCAGCACTCAGCGATTATCTGGTCATCTGTGATATGGATAATACTCTCCTGACCGCCAAGGAAGGACTTCCTGCCTGCAATAAGACGGTTATTCAGCTGTTTATTGAGATGGGGGGATTGTTTACGGTGGCCACCGGCCGTCCGCCGGAATCGATCCGCGCGGCGCTGGATGGCATTCAGCTTTCTCTGCCAGCCATCTCCTGCAACGGGGCACTGCTCTATGATTTCTCGACGGAATCGGTGCTGCATCGTTCGACGCTGAACCGGGAACAGGCAACGACGGCGATTGCGGATATCCTGCCCAAATTCCCGCACATGGGCGTGGAAGTCATGGCCGGGAACGGTGAAATGTATGTGATCCATGCCAACGAATATACCCATGCGCACCAGGTGGATGAGCATTTGGGCAGCATTGCCTGCCCGATCGAATGTGTGCCGGACGGCTGGGTAAAAGTGGTGTTCGCCTCGGACCCGGAGACCATCCGCAAGCTGGGACAGTATGCCAAGACCAAGTACTATGGCCGGGATAATTATTTCCTGGCAACCAATAACATTTATCTGGAAATCATGCCGGGCGGTGTCAGCAAGGCAACCGGTATGCATGATCTGTGTGCTTTGATGAACCGCTCCCAGAAGAAGACCATTGTGATCGGAGATTATTACAATGATCTGGAACTGATGAAGGCAGCAGGGTATGCCGTGGCAGTGGCCAATGCTCCGGCGGAGGTAAAGGCCACGGCGGATGTTGTGACTACTTGCACCTGCTCTGAGGGTGCGGTCGGCGAGTACTTATATCAGCTGATCCGGAAAGTGACGGATGTTTGAGGTGCCCGCGGAAGGGGAGCAACCATGAAAGTATGCGAACTGATGGACCCCAAGGGGATTCTGCTATATGCCAATATTGACAATGCAGCCGATGCGCTGGGTATTTTGGTAGAACTGCAGGAGGGAATCGGCGTCATTACCAACGGTACCGCCTATTACAATGCCGTGTGTCAACGGGAAAATTTTGGCGGTACGACCGCAATCGGCGAGGGAATTGCACTGCCCCATGCGATCAATGCAGGCGTCTCGGCGCCGGGGATCTCGGCGCTGACGCTGCGGCATGGCGTGGACTGGGGGGCGCCGGACGGCCGCCCGGTTGACCTGTTGTTTATGATCGCGGTGCCGCCGGAACAGGATAGCCTGCATCTGCAGATTCTGGCACGGCTCGTCAATCTGTTGGGGCGCCATGCATTGGTGGATGCTTTGCGTCATGCCAGCGGTCCGGAGCGTTTTCTGGAGCTGCTGCAGAAAGTGGAAAATACCTGCTTTGGCGGTTGAAGCGGGTAAAAAGGCACAGATGAAAGAAGTTTCATCTGTGTTTTTTTGTAAAAATTTACTGTATGCACAGGAGAGATGCAAAATCATACATAAATTTTGTGCATATAGACGGTTGCTTTAGCGGGATAAAGTGTGGTATACTTTAAAGCATTAAATCGGAGAAGCGGAGGGAAATACCGGAGAAAAACCGGGCGCTGAACCGATATTGTCTGGAGGAAGAAAAATGAAAAAAGCAGTTTCCTTACTGGCAGCCGCGACAATGGTCATGGGGCTGGCCGGCTGCGGCAGCACGGCTACAACTTCCAGCAGCACTTCGGAAGCGGAGTCGGCTGCCAGCACGTCGGAGGTTGCGGCGTCTTCGGAGGCCGAAGCAACCGGTGCGCAGAGCTATACCATCGGCATTTGCCAGCTTGTCCAGCATGACGCGCTGGATGCCGCTACCCAGGGCTTCAAGGACGCCTTGACCGAAAAACTGGGTGAAGGAAACGTAACCTTTGATGAGCAGAATGCATCCGGTGATACCGCCAACTGCTCCACCATCATCAACGGATTTGTTTCGTCCGGTGTGGATCTGATCCTGGCCAATGCTACGGCTCCGCTGCAGACCGCCACCCAGGCAACTTCGGATATTCCCATTCTGGGTACGTCGGTAACGGACTATGCGACGGCCCTGGATATCAGTGACTGGACTGGTACGGTGGGCGGCAATGTGTCCGGCACTTCGGATCTGGCACCGCTGGATCAGCAGGCGGCTATGATTCAGGAGTTGTTCCCGGATGCCAAGAATGTCGGTCTGCTGTACTGCAGCGCCGAGGCAAACTCGGTATATCAGTGTGACGTGATTGAGGGGTATCTCACGGATGCCGGCTATACGGTCACCCGCTATGCCTTTACCGATACCAACGATGTCACCTCGGTGGCACAGACGGCTGCCGACGCTTCGGATGTGATTTACATCCCCACTGACAATACGGCTGCTTCCAACACTGAAGCAATCGCCAATGTGGTGCTGCCCGCCAAGGTCCCTGTGGTGGCCGGTGAGGAAGGCATCTGCAAGGGCTGCGGTGTGGCGACACTTTCCATCAGCTACTATGATCTGGGCTACCAGACCGGTACGATGGCCTATCAGATCCTGGCGGAGGGCGCGGATATTTCCACCACGCCCATCGAATATGCGCCCAATGTAACCAAGAAGTATAATGCCGCGAACTGTGAGGCGCTGGGCATCACGCCTCCGGAAGGATACGAAGCAATCGCTGAGTAAAATCATTCATTATGACAGCGGGAAAAGGGGCCGCACCCTTTCCCCGCTGTTTTGGTGCTTATAATTATGTCTGGATGGAGGATGGATTTCCGATGGAATTTTTGACTTCGCTGCTGAATTCCATGCCCGGTGCTGTGGCACAGGGACTGATTTGGGGAATTATGGCGATCGGCGTATACATTACCTATCGTGTTCTGGATATTGCCGATCTGACGGTGGATGGCTCGCTGGGAACGGGCGGTGCCGTCTGTGTGATTCTGGTGCTGAACGGTGTGCCGGTCGGAGCAGCCCTTGTGGCTGCCACTCTGGCCGGCATGCTGGCGGGGCTTGTCACGGGGCTGTTCCATACGGCCTGCGGCATCCCGGCGATTCTCGCGGGCATTCTGACCCAGCTTGCACTTTACTCAGTGAACCTGAGAATCATGGGGACGGGAACCGGGGGCGGTAAGGCCAACCTGCCCATCAGCGTAGACAAATATTCCCTGCTGGTGTCGGCGCGGTACGTGCGGGAAAAGGCGCTGAACAATCCGCTGCTGACCCTGGTGATTTTCTGCGCGGTTCTGGTGGCTGTCCTGTACTGGTTCTTCGGCACAGAGCTTGGCTGTTCGCTCCGCGCAACCGGCGCCAACCAGAATATGGCCCGTGCACAGGGCATCAACACCAGCTTTGCCAAAGTGCTGGGACTGATGATCTCCAACGGCCTGGTGGCACTGTCCGGTGGTCTGCTGGCCCAGTATCAGGGTTTCTCGGACATCAACATGGGACGCGGTGCCATCGTGATTGGTCTGGCTGCGGTCATCATCGGTGAGGTCATTTTCAGCAAGATTTTCCGCAATTTTGCCCTGAAACTGATTGCAGCCATTATCGGTGCCATTATCTATTACATGGTTATGACTTTCGTTCTGCGGCTGGGCCTGTCCACCGACGACCTCAAATTGCTCACGGCGCTGGTGGTGGCAGTGTTCCTGACGGTGCCGTACTGGAAGAGCCGCTACTTTACGAAGCCGAGCGTCAAGAAGGGAGGAAAAAACAATGCTTGAAATCAAAAATGTTTATAAAACCTTCAACGCCGGCACGGTGAACGAAAAGGTGGCCCTGAATGGCCTGGATCTCAAACTGGAAGACGGAGATTTTGTGACGGTGATTGGCGGCAACGGCGCAGGCAAGTCCACCATGCTGAATGCGGTGGCGGGCGTATGGCCGATCGATATGGGCAAAATCATCATTGACGGAAAAGATGTGACACGCCTTTCGGAGCACCAGCGCGCCAAATACATCGGCCGCGTGTTCCAGGACCCGATGATGGGTACCGCTGCTACCATGGGCATTGATGAAAACCTTGCCCTGGCAGCCCGGCGCGGCATGGCGCGGACCCTTCGCGTGGGGATTACCAAAAAGGAACACGAAGAATATTACAAGCTGCTGCAGACCCTGGAACTGGGCTTGGAGGATCGCATGACCAGCAAAGTGGGACTGCTCTCCGGCGGCCAGCGGCAGGCGGTCACCCTCTTGATGGCGACACTGAAAAAGCCGCGCCTGCTGCTGCTGGACGAACATACGGCGGCACTGGATCCTAAGACGGCCGCCAAAGTGCTGAGCCTGTCGGATAAGATTGTGCATGAAAACCATCTGACCACTTTGATGATTACGCATAATATGAAAGACGCCATTCGTTACGGGAATCGTCTGATCATGATGTACGAGGGCCGTGTGATTTATGATGTGCGCGGTGAGGAAAAGGCAAATCTGAAGGTGAGTGATCTTCTCAAACGGTTTGAGCAGGTCAGTGACGGAGATTTTGCGAACGATCGGATGCTTTTGTCCTGAACTTTTTGATAAGGGCCGGCTGTTTCAGCCGGCCCTTATCTGTTATAGTTTTGTAATCCGTTACATTTTTGAGAAATCTGTATTCAAAACAAGGTTTTTATGATATAATAGCTATGTTTATACTAGGTGGTGTATGGCTTAGGGCATCCCACATTCTATCCAAGGAGGTCACGGTTACCGATGAGCCGTAAAAAGTCCCATACCGCGTCCGGTCTCAGTCCTATCCAACGCAAAGCGTGTATTGTGTTGGCTGTGTGCATACTGGCTGTGATTGCCAGTTTTGTGGTGGCCTGGATTCTTCCCCAGAGTATTGGCGGAAAGGACGCTTATGATCCGAACCTCTATCCGCTGGATACCAGTTTGGGGGCCATTCTGACAGACAATTCTGCTGATGATTCCTACATCACTTCCAGTCTGTTTGTGGGGGATCGCACGGCCACGTCGCTGCAAAAAGACGGGCGCATTACACTGGATCAGTTTGCCGGGAAAGAGGATCTGAAAATTTCCAATTTCCTGAAGGAAAGCTGTGTGGCGTTTCAGGACGATGCCAACACCTATACGATTCCGCAGGCCATTGCCAAAATGAAGGCACGCCGTGTATATGTTATGATCGGCAGCAATGATGTGGATGGATCTGTGACCGTCGACGAGTTTATGAACGACTATAAGCAGGCGATGCAGAACATCAAAAACTCCTATTCCTATGCCGATCTGATTGCCTGCGCCATTCCGCCGGTTACGCAGGACAGCGAGAATGCCGCACAAACCCAGACTTATATCGATCAGTTTAACCAGTCCATTGCGGCGGCGTGCGAGGAAATGGGATACAAGTATCTCAACCTTGCCGAGATTCTGAAAAACGACAAGGGCTATGCCGAGGAAAGCTATGTGGATACCTCTTCGGGAGGCTTGAATGCCGCCGGGGCGAGTGCAGTGCTGGAGTACGTGAAGTCGCACGCCTATCAGACGGATGACACGCGCCCGGACACCAATGACATCCCCAAACGGGCGGCGCAGGCCTCCGGCGAAGCCACCAGCAGCGCTTCCCCGACGCCCTCTGCGACGCCGGCAAAATATACCGCCAACTATACCGTGGAGGATTCTGCAAAGGGTACATTGACGGGCAATGGCAAGACGGGTGTGACCAGCCTGGAAATCCAGGCTGGGTCCGGAGAGCAGATCAGCGTCACGGCTGTGCCTGCCGAAGGATATACCTTCTACAAGTGGAGCGACGGTGTTACCGACGCAACCCGCTACGATGTCATGAAAAAGGATATCTCTGTAACGGCGATGTTCAATGATGCCCGCGTGGAACTCACCCTGGACCGTGGCGATACGACCATCAAGAAAGGGGAAAGCCTTTCCATCACGGCTGCCGTAAAGCTGGGCGGAAAGAGCTATGACAACAGCAATGTCCAGTGGTCCGTCAACGATGAGCTGCAGCAGAACGGTGGGACCTTCACCTTTACGCCGGGTGATGCCGGCAGCTATGTGGTGCGCGCCGGCATTGAAATCAACGGTACCTTCTCCACAGCGCAGATTACCGTGACCGTACAGTCTGATCCGACCGCCATCAGCATCAGCGGCACCAGCACCATCACCGCGGGCGGCAGCACCACGCTGAACGCCAGCGTGCAGAACAAGCAGGGGGATGTGAACTGGACCTGTGATGAGACCTCCTGGAAAGCAACCGGTGATCAGGTGACGTTTACGGCCAATCAGGAGGGAACCTACCATATCCGTGCCACCAACAATGGCGCGGAGGCGGTGTTTGAACTGCGTGTGTCCGCGGCTCCTACGCCGACGCCCACACAGGCGCCCACCCCGACGCCCCCGCCGCCAGCGGAAACAGCAACACAGTGAACCCGAAATGCCTTTGATCGTAAGGAAAGGAAAGCAAGATGGCCATTTATACGTGTGTTCTTCTGGACGTAGATAATACGCTTCTGGATTTTGATGCGGCAGAGCGTCAGGCTGTGACCGATATGCTGGCGGAGTATGAGCTGCCCCATGACGGACAGGCGTATGAGGTGTATCACAAGGTGAATCGGGAACTCTGGGATGCCCTGGCCAAGGGAAAACTCAACAAGACAAAACTGTTCCAGATTCGGTTCCAGCGTTTTATGCAGGCCATGGAACTGCCGGACAATGGAAAAAGCCATGCCATGAATGACCGATATGAAGAACTGCTGGCCACCCATGCGGACCTGATTCCCGGAGCGCTGAATGCGTTGGAGGAATTGGGAGAAGTGGCGACCCTGGCGACCGTTTCCAATGGTGCGCTGGCCGTACAGCAGGCACGGATCCGGGATTCCGGTGTGGAACGGTACATGGACGGTATTTACATTTCCGAAAAAGTGGGCGCGGCCAAACCGGCGGCGAAGCTGTTTGAACATGTGCTGAAAGACCTGGGGATCAGCAATCGAAGCCGTGTGCTTATGGTGGGTGATGATCTGCTGGCGGATATCAAGGGCGGTCAAAATGCCGGGCTGGATACCTGTTGGGTCAATTTCAGGAATGAGGAAAATAAAACGGATATTCATCCGAAATATGAGGTTCACTCCTATGAGGAACTGTATAAGATCGTGATGGAACCGGAAGAACTGGAAAATATTGGCGTGCGCAACCGCCGCCACAGCAACGAAGCCTGAATACGCTTGCGAAGCGGCTCGGGCCAAGTGCCGCTGCTTTGCAAACAAGGCAGCGGCATCTTTTGAGAAGAGGGGAACAGGGAAAACCGTTATGCTGCTGGAACTGCAAGAATTGGGAAAAAGTTTTGGCGAACATGAAGTTCTGGAAAATGTCAATGCCAGTGTGGAGCGCGGCGACAGGATCGGAATCATTGGCGCCAATGGAACGGGGAAGACGACGCTTCTTCGGATTCTGTACGGGGAAACCTTGCCGGATGCGGGAACGGCCGCGTTTGGCAATGGCGTGACTTGCGGATATCTGGAGCAGAACGCCCACTTGGATCCAAACCTGGATGTGTACGGAACGATGCGTCTGGCCTTTACGCCGGCCCTGGAAGCCATGCAGAAGCTGGAGACGCTGCAGAAAAAATTGGCACAGGAACCGGAAAATACGCAGGTCCAGGAAGAAATCAATCATTGTAACGCAGTGGTTGACGCCATGGATGCTTACCAGATGGACACCCAGATCAAGAAAGTCCTCAACGGTATGGGATTCCCTTCCGAAACCTGGGAAAAACCGGCGGGTGTGCTTTCCGGCGGTGAACAGACGCGTCTGCGCCTGGCAAGACTGTTGCTGGAGCGCCCGGACCTGCTGATTCTGGACGAGCCCACCAACCATCTGGACATTGAGACAATGGATTGGCTGGAAGAATATCTCAAGGCCTACCGGGGGGCGGTCCTGGTAGTCAGCCATGACCGGTATTTCCTTGACGCAGTCTGTACAAAGATCTGGGAACTGCGGGGCAAAACCATTCAGACCTACCGGGGCAATTATTCTTCCTATCTGCCGCAGCGTCAGGCGGCGGACGAGCGTCAGCAGAAAATGCACGACGCAGCGGTGGAAAAGGCGGCCAAATTGCAGGAGTATATCGACCGCAATCTGGTACGCGCCTCCACGACCAAGATGGCCCAGAGCCGCCGGAAGCAGCTGGAAAAACTGGAAATTGTGGATGCACCCACCGCGGAAGCGTGGGAACTGAATTTTAGGTTCGAGTACGACATTGAACCCTATGACGAATTGGTCATCATGAAGAATCTGACCGTTCGGATCGGGGAACGGTCGTTGATCGATGGACTGGATTACACGGTTCATCGCGGTGATAAGCTGATCATTGCAGGACCGAACGGCACAGGTAAATCCACGCTGCTGCAGGTTCTGGACGGAAAACGGCGCCCTTCCGGCGGCATGGTCCGGCTGGGGAGCGGAGCCAAACCGGGCATCTTTACCCAGCAACAGGCGCGCCGTGCAGGCCGGGTCATTGATGCTATCTGGAATCAGTATCCGCGTTTTACAGAGCTGGAAGTTCGCAGCCATCTGGCCCGGTTCGGATATCGGGGCGAGGATGTGTTCAAAGACTGTGCACAGCTGTCTGGCGGAGAACTGGCTCGCCTGCGTTTTGCGGAACTGGCGCTGGAACGCCCCAATCTTATGTTTCTGGATGAGCCCACCAACCATCTGGACATCTACATGCGGGAAAGTTTGACCCAGGCCCTGTCGGCATATACAGGTACCTTGTTGCTGGTAACCCATGACCGATACCTGATGCAGACGCTTGGGTGCCCGATTCTGTACCTGGAAAATGGCAAGGCCACCTTCTATCGTGATTTTGCAGCGTTCAGAAACCGCAATGCCGGCCCCGGCCCGGAGAGGGAGAAGGCGGCAGAACCTGTCAAGCGCCAGGCCTATGGAAAAGAGCAGCGCAAACGCCGCGCAGAGGTGCGGTCCCGCTTGAAAGCGGTGGAGACGGAAATCGAAGATCTGGGCGCCCATATTGTGGAACTGGAGAATGAAATCAACGATCCACAGGTTTTGCGGGATCATTTGCTGCTGCGCGACAAGTGCGATGAGCTGGATGATACACGTTTCCACCAGCAGGAACTCTATGACGAATGGGAAAAGCTGGCGGAGGAACAGGAACAACTGGAAGCAGACGATGAGTAAGGCGGTTACCGTTCTGTAACTTGTATTCTGATAAAAACGCGTTATACTAAATCTTATGTATGGATAAAGAAAAATGTGTGTGTGCCCGGGTCACACGCACATTGCTGTAACGAAGCGGGGAGACCACTTTGCAAACGACCATTATTATTGCCACGCATAAACCGTATTGGGTGCCGGACGATCCCATGTATCTTCCGGTACAGATGGGGCATGCAATTCATCCGGCGATTGGCTATATCGGGGATGATACCGGCGAAAATATTTCGGAGCGGAATGCGAATTTCTGCGAACTGACGGGCCTGTACTGGGCTGCTCATAACATTGATTCCGATTACATTGGAATTGTGCATTACCGTCGTTATTTCGGAAGCCGCAAGAAGTGTATCTTTGCCCCCAAAAAAGAGCGTGTCATCGGTCATGAAGAGCTGGGCACGATTCTGGCCACCACCAACGTGGTTCTGCCGAAGGAACGTCACTATTTTATCGAGACCAATTACACCCAGTATATCCATGCCCACCACAAACAGGATCTGACAGTTACCCGTTCCATTATTGAGCGCAAATGTCCGGAATATCTCCCCGCGTACGACTTGTATATGTCGAAAACCCACGGGCACCATTTCAATATGTTCGTGATGAAGCGGGAACTGCTGTGCCATTACTGCACCTGGCTGTTTGACATCCTGTTTGAACTGGAACGGGAACTGGATATGACAGGGTACTCCGACAATGACCGGCGCGTCTTCGGTTTTGTGAGTGAGCGTTTGCTGGATGCCTGGCTGATGACGAATAACATTAGTTATGAAGAACTGGATGTTGTATATATGGAACACCAAAACTGGCTGCACAAGGGCGGTGCGTTTTTGAAGCGCAAGTTCTTCCCCAATAACCATGAATAAGCCGATGCGTGTGGCTGCGGTGGTCGTGACCTACAACCGCGTGGCGCTGCTGCAGCAATGTCTGCGGGCGTTGGAAGAGCAGACCATGCCTCTGACGGCAATCTGGGTCATTGACAACGCCAGTACGGACGGTACGGCGGATACTGTGCGTGCCATGGGGCTGGAAAACCTGATTTATCGGAATACTGGACGGAACCTGGGCGGTGCCGGCGGGTTTGCCTATGGAATCAGGGAGGCAGCCGAGGCGGGATATGACGCGTTATGGGTGATGGATGACGACACCATCCCGGAAAGAGCGGCCCTGGAATGTCTGGTGCAAGCGGACGAAAACCTCCAGGGCGATTATGGCTGGTTGTCCAGCCGGGCGTTGGCGCCTGATGGCACCGATCAGCCGATGAACCGCCAGCGGGCCACGCCCTACCGGGATATCCCCGATTACGAGGAAACCGAGATTCCAGCGGTCATGGCAAGTTTTGTTTCGCTGTTTTTGCCGGTTGAGTCGGTACGCCGGTACGGTTTGCCGATTGAGGAATTCTTTATCTGGTCGGACGACTGGGAATACACGCGGCGTATTTCGAGAGAAAAGCTGTGTTATGTTGTACCGGAAAGTCGTGTGGTCCATGCGATGCAGAATCCGGGAACTGTCAATATCGCCACAGATGTGCCCACGCGGTGGGAGAGGTATCATTACTTTTACCGCAATGATGTGGTGCTGTACCGCCGGGAAGGCCTGATTGGATGGCTCTGGCTGCTGGCAAAGGATCTGTGGCACACGGTGCAGGTGATCCAGGACCCGCGGGGACAGCGCAGAGCGAGAATTTGTACGATCTGGAAGGGCTTTTGGGAAGGAGTGCATTTTTTCCCGGAGACCAAGTATTTGTCATGAAGGATATTACCAAGACAATCATTCGTCTGGCAGCCCCCTATGAAGCGGTGGCGTTTGACGTTTTTGATACGCTTTTGAAGCGGGATGTGGGAAAACCTGCGGATTTGTTTTTGCAGGGAGGGCTGCCGTTTGCCCGCAAACGTGTGGAGGCTGAAGCGCAGGCGCGCGCGGCAGAAAGACGGGAAGTAACGCTGGCCGAGATCTATGCCCGGCCCGAGCTGTGTGGTTATGATCCGGCGCAGGAATGTTCTTGGGAATTGCAGGCTGCCATAGCCAACCGTCCCGTATTGGAAGCGGTCCGGGCTCTGCATGGGAAGGGAAAACGGCTCTACTTTATTTCCGATATGTATCTTCCGCAGGAACAGATCCGTGCCATGCTGGAACGCTGCGGATACGATATGCTGGACGGAGGCTTTGTGTCCTGCTCCTATGGGGTACAGAAGCGAAGCGGCGCGTTGTTCCAGCGATTCCTCCGGGATACGGGATTCAAACGCCGGCAGGTCCTGTTTATTGGGGACAGCTGGCGTGCGGATGTGCTGGGCGCTGCACTGGCCGGCATCCGAGCATGGCATCTGCCCGCACCCCAGGCGGTGCAGGGAACGGTGAAAGCGCAGGACGCAGTGTCCGGAGCCTTGCGGGCTTTTGTACAAAATCGGCTGTCAGGGACGCCGTATGAAGGCAACGCACTGGGATTTTCAGTGCTGGGGCCGCTTCTGGTGGCCTTTTGCCGATGGATTCATACCTGCCGGCAGCTACATACCGGGGGGCGTCTGTTCTTTCTGGCGCGGGACATGTATCTGACGCGCGAAATCTATGCGCTTTTATACCCGGAAGAAGAAACTTTCTACCTGGAAGTGTCACGGCGCAGTCTGTGCCCGGCCCTGCTGGCCCAAAAGAAATATGAGCTGGTGATCTCTGCCTTGCCAAGGCAGATTCTGACCGGCAGTCAAGTTGCAGAGTATTGCGGCGCCATATGTCCAGATGAATGGACTGAAAAAAAGCTGGATCTGAAAACGCAGGACCAGGAAGATACCATCCGTACGTTCTTGGAAGAGCTGCAGCCTTCCGGAGACGCACAGGCGGTATCCGGGTATCTTACAAACTGCGGCTTGCAGCAGGGAGATATTCTGGTAGATATCGGAAGCGGCGGCACCACGCAGATGCTCCTTGAAGCTTTGTGCGAAATCCGTCTGTATGGCCTGCAGCTTTCGGAAGATGAAAGACTGCGTATGCGCTTTTCCGAAGATCGGACCAAGGTGTTTCTCTCGTTGAGCGGACGGGAAGCCGGTCTGTATTGGGCCGGACAGCCGATTCTTGAACGGATGATTTCCCAGGAAATCGGTCCGTCCACAGGCTATATCCGTACACAGGAAGGGTTTACGGTAATCCATCCTTCCCAGAAAAAAGAACCGGTGATCCTGCAAATGCAGCAGGGAGCACTTGCTTTCGCCCGCGAATGGCAGCAAAGTGTGCTGAAAGAGTGGGACTTGCCTCCCAGCCTTGCCATAGAACCTTTTCTGCAGCTCGTGGCTGCGCCGGGCAAAGATCAGCTGTCCCTTTTGGGCGATTTGTCTGTGGAGGATGGCGGCGTTTATCCGCTGGCTGCTCCCAAACACCTGGGTCGGTATCTACTCCATACGCGGGAACTTAAAAAGGATTTTTCTCTGGCGCGCTGGAAAATCGGCTTCCTGGCAAGACTGCTGCGCCTGCCGCTGCCGTACGACCGTCTGTATCTGGCTTTGAAAAAATAACAGAAAGGAGCAATCGCTGCGTGTCAATTCGGGTCAGCATTATCATTCCCATCTTTAACGCCGCATCCACGCTGCAGGCGGCGGTTGATTCTCTGTTAAGGCAGGATTTGGCGGAAGTGGAATTCCTGCTGGTGGATGACGGCTCCACAGACGAAACGCCGGAGCTCTGCCACCGGCTGGCGTCGCGGGATTCCCGCATTCAGGTCGTTACCCAGAAGAATGCAGGAATCTGCGCGGCCAGAAACCGCGGGTTGAGTGTGGCACGCGGGGAGTATATTGCATTCTGTGACGATGATGATGAATTCCTGCCGGGCGCGCTTCGGCTTTTGTATGAGACGGCGGAGCGGGAACAGGCGGATATCGTGCGGGGAAATTATCAGTTGTTCCGGGAACAGCCAGACGGCAATTTCCAGGAGCAGCGCCATGCTGAGGGACGGTACTGCCGTATGTGGGAAGACGGCTATGCAGCCTTTTTACAAAACAGTGGTCCCCAATTTGTCTGGAATGCCTTGTATAAAAGGTCGGTATTACAGAACCGGAAGTTCGACGAGCGCTGCCGTTACGGTCTGGAAGATTTTGTCTTCAATGCGGCACTATATGCCGGAACGGACAAGGCCGTGTATATGCCGGATGCGGTGTACTGCCACTACGAACGGGCACAAAGCACGTCGTTATGTCAGTCTTCCCGTGCGCTGCAGGGCAGGATTGTCGCGCTGGACCTCTGGATGGGGGCAGAATATGCGGCGGTACAGAGCCGCTGTTCTGAAAAGGAATCCCGCCGCCTGTGGCCGCTGCGCAAGGCGGAAGCCATCACGTTTTTGATGCACCAACTGCGGGATGCCAGAGCGCCGGCCGCGCTGCGGCGGTACGCCTGGAAGACGCTGCGCGGGGTCTTGGCTGCGTATCCGAGCCGGACACTTGACTTTTGGCAGGGTACAGGGCAAAATAAGAAGAAAACAGCAGCATTGCTGCTCTATCAGCTGCGCATGCAGCGTTTGTATGACCTGCTCACGGGAGAGCAGCGCGGAAAATAAGCGAGGAATTGCCATGAAAACGATTTTGGTGACGGGTGCAGCCGGTTATATCGGGCGGCACGTAGTAAAAAATGCGTTGGATCGCGGGTACAGGGTTATCGCCTCGGACTTCTCGTTCAAGGGGTTGGATGACCGGGTGGAATTCTGCGATGTTCCCATTTTCAGCGGGGACCGGGATATCTACCGCCAGATGGGCAGCCCGGATGTATGTATTCATCTTGCCTGGAAGGACGGGTTCCGGCACAATTCCTCGGCCCATATGAGGGATCTGTCTTCCCATGTGGTCTTTTTGAATCACTTGGTGGAAGGCGGACTGAAGGCACTGAGCGTGATGGGAACCATGCATGAAGTGGGCTATTGGGAAGGTCCCATCAACGAAAGCACGCCCTGTAAGCCGCAGAGCCAGTATGGCATTGCGAAAAATGCCCTGCGGCAGAGTCTGATGCTGTCCATGGCGGACAGTCCGTGCAAACTCCATTGGCTGCGCGCTTACTACATTACCGGTGATGAGGCGCACGGCAGTTCCATCTTTGCCAAACTGGCGCAGGCGGAGGAGGAAGGGAAAAAGACCTTCCCGTTCACCAGCGGTAAGAATCTCTATGATTTTATTGATGTGGAAGAACTGGCGAATATGATCGTTGCAGCCAGCGTACAGACCGAGATCAACGGTATCATCAACGTCTGCACTGGTAAGCCTCAATCGCTGGCTGACCGTGTGGAGGGCTTCCTGAAGGAAAAGCACTATAAGATCAAACTGGATTATGGCGCCTTCCCGGACCGTCCTTACGACAGCCCGGGTGTCTGGGGCGATGCCACCAAGATCAATCAAATTCTGGAAAAGGAACGGACATGAAAAGACTGGGCATTTTCTTCTTCTATGAGAAAAACGGAGATGTGGATGATTTTATCTCCTATTACCTGGCAGATCTGGCAAAAAATCTGAGCGAACTCATCGTGGTCTGCAACGGAAAACTCTCTGAGCAGGGCCGGCAGGCTTTCCAGAAATTCACCGATCAGATTCTTGTGCGGGAAAACAAGGGGCTGGATGTCTGGGCCTATAAGACGGCGCTGGATCACTATGGCTGGGAACGGCTTTCGGAATTTGACGAGATCGTGATGACCAATTCCACGCTGATGGGACCGGTGCGTCCGCTGCAGGAAATGTTTGACACGATGGCGCAGAATGAGGATCTGGATTTTTGGGGTCTGACCATGCACCATGGTGCCAAGACGAACCCGTTCAAGGGCAAGCATCTGTATCGGTATCTGCCGGAGCATATTCAGTCCCATTTTATCGTCTACCGGAAGCGTTTTGTCCAGAGTGCAGAACTGCAGGCTTACTGGAACGAGATGCCCATGATCGAAAGCTATACCGATTCGGTACAGCGCTATGAGGCTGTCTTTACCAAGCAGTTTGCGGACCGCGGCTTCAAATGGGATGTGTATGTCAAGACGGAGGAACTGAAAGAGTTCACCGACTATCCGTTGCTGGTGTGCCCTGTACGGCTGCTTCGGGATAAGAAATGCCCGCTCTTCAAGCGCCGCAGCTTTATGCATACCCTGGAAGCGTACCTCAATGATACGGCAGGGGAACCGGCACAGGAACTGTATGAATATCTGCGGGATGAAACGGATTATCCCATGGATCTCATCTGGAAAAATATGATCCGGACCATGCATCCCCATGAATTCACCCGCAATTTGGGGCTTACACGGATCATCCAGCCGGTTGTCCAAAATCCGAAGCTGGCGGAAGAACTCTGCGGCAAGCGGCGGATTGCCCTGGCCATGCATCTGTATTTTATGGATTTGCTGGACCAGAGTGTGGCGTTTGCGGCCAAATTCCCGCCGCAGACGGATGTTTTCATCTCTACGAACAGTGAAGAGAAGAAAACGCAGATTGAGCAGGCATTTGCGGAAGCAAAGCTGCACAGTGTGACGGTGGTGGTTGTGGAAAACCGTGGCCGGGATGTGGCGGCTTTCCTGTGTGATCTGGCGCCCTATCTGCAGGGGTATGACTATGCCTGCTTCATGCATGATAAAAAGGCCATCCAGACCAAGCCGGGCAGTGTGGGTGCCAGCTTCGGCTATGTTTGCAATGAAAATGTCTGCAAAAACGCAGCCCATGTACTCAATGTACTGTGTGAGTTTGAAAACGATCCTTACCTGGGAATTCTCTGCCCGCCCTATCCGACACATGGGCTGTATTTCATGAATATGTGCTCCGGCGGCTGGGGACCGAATTTTGAAAATACCAAAAAACTTCTTAAGGAATTGGGCTTGGATGTCCCGATTTCGGGGGAAGAGTCGCCCATTGCACCTTTTGGCAGTGTATTCTGGTTCCGTCCCAAAGCGCTTCAGCCGCTGTTTGCACATGGCTGGCAGCACACCGATTTCCCGCCGGAGCCGCTGCCTCAGGATGGAACGATCAGCCATGCCATTGAGCGAATCTATCCCTTTGTGGCACAGGCCGCCGGTTACTATCCGGCCGTGGTGATGAGCCAATCCTTTGCGGTGCTGCGCAATGATACTATGCAGGCCTATGCCAATGGGCTGATCCGGCCGCTGGCCCGGGTGTTTGACTGTACCACTTTCTGGGCGGCTTCTACGGCGGCCGTTGCCTTTGCGGCAAAGCGGCATCTGTTCGGTGTTTACGGTCCCTATGCCAATTCGCGTCGGCGCCATGCCCGGAACTGGCTGCGGGATAACCTGCCGGAGCCGGCTTACAAGGGAATCATGGCCACCAAGCGTGCCGTGTTTGGGCCGCGGCACGGTCCCTATGAGGATTGATTCATGAAGCGGCTGGTGATTTATTTCCACTATGATGCGCAGGGCTTGCTGGACGGGCCCTGCCGTTTTGCGATTTCGGCGCTTCGTCAGGATGCGGATGTGGTACTGGTCACCAACGGTACCCTGGACGCAGAGAGCCGTGCATGGACCGAACGGGAGAAGCTGCTACTGATCGAACGTGAGAACGTCGGGTTTGACGTGGGAGCGTATCAGCAGGCACTTTTGTCTCTGGGACGGGATGCAGTGTGCCGCTATACGGAACTGATCCTGATGAATTATACCCTGGCCGGTCCTGTGAGCCCGCTGGCGACTATGTGGGAAACCATGGAACGGCGCGAAGAACTGGATTTCTGGGGCCTTACGCGGCATTATGCCATGCAGAGCCGCCGTTTTGGCGGTGCTGTGCCGGAGCACCTGCAATCCCATTTTCTGGCCATCCGGGGGAAAATGCTGGCTTCAGAGGATTTCTGGGCGTACTGGCAGAAGATGAAACTGCCTCACAGTTACGAAGAATCGGTAATTTCTCATGAAACCCGCTTTACGCGCTATTTTGCCCAAAAGGGATACAAGTGGGACAGTTACGTTCAGACGGAGGACCTTAAAGGCATTTTTATCAATCCCATTATGGCCTGCCCGAAGGAATTGCTGGCCGAACGGCATTGCCCGTTTTTTAAGCGCCGCAGTTTCTTCACATCGTATCGGGATGAATTGCGGCGAACGGATGGGAATGCCGCGGCAGAATTGTATGCCTTTCTGCGGCAGGCTGCATCCTACCCGGTGGACGATCTGGTCCGTTCGTTGCTTCGCACACAGCCGCTCTCCGCATTGGCCCAGAATCTGCACTGGCACTATGTGGTGGCGGAACATTGCGGCGGGCGGGATGTCTCTTTACAGGAGGCAGGCCTTCGCCTGGTTCGTTTTGCCGTCAGGGGCGAGGATCCTGTAACGGACTGGTATTTGCGGAAGAGTGTGCAGGACGCGGAAAAGATGCTGGGGCAGGCTTTGGCTCTGTTTGAAGAGAATCCGCTGCTGGGAGTGCTGAGCCCGGCTCTGCCGTTGTGGCCGGAAGCGCAGCGGGCAGCGCGAAAGCATTGGCAGGAAGTCGGCACACGGCTGGCAGGAAAAAGTTCGATGCCGGTCAACGATGACCCGCCGCCGGCGCCGCTCGCAGGCTGGGCGCTGGTCCGTATGGCAGCTTTCCCGCAGGGCGTCCCCACAGTGGAGCAAAAAAATGACCTTTGGCTTCTGCCCTTGACGGCACAGCAAAACGGGTATTACAGTGCCACTTTTGAGAGTGCAAATCAGGCGGCCGCCCGTGCGGGGTACAGTGATGTCTATGTGCAGGCGTCGGCGGAGCCGGCGGCGGTGGCCAAACAACTGGGACGTTTGATCAAGCACAAGCTGAAAGGCTGAAAAGGGGAGTCGGATCATAAAAAAGCAACGATTGTTCTATCTGGACTTTATCCGCGCGGTGGCGCTGGTTTCCATTCTGGTGATTCATTTCAATGCCACCGTGACGGGATACTTTACATTGCCCCATAAGCTGTTTGCCAGCGTTCTGCCCTTTGGTATCTACCTGGGAGATTTCGGATCCTCTCTTTTCTTCCTTGTATCGGGTGCGGCTCTGGCGCTTACTGTGCCGGAAAACCAGAACCCGATCACCTTCTATAAGAAAAGAGCGAAAGCAATTTATCCGCTGTTCTGGCTGGCCTGGGTGATCTTCTTCTCCTGGCGGTTTCTGGAAAATCCCGGGTACTATGCGGCGGCAAAATCGCCGACGCTGCTGCTGACGGTGCTGGGACTGGATAATTTCGCCGTGGCGGCCGGATGGGTCGGCACGGACTTCGCCTGCGTAGGCGAATGGTTCCTGGGAAGCATTCTTTTCTTGTACCTGCTGTTTCCTCTGCTGCATCGGGGCCTTCGGAAAAATCCCTGGGTCACATGGATTGTGAGCGTTCCTGTGTGCCTTGTCATTCATCTGGCAGGGTGGGATGCGCATCTCGTGGCCATTCATATTCTGGAATTCCTGTTCGGTATGCAGTATCTGCGTATGGGGAGCAAAAGCAAGGTGGGAATTGCCGCACTTTGCGCTGTGGGAACCTTCTTTCTGGCGTCCTTTGACAGCAAAATAACCTGTGCGCTGTTCAGCGTGGTGGTGTTTACGGTGCTGGCAGGCGTTTCCCGTTTCCTGGCCTTTGGCTGGATGCGCGTGCTTTGCGCCAGGCTGGCCAAGCTCTCCTATGCGGTCTTTTTGGTCCACCATGTACTGATCCAGCGTATGGTGGTACCGTTTGATCTGGCATCCCTGAGCCGACGTGATACGGCCTTTTTGTTCGCAATTTATCTGGTCCTGGTTTTCGCTGCAGCGGAAGCATTGCTTTGGCTGCACGGATGGCTGCAAAAGGAGATAGCGGTGCTGCGTACCGCATCTTGATCGTGTGTCCCTGCTGCTCTGCGGCGGGGACTTTTTTGCTGGGAAGACGGGATGACCTCTGTACAAAAATCGGACAGTACGGTATAATAAGATTACTATTGAATACCTCACGAAAGGGGCGTTTGAATGTGGCTGAATTCTCTGTATCCCTGGAAAAATTGGCGGAAGAAGCAAATCTGACAGTGGCTTACACTCCCTGTGAGCTGGATAAAGTCAAGGTTACGGCAACTGAGGTATATCGGCCCGGCATACTGCTGGCCGGTTACTACGAAAACTTTGATAATACCCGTGTCCAGATCATCGGGCTGACAGAGATGTCCTATCTGGAGGAACTGTCCGCTTCGCTGCGCAATATGCGGCTGGAAAAACTGTTCTCCTTTCAGCCGCCGGCTGTGATTCTGACACGCAATATGCAGCCGCTCTCCGAGATGATGCAGTATGCCAAGCAGTATGGCGTTCCGCTTCTGATGTCTACCGAAATGACCTCGGCACTGATGGGCGTGCTGATCACGACGCTGAACACCGAACTGGCACCGCGCATTACCCGGCATGGCGTCCTCGTGGAAGTGTATGGCGAAGGCATCCTGATTCTCGGCGACTCCGGCGTGGGGAAGAGCGAAACGGCCATCGAACTGGTCAAGCGCGGTCACCGTCTGATTGCAGACGATGCGGTGGAACTGCGCAGGGTATCCTACCGGAGCATTCTGGGAACGGCCCCGGCCAATATCCGGCACTTCATTGAATTGCGCGGAATCGGTATTATCAACGTTGCCCATGTGTTCGGCATCGGATCTGTGCGCAGCAGCGTAGAAGTGGAGATGGTCGTGCAGCTGGAGCCCTGGGACCGCACCAAAAACTATGACCGCACCGGACTGGACACCGAATATTACGATATTCTGGGTGTGAAGGTCCCCAGTATGCTGATCCCTGTCATGCCGGGCCGGAATCTGGCGGTAATTATCGAGACGGCGGCCATCAATAACCGTACCAAGGAAATGGGCTACAATGCGGCCAAGGAACTGCTGGCACAACTGGGCCTGCAGGATGATATTTCTTTGTGACGCAGCAATAAACGGGAAAAGAGAGATACCAAATACATGCAAATGATTGCAGACCTGCACACGCATACGCTGTGTGCAACCCATGCTTTTCAGACTTTGAACGAGATGACGATTGCGGCAAAACAGACAGGCTATTGTGCCATGGCCATTACGGACCATGCACCGGCCATGCCGGATGCGCCGCATATATGGCATTTTTCCAATGGAGGCGCCCTGCCCCGGGAAATGAACGGCGTTGTCATGCTGTACGGTGCCGAGGCCAACGTGATGGACACGAAAGGCGGGCTGGACCTTCCGCAGGGACTTCTCTCGGTGCAGGACTGGGTGGTGGCATCCATACACAGTCCCTGTATGCCGGGTGTCCTGACACGCAAGGAGGCTGACCGGCTCTGGCTGGGGGTGGCGGAAAACCCCTATGTGGACTGTATCGGACATTCCGAACAGGAAAACTATCGGTACGACTATGACGTGGTCACGAGAGCGTTTGCCAGAAACCACAAAGTGGTGGAACTGAACGGCGGATCTTTTGCTGTCCGGAAAGACGGTATCCCCAACATGCGTTCGCTTCTGATTGCCTGCATGGAAAATGGCTGTCACATTGCGGTGGACAGCGATGCCCACAGTGCCTGGCGCCTGCAGAATGCCATGCCGCCGCTGTACAGCATGCTGGCGGAACTCTCCTTCCCGCAGGAACTGATTGTCAATGCGACGCGGGAAAATCTGGTACAGGAACTCAAACTGCATGGCCGTCGCTGTGCAGAAGAAATAGGAGGAATTCTACTATGAGCAAATATACCATCGGAATTGATCTGGGCGGTACCACCATGACGGCCGGCCTTGTGAACGAAAACTATGAGATCGTCGGTAAAATCACCCGGGCCACGCGGCTGCCCCGGCCGGCCGAGGACCTGGAAAAAGCGCTGGCGGATCTTTGCCGTGCGGTGGCCAAAGAGAATAACATTCCTTTCTCGGACGTACAATATGTGGGAATCGGCACGCCGGGCAGCGTGAATTTTACCACGGGTTTTGTGGGATATAATACCAACTTCGGCTACTACGACTGGAACCTCGGCCCCGATATGGAAAAACTTCTCGGGTGCAAGGTGTACGTGGAGAATGACGCCAATGCGGCAGCCTTCGGCGAGTACATTGCGGGCGGCGCCAAAGGCTACAAGGATGCGGTTGTCATCACGCTGGGCACCGGCATTGGCAGCGGCATCATTCTGGGCGGCAAGATTGTCCGCGGCTTCAACTTTGCCGCTGGTGAGATGGGCCATACGGTGATCGTCAAGGGTGGACGCAAGTGCAACTGCGGCCGCTGCGGCTGCTGGGAACGTTATGCTTCGGCGCGGGCCCTGACGGAGGATACCAAGGCGGCCATGCAGGAGCACAGCGATACCTTGATGTGGAAACTTGTGCCGGATCTGGACCACGTGAACGCAAAGACTTCTTTCGATGCCATGGCCCAGGGCGATGAACTGGCCAAGCAGGTGGTCCACAACTGGATGGAGTACGTTGCCTGCGGCCTGGCCAACGTGGTGAATACATTCGAGCCGGAAGTGATCTGTGTGGGCGGCGGCGTTTCCAACCAGGGCGAGACGCTGCTGGGACCCGTACGCGCTTATGTGGAAAAGGAAACCCACGATATCACCGGCGGCCGTGTACCCGAGATCCGCGCCTGTGAACTGCGCAATGATGCCGGCGTGATTGGCGCAGCTGCGCTGGAGGTATCCATCTGAATACCATTGACCTGATGCATACACTATTTTGGCAGGGGGAGTCATGATGCAGGAGCAAATGCGGACGGCGCTGCGCTGTGCGCTGCAAGGGGCAAAACTCCCTTTTACGGAGCAGGAACCCTTGCGTGAGCATACCACCTTCCGGATCGGCGGGCCTGCGGCATTCTGGTGCACTCCGCAAAATACGGAGCAATTGCAGGATACCCTGGCATTATGCAGAAAAAACAAGGTGCGTGTCTACCTGTTGGGCAATGGTTCCAATACGCTTTTTGCCGACGAAGGCTTTGACGGTGCAGTGGTGGAACTGCGCGGGCTGTCGCCGGAAGTGACCGGGACGCCGGAAAAAGAAGATACAGTGCTGTTGACGGCCGGTGCGGGCATGACGCTGGGACGGCTCTGTGCCGAGGCACAGCAGCGCGGCCTGGCCGGACTGGAATTCGCCTGCGGTATTCCGGGCACTGTCGGCGGAGCTGTTTACATGAATGCGGGGGCTTACGGCGGCGAGCTGAAAGATGTAGTGGAAGAGGTTACCTTCCTGGACGAAACAACGACTTTGCGTACGCTGCCATCCGACAAGCTGCAGATGGGGTATCGCACCAGCATTTTTGAAAAGAATCCCTCCTGGTGCATCCTTTCAGCCACTGTCCGACTGCACCGGGGAGATGGCGATGCCATCCTTGCCCGGATGCAGGATTATCTGGAACGCCGCAAGGCAAAGCAGCCGCTGGAATGGCCCAGCGCGGGCAGTACTTTCAAGCGGCCGGAAGGGGCCTTTGCAGGACGGTTGATCGAAGAGTGCGGGCTGCGGGGCTTTACCGTGGGCGGTGCACAGATCAGCGAAAAACACTGCGGCTTTGTCATCAACAAGGGTGGTGCGACCTGCGCGGATGTTGTGGCTTTGACCGAGGAGGTCCGCCGGATCGTTTTAGAAAAAACCGGGTTTGTGTTGGAACGTGAAATCCGAGTGGTAAAATAAGGGAGAGTAAACGATGAATTTCCTGATCGTTACAGGCCTTTCCGGCGCGGGCAAATCCATGGCGGTCAATGCGCTGGAGGACATCGGTTTCTTTTGCATTGACAACATTCCCATTGCACTGCTGCCCCGTATTGTGGATTTTGCCCTGCAGGGCGAAAACCAGCTCAGCCGTGTGGCGGTCGTCATGGACGTGCGCGGTGTGCGCAACAGTGACCAGCTGGAACAGGCTCTGGCGGATCTGGACGCAAAGAAGATCGAGTACGAGATTCTCTTCCTGGATGCCAATTCTCAGACCATTCAGCGCCGGTACAAAGAAACACGGCGGCAGCATCCCATTTCGGTCACGGATCATGTCTCGATCGAGGAAGCCATCGAGCGGGAACGCAGACTCTTGCAGCCTCTGCGCAATCGCGCCAAGTATGTGATCGATACCTCGCTCTTGAGCGCGGCACAGAATAAGGAACGGGTCTGCAGTCTTTTCCTGGACAAGGGAAAATGTCCCATGGCGCTGACGGTGGTGTCCTTTGGATTCAAGTACGGGCTGCCGCAGGAAGCGGATCTTGTGCTGGATGTGCGCTGCCTGCCGAACCCGTTCTATGTGCCGGAGCTGAAAAATCTGACCGGCCTGGACCAGGCGGTGGTCGATTACGTCATGGCGGCGCCGGAATCACAGGAACTGCTGCGCCGCTATGAGAGCATGCTGGAATATGCCTTGCCGCTCTATGTGAAAGAGGGCAAAAGCCAGCTGATGATTGCCGTTGGCTGCACCGGCGGCAAACATCGCTCCATTACATTTGCGCGGAAAATCGGAGAGTTCTGCGAAAAACTGGGGTACGAACCCAGCGTGCAGCACCGAGATGCCAAGCGCACGCTGTGAAGGGTGCGGAGATTACCCCGGGGAGGAAACATCTTTTTGAGCTTTTCACAAGAAGTAAAGAACGAGATCCTGCGCCACAGGATCTCCAAATCATGCTGCAATATGGCCGCCGCCTATGCGGTGGCCTGTTTTGGTAAATATTTTGATGACCGCGGTGTTGTGCTGCAGACGGAAAATGAGGGCGTGGCGCAGTTTGCCCAGAAGGTCTATCGCCGTTGCGGGATTCAAGGAAATATTCTGCGCAAGGAACGCCCTACCGGGGCCGTTTTTGAGTTCAGCATAAAGGAGCCGGATGAGATTGCCAGGATGCTGGAACTGTTCTGCCATACCGGCAAAGAACCCACTTTGCGCATCCGTCCGGAAAATTTCAAATGTCAGAAATGCATGCAGACCTTCATAGCCACGGCATTTCTGTGCTGCGGTACGATGACCGACCCTGAAAAAAGCTATAATCTGGAATTCCTGTCCACCCGGCATTATCTTTCCCAGCAGCTGGAAGCCATGCTGGCGGAACATGATTTCCATCCTCACCGTGCACTGCGCAAGGGCGCCAATACTGTCTATGTAAAAGCGGCCGACCATATCGAGGATCTTCTGACTTTTATGGGGGCCGGCGGCGCTGCCATGCGCATTATGGATCAGCGCCTGTATAACGAAATGCGCAACAAGACCAACCGTCTCTCTAACTGCGAAACGGCCAATATGGGCAAGAGCGTCCAGGCGGCGGTGCAGGTACAGCTGGCCATCGAACGTCTGCAGGAAGCAGGGGCACTGGCCACACTGCCGGAAGCGCTGCGCCAGACGGCCAAGCTGAGGATGCAGTACCCGGATCTGCCGCTGGCAAAACTGGCCCTGAAACTGGATCCGCCGGTGAGCAAGGCGGGCCTTTCCCACCGTTTGAAGCGCATCCAGGAAGCCGCCCGGCGTCTTGAGGAATCTTCGTCACCAGAAAAGGAATCCGACCATGTCTGAAACCACTCCGAGACAATTTATCCATCTCCATGTTCACACGGAGTTTAGTCTGCTGGACGGTGCCTGCCGCATCGACCGCATGTTTGACCATCTGAAAGCGATGGGGCAGACCGCCTGTGCCATCACGGACCACGGCGTCATGTATGGGTGCGTGGCCTTTTTTGACGCTGCGAAGGCAGCCGGGATCAAGCCCATCATCGGGTGTGAAGTCTATGTGGCAACCCGCACCCGCTTTGACAAGGTGAACCGCATCGACGGAAACAGCCATCTGATTCTGTTGTGCAAAAATGAGACCGGCTACAAAAACCTGATCAAGATGGTTTCGGCCGGATTTCTGGAAGGGTTCTACTCCAAGCCCCGTATCGATAAGGATTTGCTGGAACAGCATCACGAGGGGCTGATCTGCCTTTCGGCCTGCCTGGCGGGGGAAGTACCCAAGGCGATTCTGGCCGGTGACTATGAGCGAGCCAAGAATACGGCGCTATACTACCGGGATCTTTTTGGCGAGGGCAACTATTATATTGAATTGCAGGACCATGGGCTGGAGGAAGATCGGGTTGTGCTGCCGCAGCTGATACGCCTGGCGCGAGAGACCGGGATCCCCATGGTGGCCACCAACGACGCTCACTATATCACCAAGGAAGATTCCAAGATGCAGAGTATTCTGCTCTGCATCCAGACGGGAAAGACCATCGCTGACGCGGATCGGATGGAGTTTCAGACCGACGAGTTTTACCTGAAAAGTGCCGATGAGATGTATGATCTGTTCTCGATGGTGCCCGAAGCCTGCGAGAACACCAACAAAATTGCAGAGCAGTGCAATTTTGAATTTACCTTCGGCGAGACGAAGCTCCCTTACTTCCGCGCACCGGATGGCATGGAAAACCAGGCGTATTTTGAAAAGCTGTGCTGGGAAGGACTGGAACGCCGTTATCCCGGCAAGGTGACGGATGCCCTGCGGGAACGTCTGAGCTATGAAATCAACGTGGTCAAAAAAATGGGGTATACCAACTACTACCTCATCGTCTACGATTTCATCAACTATGCCAAGAGCAGAGACATCCCGGTGGGTCCCGGTCGTGGTTCAGGTGCCGGCAGTCTGGCGGCGTACTGTGTGGGCATTACAGACATCGACCCCATTCGGTACAGCCTGATTTTTGAACGGTTCCTGAACCCGGAACGTGTGTCGATGCCGGACTTTGACGTGGATTTCTGCTATGAACGCCGCCAGGAAGTCATTGACTACGTCAATGAAAAATATGGCCGCGACCATGTGGCACAGATTGTGACCTTCGGTACGATGGCGGCCCGGGCGGCTGTGCGTGATGTCGGGCGTGTGATGGGCATGGCCTACCAGGATGTGGATAAAGTGGCCAAACTCATCCCGATGGAACTGAAAATGACGCTTCAGAAAGCGCTGGAAGTCAGTCCTGACCTGAAAACCATGTATGAGGCGGACCCGCAGGTCCACGAACTGATTGACACCTCCCTGAAAGTGGAGGGCATGCCGCGGCATGCCTCCACCCATGCGGCCGGTGTTGTCATTACGCGGGAGCCGGCCACGGAGTACGTCCCGCTATCCACCAATGACGGCCTGCCCGTCACGCAGTTCAACATGGTGGAGATCGAGCGCCTCGGCCTGCTGAAGATGGACTTCCTGGGGCTGCGCACGCTGACGGTCATCCACGACACCGAAACCGCCGTACGGCGCAAGGTACCGGACTTCCGCATGGCCAACATCAGCTATGATGACCCGGAAACCTATGCCATGCTTGCAAAGGGAGAGACCGAGGGCATCTTCCAGCTGGAATCCACGGGCATGACGCAGGTGCTCGTCAGCCTGCGTCCCCGGAATCTTGAAGACATCATCGCCCTGATCTCGCTGTATCGCCCGGGTCCCATGGATTCCATTCCCACCTATCTGCGCAACCGGCGGGAACCTGGCAAAATCAGTTACAAGACCCCTCAGCTGGCCCATATCCTGGATGTTACCAATGGGTGCATCGTCTACCAGGAACAGGTCATGCAGATCTTCCGGGAACTGGCGGGATTCAGCTTCGGGCAGGCCGATAATATCCGCCGTGCCATGAGCAAAAAGAAACATAAGGTTATGGAGGCGGAGCGGGAACACTTCGTCCACGGCTGCACGGAACCGGGCAAGGAATGCGCCGGCTGTGTCAAGAATGGCATTCCCGAGGATGTTGCCAACGAGATCTATGATGAAATGATCAGTTTTGCATCCTATGCCTTCAACAAATCCCATGCGGCCTGCTATGCCTATGTGGCTTTCCAGACGGCCTACCTGAAGTGCCATTATCCCCATGAATTTATGGCGGCACTGCTCACCAGCGTTCTGGACAATACTTCCAAGGTGATTGAGTACACGACGGAATGCCAGCGGCTGGGCATCAAGGTGCTCCAGCCGGACATCAATGTGTCGCGGGGCGGTTTCACGGCAGACGGTGACTGTATCCGTTTTGGCCTGAATGCGGTCAAAAGCGTGGGGCGCAATCTGATCGAAGCCGTTGTCAAGGAACGGCAGGAACGCCCGTACCGAGGGCTGTATGATTTCTGCCGCCGGATGTACGGTAACGAACTGAACCGGCGCGCCCTGGAAAATCTGATCAAGTGCGGTGCTTTTGATACACTGGAACCTTCCCGGCGCGCCATGCTGGAGTGTGTGGAAGGCATTCTCAAGAGCGTGGAAACCGACATGCGTCAGAATCTGGAAGGGCAGATGGACCTTTTTGGTATGATGAGCGGGGAGAGCCAGGAGCAGGCCATCAACGACTACAAGGTTCCGCCCATGCAGGAATATCCCACCAGCGATCTGCTCAAAATGGAAAAAGAGGTCTCGGGACTGTATCTTTCCGGCCATCCGCTGGACGCCTACCGGGAGCAGATTGCCAAAATTTCCACCTGTACCATCGCACAGCTGCAGGGGGACGATGCCAAACAGTTTGACAACCAGAACGTGACGATCCTGTGTACCGTCGTAAAGAACAAAGTGATGACTACCAAGTCCAACACACTGATGGCCTTTACGACCATCGAAGATCTCACCGGGACGATGGAACTTCTGGTATTTCCCCGCGTTCTGGCGGAATGCAGGGCGGCACTGCAGGAAAATGCCGTTGTGGTGGCGCACGGGCGAGTCTCCGTGAAAGAAGAGGAGGCGGCCCGCCTGATTGTGGAGGGCGTACAGCCCATCGAAACCTACGACCCCAACAAGAGTTTTGGCCGCAACCGGGTGGATCGTGTCCAGAAGGAAACGCGGGGGGAAGGCGTTGCGGGGTATTTCCTGACGGTGCCGGCCCGGGACTGCGCCGAAATGCACAGGGTAGAGAATCTTCTCTGCAACATCTTTGACGGTGGGACGGTGAAGGTGTACTTCCTTTTTGCCGATACCGGCAAAAAGGCGTGGGCGCGACACATGGCAGTGAAGGATGATCCGCTTCTGAGGGCTGAACTGGTTCGGATTCTGGGACCGGAGCATGTAAAAGTGCAGGGAATGGATCAGCATGCAAAATAAATCCATGCGTTTTGCGCGAAACGTCCATAATCGAAGCGCAAGAGTTGTGGTATAATGAAAAGGATCCGAGATTGTTAAAAAATTATTGTAAGTAACGCTACGTTCCCAAACAGGAGGAGCTGCTTTATGGCTAAGGAAATCAAAA
This sequence comes from uncultured Gemmiger sp., assembly GCA_944388215.1. GTDB lineage: Bacteria > Bacillota > Clostridia > Oscillospirales > Ruminococcaceae > Gemmiger. The sequence goes on along the minus strand of CALXHT010000043.1, from coordinate 66,199 downwards.
CAATCGGTGTTCTGACCAGCGGCGGTGATGCGCCCGGCATGAATGCTGCTGTTCGCGCGATCGTTCGTGCGGGTATTAGCAAGGGATACCGTATGATGGGTATTCAGCGCGGTTACAATGGCCTGATTAATGGCGAATGCTACGAGATGAATGTCCGCAGCGTATCCGAAATCATTCACCGTGGCGGCACGATTTTGTATACGGCGCGCTGCCTGGAGTTCAAGACCAAAGAGGGACAGGCCAAAGGTCTGGCCCGCTGCAAGGAACTGGGCATTGATGCACTGGTCGTCATTGGCGGCGACGGTTCTTTCATGGGCGCCCGTGCGCTGGCCAACCAGGGCATTCCCTGCATCGGTCTGCCCGGCACCATCGACAACGATATTGCCTGCAGCGAATATACCATCGGCTACGACACGGCAATGAACACCGCTGTGGAAGCCATTGATAAACTGCGGGATACCACCCAGAGCCATGACCGCTGCAGCGTCGTGGAGGTCATGGGCCATCATGCCGGTTATATTGCCCTGAATGTGGGCATTGCCACCGGTGCGCTGGCGGTTCTGCTGCCGGAGATTCCCTACGACTTTGAGCGTGACATCCTGCAGCGCATGCGTCAGACGCAGGTCACCGGCAAGAAGCATTTCATCATCATTGTTTCTGAAGGCGTTGTCGGCGCCCAGGATCTGGCCAACCAGATCCAGGCTGCGACCGGTGTAGACTCCCGTGCGACCGTTCTGGGCCACATCCAGCGCGGCGGTTCTCCGACGGTCCGTGACCGTGTGAATGCCTCTCTGATGGGATATCATGCCGTTGATCTGCTGGACAAGGGCATTTACAACCGTGTTGTGGCCGTGTCCGGCGGCAAGATCGTGGACTACGATGTCAACGTGGCGCTCTCGATGCACAAGGCCATCGACCGCGAGATGATTGATATCGCCAATGCGATCTCCATCTGATCTCACCAGCTGATACAGGGCCGCGCGCCGTTGGGCGCCGGCCTTTTTTGTCGCGGCAAGGTCAGGATTTTTATGAAATTTTTCTGGAAAATGGCTTGCCAAACATCGGGATGGATGGTATAATACTAAAGCGTTAGTGCTGCCGGGCCACCGGCAGGATAATGACACATCATTATACAGGCGGTCCTCTGCCGAAGATTCGGGAATGAACGTCGATACAAAATGGAGGATTCATAACATGGACGCAATCAAGCATTTTACCGAGGGTATGATCAAAGAGAACAAGCCTCAGTTTGAAGTCGGCGATACTGTCCGCGTCTCCGTCCGTATCAAGGAAGGCGACAAGGAGCGTATCCAGGCTTTTGAGGGCACCGTCATCGCCAAGAAGCATGGCGGCATCGCGGAGACCTTCACCGTTCGCCGCACCTCTTATGGTGTCGGTGTAGAGCGTGTGTTCCCCGTCAACAGCCCGTTCGTCGAGAAGGTCGAGGTCGTTCGCCGCGGCAAGGTCCGTCGTGCGAAGCTCTTCTACCTGCGTGAGCGTACCGGCAAGGCGGCCAAGGTTAAGGCGCGTATCTGAGCATACTGAGAAAAGGGGAGGACGGTTGGCGTTCTCCCTTTTTTCGTATGATTTTACGAAAGGGGGACGGGAATGTATGCTGAAAGATCGGTTTCGCCGCAACAAGGGGATACTGGAGTGGTATGATGCGCTGGCGGTTGCTGTGGCAGTGATTGCGTTGGTGTTTACCTTTGCAGTGCGGATTGTCCAGGTGGACGGCAGCTCCATGAACCCCAGTCTCTACAGCGGAGAACGCCTGCTGATTGCAACTTTTCTGCAGCCCGATTACGGAGATGTGGTCGTGACTGACAGCTACATTCCGTACGGCAAGCCGCTGGTAAAGCGGGTGATCGGGAAAGCGGAGGATACCATCGATATCGACTTCCAGACAGGTGTTGTATATCGGAACGGGCAGGCTCTCTCGGAACCGTATACGGCGGAACCCACCTGGACCTATGAAGGGGTGGACTTCCCACTGACGGTGCCGGAAGGCTGTCTGTTCATCATGGGCGACAACCGCAACAATTCCAAGGACAGCCGTGACGCAGAGATCGGTTGCGTGGATATCCGGGATGTCCTGGGCGTCGCCATATGGAGACTTATGCCGTTTGGCGGAATGGGGGCATCAGAATGAGCCAGAGTGATATCATCAACAGCCGCCAGATTCAGTGGTTCCCCGGCCATATGACCAAGACCCTGCGGATGATGGAAAAGGAAATCCGCAACGTGGACTGCGTGCTGCAGATTCTTGATGCACGGATTCCTCTTTCCAGCCTGAACCCGGAGATCGAGCGTATCACGGCGGGAAAACCGCACCTGTACGTTTTGAACAAAGCCGACCTAGCAGATCCCGAGATCACCCGCCAGTGGTTGGCTTATTTCAAGAGCGCAGGAGCAGGTTGCCTGGCCATGGACTCCAAACAGCGGGGCCGTGCTGCGGCCACCAAGGCGCCCATCGAGCACGAACTGTCGGCGCTGATGCGGCGGCGCCGTAACCGCGGCATGGTGGGCGCCGCTATCCGCGTAATGGTGGTAGGCATTCCCAATGTGGGCAAATCTACCTTTATCAATTCCTTCGCGGGGACCACGCGGGCCAAAGCGGCCAACAAGCCGGGCGTTACCCGGGGAAAGCAATGGATCTCGGTGGACAATTTCGATCTGATGGACATGCCCGGCGTTTTGTGGAAAAAGTTCGATTCGCTGGAAACCGCCTCCAATCTGGCTTTCATCGGCTCCATCCGGGATGACATTCTGGATATCGAAGAACTGGCGTGCGGGCTGCTTTCCAGTGTACGGCAGATCTACCCGCAGCAGTTGCTGACCCGGTATAAGCTGGATGAGTCGGCTCTGGACCTGGAACCCTACGCGTTGCTGCAAGCTATTGGTACCAAGCGCGGTATGCTGATTTCCGGCGGCGAAGTGGATACCGAGCGCGCCGCCAAGATGCTGGTGGGAGAATTCCGTGCCAGCAAATGGGGCAGACTTTCGCTGGAACGGCCGCCCCGGCGCGAGGCGGCGGAAGAGGAGGCTGATGATGCCGAGGACATCGAAATCGACGAGCAGTAATCCGGCCCTGTATGCCTTTGATGCCGAACAGCGTGCCCGGTTTGGTACGATCTGCGGGGTGGATGAGGCCGGCAGAGGGCCGCTGTGCGGACCGGTCTGCTGTGCCGCGGTGATCCTCGATCCGGACGATCCCATCGAGGGAGTCAACGACTCCAAAAAATTGAGTGAAAAGCGCCGGGAAGCACTCTACGAGGAAATCATACAGCGTGCGGTGGCGTATCAGGTAATCTTTATTTCCCCTCAGGAGATCGACGAGAAGAACATTCTGTGGGCAACTATGGATGGTATGACACAGGCGGTGGCGGGATTGGATCCCCGGCCGGATTACGCCCTGATTGACGGAAACCGCTGTCCGCCGGACCTTGTGTGTCCGTCGCAGTCGGTTGTCAAGGGCGATGCCACCAGTGCCAGCATTGCGGCGGCTTCCATTCTGGCAAAGGTCAGTCGGGACCGTTACATGAAAGAGCTGGACAAGCAGTACCCACAATACCAGTTGGCGAAACACAAAGGGTACCCCACCAAGCTGCACTATGAACTCATTGCGCAGTACGGGATTCAGCCCTTCTATCGCCGCAGTTTTTTGAAAAAGCAGGGATACTGGCATGAACCGTGAGGTGGGCCAGAAGGGGGAAGCCATCGCAGCCAGGTACTACCGCCAGCGGGGCTATCTTCTGTTGGGCCATAATTACCGCACCCGGATGGGCGAGCTGGATCTGATCCTGTACAAGGAGGATCTGATCGTGTTTGCCGAGGTGAAAACCCGGACAGGCCGTATGCTGGCTGCGCCTGCGGAGGCGGTGGATCTGTACAAGCAAAGACGTCTGCGTCGGGCGGCGGAACTGTATCTGCAGAACAGTCCTTTTGCAGAAGCAAGGGTGCGGTTTGACGTGGTGGAAGTGACACCTGCCGAAAAAGGCTGGCAGGTACATTGCATTATGGATGCGTTCCAAGTGTAAACAAAGCAGAAAGGGTGTATGATATGCAGTACCAGAGTACCAGAGATTCCCAGCTTCGTGTCTCCGCTTCGGAAGCGATTGTCCGTGGCCTTGCGCCGCAGAGCGGTCTTTTTGTGCCGGAAACCTTCCCGCAGGCGAATCTGAACGCGTGGCGGAATCTCTCCTATCCGGAACTGGCACAGAAAGTGCTGGAAGGGTACCTGACCGATTACCGCACAGAGTTTTTGCAGCAGGCGACGGAAAACACCTATGGCGATGCGTTTGGCGGCCGGGCAGGGCGGACGGTCAAGGTCCGTGACGGGCTGTACGCGCTGGAACTCTGGCACGGTCCCACCTGTGCTTTCAAGGATTACGCCCTGCAGCTGATGCCGAAGCTGCTGGTGGAGGCGAAGCGCAACCTGGGACGCAAGGAGACGACGCGGATTCTGGTGGCTACCTCCGGTGATACCGGCAAGGCAGCGCTGGCCGGATATGCGGGGCTGGATGGCATCGAAATTTCGGTTTTCTATCCCAACGCCGGCACCAGCGAGATCCAGCGCCTGCAGATGGTGACCCAGACTGGGGACAATGTGCAGGTTTATGCGGTGGAGGGCAATTTCGATGATGCCCAGACCGGCGTCAAGCGGGTGTTTGCCGACGCTTCGGTGGCGGAAGAGCTGGAAAAACGGGGAATCCGTCTTTCCAGTGCAAACTCCATCAACTGGGGACGCCTGGTACCGCAGATCGTCTACTATTTCTATGCTTATTTCCGTCTGGTGGAACAGGGCGCTGTCGCCTGGGGGGCACCGGTGGATTTCTGCGTGCCGACCGGAAACTTCGGTGACATTCTGGCAGGATATTATGCCAAACGGATGGGGCTGCCGGTGGGCAAACTGGTCTGCGCTTCCAACCGGAACAATGTGCTGACGGACTTCATCCGCACCGGCACCTACGATGCCCGTCGCACCTTCTATAAAACGACCTCCCCGTCCATGGATATCCTGATTTCTTCCAACCTGGAGCGGCTGCTGTATCATGTGAGCGGCAGCAGCGAAAAAGTGGCAGGCTGGATGCAGGATCTTGCCCGGACCGGACGGTATACGGTGGACCCGGATACGCTGGCCAAAATTCAGGAAACCTTCTCCGCCGGATATGCCGGGGATGAGGAGGGGGCGGAGGAAATCCGTGCCCGGTTTGAACAGGACCACTACCTCTGCGATACGCATACGGCGGTGGCCTTCCGCGTGGCGGAAACCTGCCGCAGTGGGGCGCCCATGGTAGTCCTCTCCACGGCCAGTCCCTTCAAATTCCCGCGGGCGGTTCTGGAGGCACTGGGCGCGTCGGTGCCGGAGAGCGATTTTGACGCCATGGCAGCGTTGACTGCAAATACCGGGGAACCGGCGCCCGAAAGTCTGCAGGAACTGAACCGGCTGCCGGTGCGTTTTACCGAGATCATTGCGCCGGCGGATATCCGTGCCGCGGCGCTGCGCTGAGGCGGTCCGCCGGCAAGGAAGAGAAACAGAAGGAGCTGTATGGCGGTATTTGTTATAGGGGATCTGCACCTGTCTCTGGGGACCAATAAGCCGATGGATGTTTTCCCGGGATGGGATGGGTATCTGCCCAAACTGGAAGCCAACTGGCGCACGCTGATCCGCCCGGAAGATACCGTGGTACTGGCAGGGGATACCAGCTGGGCCATGAATTTGCAGGATACACGTGCAGACTTTGCGTTTCTGCAGAGCCTGCCCGGGCAGAAGTGGCTGTTGAAGGGAAACCATGACTACTGGTGGACGACCACCCGGAAGATGGAAAAATTTCTTCAGGAAAATGGTTTTGACTCCCTGCACATCCTGCATAACAATGCCTGCATCGTCGGACAGACCGCTCTCTGCGGAACGCGGGGATGGCCCTTTGACGACGCGGCGGCACAGGGGGAAAAGCTGATGGCCCGGGAAGCCGGGCGCCTGCGGATGTCCCTGCAGGCGGCGGGGGAGGCACCCCGCAAAATTGCCTTCCTGCATTATCCGCCGGTGTATCCGGGGGCTTCGGCCGAGGAATTGGTGGCGGTTTTGCAGGAGTTCGGCGTGACCGAATGCTACTATGGCCATCTGCACGGCAAATCCATTCGCTTTGCGGTGCAGGGCGATGTGGAAGGAATCCGGTATCGCCTGATTTCGGCGGACGGCTTGCAGTTCTGCCCCTACAAACTGGATGGGATCGGCTGAAAAAGCCCCAAAAGAAAAACAGCAGGCAGGTTTTCGGCGCGCATCAGCCTGAAAATGGCCAGAAAAGTAAGATGAATTGTGACTTTTTTGCAAATAGGGCTGGTATTCTGCGCGGGAACATGCTATAATTACTTGTATTTTTATGTACATCTATTTTTGGAGGAATTTATAAATGAAGTTGATTTCCTGTGAAAAGCTCGAAAAGAGCATGGTCGAACTGCAGTTCTCCATCGACGCGGAGACCTTCAAATCCGCTGTCGCTGCCGCTTTCAAGCGTGAGGGCAAGAAATACACCGTTCCCGGTTTCCGCAAGGGCCATGCTCCCCGTGCGATGATCGAAAAGATGTACGGCAAGGACCTGTTCCAGTACGACGCCATCAACGATCTGTTCCCGGAGAACTATGAGGCCGCTGTCAAAGAGGCCGGCATCGATGTCGTGGGCGGTCCCGCTCCCGAGGTTGTCTCCATGTCCGAGGAGGAGGGCGCCGTCCTGAAGGTCAAGGTCGCAGTCAAGCCGGAAGTGGAACTGGGCGAGTATGTCGGTTTAACCGTGACCAAGGATGTCAAGACTGTGGATGAGGCGGAAGTTGACGCTGAGATCAAGCGCATGCAGGAACGCAACGGCCGTCTGCTGACCCGTGACGGTGAGGCCCAGAACGGCGACACCGCGACCATCGACTTCGAGGGCTTTGTGGATGGCAAGGCTTTTGAGGGCGGCAAGGCCGAGCATTACGCCCTGGTGCTGGGCAGCGGCTCCTTCATCCCCGGCTTCGAGGAGCAGGTTGTGGGCCACAAGGCTGGCGACGAGTTCGACGTGAACGTCAAGTTCCCCGAGCAGTACCAGGCGGAAGAGCTGGCCGGCAAGGACGCCACCTTCAAGATCAAGCTGCATGAGGTCCAGTACAAGGAGCTGCCGGAGCTGGATGACGATTTCGCCAAGGATGTCAGCGAGTATGACACGCTGGACGAACTGAAGGATTCCATCCGCAAGGGCATTGCTGCCAACTACGAGAAGCAGGCCGAGCAGAAGGTGGAAAACGATCTGATCGATCAGGTCGTCAACGGCATGAAGGCTGACATTCCCGATGCCATGATCGAGGGCCGCATGGAGGAGCTGGTGCAGGACTTCCAGTACCGCATTTCTCAGCAGGGCCTGAAGCTGGAGCAGTATCTGCAGTATATGGGCATGAACAAGGACCAGTTCAAGGAGCAGTTCCGTGAGCAGGCCGAAAAGCAGGTCAAGATGCGTCTGGCCATGGAAGCCATCGTTGCCAAGGAGAACATCGAGGCCACCGACGAGGAGTTTGAGGAAGAAGTCAAGCGCATCGCCGATGCCTACAAGATGGAAGCCGACAAGGTCAAGAGCCTGGTGGACGTTGCCGCTGTCAAGAAGGATCTTGCTGTCAACAAGGCCATCGACTTCGTGAAGGAGAAGGCCAATGTGGTGGCCGGCGAAGAAGAGAAGAAGCCTGCCAAGAAGACCACCCGCAAGACCACCAAGAAGGCGGAAAAGAAAGAGGAAGAAACCCAGAATGAGGAAGCCAAGGGCGAGTAATTCCGCCATTGTGATCTTCCGGGAAGTATGATAAACAGGGCCGATACGGTGTGCATCTGCTGCCGTATCGGTTCGTTTATCCGCTTCAAACGATTTTTTCAATAAGGAGGGAACCCCTATGAGCCTTGTACCCTATGTAATCGAACAGACTGCGCGCGGTGAGCGCAGCTACGATATTTTTTCCCGCTTGCTCAATGACCGCATTATTGTGCTGAGCGAAGATGTGAATTCCACTTCGGCCAGCCTTGTGGTGGCGCAGCTGCTCTATCTGGAAGGGCAGGACCCGGAGAAGGATATTTACTTCTATATCAACAGCCCGGGTGGCTCCATTTCGGACGGCATGGCCATTCACGATACGATGAATTACATCAAATGTGATGTTTCCACCATCTGCATCGGCATGGCGGCCTCTATGGGCTCTTTCCTGCTGGCCAGCGGCACCAAGGGCAAACGCTTTGCGCTGCCCAACTCGGAAATTCTGATCCATCAGCCGCTGATCAGCGGTGGCGGAATTTCCGGTCAGGCGACGGATATCCAGATTCATGCCAATCATATCATCCATATCCGCGAGCGTATGAACCAGCTGTACAGCCAGTATACCGGCCAGTCGCTGGAGACCATTCAGCGGGATACCGAGCGCGACAATTATATGACGGCGCAGCAGGCCAAAGAATACGGTCTGATCGATGATATCCTCTACAAACACTGATTCGGGGGAACAACATGGCAAACACAACGTCCGGGAAGGACGGAAAAGGACGTGAGCTGATCTGCAGTTTCTGCGGTCGCTCTCAAAATGAAGTGGAGCAGCTCCTGATTGGCCCTGGAGTCAACATCTGCAAAGACTGCATCGATATGTGCTATCGCGCGCTGTACAAGGACGATGACCGCCCGATGCCGCCGCGCGCCGGTGCCGGCCGGCGTCCCGGCGCGCAGCGCAACCCGGGGCAGGCCCGGTACGATGCCAACCCGCTGGAGAGTGTCAACATCCTGACGCCCGCCGAGATCAAGGCAGGGCTTGACCAGTATGTGATCGGGCAGGATGAAGCAAAAAAAGTGCTGGCTGTTTCGGTCTACAATCACTACAAGCGTATCCTTTCCGGCAAGGAAAGCGACGTGGAGCTGCAGAAGTCCAACGTGCTGATGCTGGGACCTTCCGGTACCGGCAAGACGCTGCTGGCCCAGACGCTGGCGAGAATGCTGAATGTGCCTTTCGCCATTGCAGATGCGACTACGCTGACCGAGGCGGGCTACGTGGGCGAAGATGTGGAAAACATCTTGCTGAAGCTGATCCAGGCGGCGGACTTTGATATTCCCAAGGCGGAGATCGGCATTATCTACATCGACGAGATCGATAAGATTACCCGCAAAAGCGAGAATCCCTCCATCACCCGCGATGTGGGCGGTGAAGGCGTGCAGCAGGCGCTGCTGAAGATCGTGGAGGGTACGGTGAGCAACGTGCCGCCCAATGGCGGCCGAAAGCACCCGCAGCAGGAGTTTATCCAGATCAACACGAAGAACATCCTGTTCATCTGTGGCGGTGCCTTTGACGGCCTGGAAAAGCTCATCCAGAAGCGCACGGATAACGCTTCCATGGGCTTTGGCAGCCAGCTTCGCACAACGCTGGACAAGGATGAAACCCGCCAGAAGCTTCTCAAGAAAGTGGAGCCGGACGATCTGGTTCGGTTTGGCCTGATTCCGGAGCTCATCGGCCGGTTGCCGGTGGTCACGGTGCTGGATCCGCTGGATGAGGATGCATTGGTGCGTGTGCTTACAGAGCCCAAGAACAGCATTGTGTGGCAGTACAAAGAACTGCTGCACCTGGACAATGCGGAACTGGTCTTTACCGACGCAGCGCTCCATGCCATCGCCAAAAAGACGGTGGAACGCAAGAGCGGTGCCCGTGGTCTGCGCAGCGTGGTGGAGGATCTGCTGATCCCCATCATGTACGATATCCCGTCGGATGCATCCATCACCAAGGTGACCATCGATGCAGATACCGTGGAAGGCGGGGAACCGCATGTGGAACACGGTATGATGCGGCCGCGCTACAAGAACATTGCATTGCAGCAGCAGTAAAATATAAGAAAAGGGCAACTCCCATCAGGAGTTGCCCTTTTTGGTTATGAATCAGTCGTCTTGTTCGCGGAAGGTGAGGCCGGTGTCGCTCATCTCACTGACGATGGCCAAACTGGCCAACTTGTATCCCGCTGCGCGCAGCTCGGCACCGCCCGGCTGAAATCCCTTTTCAATGCAGATGCCGATGCCGCCCACTGTGCAGCCGGACTGCTTGCAGATATCCAGAAGACCCTTCATGGCCTTGCCATTGGCAAGGAAATCATCCAGGATCAGGACTTTATCGCTGGGGGAGAGGAACTTCTTTGCCAGCGTAATATCGTAGTCGCGACCGTAAGTATAGGAGTGGACTTTGGATGTGTAGACCTCCCCGTCAATGTTCTTGCTCTTTGCCTTTTTGGCAAAAACAACGGGTACATCGAAATGGCGGGCTGTCATGCAGGCGATGGCAATGCCCGATGCCTCGATGGTCAGGATTTTGTTGATGCCGTCGTCCTTGAAAATGCGGTGGAATTCGGCGCCGATCTGGTCCAAAAGTTCGACATCCAGCTGATGGTTCAGAAAACAGTCGACTTTCAACACATTGCCGGGACGGACCTGCCCCTCCTGCAGAATACGCTGTTCGAGAAGTTTCATCTGCGAATTTGCCCCTTTCACGGATCATTATTATTGCTTACAACCATTATGGCAAATTCCGACGCGTTTTGCAAGTTCTTTACAATAAACGGATAGTATTTTTTGTCAAGATGGCAGATTGATAACATTTTGTAACTAAATTTTATGCAAATTGGACACAAAACAGGAGAATTTACTTTTCAACACTGTAAAATTGGAACATTGCGCTTTTGAGCGTAAAAGTCTATAATTCTTTTATACAACAGCACAGGGGTGTGCGGCCCGCCGCAAGGCAACATGTGCTGTGAAATTAGGAGGGTTAGAAAACCATGAAAAAAATCGTTAGTTCTGTTCTGGCGGCTTCTATGGTGCTGAGCCTGGCTGCCTGCGGCTCTACGGCGACTACGTCGGAGAGCAGTTCCGCGGCTTCTTCTGAAGCCACCTCTACCGCTTCTGCCGCGACCGGCGAAAGCGCTGGCACCGGCAGCTACACCGGTACCCCGATCAAGATCGGTGGTATCGGCCCTGTCACTGGCGCCGCTGCCGTGTACGGTACCGCCGTCAAGAATGCCGAGGAGCTGGCTGTCAAGGAAATCAATGCTGCGAACGGCAGCGATGTCTTTGAGTGGCAGTTCGAGGACGACGAGAACGACGCCGAGAAGAGCGTCAACGCCTACAACACTCTGAAGGACTGGGGCATGCAGATCCTGGCCGGCCCTGTCACCACCACTCCTTCTGTGGCTGTGGCTTCCGAGACCGTGAACGACAACATGTTCATGCTGACTCCTTCCGCTTCTTCTCTGTCGGTCATCCTGAATGACGCCAACGACGAGAGCACTGCCCGTGGCAATGTCTTCCAGGTTTGCTTCACCGACCCCAACCAGGGCGTTGCTTCCGCTGACTACATCGCAGAGAACGGCCTGCCCACCAAGATCGGTGTGATTTACGATTCTTCCGATGCCTACTCTTCCGGCATCTTCGACAAGTTCAAGTCTGAGGCGGAGGCCAAGGGTCTGGAAATCGTTGTGGCCGAGGCTTTCACTGCCGACAACAAGTCCGACCTTTCCACCCAGGTTGCCAAGTGCCAGGAGGCCGGTGCTGAGCTGGTCTTCCTGCCCATCTACTACCAGGAAGCTTCTCAGATCCTGATCGCTGCCGACAAGACCGGCTATACGCCCAAGTTCTTCGGCTGCGACGGCATGGACGGCATCCTCTCCATCGAGGGCTTTGACACCTCTCTGGCCGAGGGCCTGATGCTGCTGACCCCCTTCGCTGCGGATGCCCAGGACGAGAAGACCCAGGCTTTCGTTTCCGCTTATGAAGCTGCTTACGGTGAGACCCCGAACCAGTTCGCTGCGGACGCTTACGACGTGATCTACTCCATCTACCAGGCAGTTCTGGCTGGCGGTATCAATGGTGATATGGATGCCAGCGAGATCTGCGACGCGCTCAAGACCCAGTTCACCAGCATGACCTTTGAAGGCCTGACCGGTACCGGTATGACCTGGGATGCTACGGGTGCGATCTCCAAGGACCCCAAGGCTGTTGTGATCAAAGACGGCGCTTACGCTGCAATGTGATGAGGCCTGAAGCGGTTTTTATCTGAAATTCCGTTGCCAATGGAGCTGCCGGACACAGGGTTCGGCAGCTCTTTTTGGTGTTACAGACTGCGAAAACAGTCATTTGCACAAAGAATCGGGCGAAAATGCCATTGTTTTGCCGGTGGAATTGTGCTACTATATACTATATTTCTGCATGTGTGCGGCTTTGTAAACAGCAGAAAGAGATAGAGTGAGGTGTTTTACGCAATGCAGTTTTTGTCCTACCTGATCAACGGCATCAGTCTGGGGAGCGTGTATGCGCTGATCGCCCTGGGGTACACGATGGTCTACGGCATTGCCAAAATGTTGAACTTCGCCCACGGCGATGTCATCATGATCGGCAGCTACGTCGTATTCTTCACCTTCGGTACTTCCGGGATGAACCCGATTCTTTCCATTGTACTTTCTATGGTCGTCTGTACCGTACTGGGCGTTGTGATCGAACGGGTGGCCTACCGGCCGCTGCGGGAAGCCCCGTCCCTGGCTGTTCTGATTACCGCCATCGGCGTCAGCTACCTGCTGCAGCAGGTGGCACAGCTGACCTGGTCCTCCAACCCCAAGAGCTTTATTTCGGTAATCTCCGGCATTCCGTTCCTGCAGCCGCTCAGCCTGTTTGGTGGTCAGCTGACGATTTCGGCGGAGACCATTGTCACCATTGTGGTCTGTGTTGTGATCATGGTCGTTCTGATCTGGTTCGTGAACAATACCTCGGCCGGTCACGCCATGCTGGCGGTCTCGGAGGACCGTGGCGCTGCCCAGCTTATGGGCGTCAACGTCAATGCCACCATCTCCTTGACTTTTGCCATCGGTTCCGCACTGGCAGCAGTTGCAGGTGCGTTGCTGTGCTCTTCCTATCCCACACTGCAGCCCACCACCGGTGCCATGCCTGGTATCAAAGCATTCGTGGCGGCTGTTTTCGGCGGCATCGGCTCGATTCCCGGTGCGTTCCTGGGCGGTATCCTTCTGGGTATTATCGAGAACCTGAGCAAAGCATATATTTCTACCCAGCTCTCGGATGCCATCGTCTTCCTGGTCCTGATTGTGGTGCTGATCGTCAAACCGACCGGTCTGCTGGGCAAGAAAGTCAATGTGAAAGTGTGAGGTGGCAGCGATGAATTTGAAAACAATGAAACGCTCCACGAAGAGCAACCTGATCACCTTCGGCATCGTGATCGCATTTTACATTATTGTGCAGCTGCTTTCCGCCGCGGATCTTCTGACCAACTCTTTTTCCGGTCAGCTGGTGCCGATCTGCGCTTACGTAATCATGGCGGTTTCGCTGAACCTGACTGTCGGTATTCTGGGCGAATTGAGCCTGGGCCACGCGGGCTTTATGAGCGTTGGTGCTTTCTCCGGCACGCTCCTGTGGGTTTCGATCAGCTCTACGACTCCCAAACCTCTGGCCCTGGTGCTCTCCTTTGTGGTGGGCGGTCTGGTGGCCGGTATCTTTGGCTTCCTGGTAGGTGTGCCCGTTCTGCGCCTGTCGGGTGACTATCTGGCCATTGTTACGCTGGCTTTCGGCGAGATCATCAAAAACGTCATGAACGCCTGCTATCTGGGCGTGGATGCCAACGGCCTGCACTTCTCCCTGAAGGACAGCAGCTCCCTGAACATGGAGGACGGCAAAGTGCTGATCAACGGTGCTCAGGGCATCACCGGTATTACCAAGGCGTCCAACTTTACCATCGGTATTGTTTTGGTCATCGTGACGTTGCTGGTGATTCTGAATCTGGTGAATTCCCGTGCGGGCCGTGCCATCACTTCCATCCGTGATAACGAGATTGCAGCCCGTTCGGTGGGCATTCCCATCACCAAGTATAAGCTGATGGCCTTTGTGACCTCCGCTGTCTTTGCTGGCATTGCCGGTGTTCTGTATTCTCTGAATTATTCTTCGCTGGTTGCCAAGAAATTTGATTACAACACCTCGATTCTGATTCTGGTCTTCGTGGTGCTGGGCGGCATCGGCAATCTGCGCGGTTCGGTGATTGCCGCAGCCATCCTGACGGTTCTGCCGGAATTGCTGCGCAGCATGAACGATTACCGCATGCTGATCTATGCCATTGTGCTGATTGTGGTTATGATCTTCAACCAGAGCCCGCAGATGATTCAGCTTCGCAACAAGCTGACGGCGCGTTTCCGCAAGGAAAACGATGCAGGCAAGACAAAGAAGAAAGGAGTGGCGTAACATGGCTTTGCTGGAAGTCAGCAATCTGGGAATTGCGTTTGGCGGTCTGCAGGCTGTGGCACAGCTGGACCTTTCCATCGAAAAGGGGCACCTGTACGGCCTGATCGGACCCAACGGTGCCGGCAAGACGACGGTATTCAATATGCTGACCGGTGTGTACAAACCCACCGAGGGCAACATTGTTCTGGACGGCAAGGACATCACCGGGCAGAATCCCGAGGTGATCAGCCGGTCCGGCGTGGCACGTACCTTCCAGAATATCCGTCTTTTCAATGAGATGACCGTGCTGGATAATGTCAAGGTCGGTCTGCACAACCAGATCAAATACAATATGTGGACGGGGATTCTCCGGCTGCCCGCCTTCAAGGAGAAGGAGCATGAAATGAACCGGGAAGCCCACAAGCTGCTGAAGATCTTCGATCTGGACGGGGAAGCCAACTTGAAGGCAAGCCAGCTTCCTTACGGCAAGCAGCGCAAGCTGGAGATTGCCCGTGCACTGGCGACCAATCCGAAACTGCTGCTGCTGGATGAGCCGGCGGCCGGTATGAACCCTAACGAAACGGAAGAACTGATGCAGACCGTCCGCAGTGTCCGGGATCAGTTCGGTATCGCCATTCTGCTGATCGAGCACGACATGAACTTTGTTATGGGCATCTGCGAGGAAATCACTGTGCTGGATTACGGCCGTGTGATTGCCCGCGGTGATGGCAAGGCCATCCGCAACAACCCGAAGGTTATTGCGGCATATCTGGGAGGTGATTGACGATGGGGGAGATGCTTTCCGTCAAGAATATCAATGTCTTCTACGGTTCCATCCATGCCATCCGGGATGTTTCCTTCCATGTGAACGAGGGTGAAATTGTTACGCTGATCGGCGCCAACGGCGCCGGCAAGACCACGACGATGCATGCGATCTCCGGTCTGCTCAAACTGCAGAGCGGTGAGATCGATTATTGCGGTCAGACCATCAGCAAGATGGAAGCGCATAAAATTATCCGTCTGGGCCTGGCACAGGTTCCCGAAGGACGCCGAGTGTTCAGCGGCCTGACGGTACAGCAGAATCTGCAGATGGGTGCCTATGTGCGCCGCGACGGCAAAGAGGCCATTCAGAATGACTTTGACATGGTCTTCGAACTGCTGCCGCGCCTGAAAGAACGCCGCAACCAGCCCGCCGGCACCCTGTCCGGCGGTGAACAGCAGATGCTGGCTATGGGACGCGCATTGATGTGCAAGCCCAAGATGCTGCTGCTGGATGAGCCTTCCATGGGCCTGTCTCCGCTGCTGGTCAAGGAGATCTTCAAGATTATCCGGGAAGTCAACCGCAACGGTGTGACGGTGCTTCTGGTGGAACAGAACGCGAAGATGGCACTGGAAATCGCCAACCGTGCTTACGTACTGGAAACCGGTACGATCAAGATGGAAGGGGAAGCCACCGAGTTGGCCAACAACATCGAAGTGCGCAAGGCGTATCTGGGCTGCTGATGATGCAATAAAAATTCCCTGCTTGCTTGGCAAGCAGGGAATTTTTGCTATTACAACAAACCTACGGGCGGACGATCATCCTCGGTGCTGGGCTGCGTGAGCATATCCATCACCTTGGAGTAGATCTCGCTGCCGTGTGCGGTGAAGTTGTTCTTGATGGTTTCAGCTGTCAGCTTATCCGGCATGGCCAGCTGCAGGCGGAACACATCGCTGCCAAGGTCCCCGATGGCGCACCAGACAGTATACTCGCCGTCCTCTTCTTCCACGCGGGCCCGGTTCATGGCGGCTTTGTGGCGCCAGCTCTGGATCTGCATGACGGCCCGGATGGCACTTTCCCGCACGGTACGGGGCAGATCCAAAGCCAGGGTATCGGCGACGGTGGAACCTTTTTCGGTGATGGAATACAGGCCGGATTCGTCTTGCGCCACCAGTTGCTGCTTTTCCACGTCGACCAGTGCGTCAGCAAATTCAAAATAATTTACCAGCTGTTCCTGCAGCAAAGCACCTTGCAGGGTATCGCGCGTCAGCGGACCAGCCGTCTTGACCAGGTAACACAGCAGAATACGGATCTGCGTGTCGTCTGTAAGGCCGCCGGGCTTTACACCTGCGGTAAATGCTTCTGCCATGCTATCACGTCCTCGCCAATTTGTCTTTCTTTTTATTATACACATCGATCTGCACAGTGGCAAGAGACGGCCGGAAAAAAGTGCAGGTTCAGAAAATGGTCTCGATCTGTTTGTGGCTCTGGGGCGTGGAATAGGTCCACTTCTTCAGTCGGCCACGGGTCACAAAATAGTGTGGCTCGAAACGAAGCGGTTGGGAAAGGTTCTTGTTGACGACCACCAGCTTGATTTTCATTTTGTCCGGCAGGATATTCTTGATGTATACGCTGACCGCCTGCCCGGGGTGAAGCGAGGAATCAGCTTCTGCCAGACCTGCCAGGTTGGGGGCGATCTCGATGAAGACGCCGTAGTCTTCCACGCTGCGTACGATGCCCACAACGGTTTCGCCGGGGGCAAAGCAGGCGGCGTTTTCGCTCCAGGTGCCGAGCAATTCCCGCAATGTAAGCACAATCCGCCCCTGAACATCCCGGTTTTTGATGGCGCATAACAGCTGCTGCCCCACCTGGACACGGTCGTTGGGGGAGGAAATGCGGGAAACAGACAGGCAGTCGATGGGAAGCAGGGCGGAGATACCGCATCCGATATCACAGAAGGCCCCGAAGTTTTCAATATGGGTGACGGTGCAGGGAATTACGCTGCCGGGCTCCAGAGCGTCGAGGTATTCGCGCCGGCAGCGGCGCTGGGCGGCGGCCCGGGAGAGAAGATAGATCTCCTGGCCGTTGTCTTCTACGGATGTCCCTGTGATGACAAAGCAGGTGGGACGCCCGACACGCGTGAGTACGGCAATGTCTTTGATGGCTTCTCCCGGTCCCACGTCCAGGCATTCGTCATGGGGCATATACCCCCGCTGGCCGCAGAGCTCAAACCGCAGACGGTGCTCATTGTCGTAGGCCAGGGCGGTACTTTGCAGGATCTCGCCCGTTGCGATGCAATGATTCAGTTCCTCTTTGCTCAGGTGATTGGCGTTTCGGCAAAGGCCTTCGGCACGATATTCCAACATTTTCGGTTCCTCGTTTCTTGTGATTTCCGCTTTTGTATCCCCAGAAGCGGTTACTAAACTTTTATGCGGATGATTTGCAAAACAATACCGGCTGTACTATAATAAGAGAGCAAATTTACGGGAAAGGCGGTGCGCCGTATGGACGTACGGGTCGGAGATGTGATTCAGACCAAAAAACCACATCCCTGCGGTGCAAATCGGTTTGATGTACTGCGGGTCGGCATGGATTTCAAGATCCGGTGCCAGGGGTGCGGGCATGAAATTATGTTGCCCCGCGCCAAGATCGAGCGCAATATCAAAAAGATTCTGCGGGAGAAGGAGCAGTAGCTGTCCACACAGCTGTGAAAGTTTTGTGTGGAAAGGAACTGCTTTATGACCGAATTTTTGCGACTGCATGATGTGGAACGCCGGTATGAAGAACTGGCGCATCGTATGTCCGCGCCGGATGCCGCTGCGCAGCCGGATGTATACGCGCGTATGATGAAGGACTACAAAGAGCTTACCCCCTTGGTGGAAGAATATCGCCGGTATACAGCCCTGCGGCAGGAGCAGAAGGAAACTTCCGAAATGCTGCAGCAGGAGACGGACCCGGCGTTCAAGGCTATGGTACAACAGGAACTTTGCGAAATTGCCCGGAATCTGACGCAGAGCGAGGAGAGGCTGCGCCTTTTGCTGCTTCCCAAGGATGCGGATGACGAAAAAAGTGTCATTCTGGAGATCCGGGCCGGCGCGGGCGGTGAGGAAGCGGCATTGTTTGCCCATAGCCTGTGGCGGATGTATACGATGTATGCATCCAAGCGGGGCTGGTCCTGTGAAACGGTCAGTGCCAATGAAACAGAACTGGGTGGGGTCAAGGAGATTATCTTTTCGGTGGAAGGTGCCGATGTGTACAGCCGTCTGAAATTTGAGAGCGGCGTACACCGTGTGCAGCGGGTGCCGGAGACCGAGACCCAGGGGCGTATTCACACCTCGACGGTCACGGTGGCAGTCATGCCGCAGGCCGAAGAGGTGGAACTGGAACTGGACCCGAAGGATCTGCGGATTGATACCTTCCGCTCCTCCGGCGCCGGCGGGCAGCATATCAATAAAACATCTTCCGCCATCCGGGTCACGCACCTGCCGACGGGCATGGTGGTGGAGTGTCAGGATCAGCGCAGCCAGCGGGAAAACAAGGAGCGGGCACTGACAGTTCTGCGCAGCCGTCTGCTGCAGCAAAAGCAGCAGGCCTATGACGAAGCCTACAACGAGAAGCGGCAGAGCCAGGTGGGAACAGGGGACCGCAGCGAAAAGATACGTACCTACAATTTTCCCCAGGACCGTGTGACCGATCATCGCATTGGCCTCACGCTGCGGAATCTGCAGGGGGTTCTGGATGGTGACCTGGACCGCGTGCTGGAGCCGCTGATTCTGGCGGACCGGGAAGAAAAGCTGAAACAGCATAGTGAGGAATAAAAGATGAAAACACAGGTTTTGCCTGTATCGGAAGAAAGTATTGCACTGGCAGCCAAGCTGCTGCAGCAGGGTGAACTGGTAGCGTTGCCCACGGAAACGGTGTACGGAATCGCGGCCGACGCCCGCAATGGGGAGGCTGTGCGGAAGATCTTTGAGGCAAAGGGGCGCCCCCAGGATAACCCTCTGATTGTGCACATCTGCGGCATGGACATGCTGCACGGGATTGTCTCCGAAGTGCCGGAACGGGCCCTCAAGCTGGCGGCGGCCTTCTGGCCCGGCCCGCTGACCATGGTCATGCCCCGGGGCGAGGAAGTCAGCGAGGTGACCTGTGCCGGTCTGGATACGGTGGGCGTGCGTATGCCCTCCCATCCGGTGGTCCAGGCAGTCATCAAGGCCAGCGGGGTGGCCTTTGCAGCACCGTCGGCCAACCTTTCCGGCAAACCGAGCCCGACCAACGCCCAGGATACTCTGGCGGATATGGACGGACGCCTGCCGTTGATTCTGGACGGGGGCGAAAGCATGGTGGGTGTGGAATCCACTGTGGTCTCGGTGACAGGGGAGCATCCTGTTCTGCTGCGTCCCGGGTATATCACAAAGGAACAGATGGAAGCGGTGCTGGGCGAAGAAGTGCTGGTAAGCCCGGCCATTCTGGAAAAACTCAAGGACGGTGAAGTGGCACGTTCACCGGGCATGAAATACAAGCATTATGCGCCCAAGGCGCAGGTGACCATCCTGCGCGGAGACTTTGCCGCCTATCGGCAATATGTGAAAGAACATGCTGGACCGGGTGTGTGGGCGCTGTGTTTTGACGGGGAAGGCGCGCAGCTGCCGGTGCCGTCCATTGAATACGGCCGGAATCATGATGGGGCTACCCAGGCACATCATCTGTTCACCGCGCTGCGGGATCTGGACCGCCACGGAGCACAGACCGTCTATGCCCGCTGCCCCGAACAGGATGGAATCTCCATGGCCGTTTACAACCGCCTGATTCGTGCGGCGGCTTTCCGGGTGGTGACGCTGTGAAAATCATCGGAATCACCGGCCGTTCCGGCTGCGGCAAATCCAGTGCGACAAATTTCTTGGCGGAGCAGGGGTATCCTTGTATCGATGCGGATCGTATCGCAAGGGAAGTTCTGCTGCCGGGCTCGGCGTGTCTGGCGCAGCTGCAGGCGCCTTTCGGGCAGGATATTCTGGATTCGGACGGTACGCTGAAACGGCATTTGCTGGCAGACCGTGCATTCGCTACGCCGGAAGGTACCCGGACGCTGACCGCTATCACCCAGCCGGAGATTTTGCGCCGCATTGAGGAGAGGCTCCGGCAAGCAGAAACCGCTGGAGCTGGGATGGCTTTTGTGGACGGTGCCGTGATTGTAGGCACACCTTTTGAGGCGCGCTGCGATGCCCTGATTTTAATTACGGCGCCCTATGAGACCAGTGTGCAGAGAATCTGTTCCCGGGATGGCATTTCAGAAAAAATGGCGCGGCGGCGTCTGGACGCCCAGACACCGCTGGAGGAGTTACGGAGGGCGGCAACGGTGGAAATCGTGAATGATGGAACGGTGCCGCAGCTGATCGAGCAGATCAAGGCGTATCTGGCATCCCTGAGAAAGGAGGAACATGGCTAAGAGAAAAACTCTTTACAAGTTGATACAAAGAGGTCTGGCGGTCCTGCTAATTCTGGCGGCGATCGGAGCAGCCTTGTTTGCTGTCTTTCAGGATAAGATCAACCGGTTGGAATACCCCATCGAATATGCAGAGTACGTGACCTATTACGCAGACAAATATGAGATCGACCCGCTGATGCTGTATGCCTTCATCCGGACCGAGAGCAATTTCGACCCCATGGCGGACTCCGATGCAGGAGCCCGAGGGCTGATGCAAATCACCGAGGTGACCTTTGACTGGATCAAGTCGAAAATTGCCCCCACGGAGGATCTGACTTTCGAAGATCTGTATGACCCCGAAACCAACATCCGGTTCGGCAGTTACTTCGTGAGTTATTGTCTGCTGCGGTATCAGGACGATCTGGCCACAGCCGCTGCGGCATATCACAGTGGTTGGGGGACAGTGGACGATTTGCTTGCCCAGGAACAGTATTCCGCAGATGGCAAAACACTGGACCACTATCCCTATCCCCAGATGAGGCTGTACGTCAAAAAGATCACCAGCAGCTATCAGCACTACCAGGAAATCTATAATGCATCGTGATGCATGAAAGGAAGTTGTAACCATGCAGACTACCGAAGAACTGAAGAAGTTGCTTTACAAGAATGAAACCGTTGCCGATATGGCCCCGGAGGCCCTGCAGGCTGCGCAGGAATTCTGTGAAGGATACAAGGCATTCCTGAACCACGGAAAAACAGAGCGCGAGGTGGCGGCTTACAGCGAAAAGCTGCTGCTGGAAGCGGGCTATAAGCCTTTCGTGCCCGGCCAAAAACTGGAAGCGGGTGCCAAAGTGTACACCATCAACCGCCACAAATGCGTGCTGGCGGCAACCATCGGCACCAAGCCGATGAATGAAGGATTCCATCTCAATATTGCACACATTGACTCGCCCCGTCTGGATCTGCGCCCGGTGCCGGTGTTTGAAAAGAACGGCCTTGGCTATCTGCGTACCCACTACTATGGCGGCATCCGCAAATACCAGTGGCCCACGATGCCGTTGGCACTGCATGGGGTGCTGTATCGCGCCGACGGCAGCAAGGTGGAAATCGGCATCGGTGAAAAGGAAGAGGATCCTGTCTTCTGCATCACCGATCTGCTGCCGCACCTGAGTGCCAAGCAGAATGTCAAGCCGCTGAACGAGGGCATTACAGGTGAGGACCTCAACGTCCTGATTGCCTCCCAGCCCATCGCCGACAAAGAGGCCGAGCAGCGCGTCAAACTCAATGTGCTGGGAATGCTGTATAAAGCTTACGGCATCACGGAGCGGGACTTCACCCGGGCGGAGATTGAAGTGGTTCCGGCCTTCAAAGCGCGGGATATCGGTCTGGACCGTGCCCTGATCGGCGCCTATGGCCATGATGACCGCGTGGATGCTTATCCGGCCCTGATGGCGGAAATCGGGGTAAAATCTCCCGCTTACACCACGGTGTGCGTGCTGACGGATAAGGAAGAAACCGGTTCCGACGGTGTGACGGGCCTGCACAGCATGTATACCTTCCATTTCCTGCAGCAGCTCTGCGAAGGCCAGGGCGCCGATTACATTACGGCCTGCAAGGCCGGCAAGTGCCTGTCGGCGGACGTTACGGCGGCCTTTGATCCCACCTTTGCCGATGCCTTTGAGCCGGACAACGGCACCTATGCAGGCCATGGCGTAGCCATCTATAAGTACACCGGCGCCCGCGGCAAGTCCGGCACCAGCGATGCATCGGCGGAGCTGGTCAGCTACCTGACAGGTTTGATGGACCGCCACAATGTGGTCTGGCAGATCGGTGAGATGGGCAAGCTGGACCTGGGCGGCGGCGGAACGGTAGCCAAATTCGTGGCCAACCAGGATATCGATACCATTGATATCGGCGTTCCGGTACTTTCCATGCATTCGCCCTTCGAGGTGGTTTCCAAAGCGGATGTGTACATGGCTTATCTGACCTTCAAAGCGTTCTGTGAAGACGCAGAGTAAGCCGTTAGTCTTTTGCATAAAAACAAGCGGGATGCCATGGCATCCCGCTTGTTTTTTGTGTAAGACAAAAAGAAAAAGCGGACTGAATTTCAGTCCGCTTTCTTGGTGGAGATGAGGGGGATCGAACCCCTTACCTCCTGCATGCCATGCAGGCGCTCTCCCAGGTGAGCTACACCCCCATAGGTTGTCAGAACCAATCCCTGACGACGTTTGCTATTATAGCAAACGAAAACCGAAATGTCAACAACTTTTTTTACTTTTCTGTGAATTGTGGGGAAGGACAATTTATTGGCTTCAGGCATAGAATGGCGGGCACGGTTGCAAAAGGAGGTGCGGAGGCCATGCGTCGGACCTTGCCAAAGGAAAAAAGACGGTTCACTTTCCGACTGAGGCTTGGACTGTGGGGAATCGCACTGATGGTTGCGGCACTTCTTTTCAATGCATATGTGAATTCGGAAATTCGCCCGACTCTCATGGAATTGGCTGAATATGAGGCGCGTGCCATTACGCTGCAAGCCATTCACGAGGCAGTCAGCCAGACCTTGGAGGATGCAGGAGCGGAATCCACGCGCTTTTATACAAAAACGGAAGCGGGTGTGCAGATTGATACCGCGGCGGTCAATCGTTTTCGCAGCAGGCTGGTGCAAGCAGTTCAGGAACGAATGCAGGAATTGCCCGAACAGGAATACAAAATTCCTTTCGGAAGCCTTACCGGGAATTCTTTGCTCAGCGGTCATGGCCCGGCGTGGAAAGTGTCTCTCCGGCCGGAAGGATATATGGAAGCTGAGTGGCAGGAAAAGACCGAATCGCTGTCCATCAATACCACGCGCTACACTGCCGAAATCCATTTGCAGGTTACCGTCAATATGATTCTGGATGGCCGCACCGAAACACTCACGGTTACTGATTCGGTCCCGATGGTCAGCATGCTGCTGCAGGGGGGAACCCCTTCGGTTTATGCGCAGGCGCTGGATTGAAGTAAATACATGGAATGTGGTATAATACCCACATCTGAAATAGGGAGTGAAAATGTGTATGGAGCGGGAACAGGCGCGCAGGCGCGCGGAAGAGTTGCGTGCTGTGATTGAGAAAAACAATCGGTTGTATTATGATCAGGATGCCCCCGAACTGGAGGATTTTGAATATGATGCGCTGACCCGGGAACTCAAGGCAATCGAGGCAGAGTTCCCGGACCTGATTACGCCGGATTCCCCCACGCAGCATGTGGGCGGTACGGCCAGCAGCAAATTCAGCAAAGTGACCCATGCCGTCAAAATGGAAAGCCTGCAGGACGCATTCTCAGAGGATGAGTTGCGGGAATTTGATGCACGCGTGCGGGAGGCAGGTATCCGACCGGAATATGTGGTGGAAGCGAAAATCGACGGTCTGTCCGTCAGTCTGGAATACCGCGATGGCCGTCTGGTGCGGGGTTCCACACGCGGCGACGGTACGGTGGGGGAAGATGTGACGGAAAATCTTGCCTCCATTCGGGATATCCCGCAGCAGCTGGAGAATGCGCCTGCTTTTCTGGAAGTACGCGGCGAAGTGTATATGCCGCACGCTGCCTTTTTGAAACTGAAGGAGCAGCAGGAACTGGAAGATAAAACCCCTTTCAAGAATCCCCGCAATGCGGCAGCAGGTTCGCTGCGGCAGAAAGACGCAAAAATCACGGCGGGACGCGGGTTGTCCATCTTTGTTTTCAACTTGCAGCAATGTGAGGGACGCAGTTTTACCACGCACCATGAGACGCTGGATTATATCAAATCCTTGGGGTTCCCGGTCTCTCCGCGGTATAGCGTGTTTTCCAACATTGAAGATGCCATCCGGGAAATCCAGACCATCGGGCAGCTGCGCGGAACACTGGAATTTGATATCGACGGCGCGGTGATCAAGGTCAACGACCTGGCCGCCCGCCGCGTTCTGGGCAGTACCAACAAATTCCCCCGCTGGGCAATTGCTTTCAAGTATCCGCCCGAGGTGAAGGAGAGCGTTGTGAGGGATATCGAAGTCACAGTGGGCCGCACCGGCGTGCTGACGCCAACTGCGGTGTTTGATCCGATTTTCCTGGCGGGTACCAGTGTGTCGCGGGCCAGCCTTCATAACGGGGATATCATCAGCAGTCTGGGCGTCGGGATCGGGGATACCATCCAGGTCCGCAAGGCGGGAGACATTATCCCCGAAGTGATTGCGGTATCGGCTCATGGGCCGGACAGCAAGCCCTTTGCGATGCCGACGGTGTGTCCGAGCTGCGGGGCGCCGGTGGTGCATCTGCAGGATGAAACCGCGCTGCGCTGTGTGAACCCGGAATGCCCGGCGCAGAGCCTGCGCAACCTGATTCACTTTGCATCGCGCGATGCCATGGCCATCGACGGTCTGGGCGAAGCGGTGGCAATTCAGCTAACCGAGAAAAATCTGGTGCACACGGTGGCGGATCTGTACTCGCTGCAGGAGGAACAACTGCTGACACTGGACAAATTCAAGAAAAAGAGCGCCCAGAATCTGTTAGCGGCCATCGAACATTCCAAGTCCAATAACCTGGATAAACTGTTGTTCGGCCTGGGAATCCGGAATATCGGGGATAAGGCGGCGGCTTTGCTGGCGGAGCACTTTGGCAGTATGGAGGCGCTTCGCGCGGCCAGCGTGGAACAAATGTGCGAAATTGACGGATTTGGCGCCGTCATGGCGCAGAGTGTGCGGGAATTTTTCGATAAGGAAGGAACCAGTGATCTGCTGTCTCGGCTGGAGGAGGCCGGAGTCAATATGAAGTGGTCGGGCACCCCCAAGGGCACCGCTCTGGCAGGTAAAACGCTGGTGGTCACCGGCACGCTGCCCACACTGTCCCGCCAGGAAGCGGAAGCGCTGATCGTGCAGAATGGCGGCAAGGCGGCAGGCTCCGTTTCCAAAAAGACAAGCTACGTGGTCGCCGGAACGGCGGCCGGATCCAAACTGACCAAGGCACAATCCCTCGGGATTCCTGTGATTGATGAAGCAGGACTCTACGCACTGATCCAGAATACCTGATTGCCAAGCACCCTCCTGGGAGGGTGCTTTTTTCTTTGGTTCTAACCTGGTGCTGCTGCACATACAGTGGCAGTGTGAGGTGAACAAAACAATGGACGAGTACTATTCCGTGGTCAATGCCTTGCTACCGACACTTTCGGACGAGCTGCACAGGCTGGACGCCATAATAGCGCCGGCTGTGCAGGAAATCCGCCTTAGGGCAGGACAACCGGTCTACTTTACCATTCGCGGAAAGCTGGTTCCCTGTACCCGGTATCTTCCGGCGGCAAAGCATTGTGCATCTGTCAGCCAAGACCTCCTGCAGGACTGCTTTTTGCAGCTGTGCCGGTACTCGGCCTATGCGTACGAGGAGGAACTGGGTCAGGGATTCCTGACCATCCGCGGCGGAAATCGGATTGGCGTGGCGGGAAATCGAAGTCTGGGAGGCTTCACACGCATCACATCATTGAATGTGCGGGTGGCACGGTGGGTCCTCTGTGAACTGCCGGATCCGGTCCGAAAATTCTTGGCAGACGGTGCGGGCGGCTTGCTGGTGGCGGGGGCACCGGGAAGCGGAAAGACCACTTTCTTGCGCAGTCTGGTGCGGTTCCTCGGGAATACCAAAGAAATTGTTTGTGTGGTGGACGAGCGTGGCGAGCTGATGGCATCCGACAACGGAACAGTGACCAAGGGACAGCCAGTATGCTGCGATGTCTATACCCGCTGTTCCAAGGCGGAGGGAATCCGTATGGCGCTGCGCTGCATGAATCCGCGGTACATTGTCTGCGATGAATTGGGAACCAATGCCGACACGGAGGCGGTGGAGCAGGGGGTGGCATCGGGCGTATGCTTTCTGGCGTCGGTGCACTGTGATTCTCCGCGGGCCCTGCAACAAAAGCCACAGCTGGCAAAACTTTGCGCAACGGGCGCCTTTTCGGCAGCTGTGTTTTTGGACGGGCGGCAAAAGCCGGGTACGGTGGCACAATGGATACAGCTTTCCTGAATTTTTTGCTGCGCTGTCTGGGAACAGGCCTTCTGGTGGCGGCGGGCGGTGCGGGAGGTATGGCGGCCTGCGCGCACAAAAAGTCTGCCTGGCAGGAGGTCTACGCGGTATCGCGCCTGTTTTCCTATATGCAGCAGCTTCTCGCATATCAGGCACTCACGGGGGAGGAACTGTTGCAACGCGCGAAATCCTATCCGCAGTTTACACGCCTGGGCGTACAATCCTGTACGCGGTTGGAAACATTGCCGCTGCCTGATACGATTGTGCCCTCTCTGCGGGAGGAGATCCGGTCTGACTTGCAGCAACTTTCGATGGCGCCACGGGAAACGGCCTGCAGGACTTTGCAGCACTTGGCAACAGTATGTGAAGAGGCAGCGATGCAAAAAGAAAAAGAGGCTCAGATGGCAGAAAAACTCTGGCCGCGGCTGGGAATTTGCCTGGGCGCGCTGGCTGCCATTCTTATGTGGTGAGGGATTGACACAATGAACATTGATCTGGTGTTTAAAATAGCGGCAACCGGTATTATTGTGGCGGTCCTGAATCAGCTTCTGATTCGTTCGGGGCGGGAGGATCAGGCCATGATGACCACACTGGCCGGCTTGATTGTGGTTCTGAGTATGCTTGTGAGACAGATCAGCGATTTGTTTGTGCTGATCAAGGCGTTATTTGAGTTGTGATGAGGCAACATGCTGTTATACAAATTGGCCGCCGTGGCGTTTGTGGCGGCGGTACTCAGCCTGGCGCTCAAAAAAGAACAGCCGGCTTTTGCTTTTCTGGTTTCGGTCTGCGCCGCAGCAGGAATTTTGGCCACAATGACACAGCAGATGCGGCCGGTCATGGAATGGCTGCAGACACTGGATGGTATTTTGCCGGGTGGGGGAATCGATGCGCTTTTACGGGTGATGGGCATCGCGCTGGTAGCACAGCTCGCGGGGGACCTGTGTCGAGAGGCAGGCATGTCGGCGGCAGCGACGGCAGCGGAACTGTGCGGCAGGTTGCTGGCTTTACTGCAGGCGTTGCCGCTGCTGCAGGAACTGCTCAGCGCCTATGCGGGCTACTTGCAATAATCGGGATGCTGATCCTTTTCCCGCTGCATGCGGACGCGGAAGGGGTCTCCGCGAATGTGGAAGCGATACTCTCAGGTGGAGACGCCGCCATCCGGGAGGCGTCCGGCTGGCAACTGCAGGATGTGCTCCATTGGCTTGCGGGCCTTGTGGGGACGGACTTCTTTGACCCGTTGCAATTTGCATGGCGGGCGGGGGCGTACTTGCTTCTGGCAGGGGCATTGAGCCTTCTGGTGACGGGCAGTACCTGGCGGCGCTGCCTGGAGGCGGTATCTTTGCTGGGATTCGGTGCCATGAGCCTGAATGCCATGATGGATCTGGCGGACGCCGTGGTGACAACCGCGCAGGATTGCCAGAACTATCTGGTGGCTTTTGTACCTGTATACAGCGGTGTGGCTGCCATGGGCGGGCAGGGGGCAGGAGCGCTGGTGTACAGCGGCATGTTTTTTGCTATGTCGAGCTTCCTGGCGGGGCTCATCCGCACTGTACTGCTTCCTGTGATGCAGATTTATTTCTGCTTTACGGCCTGTGCCTGTATCTGGGGAAACACGGGAATTGAGGAGGCTGCGGCACTGTTCGCCAGGTTGTTGCATTGGGCTTTGCGGCTGTGCGGCATTGTGTTTGGCGCCGTTCTGGGACTGCAGAATATCCTGGCCGGAAGTGTGGATAACGCGGCCCTGAGGACGGGGAAAAGCATGCTGCAGGGGTTTATCCCGGTGGTGGGGGATGCGGCGGCAGCGGCGCTGTCGGGGGCCTCGGCTGCCGTGCAACTGTTGAAGGGGTCGCTGGCGCTGGCAGCACTGGCCGCACTGGCAGTGGCCTTTGTGCCGGTGGTGGTACAGTGTCTTTTGTACACCGCTGCTTTTGCGGTGGCGGGGGTGGCCGCCTCCCTGATCGGTCAAAAGCAGTGCGGCAGGTTGTGCCGGCTGTACGGAGAGGGAAGCCGGCTTTGTGTATCGGTGCTGGCATTGTATTTCTTCATGGTATTCTTGTCCACCGCGTTGCTTTTGCTGGCAGGAAATGGGGGGTAATTGATGGAATCGATTCGCCATGTGGCGCTGGGATGTTGTGTGATCTCCACTGTGGCAGGGATGATCCGGATTTTCTGGCCGGAGAACAGTCTGGCACCTGTCATAAATGCAGTCTTGGCACTGTATATTATAACGGCAGCGCTGCAGCTGGTCCGGGGGGCGGATTGGCAATCGCTGGCTGCGGAATTGTATGCGCTGACTGCCGCAGAGATCGAGATGTCAGATTCTTATGAAGAGTATGGGGAACAGCTGGGGCAGGAAGCTTCCGCCCAGGCGATCCGGACGGTTCTGGGGCAGGCGGGCGTGGATGCTGCGGTCCAGATCCGGGGAAATACCTGCGAGGTCACACTGCTTCACGCAGAAGACCGGGAAAGAGCAGAAGCTGTGTTGCAATCCAGCTGCGGAACTCTTTCCTATACCATCACGGCGGGAGGTGATGCGTCGTGAAAACGGGGACGGCGTGGCTGGAGAGGTGGAGAGGGCGAATCAAAGCACTGGTAAATGACGAAAAGAAACGGGTCAATCTGGTGGTCTGTCTTGGTCTGGCGGGGTTGGTCCTGCTGGCCTTGCCGGAATGGCTGCCACAGGAAGATGCGTCAACCCGCGTGGAAGAGGAAGTTAGTACTCCAGGCCCGGAGAACTACGCGGTACAACTGCAGGAACACCTGGAACAGCTCATTGCGCAGGTGGACGGTGCCGGTGCAGCAAGGGTCATGGTGACGCTTGCCTCCGGGGAGGAAAATATCTATGCCACAGACCGACAGACATCCGCGGATGGTCAGGATACAGTCAGCCATGTATTGCTGGATGATGACGGCCTGGTCGAAACGGTACAAACCCCGCAGGTGTTGGGGGTGGCAGTTGTCTGTGAAGGAGGGGGAGACGCCGCTGTACAGAATCAGATCAGTGAACTGGTGGAAGCCTTGACGGGCGTAGGGGCCAATCATGTCACAGTCGCCAAAATGGCGGCCGCAGAATAAGGGGGTACATGGGATGAAACAGACGGCAACCAAGCAAAGCAAACACCGCCGGGCAACCGCGGCCGTGATGGCACTGGCACTGGGGGCGGCAGTCTATTTGAACTGGTCGTTTGCGCGGCAGGCGCCGGAAGACCTGACGGCGTCGCCGGCCGAAGAAACGGCGGTAGAGACAGCTGCCGCAGCCATCACCGACCCGCTGGAGACATCGGCTGATGCCGGGGAGGTGTCGGAACAGACCGTGAACAAGAATTACGGGGAGGCACAGATGGTCAGCGTCACCCAGGACGCCGGCACGGAATTCTTTGAGGAGGCACGGCTGTCCCGCAGCAAAGCGCGGGACGAAGCGCTGGAGGCACTGAACGAAGCACTCAAAGATACCTCGGTCAGCGAAGCGGAGAAAAAGGCCCTGACCGACAAACTCAGTACGCAGGTCAACAATATCACCCTGGAGACCAAGCTGGAAACGCTGATCAAGTCCAAGGGGTTCGCGGACTGTGTGGTCAATCTGGAGGGGGAACGGGCCAATGTAACGGTCATGACAGAAAATGATGCGCTGACGGCCGAAGAGGTTGCCAGAATCCGGGATGCGCTGATGAGCCAGTGCAAGGACCTGGATGCGCAGGACATCACCATCGTGGAGGTAAAATAACCCTTTCATCAGTTGCAAATGGTATGGTTTTGTGGTAAACTAAACTATACTATAAGAAAAAGTGGCCCGCGGTAAGGGCTGCATGCAACGGGAGGGTACACAACATGGATGTGCAGAATACCATCGGGGGCAGCTTGCAGATTTCAACGGATGTTTTGGCCAAGATTGCCCGTCTGGCTGCGTTGGAAGTGGGCGGCGTTGCCGAGGTGACGACTGGAAACAGCCAGAACGTTCGCCGGCTGCTGAGCCGTACCGGCCTGCAGAAGCCGGTCAGCGTTGTGCTGGAAGATGGCGTCGCGGCCGTGACCGTGCATCTGACGGCAAATTATGGCCAGAAGATCATGCCGTTGTGTGAAAAAGTGCAGGAAAACGTCAAGCAGACCATCCAGAATATGACGGGGATTACGGTATCCCGGGTCAACGTTCTGGTGGTGGGCCTGGCGCAGCCCGAAGCACAGGACTGAAGAAGAGAAGGACAGGAAACCAAGTATGGGAAAAAAGCTCACCCGCCGCGAATCCCGTGAGGCGGCTTTTCTGACGGCATTTGCCGCCACATTCGAACCGGAGGCTCCCAGCCTGCCGACCGGCGCTGAACAGCCGGAGGCAGATGCATTTGCACACCAGTTGCTGGCAGCCATGAACGATCACGCTGCAGAACTGGATGCGATGATTGAGAGCCACCTGAAGGGATGGAAACTCAATCGTGTGCCGCGCGTCAGTCTGGTTGCGCTTCGGTTGGCATTGGCAGAAATGCTGTATGGGGAAGAACAAAAGCCGGGCGTTGCCATCAACGAGGCGGTGGAGATCGTCAAAAAATACGGCGCCGATAACGATTATCAGTTTGTCAACGGTTTGCTTGGCACGGTAGCCCGCGAGCGGGAAGAACACCCGGAAGCAACATGCTGACGCTGGGGATCGATACCAGCAATTATGCAACCTCTCTGGCTGTGTTTGACACAAATGCCGGAGAGGTTGTTTGCGATTGCAAAAAGTTTTTGCCGGTCAAGCCGGGACAGATGGGGCTGCGCCAGAGTGATGCCCTGTTTCACCATACCTGTGCTCTGCCGCCGATGCTGGCAGAGCTGGGAAACAGGGTGGATTTGACCCGCGTCGAAGCGGTGGGCGTATCTGCCAAACCCCGCCCGGTGGAAGGCTCCTACATGCCTTGCTTTCTGGCAGGCGTCAATGCGGCCTCGGCCTTTGCATTGGCCCGGAACCTTCCGTTACTGCAGACAACACACCAGCAGGGGCATATTGCTGCCGCACTGTTTGCCACCGGCGAGATCAGCCTGTTCACACAGGAAGTGCTTGTCTTTCATGTGTCGGGCGGAACCACAGACCTTCTGCTGTGTCAGGGGGCGGATGCCATTGCGCCGCTGGGTACCAGCAGTGACCTGTATGCGGGCCAGGCTGTCGACCGGCTGGGTGTGAAACTGGGATTCCCGTTCCCGGCAGGAACCTACGTGAGCGAGCAGGCGGCGCAGTGCCCGGACAAGATCCGCCCAAAGGTAAGTGTCCGTGGGATGGAATGCAGTTTGTCCGGGCTGGAAAATCAGTGCGCCAGACTTCTGCAGGAGGGCAAGACGGCGGCCTATGTCTGCAAATATTGTCTTTTGTGCATTGGGGAGACGCTGGTACGAATGGCGGATGCGGCGCTGCGGGAACACCCCGGCTTGCCGGTGGTATTTGCAGGCGGCGTGATGAGCAGTGAGCTGATCAAGACCTATGTAATGCATCGGGTACCCGGGGCTCATTTTGTGCCAGGAAAATTCGCCAGTGATAACGCAATCGGGATTTCCGTTTTGGCAGCCAAGGAGAATCAGGCATGGCCGATTTTATCAATGTAAGTACCTTAAACCGTCTGGCCAAGGATGTCCTTGCGCAGTGTGAGCCGCTGAACAATCTGATCGTATGCGGTGAAATTTCCGGTTTCACGCGGCATTACAAAAGCGGGCATTTGTATTTTACCCTGAAGGATGAAAATGCCAGCGTGAAGGGCGTCATGTTCCGCAATCAGGCGCGGCTTCTGAATTTCGAGCCCCAGAATGGTATGCTGGTACTGGCGTATGGACATGCCACGATTTATGAACGGGATGGCGCTTTTCAGCTGTATGTGGACTATATGCGTCCCTTCGGCGCCGGTGCAGCCCAGATGGCTTTCGATGCCCTGTATAAAAAGCTGGAGGCCGAAGGCTTGTTTGCTCAGGAGCGCAAACGTCCGCTGCCGCGTATGCCCCATTGTATTGGTGTGGTGACCAGTAAAACGGGTGCCGCCTGGCAGGATGTACAGAATGTGATCGGGCGCCGCTGGCCCATGGTCAAACTGTTGCTGGCGCCGGTCAATGTGCAGGGACTGGAAGCGGAACACAGCATCATTGCGGGCATCCGGGCGCTGGACAAAGATACGCGTGCGGACCTGATTCTGGTAACGCGGGGCGGCGGCAGCAAGGAAGACCTCTGGATCTTTAACAGCGAGCGGATCGCCCGTGCCGCCGCAGCCTGCCACAAGCCGGTGGTCTCCGCTGTGGGCCATGAGATCGATACCACCATTCTGGACTATGTGGCCGATCTGCGCGCGCCTACTCCTTCCGCGGCGGCAGAACTTTGCGTGCCTGACCGGGAAGAAATTTTGCAAAAAATATCCATTTTGCAGCAGAATATTCAAAATAATATACAGAATCGCATCCAGTTATGCTATAATAAATATACAATGGCAACGGTGCGGCAAGCACGGCAGCATCAAGTGCAAAAGATCAACCGCTATGAGCAGGAATGGCAGCGGACAGCCGACCTGCTGCAGCAGGCACAGCAGCATCGGGTGTTCCGGGCAGAAAGTACTTTGCGCTCCGCCGCGGCATTGGCAGCGTCCCTGAATCCTTACGGTGTTTTGGCGCGCGGGTATGCCATCGTCCAACGGGACGGCGAAGTATGCCCGGTGGATAATCTGCAGCCAGACCAGCAAATCCGGCTGCGGGGCGCCGGGGCGGAGGCTGACTGTCTGGTACAATCGGTGCAGAGAATCGAAACACAGGAGAACAACGGTTTATGAAACAGCCGAAATCTTTTGAAGAGGGTATGCAGCGTCTGCAGGAACTGCTGACAGTTCTGCAGGATGATACGACACCCCTTGCCCAATCGGTGAAATTGTACGCAGAGGCCGCCGGACTGATTGCCTATTGCAAACAGACTCTGGATAAGGCAAAGCTTCAGGTCGAGGAAATTGATGCCGAACTGGCTGAAAAAACAGGAGAAACATTATGACGCAGGAAGAGTATCGTTCGCATTTTGCGCAGTGGGCACAGATGGCGGAAAATCGCCTGCAGCAACTGTGCGATCTGTATCTTCCCGGTCAGGCGGAAATCGGGCAGGCCGCCCGTTACAGCCTGCTGGGAGGCGGCAAGCGCGTCCGGGCTGTACTGGCACTGGCAGCCTGCCAACTGGCGGGGAAGTCTGCAGATCTGGCTCTGGACTACGCCTGTGCCCTGGAGATGCTGCACTGCTATTCCCTGATTCATGATGACATGCCCTGCATGGACAACGATGATTTCCGCCGTGGACGCCCCAGCTGTCACAAACAATATGGGGAGGCCATTGCGCTGCTGGCGGCGGATGCCCTTGTGACGGCCGCTTTCGAGGTGATCGCGCAGGCAGATCTTTCACCGAAAAGCCGTTGCCATGCCGCGGCTGTGCTGTCCAGAGCCGGCGGCGCCCGGGGTATGCTGTATGGCCAGGAACTGGACAAGAAATACGAAACTCAGCAGGCGACAGAACAGCAGCTGCTGGAACTGCATGCCCACAAGACGGGAGCCCTGATCCTGGCGGCAGCGGAACTTGGCTGCACGGCAGCTGATGCGGATCCCGCCATCCGGCAGGCGCTGAAACAGTATGCGGCTGAACTGGGACTGGTATTTCAGATTGTGGACGACATTCTGGACGTGACCTCCACAACGGAGGAACTGGGCAAACCGGTAGGCAGCGATGAGGCCAACGATAAAACGACCTTTATCACGCTTTACGGTCTGGAAGGCGCACAGCGTTTGGCACAAAGCCATAACGAGGCAGCGCTGGCTGCCTTGCAGGGCCTGGGAGAAAAGGCAGACTTTTTGTCCTGTCTGGCTTCCGATCTGCTGCGACGGAAAAAATGAGGATGTGACTGCATGACATTGCTGCATACTGCATTGAGTTGGAATTTTGTGCTGGTGACAGCGATTTGTGCTTCGTTGCTGGCGCAGCTTATTAAGGTTTTGCTGAATCTTTTCACCTTCCATCGATTTATTGCGGAACGGATGTGGGGCGCAGGCGGCATGCCCAGTTCCCACTCGGCCACGGTTTGTGCGATGGTTGTGGCGACAGGTCGCTATTGCGGCGTGAGCTCATCCCAGTTTGCCATTGCGGCTGTGCTGTCCATCATTGTCATGTATGATGCCATGGGCGTGCGGTATGAAACCGGCGAGCAGGCAAAACTGCTGAATCGCATGTTCAGCGAGTGGATGGATCAGGGAGCGGCTTCCTTTCCTTTTCTGGGAGGAAAAAAACTCAAGGAGATGGTCGGACATACCCCCATTGAGGTCCTGACCGGCGCTGTTCTGGGTGTTGTGCTGGGGTTCGCCATGCCTATGGTATAAATGTTAAAACTACTGCGAGGTGCTGAAAAATGGATTATCCGCTTTTGGAGCGTATTCAGGCGCCGGGCGATGTGAAATTTTTGGCAGACAACGATCTGCCGCAGCTGTGCGAAGAAATCCGTCAGTTTCTGATTCAAAGTGTTACCTCCACCGGAGGGCACCTTTCCTCCAACCTGGGTGTGGTGGAACTGACGGTTGCGCTGCACCGTGCGCTGGATCTTTCGCAGGATAAAATCCTGTTTGACGTGGGGCATCAGTGCTACACCCATAAATTGCTGACGGGACGTCGGCAGGGGTTTGCGGCGCTGCGCCAGAAGGAAGGCATTTCCGGATTCCCCAATCCGAAGGAAAGCGAATGTGATACCTTCGTGGCCGGGCACGGCAGCGCGGCACTTTCTACAGCCATTGGCATCGCCCGGGCCAAAAAGATCAAACAGGAACCCGGCAAGGTCGTGGTGATCGTGGGCGATGGTGCCTTTACCGGCGGCATGGTCTATGAGGGCATGAACAACGTCAGCCGGCTGAACAATCTGATCGTTATTCTCAACGACAACAAGATGTCCATCTCAAAGAACGTCGGGCAGATGGCCAACTATCTGACCAAGCTGCGCACAGATCCCAAATATTTCCACGCTAAGGCACAGATGGAAACCATGCTGGACAGCATTCCAGTGGTGGGAGATACGCTGGTGCGGGCGTTGCAGGGCGGAAAACAGCTGGTCCGCCGCGGCATTTACCACTCTACCATGTTTGAAGAGATGGGATTTCAGTATATTGGCCCGGTAGATGGCCATGATGTCGTCATGCTGGAACGTCTGCTGACCAATTTGCGGGAGCAGTTCGCCCCGATTTTCCTGCATGTGGTTACCCAAAAGGGAAAGGGTCTCAAACAGGCGGAGGAAAACCCGGGTGAGTTCCACTCGGTTTCCTCCATTGACCTGAACCACCTGACCAATCCGGAACTTTCCCCCAAGGATTCCTTCTCCACGATTTTCGGCTCCACACTGGCAGAACTGGGGAAGGAAGAGCCGCGTCTGTGCGCCATTACGGCTGCCATGAAATACGGGACAGGCCTGAACTTCTTCAAACATGCCCATCCTGACCGCTTTTTCGATGTGGGCATGGCGGAAGAACATGCCGTCAGCTTTTCTGCGGGATTGGCCAGTCAGGGGCTGCTGCCCGTTGTGGCTATTTACTCCACCTTTTTCCAGCGCGCTTATGACCAGATCATCCATGATGTGAATCTGATGAAGCTGGATGTGCTGTTTGCGGTGGACCGTGCGGGACTGGTGCCGGGAGACGGCGAGACCCACCAGGGCATCTATGACACGGCATTTTTCAGCCAGATTGGCATCCCGCTGTATGCACCGGCCAACTATGAGGAACTGAAATATTGGCTGCGCTATCTGGTCATGGAAGCCCGGGGGCCCCGGGCCATCCGGTATGCCCGGGGTGAGCAGAAGCCCGCCCTGGAAGCGTTGCCGTGCAGTGGAAATACCTTCGATAAAATCGAATCGCGGGATGGTGCCAGGGTGGCACTGGTGAGTTACGGTGCGCAGACAGAAGAAATTATTGCAGCCTGCGACTTGCTGCAGCAGAAAGGCGTGCCCACGGACTGCTTTAAGCTGGTACGGCTGTATCCGCTGCCGGAAGACCTCTGTGAGGCGTTGAACGCTTACGACATGATCCTTTTCGCCGAAGATTCCGTCCGTACGGGAAGTATCGGCGAGCAGTTGTGCTTTGCGTTGCAGCAGGCCGGCTGGAAAGGCCGCTATCTGTTGCATGCAGTGGACAATACGCATCTGCTGCACGCCAATGTGCCGCAGCTGCGCCGGGATCAGGGACTGGATGCTGCAGCTTTGGCTGCGGATGTACTGGGCAACGTAAAGGAGATTCAGGTATGAGCAAGATCCGGCTGGATCAATATTTGTGCCAGCACGGCTTGGTACAGAGCCGAGAACGGGCCAAGGCGCTGATCATGTCGGGCATTGTGTTTGTCAACGAGCAAAAGGTGGACAAAGCCGGTGAGATGATCGCGGAAGATGCCAAGGTGGAAGTGCGCGGGCATGATATCGGCTATGTGAGCCGAGGCGGACTGAAGCTGGAAAAGGCCATGCAGGTGTTTCCCATGCGGCCTGACGGAAAAGTCTGCATGGATATCGGTGCTTCCACCGGTGGTTTCACCGACTGCATGCTGCAAAACGGCGCGGTCAAGGTGTATGCGGTGGATGTGGGCTACGGGCAGCTTGCCTGGAGCCTGCGCACCGATTCCCGTGTTGTCAATATGGAACGCACCAACATCCGCAATGTAAAGCCGGAAGACCTTACAGAACCGATTGCATTCTTCAGCGTTGACGTCTCTTTTATCTCTCTCAAGCATATTTTCCCGGTGGCGGACCAGATCTGTACGCCGGATGCGGTGGGCGTCTGCCTTGTGAAACCGCAGTTCGAGGCTGGACGGGAAAAAGTAGGTAAGAAGGGCGTCGTCCGCGATCCCGCCACGCACCGCGAAGTGCTGGAGATGGCACAGCAATATGCCGTGGCCAACCATTTCACCGCGGCGGGACTGGATTTTTCTCCAATCAAGGGCCCGGAAGGAAATATTGAATTCCTGCTGTATGTGCAGCATTCTGAGGCGCCGCAGCCGCTGCCGGAAGGCAGAATCGCGGAAGTGGTCAGCGCTGCCCACACGGCACTGGACAAGGCGCCCAATTTACATTGACAGAAAGGACGACCCAGATGGTGGTCTTGCTGATTCCCAATGCAACCAAAGATCAGGGGCTGGCGGTAACAAGACAAGCTGCCGTTCTGTTGGAAAAGTATGGTCTGTCAGTTTTGATGACCGATGCAGTGGAGCGGCCGGATTCTTTTCCTAAGATACGGACGCTTCCGGAGGAACAGGCGTATCAGCAGGCGGATGTGGTCCTGACCATCGGCGGCGACGGTACACTTCTGCGCAGCGGCCAGGCTTGCGTTCGCCATCAAAAACCGGTACTGGGCGTGAACCTTGGCCGAACGGGTTTTCTTGCCACCTGCGAAGTGGAAGAAATGCCGGAAAAATTCCAACGGCTGGCAGAGGGAACCTATACGATTGTCAAGCGGGGGCTTTTGGAGGCCGGGATCTCCCAGGCAAATTGGCGTGCCCATGCCATCAACGATCTGGTAGTGTTCGGACAGACGCGGCTTCACCCGATGGATTATCGCGTCTATTGCGATGGTGCCTTTGTCAGCAGTTATCGCAGCGATGGCCTGATTGTGGCTACCCCCACAGGCTCCACCGCTTACTCTTTTTCCGCCGGCGGTCCGGTACTGGATGGCATGGCGGATGTGATGGTGCTGACGCCGGTATGTGCACACAACGTCCATACAGCACCGCTGGTGTTTGCAGCCACCCGCAGACTGGAGATTGTGGCGGATTCTGAAAACCGTGAGGTTTGTTGGGCCTGCGCCGACAGTGGTCCGCGGCACAGGTTTCTGCCGGGACAGAAAATTTTGGTTACAGCCGCGCCGGAAAAGCTCCGGCTGATCACCTTTGAAGAATCTGAACAATTCTGTGCCATAGAAAACAAGCTGATGAGGAGATGATTCCCTTGAAAAGTGCGCGCCATCAGGCGATTCTGGATTTGATTGAAAAGCATCCCATCGACCGGCAGGAAGATCTGCTGGCTCATTTGCGGGAAGCCGGTTTTGATGTGACACAGGCAACGGTTTCCCGTGATATCCGCGATTTACAACTGGTCAAAGTGGCCGATGCCGATGGACGCTATCGGTATATGCCGGCAGCGGCTTCCGGAAAGGTGACCCATTCTCCCAGCCGGTTTGAGATGATTTTTCGGGAATCGGTCCTCAAGGTGGATTACGCAGGTCACATGGTGCTGGTCAAGTGCTTTTCCGGCATGGCCAATGCGGCCTGTGAGGTATTCGATGCCAAACAGTGGAACAACGTGGTTGGCACACTTTCCGGCGATGATACATTTTTTATTCTGATGCGTACTGAGGAAGATGCAGCGGAGATCTGCCGGGCGCTGCAGCAATATACGCGCCGCGGATAAGGTGCCGCTGCGAGACAGGGGAGGGGCTGGCCCATGCTGGCAAACCTGAAAATAGAAAATGTGGCTGTCATTGAGAAGGCGGAAGTTGCATTTACTCCGGGACTCAATGTGCTGACGGGCGAGACCGGTGCTGGAAAATCCATTCTGATCGATTCCATCAATGCGATTTTAGGCAACCGTACATCCCGGGACTTGGTCCGCAGCGGTGCGCAGAAGGCCTGCATCTGGGCGACTTTTGAATCCATCCCGCAGTCGGTGCAGCAGAAGCTGGAAAAAAGCGGCTACGAGGCATCGGAGGATCTGCTTTTATACCGTGAGATCAACGCAGAGGGAAAGGGCAGTTGCCGTATCAACGGAATGCCCGCAACGGCCAGCGTTGTACGGGATATTTCGGCAGGGCTCCTTGCAATCCACGGACAGCATGACAGCCAGGGGCTGACGAATCCTGCCCTGCATCTGGGGCTTTTGGATCAGTATGCGCAGAACCGGGCACTTTTTACCCAATACTATCAGTGCTATCGGGAACTGGTGGCGGTGAAGCGGCAATTGGATGCGTTGAATGCCAACGAGGCGGACAAACAACGTCGCATGGATGCTTTGACCTCGGAGATTGATGCCATTGATGCCGCCGCGCTGCAGCCTGGGGAAGAAAAGACGCTGCAGGAACGCAAAAACGTCATTACCCATGCCCAGTCCATTTTGCAGGGCATCACCGCGGCCCATCTGGCACTGGCCGGAGATGAGGACGGGGAACAGCCGGGCGCTGCAGACCTGCTGGGCGGCGCGGTAGACGGCGTGCAGAATGCAGCACGCCAGGATGAGACACTGATGCCGCTGGCAGAGCGCCTGCAGGAACTGTATTATACCGCACGGGAACTGGCAACAGATTTTGCCGACCGGCTGGATGCCTATGATTTTGATCCGGCGGAGCTGGATCAGATTGAAAGCCGTCTGGATACCATTTATCGGCTGAAGCAGAAATTCGGCATGAAAGTGGAGGAGATCCTTGCCCGCCGGGAACAGGATGAAAAAGAGCTGGAGGCCTTCCAGTCGTCGGGAGAAAAGATTGCAGAGCTGAAAGCACAAATGCAATCCCTGTATGGAAAAGCCAAGGAGGCGGCGGAAGCGCTGACGCAGAGCCGTCTGAAGGGCTTTACGGCGATGAACAAGGACATGAAGGCGGCACTGGAATTCCTGAATATGCCGGGAATCCGGTTCGCACTGCGCCATACACGGGGACCGCTGGCTTCCCACGGACAGGATACGGTAGAATTTCTGATTTCCACCAACCCGGGCGAAGATCCGAAGCCGTTGGCCAAGATTGCGTCGGGCGGCGAGCTTTCCCGCATCATGCTGGCTTTCAAGAGCGCTTTGGCGGACCGGGACGCGCTGCCCACTGTGATCTACGATGAAATCGATACAGGCGTTTCCGGTCTGGCCGCAGGGCGGATCGGACAACTGCTTCACAAGACCGCACAGGGGCGGCAGGTCCTTTGCATTACCCATACACCGCAGGTGGCCGCGTTTGCCGACAACCAGCTGCTGATTCAGAAAAATGTGCGGGAAAATCGCACCTACACAGAAATTCATACGCTGGATCTGGAAGGGCGTGTGCAGGTGCTGGCGCGGATGATCTCCGGGGACAAGGTGACGGATCTGAGCCTGGCCAATGCCCGGGAACTGATCGAAAAATCCCGATGACGGCAGGCTGCCTTGACTTTCCCGGGGCAGTGTGCTACAGTATACAAGTAAAATGCAATGAGGGAAACAAGTACCCGCTGCAGGTCTGTCCCAGAGAAGTTCCGGTTGGTGCAAGGAACCGACAGAAGGCGGCGCAGGGAATACCTTCCGGAGCAGCAGGCTGAACGCAGAAAATGGCAAGTAGGCTGTGCCGTGTGCGCACGTTACAGCGTTTGGGTGTCGTGGCTCCCTTTGGCCGCTGCACCCGCGAAGGCCCATGACCGTGAGGTGTGGGCAAAACAGAGGTGGTACCGCGAGATTTCGCCCTCTGCCAAATTTCCATTTGGCGGGGGCTTTTTCTATGCCCTTGCCGCAGTCAACAGGAGGATTTTTATGACGATTTATGACGAACTCAAAGCGCGCGGTCTGATTGCGCAGGTGACCGATGAGGAGGAAATCAAGGAACTCATCAACAACGGCAAGGCAACTTTCTATATTGGCTTTGACTGCACGGCAGACAGCCTCACCGCCGGACATTTCATGGCGCTGACGCTGATGAAGCGTCTGCAGATGGCCGGTAACCGTCCCATTGCCCTGATTGGCGGCGGCACGACGATGATCGGCGATCCTTCCGGACGCAGTGATATGCGTAAGATGCTGACGAAAGAAGACATCGCCCATAACGCGGAGTGCTTCAAGCGTCAGATGGAGCGGTTTGTGGAGTTCGGCGATGGAAAGGCCCTGATGCTCAACAATGCCGACTGGCTGCTCAACCTCAACTATGTGGAGCTGCTGCGGGAAGTGGGCGCCTGCTTCAGCGTGAACAACATGCTCCGCGCAGAGTGCTACAAGCAGCGCATGGTCAACGGGCTCTCTTTCCTGGAATTCAACTACATGATCATGCAGAGCTACGACTTCTACTACATGTTCCAGCACTATGGCTGCAACATGCAGTTTGGCGGCGATGATCAGTGGAGCAACATGCTGGGCGGCACCGAACTGATCCGCCGTAAGCTGAACAAGGATGCCTATGCCATGACCATTACCCTGCTGACGGATTCCCAGGGCAAGAAGATGGGCAAGACGGCGGGCAACGCTGTCTGGCTGGATCCCAACAAGACCAGCCCCTTTGATTTCTATCAGTACTGGCGGAACGTGGGCGATGCCGATGTTCTCAAATGCATCCGTATGCTGACCTTCCTGCCGCTGGAGCAGATCGATGAAATGGATCACTGGCAGGGTGAACAGCTCAACCAGGCCAAGGAAATTCTTGCCTACGAGCTGACCAAGATGGTGCACGGTGAAGCCGAGGCCGAAAAGGCGCAACAGACGGCACGCGGCCTGTTCAGCGGTGCGGCCGACCAGGAAAACATGCCGAGCACCGTGTTGGACGCTGCTCTTGTCAAGGATGGGGCTGTCGGCCTGCTGGCGGCCATGGTGGCTGCCGGCCTTTGCGGCTCCAACCGGGAAGCCCGCCAGCTGGTGCAGCAGGGCGGTGTGCTCGTGGACGGCGAAAAGGCTACCGACCCCAAGATGGCATTGAGCGAGGAAGCTCTGCGCAACGGCGTCGTCATCAAGAAGGGTAAAAAGGTATATCATAAGGTAATGCTGTAACGAACCAAAGCGGGGTGCATCTGTGGTAGACACAGGTGCACCCTGTTTTGGTAAAAGATGCGGGCATCTCGGCGGATTCCCTTGCCCGGGGTAGGAAAATGGGATATAATAAGAGAAGTCTATAGTCGAGGAGGCTCTCATGCCCAAAGACAAACTGAAAACCATCTATGTTTGCACACAGTGCGGAGAGACCAGCCCGCGCTGGCTGGGACGATGCCCTTCCTGCGGTGCGTGGAATACCATGACCGAGGATGTGGTGGCGGAACCGGCCAAGGCGGCAACCTCCCGCGGAAATGCGCCGGCGCGTGTCCCCGGGCAGACGACCCTGACACCGCAGAAACTGAAGAACATCAGCACCACCGAGGAAAAGAGCCGGATTGTCACCGGCATCAGCGAATTGGATCGGGTGCTGGGCGGCGGCATTGTGATCGGCAGCGTGATCCTCATCGGCGGCGAGCCGGGAATTGGCAAATCCACCATTTTGCTGCAGCTTTGCGGCGAAGTGAGCAAAACCAAAAACGTGCTGTATGTGACCGGTGAGGAATCGGTGCGGCAGATCAAGCTGCGAGCGGTGCGGCTGGACGTGCCGCAGGAAAACATTTCTCTGGTTGCAGAAAGTGATGTAGACGAGATCTGTGGTCTGATCGAATCTATGAAGCCGGACCTGGTCGTGATCGACTCGATCCAGACGATGCGCTGTACCGATATTGCGTCTTCGTCCGGAACGGTCAGCCAGGTGAAGGAGAGCACCGCGCGATTTCTGAATGTGGCCAAAACGCTGGAGATCCCCACATTCATTGTTGGCCATGTCAATAAGGACGGTGCCATTGCCGGTCCCAAGGTCATGGAGCATATTGTGGACACGGTGCTCTATTTCGAGGGCGACAAAACATTGCCTTATCGGGTGCTGCGCGCTGTCAAAAACCGCTACGGCTCCACGAATGAGATCGGCATGTTTGATATGACAGGCCGTGGTCTGGCGCAGATTGAAAATCCTTCGCAGGTTATGCTGGAAGGCCGGCCTCTGGGAATCAGCGGAACCTGTGTCGCCTGTGTGATGGAGGGCACCCGACCGGTACTGAGCGAAATCCAGGCACTGGCCACCAAGACCAGTTTCCCCAGCCCGCGCAGGACGGCGAGCG
The DNA here is from genome assembly GCA_944388215.1 of uncultured Gemmiger sp. Classification (GTDB taxonomy): domain Bacteria; phylum Bacillota; class Clostridia; order Oscillospirales; family Ruminococcaceae; genus Gemmiger. The sequence goes on along the minus strand of CALXHT010000043.1, from coordinate 22,907 downwards.
GTTTTGACTACAACCGCATGTATCTGCTGCTGGCGGTTCTGGAAAAGCGTGCGGGATATTCCTTTGCCAACCAGGATGTATATATCAACATCGTTGGTGGCCTGAAGCTGGATGAAACGGCCTGCGATCTGCCGGTATGCATGGCGATGGCCTCCAGTTTGCTGGATTTACCCATCGGGGAGAAAACCTTTGCGGTAGGGGAAGTGGGCCTTGGCGGAGAGATCCGCAGTGTGCCGCACCTGGAAACCAGGCTTCGGGAGGCCCGGCGTGTTGGCTTTGACACTGCCATTGTTCCGAAGCACAATCTGAAACTGATTGACCCGGCACAATTCCCCGGGCTCAAACTGGTTGGCGTATCCTATCTGCGTGAAGCCATCAATACGATCAAATTGAAATGAGGAAAGAACATGCCTGAACGTACTACAGAGCAAAAGGCGCCGGCCTTCAATCCGGAAATCAAAAAGGCCATTGAGGCGTTCAAAAATGAAAACAGCCCGCAGAACCTGAATGCCGTTCTCAATGAATTGGTAAAGTCACCGCTGCTGGCGCCGGCTATCTTTGACTTGCAGGGGGCTCCGGCTCCGAAACCCGGACCGGACGGCCGTGTACAGCTGCCCAAGAATACCAGGATCAGTCTGGTGATGTTGAACAGCAAGGAAGGAAAGCCCTATTATCTGGCTTTCAGCGACTGGGACGCGGTACATGAGTGGCAGAAGAAAACCACACAAAGCCGTCAGATCATCATGATTCGCTTTGATGATTTTGCCAATATGCTGCAAAAGAATCAGGAGGCATCGGGCCTGATCGTGAACCCGGGTGAGAATGGTCTGCGCCTGGAATCGCCGCTGATTCTTTCTGTCAAAAAGCAGAAAGACGCCATGGCCAAGGCCCGTGAGGCGGCTACCATTCATCCCGGTGACAAGGTGACGATCGTGGAACCCACTGTTCTGGCGGACGAACTGCTGAACCCGATCTGCGATGTGCTGGCACAGGCTCCCGGTGTGGGATCGGCTTATCTGCAGATCATGATCGTGAATGAAACCCGCAAATGTTATCTGCTGGTTCTGGACGGCCCCAAGGATGAGAAACTCTTTGCAACGGTGGCCCAGGCAGCGCGCCCCTATCTGACTGGCCGTACGCCGCGGATGGATCTGACAATCACCACCTCGGTCTCTCCGCTGGGGCAGCAGGGGATGCGGGGCAGCGAGCCGTTTTACCGCAAGGGCATTGGCCGGATTCAGGAGGAGGACGACGAATGAGCGTGAAGCGTCTGCTGGACTGCACGCCCGGGGAAGCATTCCGCTATGGGAAAACGGAGCTTTTGCAGGCCATTGCCGGCAGCGAGGGGCGCATCCTGGCATGTGAGACCATTGGAATTACGCCGCCCCTTTTGGTGGATGTAACCAATGCGGAATACGCCGCCTCTTTGAGTGCCGATATCGTACTCCTGAATATGTTTGATGTTCGGCAGCCTGTGATACAGGCGCTCCCAAAGGTCCCTGCCATGGAGACGGTCCGTGAGATCAAACGGCTGACCGGTCGTCTGGTGGGAATCAATTTGGAGCCGACCAACGACGAATTGGCGAAAGATAACGCAGGAACTCTGTGGGAGATGAAGGAAGGTCGTTTGGCGACTCCCGAGAATGCCAAGATTGCCGCCGACATGGGAGTGAATCTGATCGTTCTGACGGGAAATCCCGGCAACGGCGTCAGCAATGAGGCCATCGAAAAAGCACTCAGGGAAATTTCTGCTGCGGTCGGTGACCGCGTGATGCTGGCAGCAGGAAAAATGCATGCCTCCGGTGTCGCCGGAGAGGGCGGAGAACATATCATGACCGAGCAGGACGCGCAGGCCTTTCTGGATGCGGGTGCGGATATCATTCTTCTGCCGGCGCCCGGCACGGTGCCCGGAATCACCATGGAGTATGCGCACCGCCTGATTGAAGCGGTACATGCCCGCGGCAAGCTGGCGATGACGGCGATCGGCACTTCTCAGGAAGGTGCGGACGTGGCAACGATTCGTCAGATTGCGCTTATGTGTAAAATGGCGGGGGCGGATATCCATCATATTGGGGATACCGGTGTACCGGGGATGGCATTGCCCCAAAACATCCTGGCATATTCCATCGCCATCCGTGGAGAGCGTCATACCTACCACAGGATGGCACAGTCGATTAACAGATAAAACATGTAAAGACTGCCGCTCCGGTATTGTACCGGAACGACAGTCTTTTCGTTTATGTGAAATAAAAAAAGCCCTGCCGCAGGGCTGGAGCCATGCGGCAGGGAGAAGGGAAGAGAACGAGAGAAGAATTACTTCTTCTGGACGTACTTCAGGCAGTCGAGCATAACGGCAACCAGAATGATGATGCCGGAGAAGACGAACTGCAGGTTGGTATCAATACCGAGGGTGGTCAGGGAGTAGGTCAGCGCGGTGAAGATGAAGACACCGACCACAACACCGGAAATCTTACCGATACCGCCGGTGAAGGATACGCCGCCCACGACACAGGCCGCGATGGCGTCCATTTCCCAGCCCTGGCCATAAGCGGCAGAACCGGAACCAACCATGCGGATGCATTCAAGCCATGAGCCGAAGCCATACAGAATGCCGGCCAGAATGAAAGCGCCCACCGTAACACGGAAGACCGAAATGCCGGAGACGGCAGCGGCCTCGGGGTTGCCGCCGACAGCAAACAGGTTCTTGCCGAAGGTTGTCTTGTTCCAGATGAACCAGACGATGACGACTGCGGCAATGGCCCACAGAATGATGGTGGGGAAGCCTCCCAGCTTGGGAATGATCATGCCGGGAATGGTGGTCTCAATGGCACCGAAAGACACGCCCTTGGTGGAATAGGTGACCAGACCGAAGATGACCAGCATGTTGGCCATGGTCGAGATAAAGGGGTGCATCTTGAACTTTGCCGTAAAGAAACCGGCAATCGTTGTGAAGATGGTGCACAGAACGATGCAGACAATCAAGGCCAGGAAAACGCGGACGAGAACCGGAAGGCCGGTGAAGTCAAAGATATGACCGAAGACGGAGCCGGTGTTGATGCCCTGATGCATGACAATCGTAGCGGCTGTCATGCCCATGCCCACCATACGGCCGATGGAAAGGTCCGTGCCGGCCAGCAAAATCAGGCCGGCAACGCCGAGCGCCAGGAACATACGCGGCGAGGCCTGCTGCAGGATGTTCAGGATATTGTTGACCGTCAGCAGCTGGACATTCTTGACAATGGGGGTGATAATGCACAGGGCAATGAAGATGACAATGATAGCCAGGTACAGACCGTTCCGCAGCAGGAAGTCACGGCGATTGAAGGTGTACTTGTAGTTTTCCCAGCGCTGGGCCATGGACTCGGCGAAGGTAAACTTGGACATGCGGAGCATATCGATCAGGTGGTATTTGTGATCGAATGCTGCATGCTGACGGTCCTTCACAGCCTGCAGATCCTTGTCACGCTGCATTTTGGCGTCAAACAGCCGGTTCTTGTGGACGTATTTTTCGTCCTTGATCTCCTGCTGGTCGGTCAGCTTTGCCACGGTGGCCTGATGCTCTTTTTCGAGTTTGGCAACGGCTGCCTGGTATTTCTGATGTGCAGCAGCTTTCTCCTCCTTGCAGCTGGCGACCACGTACTGATAATATTCCGCGTCGTAATGCGCCTTCAGGTAGGCTTCCGCATCAGCGATCAGTTTGGATATCTGGTCTTTGTTTTTTGCCTCTACCGCCTTGGCGGCATCCAGCTCGGCTTTCATCTTGCTTTCGCGCTGGGCCTTCTCCTCAGGCGTATAGATGCGGTCGCGTTTGAGGTTATCCAGGTTGTTCGTAAGGTTGACGACCTTATCGGTGCCATCTGCACGAAGGTCGTTGATTTGCGCCTGAATCTTGCCGACGTATTCATCGATCGGCTTGCGGAGTTCGGCTTCCCGCTCCGCAGTAAGAATTGATGTGTTTGCCATTTGTTTTTATCCCCCACTCACAGGTATTTCGCACTCAGCCGCAGGAGTTCTTCCTGGTTGGTGTCCTTGGTGTTAACGATACCGGAAAGATGACCGTTGGACATGACACCGATGCGGTTGGTGATGCCAAGAATCTCCGGCATCTCAGAGGAGACAACGATGATTGTCTTTCCTTGCTTGGCCATCTGGATGATCAGTTCATAGATCTCATACTTGGCGCCGACATCGATGCCGCGTGTGGGCTCATCCATCATGAAAACCTGCGGCTCGCGCTCAAGCCATTTGCCGAAGATAACCTTCTGCTGGTTGCCGCCGGACAGGCTGGAGATCATGTCATCCGGTCCCATGCACTTGGTGTGCATGATCTTGATTTCCTTGTTGGTTGCCTTGACCATCTTGGGGTTGGAAAGAGCAACACCGGACTTGTACTGATTCAGGTTGGCGATCGTTGTGTTGAAGGTCAGGTCGCACTTCAGGAACAAGCCGTTGGCCTTGCGTTCCTCTGTAATCAGGGCGAATCCATGTTCGATGGCTTCGTGCGCGTTGCTGAAGTTCATCAGTCGGTTCCGGAAATACACTCGACCGGCTGCGCGGGTGCGAACACCGAAAATGGTTTCCAGCAATTCGGTACGGCCGGCACCCACCAGACCGTACAGACCGAAGATTTCGCCTTCCCGCACGTCAAAGGTGATATCCTGAAGATGCGGGGCGTACTTGGTGGACAGGTGCTGGATGGAGAGAATTGTGTCTCCGGGGGTGTTGTCCACAGGGGGGAAGCGGCTCTCCAGAGAACGACCGACCATGGCGGAAATCAATTCATTCATGTCGGTATCTTTGGTGCTCTTGGTCATGACGAGGTTGCCGTCGCGAAGCACAGAAACTTCATCGCAGATCTCGAAGATCTCATCCATCTTGTGGGAAATGTAAATCAACGCAATGCCTTGAGCTTTGAGCATGCGCATCATTTCAAACAATTTTTCGACTTCCTGAACCGTCAGGGAAGAAGTGGGTTCATCCAAGACGATTACCTGCGCGTCGTAGGAAATTGCCTTGGCAATTTCACACATCTGCCGCTGCGAAACCGACATGTTACGCATCGGCTGGGTCAGGTTGACGGTCATGCCGAGTTTGCGGAACAAATCGGCGGCCTTACGCTTCATTTGTCCTTCGTCAACTACGCCCAAGGAGTTGACCGGATAACGGCCCAGGAACAGGTTGTCGATCACACTGCGCTCCAGGCACTGGTTCAACTCTTGGTGGACCATGGCGATACCGTTTTCGAGGGCGTCTTTCGGGCCGGAAAAGCTGATTTCCTTGCCGTTCAGGAAAATTTTGCCTTCGTCTTTCTGGTAGGTGCCAAAAAGGCATTTCATCATTGTGGACTTGCCGGCACCGTTTTCGCCCATAAGCCCCATGACAGTACCGTGTTTTACGTCCAGATTGATATGGTCAAGTACTCGGTTGCGGCCGAACGACTTGCACATACCGCGAATTGACAAGACGATATCATCTTTCGCTTCTGCCATTCTCGTTACTCCCGTTTTGCAAATTAACAGTCCGGACCCGAAAGAGGGGAGACTGCCTGTTCTCATAAAAAAGCGCTATTAGGGAGAGTAGCTTCTCCCAAATGGAGAAATATCTTCTCCCTAATAGCGGCTGTGTCAATTAGTGTTTAAGAATGAATCCTCAAGGATCACTGGCTGAGCAGAGCCGTGTAGGAAGCAGCGTTATCGGTCTTCACCATATTGATGGCGAAAGCGTCATACTGGCTGGGGTTGCTCAGGCGGTTGGTGATGTTGGCCTCGGTCTGGCCGTCGCCGCCGATGTACTCAACATTCAGGTTCAGCAGGTCGTCATAGTTCTGCAGCAGAGGCTGATAGGTAGCGCTCAGGAAGTTGTCGGCAGCATTGTAGATGTCGAGCCATACGCTCTTGGTGGGATGCGCGGTCGCGTCGAGCTGGTTGGAAACGGGCTCATAGACCTTGGTGGAGTCGGTGAAGTCCTGGTAGTTCTCAGCGGTGACAGCAACGTTCAACGCGTAGTAAGAACGCTCGTCAGCATTGTAGACGTAAACATCGTCGCTCAGCACGTTGCCGGCGTCATCGGGGGTTCCGATACCGGTGTCAATATCAACGCCATCCAGAGCGTTACGGATCACACGCAGGGTCAGGTAAGCCTGAACGTCAGCGTGCTGGCTGATGGTGCCGCCGTAACCTTCTGCGATGGCGGCAACGGCATCAGCGTTGGCGTCGTAGCCGAAGGTGGGAACGCCATTGGCCTTGGACCAAGCGTTGAACATGGACATACCCATACCGTCGTTGTTGGAAACGACCACGTCGATGGAGTCACCGAAGGAAGCAGACCAGGTGCCGATCGCGTTACCAGCGGTAGCAGCATCCCAAGTGGCACCAGCGGAGTTCTTCATCTCCTGAGAAGCCAGCTCGCGGATGGTGTAGGTCTTGCCGTTGACTTCAATGGAGCCGTCCTGGACAACAGACGATTTACCTTCGGTGTTGGTGCCGACCTGCTCACTGTTGATTGCGCCATCAGCCTCAACGCCAGTGCCCAAAGCAGCGCGGACACCGCGAGTACGGGCGATGGAGTCATTGTGGCCGATATCGCCGATGGCCAGGACGTAACCGATAATGCCGTCACCGTTGCGGTCGATGGTGTCGATGTTCTTCTCGATGTAATCCTTGACCATCTGGCCCTGCAGTTCGGCACCCTGGTTGGCATCGAAACCAACATAATAGGTGTTGTCGTTGAAGCTAAGAGCCGCCATGTCCAATTCGCCGGTGGAGCTGTTGGAAGGCTGACGGTTGAACCATACCAGGGGCTTGTCCTTGTTGGCAACCGTGCCCGCATCCGCAGTAGAGGTTTCGGATGCGGCCTCGGAAGTGCCGGCAGAGGTACTATCGGTTGCAGTGGAACTGGTAGAGCCACCGCAGGCGGCCAGGCTCAATGCCATTGCAGCCGCCATGCTCAATGCAAGTGCTTTTCTCATAGTTTTTCTCCTTTTGCTTGAATTGCGGTTTTTTCGAACGGACCCGCCTGACACTATTTATGGTATAAGAAAATGAACTTGAAAACAAGGGAAAATTTTACCGAATGATGTGTGAAAATATTATCCAAAAAGATCAAGCTGCAAAAAGATATATCCGATAATATGTGCAGCTTGCACAATATAAGTGTCAAAATGGTACAAAGATGGAGCAAACTGCTTCTTGCAGACAAGACAAAGTGAGCGATTTTTTCAATCGAGACAAATGCGGTGATGGGCTTGCAACGTGAGCACTACAGTTACCTTGAAACAATGAAGAAATCGCGCTCAAAAAGGTCTGACAAAAGCAACAGCACGCCGAAAGCTGTAGAAGCACACGGAAAAAACATGACCAAGGGATCTGAACGGTAAATCGATTTGCGCCGTAAAAACTTTTTCGTAGGAAGCTGAATAACCTTGGGGAACGATCTAAATAAAAAAGAAAAAGGCTATACTGCGGGAGGGTGGGCTTAAAAGCGAAATACCGCATTTCGCTAAATGTAAATTTAGCGAAATATAGGGAGGAGTGAAGGGCCTTTGTGGAAAGACCAGAAAGGACTGTGGAAAACTAAGGACGGCGGTTGATAATGCGCGCTGCATGAATTCTCACGAATATTCAAAATTATTACGGAACGTATATGCGCTTTATGCTTGCAATCTTTATAAAACCGTGAAATTGACGTGCAATGAGGCGCTATGATACAATACAAATATAATGAAAGCCGTTTTCTCAAACCCGGATCTATGGGGTTGGAAAACGGCCCTCTGAGGAGTTTGCACATGAGCAGCTATATTGATGTTGCGCATCCGGGACGTCATGCGCCCTATCTGGATATCCCGGATGATGTAATTGAATATCTACACTATCTGGATTTTGTGAAATTGCGTTCGCCCCGGACGGTCAACGGGTATTATCTCGATCTGCGGGGCTTTTTTCGCTATATGATGGTACAATGGGGTCGCGCAGATGCCACAGCCAAGCCGGACACGATTGACCTGACGCAGATTAGTTCCAGAGATATCGCTTCCATTGGAAAGCACGACATTTTTGGCTATCTGGATTACGCCAGGAGCGCCAGCAACGGGCCCAAGGCGCGTGCGCGAAAGCTCAGCGCCTTAAAGGGATTCTTTGGGTATATGTGTACACAGGTCAACAAAATCACACAGGATCCAACGGAAAACGTGAGCCTGGGGACACCCAAGAAAACGCTCCCCAAATATCTGACGGAATCAGAAAGTGTTGATTTGTTAAATAATATACAAAGTGATTTCTATGAGCGGGATTTCTGTATTATCACGTTGTTCCTGAACTGTGGTATGCGGTTGGCAGAATTGATCGGCATCAATCTGGGCGATTTCCGTGACGAAACGATCCGTATTACCGGCAAAGGCGGTAAAGAGCGGCTGGTCTATCTGAACGACGCCTGCCGGCAGGCATTGGACCATTATATCAAAGCGCGCGGTGCCTTATCCAATCTCGTGGACAAGGACGCTCTTTTCGTGTCCAAGCGAACCGGCAAACGGCTGACTGCTCGGAGGGTGGAACAGATCGTGGCGCGGTGCCTGCAAAGTGCAGGACTGAGCGGACGAGGATTTTCACCGCATAAACTACGCCATACTGCTGCTACGCTCATGTATCAGGGCGGCGTGGATATGCTGGCACTCAAAGAAATCCTGGGCCACGAGAATGTGTCCACCACACAAATTTATACGCACATCAACCAGCAACAGCTGCGGGATGCAGTGCAGGCCTCTCCCCTCGCCCGCCGGCAATTCGTCGAGCCCAAATCACGCGGTGGCGAGCCGGACGATGCCGGAAACGAATCCACTGCAGAGAAGGCTGAAAAGACCGGAAATGAGCAGAGCGACGCCACAGCGCACAAGGAAGCGTCTTCTTGATGCTTCCAGCTGGCCGCGCGGCGCACCGCGTCCGAATACACTTTGGAACAGATGATGACTGAGTTGGACGGCATAGCCGCTGAGCCACAAATAAAGAAAAAGCATCAAAAGGTTGGGCAGACAGACGCAGAACCAATACATCACCAGTGCGGTGCCGCCGCCCAGAGTGAGCGTACTGACGGCGCAGAGGCCCAGGAAAGCGCCTTTGGCGAGAAAGAAAAGCACGAGAAATGCTGCCCCGAAAACAGAAAAAGCGCAAAATGTAAGGAATAGCAGCTGCAGAAAAGCGGCTGCTATTTGGTTGAGGAAGGTATCCGACCAGGCGGAAAAATGCAGTGGGTCTGTGTAATATTCAGCCAGTTGCGTGCCAATGGGACCGGCCCCGATCCGTCCATAGAGTACTCCCGGGAAATAACCGGCCAGAAAAGTCAGACCAAATGCAACAGGAAAGCCGGCGACGGAAATTCGTTTCGCAGGCTTGGGATGCGGACGAGTGGACGGCAAAAAGATAACTCCCCTTTCCGTTTTTTCGGAAGAGGAACGATACGCGGGGGCGCGCATTATCGCACCGCCCGTGCCGCGGCAAAGGCGCCGCCGAACAACCCGCTCATCAGTACGACCACGCTTAACAGGAAACTGCCGTTTTGCAGGAAAGCATTTCCTTGCAGCAGATAGGCCGCGAGAAGCTGGCACATGGCATAGAAAAGACCACAGGCCAACCCACAAAGAAGAAACCGCTGCCCCACCTTTTTGGCAAACAGCAAGCCGGAAAAAGCGACTCCCAGAGCCGCCGCTGCGCAGGCAAACGGACGCACCAGGGTGAGTGGAACAGGCGCATGAGCCAGCAGTAAAGAAAAAATGCACATTGCCAGCAAAATGACAGCTATTCCGCCCAGAAAAGAAAATACGGCGGCATCGAGCAGCCGGTCTGCGGGATGGCGGAAGGATTGATTGCGGTTCCGCACGCGGATATTCCTTCGGGTAGAAGCAGTATTTTTTTTATGAAACATAGAAAACGCCCCCTTGCACAGTAAACACTATGCAAGGGGGCGTCTGGGTATGTCGTCTTACTTTTTCGCAGGGGTGCTCTTGGAGTCGCCGGTCACATCCAGTTTCTCAACGGAAGAGATGGCAGAACGACGGAAGCGGATCTTGGTCCGATCACTGCCGGTCTCGACAACCAGCGTATCGTCCTTCTCGCTGATGGCAAATACAATACCGACGATGCCACCGATCGTGGTGACCTTGTCGCCGATCTCAATGGAATTGCGCATGGCGGTATCTTTTTTGTCCTGACGCTTCTGCGGCACGTAGATAATCAGGAACATGAAAACGAGGATCAGGACCATCGGCAGAAGGGTGACGAGCATATCGCCGGTAGAGGCTTGCTGAGACAAAAACTGGATCATAACGGGTACTCTCCTTAAAAGTAACGTATTTCTTCTATTATATCGAATTTACAGGCACAGCGCAAGGGTTTGTACAAAATTCTGCTCAGATACGGGTATCCAGGCGGTGAACGTAGGTATCATGGAATTGCTGGAAGGTACCGTTGTCCAGCGCTTCCCGGATGCGTTCCATCAGATGGTTATAGAAATACAGATTGTGCATGACAGCCAGGCGCATTCCCAGCATCTCGTCAGCCTTTTGCAGATGACGGATATAGGCACGGGAGAAATTGCGGCATACAGGGCAGTCGCAATGGGGATCGATGGGTGATTCATCGCGCTCGTATTTGAGATTCTTGATATTGATGATACCATCCCAGGTGAACAGATGACCGTGCCGTGCGTTGCGGCTGGGCATGACGCAGTCGAACAGGTCGACGCCGCGGTAGACGCCCTCGATGATGTTGCCGGGGGTGCCCACACCCATCAGATACCGGATCTTGTCCTTGGGGGCATACGGCTCCACGGCGGAAATGATGTCGTACATGACTTCGGCGGGCTCCCCTACGGCCAGGCCGCCGATGGCATAACCGTCCAGATCATACTCGGCAATCTGCTTCATGTGTTCTACACGCAGATCGGCAAAAGTACAGCCCTGATTGATGCCGAACAGCAGCTGATCCGGATTGACGGCTTTTCCCTCGTGTTTGAGGCGAGCCATCTCAGCCTTGCAGCGCAGCAGCCAGCGGGCTGTGCGGGCACAACTGTTTTTGGCGTACTCATAGGTGGCGGGGTTCTCGACACATTCGTCAAAAGCCATGGCGATGGTGGAACCCAGGTTGGCCTGAATCTGCATACTCTGTTCCGGTCCCATGAAGATGCGATGCCCGTCCAGGTGGGAATTGAAGGTGACACCCTCTTCGGTGATCTGGCGCAGTTTGGCCAGGCTGAAAACCTGGAATCCGCCGCTGTCGGTAAGGATGGGACCATCCCAGCGGGTGAATTTGTGCAGGCCGCCCAGATCCGCTACCACCTGATCGCCGGGGCGAAGGTGAAGATGGTAGGTGTTGCAGAGCATGACCTGCGCACGGATGTCCTTTAGGTCCAGCGCCGAGAGGCCGCCCTTGATGGCGGCGGCGGTGGCAACGTTTTGAAACGCGGGGGTCTGTACGGTGCCGTGCACGGTGACGAATTCACCGCGGCGCGCGGCACCTTCCTGTTTGATGAGGCGGTAAGGCATGAATCATTCTCTCCGTATCCAAAATAGTCAGTTCCAAAAAAGCGGCGGTGCAAGGGGCAAACCCCGCACCGCCTTTTCTTGCCATATTATAGAGGAAGTGAGCCGGGAAGTCAACACCCGGACGTGGGTTTTACAGGATCAGCATGGCGTCGCCGAAGCTGAAAAAGCGATATTTCTGTTCGACGGCCACCTTATAAGCTGCCATGGTCTTCTCATAGCCGTAAAAAGCCGAGATCAGCATGATCAGGGTGCTTTCCGGCAGGTGGAAGTTGGTAATCATGCCGTCGATGGCATGCAGGTCGATCCCGGGATAAATGAAAATATCAGTGTTGCCGCTGCAGGGAACGATTTTCCCGTATTTGGCCCAGACGGCTTCCAGTGTGCGGCAGCTGGTAGTGCCCACAGCGATAACGCGATGGCCCGCAGCGCGGGTGGAATTGATGGCATTGGCCGTCTCCTCGCTGACAGAGTACCACTCACTGTGCATCTGATGATCTTCGATTTCATCCTCGTTGACCGGACGGAAGGTGCCCAGACCGACGTGCAGCGTTACTTCCGCAATGTTGACGCCATGGGCGCGTACCGTATCCAGCAGCTCCGGCGTGAAATGCAGACCGGCTGTGGGGGCAGCGGCGCTGCCCAGCTCCTTGGCGTACACCGTCTGGTACTGGCTCTGATCTTCCAGCTGCTTGGTGATGTAGGGCGGCAGAGGCATTTTGCCGAATTCGTCCAGCTTTTCGTACAGCGTTTCGGTGTCGTAGGTGAACGTCACGAACTTGTTGCCGTCCGGCATTGTCTCATCCACCACGGCGGTTAGAGAACCATCGCCAAAGGTGACATGGGTACCTTTCTGCATGCGCTTGCCGGGCCGGGCCAGGCATTCCCAGGTGTCCCCTTTCACCTGGCGGAGCAGCAAAAGCTCGCAGACGGCGCCGGTGGGAACCTTAGTGCCCAGAAGACGGGCCGGCAGCACCTTGGAGTTGTTTACGACCAGCAAGTCGCCCTTGTCCAGATACTTGGGCAGATCGAGGAAAATGGCATGTTCAATTGTGTCATTCTTGCGGTTCAGAACCATCAGACGGGCAGCGTCGCGGGGATTGGCCGGCTCCTGGGCAATCAGCTCTTTGGGCAGGTCATACCAAAAATCTTTTTTCAGCATTGGTTTTCTTCCTTTTTACGTTGACAATCAAGAGGGAGCATACTATAATAAACAAAAACACAGAGGCGCGAAGTTCATCAGTACCCTGTTCCGCAAGCTCCGCCAGAGCATGGAACGGCGAAAGGGTTCTTCGCCGAAGGCGGTACGCGGCACGTATCGACCTGGGCTCGTTTCCGAACAGGAGCGGGACTGTCACATCCATCGGATGTGTTGCGCTGTGTATATGCAATATGATATTATATTGCATTTTGTGCCGGTTTTCAAGCCGGTTTTTTTGTTATCTGTGCAAATTATTCACAATGGTGAATGTTGCTGCATAGAAATAGGATGGGTATACGCGAAAGGAAGGTCCTGGTTACTATGAAACAGTACAATGTGGGCGTCATCGGCGCCACCGGCATGGTCGGTCAGCGGTTTGTGACGCTGCTGGAAAATCACCCCTGGTTCCATCTGAAAGCGGTTGCGGCCAGCGCGCGCAGTGCCGGTAAAACCTACGAGGAGGCTGTGGGCGGCCGCTGGCTGATGCAGACGCCGATGCCGGAGAACGCCAAGAAGCTGGTGGTCCTGGATGCTTCCCATGTGGAAGAAGTGGCTTCTCAGGTGGATTTCGTATTCTGCGCGGTCAACATGAAAAAAGAGGAAATCAAAGCGCTGGAGGAAGCCTACGCCAAGGCGGAGTGCCCGGTGGTTTCCAACAACAGCGCTCATCGCTTCACCCCGGATGTCCCGATGGTGGTGCCCGAGATCAACGCGGAGCACATTGAGATCATTCCGGCACAGCGCAAGCGTCTGGGCACCAAGCGCGGCTTTATCGCGGTCAAATCCAACTGCAGCCTGCAGAGCTACGTCCCCGCACTGCATCCGCTGCGCGGCTACGGCATCACCGACGTGCTGGTCTGCACATACCAGGCAATCTCCGGCGCCGGCAAGACGTTTGAGACCTTCCCCGACATTCTGGACAATGTGATCCCCTACATCGGCGGCGAGGAAGAGAAGAGCGAACAGGAACCCCTGAAGCTGTGGGGCAAGATCGAAGGAGACCGTATTGTCTCCGCAGACTCTCCCCGCTTTACGGCCCAGTGCCTGCGCGTGCCGGTATCTGACGGCCACATGGGCGCCGTGTTTGTGCGGTTTGCCAACAAGCCCACCCAGGAAGAGATCCTGAAGGCCTGGAAGGAGTTCCACGGCCCGGCACAGGACCTCCACCTTCCCAGCGCACCCAAACAGTTCCTGCATTATTTTGAGGAAAACGATCGTCCCCAGCCCAAGCTGGACCGCATGCTGGAAAACGGCATGGCCATCAGCATCGGTCGTCTGCGCCCAGACAATCAGTACGATTACAAGTTTGTCTGCCTTTCCCACAATACGCTGCGCGGCGCGGCCGGCGGCGGCGTGCTGCTGGCCGAACTGCTGGCGGCGAAGGGCTACTTTGATTGATAAGGAGCGAATTCCATGAAAAAGCCCGTTTTTACCGGGGCAGCTGTGGCCATCATTACGCCCATGCATGCCGACGGCAGCGTAAACTATGAAGAACTGGGCCGCGTGATCGAAGATCAGATTGCCCACCACACCGATGCCATCGTGATTTGCGGTACCACCGGTGAATCTCCGGCTCTGGATCACGAAGAGCACACCGAATGTATCCGTTATACCGTCAAAAAGGTGGCGGGGCGTGTCCCCGTCATTGCCGGCACGGGCTCCAACGATACCCGGTATGCCATTCAGCTTTCCCAGCAGGCTGAAAAGGATGGCGCGGATGCGCTGCTGCTGGTTACTCCGTATTACAACAAGACCAGCCAGGCAGGACTTCTGGCCCATTATACGGCCATCGCCCAGGCGGTGGATCTGCCCTGCATTCTGTATAATGTCCCCAGCCGCACCGGTTGCAATCTGCTGCCTTCCACGCTGGCGGAACTGGCCAAACTGCCCAACATCAACGCTGTGAAAGAGGCAAGCGGCAACATTTCCCAGGTGGCCGAAGTGGCAGAGTTGTGCGGGGAAAACCTCAACATCTATTCCGGCAACGATGACCAGATTGTCCCGCTGCTGGCACTCGGCGGCAAGGGCGTTATCAGTGTGTTGTCCAATGTGGCACCGCAGTATACCCACGATCTGTGCGCCAAATGGCTGGCCGGGGATACGGCTGGCAGTCTGGCCATGCAGCTCAAGGCTTTGCCGCTGTGCAAAGCGCTTTTCGCCGATGTGAACCCGATCCCCGTCAAGTGGGCCATGAACCGTCTTGGCTGGCAGGCAGGCCTCTGCCGCCTGCCGCTGGTGGAGCCCTCGGCCGCTGTGCAGGAACGTCTGGAAACGGCTATGCGGGACTTCGGATTGCTGAAATAATGGCAGCCGGTCCGCAGCAGAACCTGCGGGCCGGTTTTGTTTGGAAGAAAGGATGAGAATCTATGACGGACATTGTAATCCAGGGCATTTACGGCCGCATGGGCAGGACGCTGGTTGAAAAAATTGCCGCCCGTACAGATTGCCGTGTGGTGGCGGGTATTGACCGGGAAGCTGGTTCTGTGGGTGATATTCCTGTATATACTGACTTTTCCCAGCTGCCCTGCCAGGGCGTGATCATTGATTTCTCCTCGCCCGCCGGTGCTGTTGCTGCAGCGCAATATGGTGCCGCCCACTCTCTGCCCTGTGTCATTTGTTCCACGGGCCTTTCCAAGGAGGATGAGGCGGCCCTGGAAGCAGCCAGCGCCAGGACGCCCATTTTCCGCAGTGCCAATATGTCGTTGGGCGTCAACGTGCTGATTGAACTGGCGCGCCAGGCAACGCAGGTACTGGGCGGAGAGTTTGACATCGAAATCGTGGAGAAGCACCACCACAACAAGCTGGACGCTCCCAGCGGGACCGCCTTGATGATTGCGGATGCCATCAATGCTGAAGCGGGCGGAAAATACGAGTATGTGTTTGACCGTTCGCAGGTGCGCAGGAAACGGGATGCCAAAGAACTGGGCATCAGTTCGGTCCGGGGAGGCGGCATCGTGGGTGAGCATGAAGTTCTTTTCTGCGGCCCGGACGAGGTGCTGGCGCTGCAACACAGTGCGGGAAGCCGGGGTGTGTTTGCCGATGGCGCCATCCAGGCGGCGCTGTATCTGGCGGGCCGGAAACCCGGGTATTATACCATGACGGATCTTTTGCGCGGTAAACTGCCATGCGTTTGAGAAGCAATGAAATCGCTGCCTGTGTCGTCATTGCGTTGGGCGTGGGCGGCGTCCTGCTGGGTTCCCTGTTTCAGCAGCCGCTGCAATCCACGGTAACGGCTTTTGCGGCCACGGTACTGCCGGCTCCGACAGCGACCCCGGCGCCTACTCCCGAGCCCACACCTGAACCCACCCCGGAGCCAACGCCCACTGTGGAGACGGTGCGCTTTTCCGCCACAGGCGACGACCTGATTCACGACGGCATTTTTCTGCAGGCCAAAGCGCGCGGGCAGGATGGCCATTATGATTTCAGCGAAGCCTATGAGCCGATGCGGGATTTCTATACCCAGTTTGATGTGAACTGGCTCAACCAGGAAACGCTGGTCAATGATGCTTTTGAGCCGAGCGGCTATCCCCTGTTCTCCACGCCGGGTGATATTACCGATGCGCTGTATGATATCGGGTTCCGCGTATTCAGCATGTCCAACAACCACAGCTATGACAAGGGCGCTGAAGGGATTGCGGCTTCGCTGGAGCATTGGGCATCCCTGCCCGATGATGTGGCCTATATGGGCTTTTATAATCTGGACACGTACGACGACTATGCGTACCAGACCGTCAATGGCATCACGTTCGGGTATCTCTCCTACACAGAGTACACCAATGGACTGCCCACCCCCAGCGAATCCAGCTACGGGGTCGTCTATCTGGATGACCGGGAAACGATCGCTAAGCAGATCGCGGACATGCGTCCCAATTGTGATGTGCTGGTGGTAAGCTGCCACTGGGGTGTCGAAGGCAGCCACGAAATGACGGACTTTCAGACAGAAACGGCCCAGTGGCTGGCAGACCAGGGCGTAGACCTGATTATTGGCACCCACCCGCATGTGACCCAGAACGCCCAGTGGCTGACGGGAGCCAATGGAAACCAGACCTTTGTGGCATACAGTCTGGGAAACTTTATCAATGCGCAGTCCCAGCCGGATAACATGGTCGGTGCAATCCTCGATATTACATTCCAGAAAACCACCCAGCCGGATGGTTCCGTCAGTATCGAGATGCTGAATCCGAAACTGCACGGCGTGGTCACCCAGTATGAGGACGGATATCAGAATATCCGCGTTTATCCCTACAGCGATTATACCGATGAACTGGGAGCGTCCCATGGCTTGTTTACACTGACCCGGGCGCAGATCGAAGAAACGCTGCGCAGTTCCATTGATGAACAGTTCCTTGTTTTGGACGAATAAAGAAAAGAAAGGGTGTATCTAGTTATGTATGGCGTCAGCAAGATCAGCAGTGAGCAGAATATCCTGCTTACAACTTTCCCGGGCGCGCAGTACAGCGCGCAAAGCCTTGCAGAGCATTTGGATGTCTTTGCAAAAGCCGGTATTGTGGTGGATATGATTTGCCAGAGTGCACCGCGCGGTACGGCGGTGGATTTTAGCTTCACCACCAGCTACGATAACTTTGCAGCGGTGATGAAGGCGTTGCCCGCTGCCGCCAAACAGCACCCGCCGCTTGTATCGGGCGGTTACAGCAAGATCAATCTGTTTGGAGAGGAAATGGTCACCAGCTGCGGTGTGGCGGCCCGTGCACTTTCGGCACTGGCCGGCGCCGGAATTGAGATTGTCCTGATCACCACCAGCGATCTGGACATCTCGCTGCTGATCCGGCAGCAGGACGAAGACGCCGCCCTGGAAGCACTGCGCAAGGCATTCGAAATATCCTGAAATATGAAGAAGGTCCCTTTACCCGAGTGTGGTAAAGGGACCTTCTTGTTTGGAAACTATGAATCAGGCAACAGGCTTTTTCCGGAATGTTTTGCTGGCAAGAAACGGCAGAAAAACGATGCTGTACAACACGGCGGTAAGAGCAATCCCGGACCAGGAATACACCTGGTTGCTGATCTCAGCGGATCCGTACCACACAAGGATCATATTGTTGTTGAGGTAATGGAGAAGGACGGGAACCCAGATATTTCGGTCGCAGAGTTCATAGGCAAAGGTAAAGAAAATGCCCGCCGTAATGCAAGTGACAATTTGTATAATAAGGCTTTGCAGAGAGGTCTGGGGACTATAGAAAAAGAGGTTCAGGGGCAGATGCCACAATCCCCACAGAACGCCCAGCAGCAGTACACCGCGTCTATTGCCAAAGCGTTCCTGGAGCACAGGCGTCAGATAGTACCGCCAGCCGTATTCTTCCCCCAGGAACGGCAAGAAGGACAGGAAAAAGTTTGGGATCAGGAGAAGAGCGTACATCCAGGGAACAAAGCTTGCCCAGTAAGCAAGATAGTCATTCCAGGCTGTGGCACCTTCCAGAGCCACGGCAACAAAGACAATGACGGTTTTGAGCAACAGAAACAAAGCACAGACGCCCAGGGCAAACCGGCCCTTTCCGCGCCACCGCAGTCCGTAGGCGGCGCGCCTCTCTTTTTTGTCGGACAGAAGAAGAATCCAGGCCAGAAGGGCGCCTCCCACCATGACAATATTGATGAAGAGAAGCCACAGTGTATCGGAAGGATACAAAACCGACAAAAGGCTCGCTCCCACACAGAGAACGGTGGCCAAAAGATGCAGTACAAAGAAACGCACGGGCAGTTCCCGGCGCTTTGCCACAAGGTAAGCCACCATGACCCCTGCTGCGGGGTACATCATCTGGGCATTGGCAAAGCAGCTGGTGTTAAGGCCTGCACGCTGGGCGATGGCCAGCGGAATACCCATCAAATAGGGTACCCCAAAGGCAACGAGCATAAAAACGGTCAGTTCTTTCTTATTGGTTTGCGTCGGAACCTGCATGGTCATCCTCCTCGGTGTGCTCAAGCTGTGCATGGCGTTTTTTGTATACGGCGGTAATGGCCTGCAAAACAGTCAGGCAGAGAATGAACGTAAATGCTCCCGCAAACAGTGCGCCCGGCCAGTAGCCGCGCTGTGCGAGGCTCAAAAGAAAAACGGCTGCGCCGGCAACAAGGGATCCCAAAAGGTTAGCACCAAGAGTCGCCCGGAAATGTCGATCCCAGATGCCGTTGCGCAGGCATTCCACCAATGAGTACAGGCAGGCGATCATAAATACGATCCATTCGCCGGCCAGTTCTTTGGCAGTGGCCCCTAAAATTCTCTGAACCAGCATGGCAATCAAAAGGCTCCACCACATAAGCCAGAAACTGCGGCTCTCCACCTTGAGGAGCTTCTGCTCCTGCATTTCGTCCAGCAAGTTCTTTTTGGAAAAGATGTTCAGTTTCATCATTCAGTCCCCCCAGAAAAGGTCGTTCAGGGTCTTACCCAGTGCTTTACAGATGCTCTTGCACAGATTGATGGTCGGGTTGTACTCCCCTTTTTCAATCGCGTTGATGGTCTGGCGGGAAACGCCTACCGCCTCGGCCAACGCTCCCTGCGTCATGTCTTTTTCAGCACGCGCTGCTTTGAGCTTCAGATTCTTTGCCATTCGTGCCTCCTTGGTTTCAGATGTCGACATTCTGTACTTGCAGTATAACACGAACATTACAATATGTCAAATATATCTTACATAATGTCGCCGACCTTGCGGCGATGAACTTGCTGTGCTATGATACCCTTAGAATTTGTAAAAAAGGAAGGTAAGCTATGAAATACAGCTTTTCCGCATTTGAGAACGGCTTTATCCGCGCGGCTGCTGTCAGCCCGGCGCTGCGCGTGGCAGATTGTGCTTATAATGTGGAGCAGATTATAGAAGCGATGCAGGCGTTTGCGGCGGAAAACGTGCAGCTTCTCTGCCTGCCGGAACTGAGCTTGACGGGATATACCTGCAGTGATCTTTTTCTGCAGGCACCTCTGCTGCGCGGCGCGGAAACGGGCCTGACGGAGATTCTGCAGGCCAGCAAAGGCCTGAATCTGGTGACTGTGGTCGGTGTGCCGGTACGCCACAACGGAAAGCTCTACAACTGCGCGGCCGTGGTATGCGGTGGCGAGCTGCTGGGGCTTGTCCCCAAGACGTATCTGCCCAATTACAGCGAGTTTTATGAGCAGCGCCATTTTGTGTCTGGCATACGGGAAGCCGAGTGCATCGAATACGCCGGCCAGGAAACGCTGATCGGTACACAGCTGCTGTTTGCCTGCAAGCAGATGCCGGATTTTGTTCTGGGCGTGGAGGTCTGCGAGGACCTTTGGGCACCTGTTCCTCCCAGCTGTGCCCATGCACTGGCAGGAGCCACGGTCATCGCCAATCTTTCCGCCAGTGATGAAACAATCGGAAAGGCCGCTTATCGTGAGCAGCTGGTTGCCGGGCAAAGCGGACGTTTGCTGTGCGCGTATCTGTATGCGGATGCGGGCCATGGAGAAAGCACCACCGATATGACCTTTGCCGGGCACAATCTGATCGCCGAGAACGGGACGATCCTTGCCCAGACAGTTCCCTTTTCAGGTGAAGAGGCAATCACCGAACTGGATCTGGGCCGGATGGTACAGGAACGTCAGCGCAACACATCGTTTGTTCCGCAGACCCTGGGATATACCACAGTGGAGTTTGAACTGATGCCGGCGACACTTTGCCTGGCAAGACCGGTCTCCCCCACCCCCTTTGTTCCGCAGGATGCTGCCGCCCGCGCGGAGCGCTGCGAGCTGATCCTGCGCATTCAGGCGGAGGGACTGGCCAAGCGTATGGAACATACGCACGCGCGCTGTGCCGTTCTGGGCATCTCCGGCGGCCTGGACAGCTGCCTGGCACTGCTGGTGGCGGTGCGCGCCTGCAAGGTGCTGGGACGGGATCCCAAAGACATTGTGGCGTTGACCATGCCCTGCTTCGGTACGACCAAACGCACCCGCTCCAATGCGGAGATCCTTTGCGAAGCGCTGGGCGTAACCTTCGGCGAAATCAACATCACCGATACCGTCAACCGGCATTTTGCAGATATCGGACAGGATCCCGCCAACTACGATGTCACATTTGAGAATTGCCAGGCCCGTGTGCGGACACTGGAACTCATGGATTATGCCAACAAAAACGGTGGTTTTGTGATTGGCACAGGAGATCTGAGCGAGTTGGCGCTGGGCTGGGCCACGTACAACGGCGATCACATGAGCATGTATGGCGTCAATGCGGGCGTGCCCAAGACGCTGGTCCGCCACATCGTCCGTTACGTGGCGGATACCTGCGGGGAGGAAACCCTGAGCCGCGTCCTGATGGACATTCTGGATACGCCGGTCAGCCCGGAACTCTTGCCCACGGCGGAGGACGGCAGCATTGCTCAGCAGACCGAGAAACTGGTTGGCCCCTATGAACTCCACGACTTCTATCTCTACTATGTGCTTCGCTTTGGATTCGGCCCTGTCAAAATCTATCATCTGGCCAGAACGGCATTCGGCGAAAAATACGAACCGGAAGTTCTGCTGCATTGGCTGAAGAATTTTTACCGGCGCTTCTTTGCCCAGCAATTCAAGAGAAGCTGTTTGCCGGATGGCCCGAAGGTGGGGTCGGTCACGCTGTCGCCCCGTGGGGACTGGCGGATGCCCAGCGATGCCTGCAATGCTCTGTGGATGGCAGAACTGGAAAAGATCGTATTGTAAAATGGTAAGGGGGTTCTCCCTGTTTTCCCAAAATCACGGAACAATAGAGGGTTTGTCAGAAGGTATGTTGGAAGGTGATCTTGGGTGTCGGGCGTTTTCTTCCCGTTCACAGCGATTGCTGTGGATGGGTTTCCCCTGTGGATAGTACTGATGATCTGTGTGGGTGTATTTCTGGCTTCCTTTATGGATGCAATCGCTGGTGGAGGCGGCATTATCTCGGTTCCTACCTATCTGATTGCCTTTACGGGGCTCCCCACCCACTATGCCCTGGGCACAAACAAGCTTTCCTCTGCGATGGGAACGATATTTTCCACGGGTCGTTTTATCCGGCAGGGGTATGTGGACTGGAAGCTCTTTGCACCGGCGGCCGTCTTTTCGCTGCTGGGCTCCGTGGGAGGAACCTGGCTGCAGCTGCGCACTCCGGATGTGATCCCGAAATACCTGCTGCTGGCAGTTCTGCCTGTGGTGGCTGTGGTGACATTGCGCACGCACAACTGGCCGGATGAGCCGGCCAGCATGGACTTCCGTCACCGTGTAGCGGTGGTATGGGCAGCTTCGCTGCTCATCGGTGCCTACGACGGTTATTATGGACCCGGTACCGGCACCTTTCTGATGCTGATCTTTATCCGTCTGGGAAAGATGGATACCCGGCATGCAGCCGGCGGCGTCAAAGTGATTAACCTGGCTTCCAATCTGGGCAGCCTTTTCACAGCCCTGACGGTGGGCAACGTCTACATCGCTGTGGGGCTTATTGCTTCTGTCGCCTCCATTCTGGGGCATTATTTGGGAGCCGGTCTGGCCATCCGAAACGGCAGCCGTATTGTCAGGCCCACGGTAATTCTGGTATTGGTTCTGCTGACCACCAAGGTGGGCAGCGAGATTCTCTTCCCCGGATTCTGGGGATAACATACATTCCGGCATAGAAAAATCCCTGCTGATGCAATTTGCATCAGCAGGGATTTTTCTATAAGCGGTTCAACGGTCAGAAGATCAAGCCCGACCGTCAGTATTCGATTCCCTCACGGGCAGGCACGCCCTTCGTATAAGGGTGCTGGCAGGCCCGCATTTCGGTGGAATAGTCGGCGGCGGCTCGCATCCAGTCTGCGGGCGTTCGGCCTGTCAAAACCACCTCAGAGGCTGCGTCAGCGCCCATGACCGTCTGCCGGAGCAGTTCCCGGTCCACCAGGTCGTTTTCATAGGCTGCACAGGCTTCGTCCAGGATCAGAAGATCCCAGGGCAACGCGGCTGCCTGCTGCAGCGCCAGGGTTGCGTTTTCGCGGGCCTGGAGGCGTTCTGCGTCGTTCATCAGCCAGGTGAACTTGGCGTTGGGACAAGCGTATACAGCGGCGCCCAGGTGCTGCAGAGGGGCTATCTCGCCGCTGGATCCGTCTTTCAGGAACTGGACGATCACAACACGGCGCCCATGACCGAGGGCGCGCAGAGCCAGTCCCATGGCGGCGGTGGTTTTCCCCTTTCCATCACCCCAGTACAGATGTATCATACCAAACTCCTTTTACGCAAAAAAA
>CALXHT010000042.1 GCA_944388215.1 uncultured Gemmiger sp. | reverse complement strand
GATCAGCAGCAGAATACGCCGCCACGGCCGCAGCAGCACCAGCTGCAGATATTGCACACCACCAGATACATCCAGAACGACAGGCAGAACCGGCCGGGGTTGCCGCTGGGCTGGGCATAGGGCTGCTGATAGCTGGTGTAGGACTGCCCGGGGCTTTGCAACTGGTCCAGCAGATTCTGGTAGGCGTAGTTGTTGGGCTCCATTGACACCGCCGTGCGGGCTTCCTCCCGGGCGCGGATGTTGTTGCCAAGCCCCTGGTTGGCCAGGGCGCAATAGTAATGCCATTGGGCAGTGCGCTCGTTGGAGGAGATGCCGTTCAGAGTATTCATCGCCTCGGTATAGAATCCGTTGCGGATATAGTTGGCTGCGGCGCGGAGTTCGGGGCTCTCCTGGCCGGTGGTGTAGGTCTGGCGGCTGCCGCCGGTTGTACCGTAAAATCCGAATCCGAAAGGCCCGAACCCAAAACCGCCGAAGGGATCTTCCTCATACCCGGTGCCGTAACCGCTCTGGCGGTAACCGTAGGGATTGCCGGAACTCTGCTGCTGGTAACCCTGGTACCCGGTGGATCCGCCGCTTTGCTTGCGGCGCATGATCTCGCTGTAGGCGGCCTGCACTTCCTTGAATTTTTCCTCGGCCGAAGGATCATCGGGGTGCAAATCAGGATGATACTGCTTGCATTTCTGGCGGTAGGCTTTTTTGATGGTCTCATCGTCGGCACCGGGGGCGATGCCCAATACGCTGTATGGATCAGTCATGCGGATGACGCCCCTCTCTGTGCTTTCTCACCAGCGCGTATTTGCTCCACACGCCGGAATATATGGTGTTGTACAATAACTTCCCCTCCGGAGAATCCTGCAAAATCGGAAGCAGGGAAAACTGCTGGGCACACAGGCCCATCTGCTGGGTGAGCAGTTCGTGACACTGTTCTTCATATTCGGCAGGAGATACCCTGTCCGCCAGATGGGAAAGGGCGTTGTATCGACCCTTCTGCCGATCCTTTTCCAGATCATCGTAGGCATCCATCAGGTAGATGAAGCCACCCAGTCCGCGTCCCATTGCCTCCAGGGTGGGAGCCCAGATGTCATCCCGGCAGGCAAAAACAGCCCCCAGCAGCGTGCCGAAGGCGTTGCACAGGGCATCCAGGTCGTGGGAACCGGCTTCTTCCAGCAGGTTCAGCGCAGCCAGCTGTTCGGTGATCACACCGTATTGCCGTGGCCATCGCGCCTGGATCCCGGGCAGGTAGCTTTCCAGCTTCTTCGCCTGACGAAGGCTGGCGCGCCGGTGATCGTCCTGCCAGTCATCCAGAAAGTTGTAGTAGGCGAGGGCAACGGTCATATCGGCAGCATAGTCCAGAAAGGAATTGTCCGCCCGCGGGCGCGGCTTGATGGGATGCGGTGCACAACGCCCGGTGCCAAAACGGGTGGGGGGCTCATACAGGGCGCTCAGCAGAATGGCCACAAAGGTAATGTCATAGCTGAGTGTCAGACGCCCGGGCAGACCGTAGCGGCGGCCCAGAGCCTGGCAAAGCCCGCAATAGTAAGCCTGATAGCGGTCAAGGTCTTCTTTTGCCAATCCCTTTCGATAGATGGTAACATATCCAAACATCGGCCGTCAACTCTTTTTGGTGAACTGGGTGGCGCATTTGGGGCAGGTGATGGAGATTTTGCCGCGCCCGCGGGGAACGCGCAGCTGCTGCCCGCAGTGAGGACAACGGTAATAGTGATACTGCCGGCGCTTCTGAAACCGTGCTTTCCGGACGGAAAACCAACCGGTCACTTTGCTCTCCAGAGAGAGGTACTTCAGGTTCTCCCGGTACCGCTTCTGGATGTTGCGGCTCAGAATGCGGAAGTAGCAGTAAATCAGCAGGAGCAGACCCAGCCAGTACAATACCGGGCTGAACAGTGCCCCCAACACGATCAGGATCAGCGAGCAGCTGGATAAAAATCCGCTAAAACGGTCAAAACCGTAGCGGCCGGACATGAAGCGCTGCAGCCAGGCTTTCATCGAACAAACCACCTTTTCGGGGAAATCCCGTAATTTCGCTCCCTATTATGGCATATAATTGTTGGCAAATCGTGAACAGGAGCCAAAAAGAATTTGAACAATGCATACCGATGCGGAGTGCCGGAACATTGGAAGGGCCGGTTATACGCGGATCAGCTTGACGATGCATTCCACGTGGCGGGTGCGGGGGAACAGGTCCACAGGCTGCACTTCGGTGGCCTGATACCCATGTTCCGTCATCCAGCGTGTATCCCGGGCGGCGGTGGCGGCATTGCAGCTCACCATGACCAGCGTGCGGGGAGACATCTGTACAATCGCCTGCAGGGTGGCAAGGTCACAACCTTTACGGGGCGGATCCACGACGATAACGTCCGGATGCTGCCCCTCGGCCGCCAGCTGGGCCGCTGCGGCACCGGCATCCTGGCAGCGGAAATCCGCTTTTTCGGGGGGCAGACCCAGACGGGCCGCCGTGGCTTTGGCGCCCTCCACCGCCTGGGGCACGATCTCCACGCCCAACAGCCTGCGGCAGTCCGGCAGCATGGAAAGCCCGATGGTACCCATGCCGCAGTACAGGTCCAGCAGAAAATCTTCCGGCTGCAGGGCGGCATAGCTGCGGGCCCGCGCATACAGAATTTCCGCTGCGGCTGTGTTGACCTGGTAGAACTCATGCACACCCATGCGCAGCGCCACACCGGCCAGGGTGTCCTCAATCACGCCGGGGCCCAAAACCGTGCGGGTACGGGGACCCAGGATCACGTTAGTGCGGGCCGTGTTCTCGTTGACCAGCACAGTGGTCAGATCAAATTCCCGCTGCAGGGTTTCGCATACGGCGCGCTCGTCGGGCAGTGCGCGGCCGTTCAGCACGAAGCACACCAGACGCTGCCCGCTGTGCCAGCCCTGGCGCAGAAAGAGATGCCGCACCAGGCCGGTGTGGCTTTCCTCCTCGTAAGCGGTGGCGCCGGCCTCCTCGAGGAGGGCACAGGCCCGTGCGGCCAGCTGGTTCATCCATGCGGGCTGGAGTTTGCAGTCGGGGCAGGCAATGATGCGGTGGCTGCGGCCGGCAAAAAAGCCGGTGGTCAGGTGCCCGTTTTCATCGGTCCCCACCGGCAGCTGTACCTTGTTGCGGTAGCGGTCGGCCTGGGGGGCACCCAGAACCGGCAGAACCGGCAGTTCCAGTTTGCCCAGGCGGGAAAAGGCGTCCTGCACAAAACGGGTCTTGGCACGGCATTCCGCTTCATAGGAAATATGCCGCAGCCCGCAGCCGCCGCAGGGGCCGGACACAGGACAGTCCGGCTCGATCCGGTCGGGACCGGGTACCAGCAATTCTTCCAGCCGGCCGAAGGCATAGCTTTTCATCGGCTTGACGATCCGCACCCTGGCGGTATCGCCCGGAGCCGTGCCCGGAATAAAGACTGCCTGTCCGTCGCTGTGGGCTACGCCGTTGCCGTCACTGGAAAGGGACTCGATTTCCAGGGTAAGAATCTGATTTTTGGTAAATGCCATGAATACTCCTTATTTGTCGGGCAGCTTGCCCGGGTCTTTCTCCAGGGTGGCAAGATATTTGCTGGGGGGCACACCCTTGACCTTTTTGAATACACGGGAAAAATAGAACTGGTCAAAGAATCCGACCGAGATGGCAATCTCCGCAATCGAAAGATTGGAATTTTTCAGCAGGCTGCAGGCCTCGCTGATGCGGTAGTTGGTCAGATAGTCGATGGGGCTTTGGCCCACATTGGCCATGAAGACGCGGTATAGATGGCTCCGGCTGACGCCCACCGCCTTGGCGATGTCGTCCACCGAGATATCATGGGAATAGTTGAACTGGATGTACTTGATGGCGGAAAGTACATACTGGCTGCTGGAAGAACCCACGTTGGGCATGGCATCCCGGGCTTCCTTCATCAGATGGGCCATGAAGATATACAGATACCCGGTCATCAGCGCCTCGCACTGGGGTTCCGGCCCGCGGGAGAGATAGATGTTATACAGCGCTTCCCGGGCCGCCTGGGGGTCCTTGCAGTGGTGGACGGGATGCAGGTCGCTGAAAGGCATCTGCTGTACCAGCTTGTTGGCACAGGCGCCGTTGAAACCGACCCAGTAATACTCCCAGGGATCGGTTTCATCCGCCACGTAGGTGATCAGCTGATTGGGCTTTGCCAGAAATAAATCCCCCTCCTGCAGGGTGTGGGAGGCGCCTCCCACCTGATAAACTCCTTTACCGGCCACCACCAGATGGATCAGGTAGTGGTCGCGCACGCCGGGGCCCCAGGTGTGGCCGGGAACACAGTATTCATGCCCGCAGTTGAAGATGGACAATTCGACATTATCGGTATAGCTCTGCTTGTAGGACTGCTTGCTCAGATTGGTCATGATTTCCACCTCATTCGCCGCCGCCCGGAAGCGGCAGCACGATCATCGTTGTTATTATAGCAAACCATTCATCAAAAGTCCATAAAACAGCAGTAAAAAAATGTTTACTTCCCGGCAGAATTTGTTATACTGGGTACAAGAATCGTGCAAACAGCGAGGCATTTGGCTGTTTGACCAAAAGAACGTGGCTCTTTTTGTGCATGTCGACTATATGCCCGCGGGAAGGGTCTTGGTAACAGGAAAGGCGAGTGGAACTATGGCAAATACCATTGAATTGAAGCAGCAGATTGCGCAGGGCCTGTACGACGGTGCCTTCGCCAAGCTGTATGGCGCGGACGAGAAAATTGTTGCAGCCCAGCGGGAGCGCTATACCCAGCTGATCGACCGTTTTGCCGCAGAGTTCGGCACTGACCGCACGGTGCGTCTGTACTCGGCCCCCGGCCGTACCGAAATTGGCGGCAACCATACCGACCATAACAATGGCGTGGTGCTGGCGGGTTCGGTGAACCTGGATATTGTGGCGGTGGTTTCCCCCAATAATGAGAATATTGTCCGGGTGAAATCCCATGGCTTTGAGAAGATCGATGATGTGGATCTGAGCATCCGCACGCCGCAGCCGCGGGAGGCAGAGCATTCCGCGGCGCTGATCCGCGGCGTGGCGGTGGGCATTCTCAACGATGGCGGCAAGGTTGGCGGGTTTGATGCTTATACCACCAGCAATGTGCTGCGGGGATCCGGCCTGTCCAGTTCGGCGGCCTTTGAGGTCTGCATCGGTGCGATCTTCCGGGGCGAGTACAATAATAATGACCTGGAGAAGTTCAGCCAGGTCCGCATTGCGCAGATCGGCCAGTATGCCGAGAATGTTTTCTTCGGCAAGCCCTGCGGCCTGATGGACCAGACGGCCTGTGCCGTGGGCGGTGTCATCACCATCGATTTCAAGGATCCGGCCCATCCGGTGGTGGGCCAGACCGAGATTGACCTTGCCAAGCATGGCTTTGTCATGTGCATCAGCGACACCAAGGGCAGCCACGCGGACCTGACCGATGACTATGCCGCCATCCGCCGTGAGATGGAGAGTGTTGCCGCCCAGTTCGGCAAGAAGGTGCTGCGGGAAGTGCCGGAGGAAGAATTCTATGCGGCCATTCCCAAGCTGCGCAAGACGGTGGGGGACCGTGCAGTGGTGCGTTCCATCCATTTCTACAACGATTGCCGCCGTGCATCGGAACTGTGCGAGGCTGTCCAGAAGGACGATATGGACCGGTTCCTGCAGCTCATCATCGAGGGCGGCCATTCCAGCTTTGAGTTCAACCAGAACGCCTACAGCATCAAGAACCCCAAGGAGCAGGGGGTGCCGCTGGCACTGGCACTGAGCCAGAAAGTCCTCAACGGTCGGGGAGCCTGGCGCCTGCAGGGCGGCGGATTCGCCGGAACCATCCAGGCATTCGTGCCCAACGACCTGGTGGATGCCTACCGTGCCACCATCAATGCCTGCTTCGGGGAAGGCAGCTGCCATGTGCTGAACATCCGCAACTATGGCGCTGTGCCCGTTACGCCGGAACTGTAAGGGCAAGGAGGATTCCTTCGCTTCCGCCGGATTTCATAAATACATAAAAAGGAGACAGCCGGATTTTCCGGCTGTCTCCTTTGCATTTCAGGTCAGCTGTTCGCGATTGCGTTCCCACAGCAGAGCCAATCCTTTGAACAGAAGGTCGGCGTCGTAGATGATTTTACGGCGGCAGCAGGGCGTGATGTAGGGCGCCAGTCCGCCGGTGGCCACCACTGTAAGAGGTGCGCCCAACTGGGCTTCCACACGCTGTGCCAGTCCGTCCAGCATGGCGGCGGTGCCGAACATGGCTCCGTTGTTCAGGGCCTCCACGGTGTTGCGGCCAATCAGGTCGCTGGGCGGCTCGGGGGCGATGGGAGGCAGCTGGGCTGTACCCGCGCTGATGGCACGCAGGCTGGTCTGTACGCCCGGCACAATGAAACCGCCAAGGAATTCCCGCTTGGCCGAAAGCACGTTGTAGGTGGTGGCAGTGCCCAGATCCACCGTCATGCAGGGAAGCGGATACAGCGCTGCGGCGGCCGCTGCGTCGGCAATGCGGTCGCGGCCCACCCGCCCGGGTTCATCCACCCGGAAGGTCAGCCCGGTGTCCAGATCGCAGCTGACAATCAGGGCGTTTTTACCGGTCAGACGGCAGCAGGCGTCCGCCAGCGGTGTCGTCAGGCTGGGCACCACGCTGCAGACGATGACGCCCTCGCAGGCGGAACGCTCCACCCCCATCCGGGTAAGCAGGAACTTCAGTTCGGCGGCGTATTCATCGGCGGTGCAGCGGGGGCGGGTGACCATACGGGTGGTGAAGAGCACCTGGCGGTGCGCTTCCCCCGCAAGACCCCCGATGCAGATGTTGGAATTTCCGATGTCGACAGCCAGTACCATATTCCCAAGGCTCCATTCCTGTAAAACTGGTATCATTATAGCAGTTTACAGGAATTTTGCAATCTGAAACGGGGAAAGACTGCAATTTACAAACCCACCGGGAATTGCTATAATAAGCCTAACCAAACAGGGAAAGGTCTGTGAATCCTATGTTGCTCAAAGGAAAGACGATCGTCATCGGGGTCACCGGGGGCATCGCCGCATACAAAATGCCCAATGTGGCCCATGCGCTGGTCAAGATGGGGGCGGATGTGCATGTGCTGATGACGAAGCACGCCACCGAGTTCATTGCACCGCTGGTATTTGAAACGCTGACCAACCGGCGCTGCATTGTGGATACCTTCGACCGCAATTTCCAGTATGATGTGGCCCATGTGTCCCTGGCCAACGCAGCGGACCTTATGCTCATTGCGCCGGCCACCGCCAATGTGATTGCCAAGATGGCCCACGGGCTGGCCGATGATATGCTCACCACCGTGACGCTGGCTGCCACCTGTCCCAAACTGGTGGCCCCGGCCATGAATACCCACATGCTGGAAAATCCCATCACCCAGGACAATCTGAAAACGCTGGAACACTACGGTTTTACAGTCATTCCCTCCGGGTCCGGGCTGCTGGCCTGCGGCGATGTGGGCTCGGGGCGGCTGCCGGAGGAAGGCGTCCTGGTGGACTATGTGCTGCGGGAACTGTCCTATGAAAAGGACCTGCGCGGCAAAAAGATCGTGGTATCTGCCGGCGCCACCCAGGAACCGATGGACCCGGTGCGGTATATCACCAACCATTCCACCGGTAAGATGGGCTATGCGGTGGCCCGGGCCTGTATGCTGCGCGGGGCGGATGTGACCCTGCTGGCTTCCACCGGCTGCACACTTCCGCCGGTGCCTTTTGTGAAGATGGTGCCCTACACGACGGCGGCGGACCTGTTTGCCGCTGTGCAGCAGCATGCCATGGATGCCGATGCGCTGGTCATGGCGGCGGCGGTTGCGGATTATCGTCCGGCCACTGTGGCACAGGACAAGGTGAAAAAGAAAGACGGCGAGATGACGCTGGCCCTGGAACGCACCCAGGATATCCTGGCCTGGGTGGGCGAGCACAAGCCGGAAAAGCTCTTTGTCTGCGGCTTTTCCATGGAAACGCGGGACCTCATCGAAAACTCCACGGCCAAACTGCGCAAAAAGCATATGGATATGATTGTGGCCAACAACCTGAAGGTGCCGGGCGCCGGATTCGGGGTGGACACCAATGTGGTAACCCTGATCACCGGGCAGGGCACCGAGGCATTGCCGCTGCAAAGCAAGGACGCGGTGGCACAGCGCATTGCCGACGCGATTGCAGCCAGCCGCTGAAGTCTGGTTCTATAATGACCCTTTTCTGCATATTCCTGATAGGAACGATGGCAGAAGGGGGTCTTTTTATGTGTGGAATAGCGGGACAAATCGGGCGTGACCCGCGTGCCATTCAGGGACAGTATGCGGCCTATTGCGCCATGCAGCGCACGATGGCACGGCGTGGACCGGATCAGCGGGGAATGTACATCAGCGGACGGGCTGCCCTCATCCATGCGCGGCTGGCGGTGGTGGACCTGGAAAACGGCTGCCAGCCCATGCAGTTGGATTGGCAGGGGGAGAGTTATACCCTCGTTTACAACGGGGAGCTGTACAATACGCCGGAACTGCGCGGCCTTCTGGAAAACCGTGGCCACATCTTTATCGGACATTCCGACACGGAGGTCCTGCTGCATGCCTATGCCGAGTGGGGCGCCTCCTGCGTGGATCGTTTTAACGGGATTTTTGCCTTTGCGGTATGGGAGGCCCACGCGGGCAAGCTGTTTCTGGCGCGGGACCGGTGTGGCGTCAAGCCGCTGTTTTATGCCAGGACCCGGGACAGCCTGATCTTCGGCAGTGAGATCAAGACGGTGCTGGCGCACCCGGCGGTGCCGCCGCGCATCGATGCCGGCGGATTGGCAGAGATATTGCTGCTGGGGCCCGGGCGCATACCGGGCAGCGGTGTGTTCCAGAATGTGCGGGAACTGCTGCCGGGCCAGTACGGCATTTATGAGGCAGACAGTGGCCGGCTTCTGTTGCATCGCTACTGGCAGCTGGTGGACCACGAGCATCCCGATGATTTCACGACCACCGCCCATAAGGTACGGGACCTGCTGATGGATGCCATCGAACGGCAGCTGGTGTCCGACGTGCCAGTGGCCACTTTTTTGTCGGGCGGGTTGGATTCCAGCCTGATTTCCGCGGTGGCGGATGCCCAGTTTACGGCACAGGGCAAAACCCTGAAGACCTTCTCGGTGGGCTATAAGGACAACAAGCGGTACTTCCATCAGACCAAGTTCCAGCCGGGGCCGGATGCGCCTTTTATCCGGATGATGAATGATTTCCTCCATGCCGAGCATCACTGGATTACGCTGGACACCCCGGAACTGGTGCCGGCACTGTATCAGGCGGTGGAAGCCCGGGACCTGCCGGGCATGGCGGATGTGGATGCCTCGCTGCTGGCCTTCTGCCGGTATATCAAGCCCCACGCCACGGTGGCCCTGTCCGGAGAATGCGCCGATGAGATCTTCGGGGGATACCCGTGGTACCGGGATCCCACCGTGCGGGAAAAATACGGATTCCCCTGGGCGCAGTCCACGGCCTACCGCGCCAGCTTCATCAAACCCGGCGTGCTGGACGGCATTGACCCGGAGGCATTCGTGGATGCCCAGTACCAGAAGACGCTGGCCGAAACCTCGGTGCGGCCGGGGCTTTCCCCGCTGGAACAGCGGATGCGCCAGATGATGAGCCTGAACTTCCACTGGTTCATGCAGACGCTGCTGGACCGCAAGGACCGCATGAGCATGTACAACGGCCTGGAAGTGCGCGTGCCTTTCTGTGATTACCGCATTGCGGAATACCTCTATTCGGTGCCGTGGGAATTCAAGGATTACCAGGGCAAGGAAAAGGGACTGCTGCGGGAGGCCATGACCGGCGTATTGCCGCCGGAGGTGCTCTGGCGCAAGAAGAGCCCCTATCCCAAAACCTGGAATCCCGGATATCTCTCGGCGGTATCGGCGGAACTCACCAAGGTGCTGGAAGACCCGGCGGCGCCGCTGCTGCGGATCATCCGGGCGGACGCACTGGAAAAACTGCTGGCTTCGGGGGCCGACAATCCGGTGCCGTGGTATGGACAGCTGATGACTACACCGCAGACCATCGCCTGGTTTTTGCAGCTCAACTACTGGTTGGAAACCTACAGGGTGGAACTGGTATGAACAAAGCCCGGAGTCAAAAACTCCGGGCTTTGCCCGTCCCGCCGGGAGAGGAGGGGCCTTAACAAAAAATCGGTTCCACTCTGTAAACGGACTGTCTCACAATTTTCACAATTTGGAGCTATAATCAACTCTATATGCACGGCAGTCAGGGGCTGCCTGCATGGATTCCCACAAAAGGAGGACAACACTTTGATCGAAGTGACTCATCTGACAAAGCGTTACGGAAAGCATACCGCCGTGGATGATATCAGCTTCACCGTGGAGGACGGCTGCATCTATGGATTGCTGGGCCCCAACGGTGCGGGCAAATCCACGACGATGAATATTCTCACAGGCTATCTGTCCGCTTCGGACGGCACCGTGAAAATTGACGGTCATGATATTGTGGAGGACGCGGCTGCGGCCAAGGCCTGCATCGGGTATCTGCCGGAGCAGCCGCCCCTGTATCAGGACATGACGGTGCCCGAGTATCTGCTCTTTGTGGCGGAACTGAAGGGCGTCCGCAAGAAGGCGGAGCGGCGCGCCGGTGTGGAAAAAGTCTGCGCCCGGACCGGGCTGCAGGGGATGGAGGCGCGGCTGATCCGCAATCTGTCCAAAGGATACCGCCAGCGGGTTGGCATTGCCGCGGCGCTGCTGGGTTCACCGAAGATCATCATTCTGGATGAGCCCACGGTGGGCTTGGACCCTGCCCAGATGATCGAGATCCGTTCGCTGATCCATGATCTGGGCAAAACCCACACGGTGATCCTGTCCAGCCATATCTTGAGCGAAGTGCAGACGGTCTGTGACCGGGTGCTGATCATTGCCCAGGGCAAACTGATCGCCCAGGGTACGCCGGAGGAACTGGCCGGCAAGCTGGCGGCAAAAGGCAGCATTTCGGCCACGGCCCAGGGCAGCCGGGAAGCGGTGCTGGCAGCGGCCGCCACCGTCCCGGGATTGAGCGATCTTCGGGTTACCGCAGAAAAGGGCGGGGAAGTCAGCTTTACGGCAGTCAGCGAGGCAGGAACCGATCTGCGTGGTGCCCTGTCGCTGGCGCTGGCCAGGGCCAACTGCCCGGTACTGAACCTGAGCGCCGAGAGCATGAGCCTGGAGGACGTGTTCCTGCAGCTGACGGAACATCCCGAAGAAAAGGAGGAAGCGTAATATGGCGGCAATCTTCAAGCGGGAGACCCGGGCCTATTTTACCGGCATGATCGGCTATGTGACGGCCGCGGTCAGCCTGTTTTTCCTCGGGTTGTATTTTACCAACCGCAACCTGATGTATGCGTCCTCGGATTTTGCGTCGGTATTGTATACCACCACCATGATCCTCCTGTTCCTGCTGCCGGCCATCAGCATGCGCAGCTTTGCTGAGGAACGGCGCAACAAAACCGACCAGCTTTTGCTGACAAGCCCGGTCAGTATCCCTGCCATCGTGCTGGGCAAATTCCTGGCAGAGTTTGCGGTATTCGCGGCGCCCATGGTGGTGGCGATTTTTATGCCGCTGATCCTGCTGGCATTCGGAAATGTCTCTCTGGTATCTGCATACAGCGCGCTGCTGGCCTACCTTTTGCTGGGGGCTGCCTGCCTGTCCATCGGCACCTGGATTTCCGCCCTGACGGAAAACCAGATCATTGCCTATCTGGCCACGTTTGGCGCCCTCATTGTGACCTATCTGATGAACGGTATCCAGACCATGTTCACCAGCGGCAACCTGCTGGCGCTGATCGTGTTTCTCGTGATGCTGCTGATCGCCTCCATCCTGGTGGGGGTACTCTGCAAAAGCCTGACGACGGGCTGTGCGGTCTTCTGCACGGGTGGTGTGGTACTGGCGGTACTGTTTGTAGTGCGGCCCACCTGGCTGCTTTCCGCCTTTGACAGTGTGCTCTCCGCGCTGGCGCTGTTTGAGCCTTTCAACGACGTTGTGGGCGGCATGTTCAGCATCCCGGCGATTGTCTACTATCTGTCGGTCATCGCGCTGTTCCTGTTCCTGACGGGACAGGCGCTCGAGCGCCGCCGCTGGAACTGAGGAGGTGCCGCAGATGAATTGGAAAATCCATTGGAAGAACCTGCACGGCAGCCAAAAAACATTCCGCAACGGTTTGTATGCATCGGTGCTGGCGGTGGTGCTGCTGGCGGCGCTGATCCTGCTCAATCTGGTGGTGCGGGCGCTGCCCAGCAAGTACACCCAGTACGATATATCCACCAGTTCGCTGTTTACCCTCAGCGAGACAAGTACCAACCTGCTCCACGAACTGCAGACCGATGTGACGGCCTATTACCTTGCCGTATCGGGGCAGGAGGACAGCAACATTACCCGGCTGCTGGACCGCTACGCCGACGAAAGCAACCATTTTACCTGGGAGCAGCGGGACCCGGTGCTCTATCCCACCTTTGCGGAAAAGTACGACGGGGCGTCCACCGGCTGTGTGGTGCTCACCACGGCGGACAACTATGATGTGGTCAGCTACAACGACATGTACCCCATGGACATGGACGCCTACTACAATTACGGCAGCTACCAATACACGTTTGACGCGGAAAACTGCCTGACCGCAGGCATTGCCAAGGTGATCCGCACCACCAGTTACAAGATGTACCAGCTGACCGGGCACGGGGAAACCTCGCTGGAAAGCGACTTTACCGATACGTTGGGCAATGCCGGCGTGGCGGTGGAAGAGCTCAATCTGACCACGGCCGGGTCCATCCCGGCGGATGCCGACGAACTGGTGATCAATGCCCCGCTGGCCGATGTGACCGAGGCGGAGGCAGCCATGCTGACCTCCTATGTGCAGGGCGGCGGCAAGCTGCTGGTGGTCACCGACTTTACCATCAATACGCCGCAGCTGGATACCGTCATGGCGGCCTGCGGCATGACCCGCCAGGCAGGCCTGCTGGTGGAGACCAATGCGGACAACTATCCCTACGGGTATCCGCAGACCTATCTGATGCCCAACATCAACAGCTGTGAGATGCTGGCAGGCATGACGAGCGGTATGCGGGTGTATATGCCCATCGCCCAGGGCATTGTGCAGAGCGAGGACAGTGAGTATGTGCTGACTACGCTGCTTTCCACCAGTGATGCAGCCTATTCGCTGCTGGACTATGCCAATGCCGAGACGGTGGAAAAATCCGACGACGACCCGGAGGGCAGTTTCGCCGTGGCGGTGGCAGCGGAAAATTCCTCCACCGGCGCGCGTGTGGTCTGGATCAACTGCCCCAATGCACTGCTCTCCGCCACGAATCAGAGCGTTTCGGGCGGCAATGCCCAGATGCTGGGCAGTCTGGCCAACTGGTTCAACGGGGAACAGACTACGGCGGTGATCAGCAGCAAGAGCCTGAGCGCCGAAAGCCTGACTGTGCCCAACGGGGCCATGATCGGACTGGGGCTGGTGTTTATCTTTGTGCTGCCCCTTGTCAGCCTGATTGCAGGCGTCGTGATCTGCCTGATCCGTCGCCGCCGATAAAAAGGAGAACAGCCTGTGAATCGGAAAAAAATGATGCCGCTGCTGCTGTTGGCGGCGGGAGTGGTGGTACTGGCCGTACTGCTGGTGCTGCTGCAATGGTCCCAGAGCAGGGGACAGCAGGCGGAGATCCTGCTGTGTGATTTTTCTGTGGATGCCATCGATCAGGTTTCCTACCGCGATGACAGCGTGGAAGAAACGCTGATCCGGCAGGACGGCGGGGACTGGGTATTGCAGGGTGATCCCACCCTGCCGCTGGATCAGGAGGTGACCGGCTCCCTGATCGAGAAGTTTGCAGCTCTCACCGCAACGCGTCAGCTTCAGCCGGAGGAACTGGCCGAGATCCCGGCGCGCAGCGATACACCGCTGATGGAATTTTCCATCACCAGCGGGGGAAATACACGAACCCTCACGGTGGATCTGACCAACGATGTGGCGGATATCTATTACGTCTATGATGAAAACGATACGGTATATACCGTGACGCAGACCAGTCTGGCAGGGCTCTGCAAGGATCCTAAGGATCTCTATAAAGCGCAGACGCTGACCGACAAGACGATAGACGATGTGGCTGCCATGCAGGTGGGCGATCTCAGCTTTACCCAGACGGACGGAACCTGGACGCTGACCGATGATCCCGACTACGACCTCGATCAGGATGCCGTAAAGAAAATGGCCAACACGGTCTGTGGTGTGAAGACGGACTGGACCATCACTGCGCCCCAGGCGGACAGTGCCTATGGCCTGGACACGCCGGATACCGCGGTTACGGTGACCTTTACGGACGGCTCCGACCTGACCGTCCGGTTCGGCAATCTGACGGACGCTGATACGACGCTGTGCTATCTTGCCTTCAGCGGCGCGCCGGACCTGGTGTATGAAGCCAGTGCCGACTACAAGAATGCCTTTGCTGTGACGCGGGAAAGCTTGCAGGCTACCGAGGCCACCGCCGAATCGGCGGCGGAAGAGGATACCATTGTGGCGGAACATCCGGTGGGCGGCAAGGACGACTACGCGGACGCCGACCAGGAAGAATAAAACCAGAGCCTTCGTGCCGGGCAGGCGCGGAGGCTTTGTCTGTTCTGCCATGCTTGCCCTGATGGGATTGCCCATGGTATAATATCAACCAAAGGGGGGCGGCAGGATGCGCAGGAGAAAGCGGCGACTGGGTGCAGTATTGTTCGCAGTTTTATGGTCGTTGTGTGCCTGCACGGCGGAAACAACACCGTCTGTCGCCACACCGTCACCCCAGCCGGTGGCTTCAGAAGCTCCGGAAGAAACACCTGCTGCTGAACCACTCCTTTCCCGTATGACATTGCGTCAGAAGGTGGGGCAGCTGTTCATGGTGCGCCCGGATGCCCTGGATTTCAGCCTGCCGCAGACGGAAATAGATGATGACAAGGCGGCGGGCGTACAGTCTTTGACGGAGGAGATGCGCCATACGTTGGAAGAATACCCGGTGGGAGGCATCTGTCAGTTCGGCAAGAATATCCGGGATCCGCAGCAGATCACGGATTTCAATGCCGCCTTGCAGCAGGCCAGTGAAATTCCGTTGCTGATTTCTGTGGATGAGGAGGGCGGCCGGGTGGCACGTCTTGCCAACCAGCCGGTGTTTGATCTTCCACAATATGAAAGTGGGCTGTCGGTGGGAAACACCGGCAATGATGCAGCGGCGCTGGAAATGGGGCAGACCATCGGCGCCTATCTGAAGACATTCGGCTTCAACATGGATTTCGCCCCGGTGGCGGATGTCTGGACCAATCCGGACAATACAGTGATCGGTGCGCGGGCGTTCTCGAAGGAACCCGAGGTGGCAGCTGAAATGGCCCGGGCCATGGCACAGGGATTGCAGTCACAAGGCATTCTGCCCACTTTCAAGCATTTCCCGGGACATGGCGATACGGCACAGGACAGCCACAGCGGTCTGGCAATTACGGAAAAGACCCGCACGGAAATGATGCGGTGTGAATTCCTGCCGTTCCTCCCGGCGGAGGGACAGACACCTGAAGCGCCTCGCGCCATCATGGTGGGACATATTGCAGCCCCGGCAATGGGCACAGGCGATACGCCGGCTTCGCTTTCCAAAACCATGGTCACGGATCTTCTCCGGGGTGAATTGCTGGCAGGGGAGGATGCACTGCTTGTCACCGATTCCCTTGCCATGGGCGCCATCACGGAACAGTATGGACCAGGGGAGGCGGCTGTGCAGGCATTCCTCGCGGGCAATGACCTGCTTCTGATGCCGGCCGGACTGGAGGAAGCGTTTGATGCGGTACTCGGGGCGGTGCAGAACGGCACCATCCCGGAGGAGCGCCTGGAGGAGAGCGTGGCGCGGATTCTGCGTTTTAAAGAACACTATGCGGGGCTGAACGCTGCCGCATGACAGGTAGGAGAAGATATGGAACAAGTGGTATGGGCTGTGGACGGCTCTTTCTTCGGACAGCGTATTTCAGGCATTCAGCGCTATTCCATCGAGCTGCTTTCGGCGCTGGATGCCATCGTGCCGGCCGGCATGGTGGAGGTGGTCACGCCGCCCGATGTGCGTGCCCCGGTGTATGAAAACATCAAAACCGTCACATTCGGCACCCGGAAAGGTCTCGCATGGCAGCAGCGGGATTACCCCGCATATCTGCGGCAGCGCGGCGCGAAAGGTCTGGCCACCTGCAATGTGATCCCCGTGTTTGGATTCCGGGGCATTGCGGTGGTGCATGACGTATGCTACCGGGCGCGGCCGGATTTCTATACCGACCTGCGGGGCAGACTCAGCGCTGCCTGGCACCGGTTCCAGTACCGGCGCATTGCGGCCGCGGCGGAGCATATCATTACCGTGTCGGAATTCTCCAAAAGTGAGATCGTCCGCTATTATGGCGTGCAGCCGGAGCGGATCTCGGTGGTTTACAACGCCTGGCAGCAGATGCAGCGCATCGCCCCCGACGAAGGGATCTTTGCAAAAACGCCCCGACTGCGTCGCGGCGAATACTACTTCAGCATGGCAAATTTGCTCAAGAATAAAAACTTTCCCTGGGTGCTGCGGGCGGCCCGCAACAAACCCGATGCGGTGTTTGCCATCGCGGGCGGCGGCAGCCTGGAGGCGGAAGCCAAACGTCTGGGGCTGGCAAACCTGCCCAATGTGGTGTACCTCGGATATGTCTCGGACGGGGAGGCCAAGGCGTTGATGCACCACTGCAAGGCCTTCCTGTTCCCCACGTTGTATGAGGGATTCGGCATTCCGCCGCTGGAGGCCGTGGCCTGCGGTGCGCCGCGTATCTGTGTCAGCGACACGCCCTGCATGCGGGAAATCTACGGCGATTGCGCCGGATATATTGATCTGAAAACAAACCGCGGCTACGTGGATGATGTCGCACCTCCTAGGCAGGATGCCGCCCAGCTGCTGGCCCGGTACAGCTGGCGCAAAAGCGCCCGGGCTCTGTTGGATATCCTGCAGCAGCAATCATAAAACACAGCCCCGCAAGCCACAGGCCTGCGGGGCTGTACTGTTCAGAAATTGAATTTGCGGTCAAGGCTGCGATACTGCAGCGCTTCGGAAAGGTGGGCGGTGTCCAGTACCTCGCTGCCATCCAGGTCGGCAGCCGTACGGGCTACCCGGAGAATGCGGTCGTAGGCCCGGGCGCTGTACCCCAGCCGCTCAAAGGCACCGCGCAGAATC
Source organism: uncultured Gemmiger sp. (assembly GCA_944388215.1). Classification (GTDB taxonomy): domain Bacteria; phylum Bacillota; class Clostridia; order Oscillospirales; family Ruminococcaceae; genus Gemmiger. Next base: position 176,683 of record CALXHT010000042.1, on the reverse strand, counting down.
GTTTCTGCCGCGGGGGTCATGGGGCAATACCGGCGCAGTGCGCTTCCGGGCAGCTGGGCGTTGCAGCGTACACCGGGCAGGTCCCGGTAGCGCTCCTGCTGCAAAGTGCGGGATGCGATCACCCGGGCACGCACCGCCGCGCTGGATTCGCCGCCCTGCCGGGCAGCCAGTTCATCGTATTCCACAGGCAGTGCCTCCACATGGAGATCGATGCGGTCCAGCAACGGGCCGGAAATCCGACGGCGGTACTGGGCAATGGCGCTGGGGGTACAGGTGCATTCCCGGGTGGGATGGCCCAGATATCCGCACTTGCAGGGGTTCATGGCAGCCACCAGCATGAACTGGCAGGGGTAGGACGCCGTGCCGTGCACACGGCTGACGGTGACTTTGCCGTCTTCCAGCGGCTGACGCAGCACCTCCAGTGTATCCCGGGAAAATTCCGGCAGCTCGTCCAGGAACAGAACCCCGTTGTGGGCCAGGCTGGCTTCACCGGGACGGGGGTAGGTGCCGCCGCCTACGATGGCGGTGGAGCTGACGCTGTGGTGGGGACTGCGGAAGGGGCGTTCCCGGATCAGTCCGTCCCCGCCGCGCAGAAGGCCGGCCACCGAGTAGATGGCGCTGGTCTCCAGGGATTCCTCGTAGGTGAGCGGCGGTAGAATGCCGGGCAGCCGTTTTGCCAGCATACTCTTGCCCGTCCCCGGAGGCCCCACCAGCAGCAGATTGTGCCCGCCGGCCGCGGCGATCTCCAGCGCGCGGCGTGCTTCGCTCTGTCCGCGCACATCGGCCATATCGGGTCCCAGCCAGACGCCGTTTTCGTCGTACCCATCCGCTTTGGCAGCGGAAAGAGGTTCCGCACCGCACAGGTGCTGTACCACTTGCTGAGCGTTCCGGGCCGGATAGACGGTGAGCCCTTCTGCCACGGCGGCCTCTGCGGCGTTCTCGGCAGGGAGAAACAATGTTTTGACTCCCTGCCGGACGGCTGCCAGGGCCATGGGCAGAACGCCGGTCACGGGGCGCAGCGTGCCGTCCAGGCCTAGCTCGCCGAGCAAGGCGCAATCCGCACCGGGAACGGGCAGCTTGCCCTGGGCTGCCAGAATGCCGATAAAAACAGGAAGGTCATATACGGGGCCGGTTTTCCGCACATCGGCGGGGGCCAGATTGATGGTGATCCGGCTGGCCGGCCAGGGATAGTGAAGATTCTTGACGGCACTGCGCACCCGCTCGCTGCTCTCCTTGACAGCGGAATCGGGCAGCCCGACCAGGTTGAACTGAGGCAGCCCGCCGGACAGATCCGCCTCCACCTGGACCAGGTATCCGGCCAAGCCGGTGACACCGAGGCTTGTCACCTTTGCATACATACACGGCCCTCCCATCTTGTCGATCTAGCAACAGTATAGCGCGAATTGGCCAATTTCACAAGCGGATCGGCGGGTAAACAGGCTATTTTGACTAAAAATTCATTGACAGCATCGGCTAAAGTTGTTATATTTAGTATATGCTTACAGCATTTATATGGAAAGTGTAGGTGTATACTTATGTATCAGGATATGTATGAACGTTGGCTGGCCGCCGATCTGGACGACCCCGACCTGAAACCCGAACTGCAGAGCATCCAGGGGGACGATGCGGCAATCCAGGATCGTTTCGCCGTGGCCCTGAAGTTCGGCACGGCGGGGCTGCGTGGTGTCATCGGCGCCGGAACCAACCGTATGAATATTTATGTGGTACGTCAGGCCACTCAGGGGCTTGCCAACTGGGTCAAGACGCAGGGCGGCACCCAGACGGTGGCCATCAGCTACGACAGCCGCATCAAGAGCGACCTGTTTGCCCGCACGGCGGCGCAGGTGCTGGCGGCCAACGGCATCAAGGTCCGCATTTACAAGGCATTGATGCCTGTCCCTGCCCTTTCCTTTGCCACCCGGTATTATCACTGCAATGCCGGCATTATGGTCACGGCCAGCCACAACCCCGCCAAGTACAACGGCTATAAGGCCTACGGCCCGGACGGCTGCCAGATGACCGATGAGGCGGCAGATATCGTCTACGCCGAGATCCAGAAGACCGATATCCTGACCGGTGCCAAGCTGGTTTCCTTTGAGGACGGCATGGCGCAGGGCCTCATTGAGTATGTGGGGGAGGACTGCATCAACGCTCTGTATGCGGCGATCGAAGCCCGTTCCATCCGTCCCGGCATCTGCAAGACCGCCGGCCTGAAGCTGGTATACAGCCCGCTGAACGGTTCCGGTCTGGTGCCTGTCACCCATGTTCTGAAGGACATCGGCATCACCGATATTACCATTGTGCCCGAACAGAAGGACCCGGACGGCAACTTCCCGACCTGCCCGTATCCCAACCCTGAAATTTTCGAGGCGCTGCGTCTGGGCCTGGAGCTGGCCGAAAAGTCCGGCGCTGACCTGATGCTGGCCACCGACCCCGATGCCGACCGTGTGGGCATTGCCGTCAAGTGCAAGGATGGCAGCTATGAGCTGCTGTCCGGCAATGAGGTGGGCGTGCTGCTGCTGGATTACATCTGCGCCGGCCGTATTGAGCAGGGAACCATGCCCAAGAATGCCGTTATGTGCAAGTCCATCGTCTCCACGCCGCTGGCTGACAAGGTGGCGGAGCACTATGGTGTGGAATGCCGCAATGTGCTGACCGGCTTCAAGTGGATCGGTGATCAGATTGCCAAGCTGGAGGCCGCCGGTGAAGTGGACCGCTTCATCTTCGGCTTTGAGGAAAGCTACGGTTATCTGGCCGGACCCTACGTGCGCGACAAGGACGCCATTATCGGTTCTATGCTCATCTGCGAGATGGCCGCCTACTATCGTGCCAAGGGCAGCTCCATCAAGGAAGAACTGGATCGCATCTACAGCGAGTACGGCCGTTACCTGAACAAGGTGGACAGCTTTGAATTCCCGGGCCTGTCCGGTATGGACAAGATGGCCGAGATCATGGCCAAGCTGCGCGCCAACCCGCCGAAGGACTTCGACGGCGACAAGGTGGTCAAGGTTGTGGACTACAAGAAGCCTGAAGAGACCGGGCTGCCCGCCGCCAACGTGCTGATCTATACGCTGGAGAGCGGTTCCACGGTGGTGGTGCGTCCTTCCGGCACCGAGCCCAAGATCAAGACTTACTTCACCACCAAGGGCAAGGATCTGGCTGAGGCCCAGGCCCAGAAAGACAAGCTGGCCGCTGCCTGCAAGCCGCTGCTGGCCTGATCTTCCTTCTATAACAAAAATAAGCCCTCGCGGACGTTCAGAAAGTACCTGAACCCCGCGGGGGCTTTTCGTGCTATAGAAATTACAGGGTCAACTGCTCCACACTGTCGTCGGCACGCAGGATGGCGCCGGCGGCGGGCAGGGTACGCACGCGATACCGATGGGCTTCGGCCAGCTCCAGTCCTTCGGCCAGGGTGACCCGGGCAATGCGGGCGTTCTTTTTGAGCGACACCACATTGACACCGGCGGTGTCGCGGGTGGCTTTCTCGGGAATCAGGGCACTGCCGGCCAACAGCAGTCGGTTGTTGGTGGTAAAGATTGCCAGTTCCGTCTCCTCGGGCAGATACCGCATGCAGGCCAGCTCCGCCTTATCGCTGTAGGCTTTCAGAAGTTTGCGGCGGTTCTGTTTGGTCTCGTAGCTGCTCAGCGGCACCTTGGCACACTTGCCGTTCTGGAAGAAGAAGAGCATCCAGCCCTTGTAGTCCGGCGTGACCACCATGTACAGGGGCACTTCGCCCTCCTCCATACCCAGGGAGGAGGCGACGTAGTCACCCAGTACGCTGGCTTTGCTGTCGGCAAAGTCATAGGCGTGGGACTTGTACACCTGGTGATGATTGGTGAAGAAGAGCAACTCCACCGTGTTGGTGCTCTCGCAGGTGAAGAGCACCTCGTCCCCGTCTTTCAGCTTCTGGTCGCCGCTCATGCGCAGGCTTTGCGGTGTGATTTTCTTGAAGTAGCCGTCCCGGGTGAAGAACAGGTGCACCGGGTAGTCGGGAATCTGCTCCTTGGGCTCCTCGGCCTCGCTGACGGGGACTTCGTACAGAATCTCACAGCGGCGCGGCTTGCCGTATTTTTTGGCAACGTCGGCCAACTCGTTCATGATGATCTTGTTGATACGCGCCGGACGCTTCAGCACATCCTGCAGATCCTCTATGGCCGCTTCCAGCTCCTCGATTTCCGCCGTGCGCTTGAGGATGTACTCCCGGTTCAGATGACGCAGCTTGATTTCGGCCACATATTCCGCCTGTACCTCGTCGATGCCGAAACCGATCATCAGGTTCGGCACAACTTCCGCTTCCTCCGCGGTATTGCGCACGATTTCAATGGCCTTGTCGATGTCCAGCAAGATGGCTTCCAGGCCGCGCAGCAGATGCAGACGCTTCTGCTTGCCCTGCAGATCGTAGTAGGTGCGGCGCCGCACGCATTCGGCGCGGAAGGCGATCCATTCCAGCAAAATATCCCGCACACCCAGCACCTTGGGCTGGCCGGCGATCAGAACGTTGAAGTTGCAGGCAAAGCTGTCCTCCAACGGTGTGGCTTTGAACAGGCGGGCCATCAGCTTGTCGGGATCCTGCCCGCGCTTGAGATCGATGGTCAGCTTCAGACCGTTCAGATCGGTCTCATCCCGCATGTCGCTGATCTCCCGGATCTTGCCCAGCTTGACCAGTTCGGTGATCTTGTCCATGATGGCCTCCACCGTGGTGGTGGGGGGAATATGGGTGACATCAATGCAGTTGTTGGCTTTGTCGTAACTCCACTGGGCCCGGACCCGCACACTGCCGCGGCCGTTTTCCAGCACATTTTCCATCTCGACGGCGTCATACAGGATCGTGCCGCCGCCCACAAAATCGGGAGCGGGGATGATCTCCCTGAGGTCTGCCTTGTCGTCCTTCATCAGGGCTATGGTGGCGTTGCAGAGCTCTTCCAGATTGAAGGAGCAGATGTTGGATGCCATGCCCACGGCGATGCCCAGCGTGTTGTTGGCCAGGATGGTGGGGAAGGTGACCGGCAGCAGCGTGGGTTCGGTGGTGGTGCCGTCGTAGTTGGGCACAAAATCCACGGTATCCTTGTCGATGTCCCGGAACAGCTCCTCGCAGACAGGCTCCAGCTTGGCTTCGGTATAACGGGCGGCTGCGTAGGCCATGTCGCGGCTGTAGGCCTTGCCGAAGTTACCCTTGGAATCCACGAAGGGGACCAGCAGGCTTTCATTGGAACGGCCCATACGCACCATGGTGTCATAGATGGCGGCGTCGCCGTGGGGGTTCAGATGCATGGTGCTGCCCACGATGTTGGCACTCTTGGTGCGGGCTCCCTTCAGCAGGCCCATCTCATACATGGTGTAGAGCAGTTTGCGGTGGGCCGGCTTGAAACCGTCGATCTCGGGCAGCGCGCGGGAGACGATGACACTCATCGCATAGGGCATGTAGTTGGTTTCCAGCGTTTCGGTAATGGGGCTCTCGATAATTTCACCGGCCGAGAGGATCTCCACATTGTCGCCAAGCTGGGGGCGCGCCGGTGTGATTTTCTTTTCGCGTTTTTTTGCCATAGTGTTCCTCGTATCAGCTTACATCCAGATCGTCCAGGTATTCGGCGCCGTGCTCGGCAATATGCTCTTTGCGGCCCTGGAGGTTATCTCCCAGCAGCAGGTCAAAGACCTGCGCGGTGCGCTCCGCATCGGTGGGCAGTACCTTGATCAGGCGGCGGCTCTCCGGGCTCATGGTGGTCAGCCACATCATTTCGGGATCGTTCTCGCCCAGACCTTTGGAGCGCTGGATCGTATACTTTTCGCCCTCGATGCGGCGCAGAATATCGGCCTTTTCCGGCTCGGTATAGGCAAAGTAGGTTTTGTTTTTGGTGTTGATCTCGTACAGAGGCGACTCCGCAATATAGACATAGCCCTTATTGATCAGGGTGGGTGTCAGCCGGTAGAGCATGGTCAGTACCAGCGTGCGGATCTGGTAACCGTCCACATCGGCATCGGTACAGATCACGACCTTGTTAAACCGAAGATTGTCCAGATTGAAGCTGGCCAGATCCTTGTTGTGGCTGCCGCCCAGTTCCACGCCGCAGCCCATGACGCGGATCAGGTCGGTGATGATATCGGACTTGAAGATGCGGGCATAGTCGGCCTTCAGACAGTTCAGAATCTTGCCGCGGATGGGCATGATGGCCTGGAATTCGGAATCCCGGCTCTGCTTGACGGCGCCCATGGCCGAATCGCCCTCCACGATGTACAGCTCACGGCGGGAGGCATCCTTGGTGCGGCAGTCCACAAACTTCTGCACCCGGTTGGCCAGGTCCATCTGCTGGGTCATCGTCTTCTTGATGGTGATGCGGGCCTTTTCGGCGTGCTCCCGGCTCTGCTTGTTGATGAGGACCTGCTTGCAGGCTTTTTCGGCCTCATCGGGATGCTCGATGAAATAGACTTCCAGCTGGTGTTTGAGAAATTCGGTCATGGTCTGGGCCACAAACTTGTTGGTGATGGCCTTTTTGGTCTGGTTCTCGTAGCTGGTCCGGGTGGAGAAGCTGGAGGAAACCAGCACCAGGCAATCCTGCACGTCGGAGAAGGTGATGGCACTCTCGTTTTTCTTGTAAAGCCCCTTGCTTTTCAGCCAGGCATTGATCTGGCTGACGAAGGCGCTGCGCACAGCCCGGTCAGGGCTGCCTCCGTGCTCCAGCCAGCTGGAGTTGTGGTAGTATTCCAGTGTCTGCACGGTGTTGGAAAAGGCAAACGCCACATTCATCTTGACCTGGTATTCCGGCTGATCGGCGCGGTCACGGCCGGTGGCGGAGCCGGAACAGAAGTGTACCGGGGTCAGGCCCTTGTCGCCCACAATCTCATTGGCATAGTCGGTGATGCCGTGCTCGTAGAGATACTCATACTTCTGGACCTCTTTGCCGGTTTTGTCGGTGAACACAAGGGTGACGCTATCGTTGACGACCGCTTGACGACGCAGCATGTCCTGAAATGTCTCGGCCGGCACAGCAATGTCGGTGAAAACTTCAGTATCAGGCTTCCAGCGGATGACCGAACCGGTGCGCCGGCCCTTGTATTCCTCTTTCTGGAGACCGCCAACGTTTTCGCCCTTTTTGAAGTCCAGGTGGTAGTGGAACCCGTCGCGGTAGATATCGGCGGTCATCCATTCACTGGCATACTGGGTGGCACAAAGGCCCAGGCCGTTCAGGCCCAGGCTGAAGTCATAGTTGCCGCCGCCTTCGGCGTACTTGCCGCCGGCGTACAGTTCACAGAAAACAAGATCCCAGTTCCAGCGCTGCTCGGCCTTGTTGTAATCCACCGGGATGCCGCGGCCGAAGTCCTCGACTTCCACCACGTGGTCAGGAAACAGCGTCACGTTGATGCGGTTGCCGTAGCCGTCGCGCGCTTCGTCGATGGAGTTGGAAATGATTTCAAAAATGGAATGGGCGCAGCCTTCCACACCGTCAGAACCAAAGATGACGGCCGGGCGCTTGCGCACACGGTCGGCACCTTTCAACTGACGGATGCTGTCATTGCCGTATTCCTGTTGTTTTTTTGCCATGCGTTGGATCCCCCTGCGGTAACATAACACGTAACTGTATTTTGCGCATATAAAATTATTAAACCACAAATTGGAAAGCTTTGTCAAATAAGCAATACCATTATAACACAACCTACGGTTGTTATACAAGGGGCTTTATCCATGTGTCAACCGGTTCTCTCCAGACGGTTTCGGTCACCCAGCACGGCTGTCCAGTAGGAGCCTCCGTTGTAGTCGAAGATCACCCAGTCATAGCCGTTGTACTTTTGTGTGCTGCGCTGGGTGACATTGTAGCGGCCCAGAGGCAGATACCCGACCACGTCGTTGAAATTGGGGGTATAGAAGTATTCGGTGCGTGCATTGAAAACGACCAGGGTATATCCGCTGACATTCTGCATCAGAGGACCGGTGGGACCGTAGTTGTTGTACCCGCCGGACTGGATGACGGGCAGGAAATCCCGGTAGCTCCGGTTGAGGTCACAGGCGCCGGAAATACCGTTTACCGTGCCGCTGCCGGAGTATTGCCACATGGCATAGGGACCGCTGTAGCCCAGCGTGGAGCGGTAGTCGGCAACCCATAGGGGGTAGGCGCTGAGTTCTGCGGCATTGAGGTAGTTGTTGATATAATTGGTATAGCTGTACCAGCCGGCGTACCATTTGCGCTGGTACAGGATATCCATGGCGTAACGCACCAGGCTGGTCAGCTGGGTGCGGCCCAGGCTGGTCAGACTGGAATCCTCCACGTCCACGAAGACGGGGTACTCCAGCTGCAGCCCCTGCAGCGCGTTCATGAAAAGTGAGAGTTCATTCGCCACGGCGCTTTGGGTACGGGCGTAGGTATAATAGTAGGCACCAACACGCAGACCGGCCGCGTGGGCGCCGTTGACATTCTGCAGAAAATAGGGGTCCACATACAGACCGCCGCTGTTGCTGGAACCGAGACGCACAATCGCAAAATCTTTTCCGGCAGCGGCCACTTTGGACCAGTTGACATTGCCCTGATAACGGGAAACGTCAATGCCGTTCTGAAACACAGCCATAAAAAAGCCCCCTCCCTTTGCTGCATATTATGCGGCAGGGAGAGGGAAAGGTGCTAGGAAGAAATCTGATAGACGCGGCAGCTGTCGTTCTGGTACCAGAGGGGATAACGGGCGGCATACCAGTCTTCCCGGGTGGCAAATTCGGAGGCCGCGGATGCGTCAAAGACGACATAGTCGATACCCCAGGCGGCCAGCGTGCTCTCGTCGGGGGTTTCATATAATGTGCGCATGGCCTGGTATTCATCGGTATAGTCCATGCCGTGATAGTAGACATAACTGCCGGAACCGCACAGAATACGCCTGCCGGCCAGGGCGAACACCGGGGTGGTGTGGCGGTCACTGGTCAGGAACAGGGCGTCCGATGGGGCATTCCGGGAAACGAACTCTGCCAGTGCAATTTCGTCAGCACTCCAGTGCTGGTAGTCGCTGACGATTTCCCTGCCTACGGTGAGCACACTGCCGAACATGCCCAGAAAACAAAGGATGCATGCTGCTGCACCACGGACGGGAATACGGCGTATACGGGCGAACAGATCCACGAAGAATTGCGCCACCAGCATACAGCCCAGCATGTGCCACACATACAGGAGTTTGTTGTTGTCGTAGGTATTGGGCTGGAAGACCAAAACTTCCGCCAGTGCCCAGATGAGCAACCCGCCGCCATACAGCCAGCGCTGTTTATGGGAAGCGTGCAGCCAGGCAGGAATCAGGAACAGATAGACAATACCGATGTTTTTGATATAGAACCAGAAGTAATTGTCTTTGAGCGTTCCATCCCCGGCATTGTTCACCCAGTTGAAGTGCAAGCGCAGCATATTCTGCCCGTCCACACTTTGCGCCAGCACGGTGGGGAGCATCTGCGCCAGCCAGGCAATACCGCACACCAGAGCCAGCCCAGCCCAGGGGAAAAGTACTGCACGTGTGTGTTTCGCAAAGCGCAGTGTATAGATACCGCCTACCAGGCACAGCAATACCAGGGCCAGGGCGCTGTGGGTGTGCATAAGGGGCAGGGGCAAAACCAGAAGAGCCAGCGGCAACCACAAACGGCGTTCTTCCTCGTAGCAGAAGCGCCACAGGAGATAGAGCGCCGGCAGCAACAGAGACCACCCGAAGAGGGTGGCGCGCTGGGGGATCATCAGGTCCACGATGGGATTGACCCATACAATATTCTCGACGGTGTAGTTGGTGGGTGTTGTGTAAAAGCCAGTGAAAATACTCTGGAAATGCTCCGGGCTGTCCAGAAAATAGAAAAAACCAAATCCGCTGCCCAGAAAAAACAGATAGAAGGCAAGGCTTGCCTTGGCCACGCTGCCCAGGACCCGGCGGGCCAGCTGCCAGAACATGCCGAATACCGTGAACACGGCAGGAATCATGGGCAGCATGTAGGCGGTGCGGCGGTCCGCCCCCAGAACACGGAAAATGCTGGAGACTGTTTCGCACAAAAAGGGATACCCGAACCGATGGTCGCCGCCCAGCAGGGGATAGACCGGCGGGAACTGTCCGCTTTGTGCAATGTATTCAATAAAGCCCAGATGCATGGGCAGGTCGCCGTAGCAGCTTTGCCCGGTGTGCAGTGTGCCGTCCACCGCGTGCAGGATGTGGGTGTGCAGCAGATAGAAGGTCACAACCAGAAGCGGCGCCAGGCAAAGCCACATGGCGCCGTGGTCGGCATCGTGCGGCCTGTTGTGAAATGTCCTGCTGCCATACAGTGCAAAGAGACATACGCCCAGCGCCAGAAGGGCTGCACCTGTCGCGGCCAGGCGGCCGAAGCCGAACGGAAGAGCAAACAGGGCAGGGAAGGCAGCAAGAATCGCCAGGCCGTAACCGCTGCCCAGCGGCAGCAGAAGCGCCGCGGTCGCATCAGGGAAAATGCGTCTGGCGATCAATATCCCTGTGAACAGAAACAGCAGCAGATACGCAATGCTGATGACCATCATACCCCCTCCAGATCAAAGGGAGGTGTGTATTCCTCCCGGGCGCTGCTTTTTTCCTGCATGTAGCCGTCGGTGAGTCCCAGACGGATGGCTTCATCGATGACCTGCCGGTATTCATAGGTGGTGATGCGCCGGCCAAGACCGTGTTCCGCTGCCTTATAAAAAGGTGTGAACTGGCTCATCAGGCTGGGCACAAAGGGAATACCGGTCTCCTGCTGCAGGTGGGCCAGCGTGGCGAGAACGGCGCGGCTGTCCTGCACGCAGCCCGGCAGTGCCAGGTGACGGACGATGACACCGCGCTGCAAAAAGCCTTCCTTGTCATAGACAGGCGCACCGGTCTGCAGAAGCATCTGGCGCAGGGCAGCCCCTGCCACGGCGGGATAATCCGGCGCCGCGGAAAGACGGTCGGCCAGCGCAGGATCGGCATATTTGAAATCGGTCAGCCAGATGTCCACATATCCGGCCAGCGCCTTGACGGCGGCCACGGTTTCATATCCGCCGGTATTGTAGACGATGGGCAGCGCCAGCCCGTCTGCACGGGCAAGATCCAATGCCCGGCGCACCTGGGGCAGATACTGCGTGGCGGTGACCAGGTTGATGTTGCGGGCACCGTCACGCTGCAGACGCAGAAATATTTCGGCCAGCCGTTCCACCGTGATGGCTTTCCCCATACCTTCCTGGCTGATGGGGTAATTCTGGCAATAGCAGCAGCGCAGCGCACAGCCGCTGAAGAAGACCGTGCCGCTGCCGCGGGTGTCGTCCGGCGCACCGCTCAGGCAGGGTTCCTCCCAGTGGTGAAGGGCGGCACGTGCCACCATAAGGCGGTCATCGGCGCCGCAATAGCCGGTCTGGCCCGCGGCCCGGTCTGCACCGCAGGCGCGGGGACAGAGACGGCAGTGATGGGGTAAGGACATGGTTTCTCCCACTTTCACAATTTTTTCCGTTTCATTTTACCACAAACGCACCAAATGTGGTATACTATAAGGACCAATCTTAAAAACAAAGGAGTGTGCGATCATGTCTACCCCACATAACCGTGCTGAAAAAGGCGATTTTGCCAAAACCGTTCTGATGCCCGGCGATCCGCTGCGTGCCAAGTTTATTGCGGAGACCTTCCTGGAAAATCCCCGCCTCGTCACCGATGTCCGCGGAATGCTCGGCTACACCGGTACCTACCAGGGCCGCCCCATCAGCGTAATGGGCAGCGGTATGGGAATGCCCTCCATCGGCATCTATTCCTATGAACTGTACAGCCAGTACGGCGTGGAAAACATCATCCGCATCGGTTCGGCCGGTTCCTATACCGACAAGGCCAAGCTCTTTGATGTGGTGCTGGCGGATGGGGCCTATTCGGAAAGCAACTACGCCGTCACCCAGAGCGGTGACACCGACGACATTCAGAAGCCCAGCGCTGAACTGAATGCCGCGCTGAAGGCCAGCGCAGCGGCACAGGGCATTGCCTTGATCGAGGGCAATATCCATTCTGCCGATGTCTTTTACCGGGAGCCCAGCGATGAAAAGCCCGCTTACTGGGAGCGCCTGCGCGACGAGAAAGGCTGTCTGGCTGTGGAGATGGAGAGCTTTGCCCTGTTCCACAACGCCAAGGTGCTGGGCAAGCGGGCGGCCTGCCTGCTGACCATCTCGGACAGCTTTGTGTCGCCTGAAATCACCACCGCGGAGCAGCGGCAGACCAGCTTCACCGCCATGATGAAGGTGGCACTGGGCGTGGATGCCTATCTGGAGAAGTAAGGAATGGAAAAAGCACAGATTCAGTCGCTGATCCGGCAGGCTTTCGCCGCACGTAAATTTGCCTATACGCCGTACTCCCATTTTCAGGTGGGGGCGGCCCTGCTGACCCGGGACGGCAAGGTATACACCGGCTGCAATATCGAGAATGCCGGCTATACCCCCACAAACTGCGCGGAGCGCACCGCTCTGTTCAAAGCAGTCAGTGAAGGCGAGCGGGCGTTTTCCGCCATTGCCATTGTGGGCAGCCTGGAGGGAAAGGTCAACACGCTGGTCACCGGTCCCTGCGGCGTCTGCCGGCAGGCACTGTTTGAGTTTGGCGGTCCTTCCCTTACGGTGATCATGGCCCGCTCGGAGGAGGATTACATTGTGACGACCCTGGGGGAGTTGCTGCCCTATGGATTCGGCCCGGCCAACCTGGAGACAAATCCCGCCTCCCAATCCTCGATGTAAGGAGTTCTCATTGTTCATGAAAAAAGTTGTTGCCCTGTTTCTTTCTGTCATGATGCTTTTGTCCCTGGCCGCCTGCACCGCGGGGGAAAATACCCGGGAGGAGCCTCAGTTCACGGTGCCTCTGGATGATGATTCCTACGTGTTTCAGGCGGATCCCGAGGCGGCGCCGCTGCCTGGCGGTTCCGTCATTGCGCTGGCTGCGGAGAGCAGCAGTCTGGAATCCGGTGCCGAGGCACTGCTCTGGAAAGGTATCCAGACCTTTGCATCCAATTTCGGCTATACAGCGCAGTCCTTTACCTACGGAGACGGCGAGACCAATACGGCAGAGGATGCGCTGCGCAACGCTGCCCAGAGTGGCGCAACGCTGGTGGTTTGCCGCGGGGAGGAGATGGCGAAGGCTCTGTTCCAGATTCAGGCCAACTTCCCCGGCGTGCATTACCTGTTGTTTGACGGAGAGCCACACAATGAGGATTACACGGTATACACCACAGAGTCCAACGTGCATTGTGTTCAGTTCCAGGAGGAGCAGGCCGGCTATCTGGCCGGTTATGCGGCAGTGACGGAAGGCTACACGACGCTGGGCTTCGTGGGAAGCGATGAACTGCCGGATGTGGTGCGCTATTGCACCGGGTATCTCCAGGGCGCCGAGGCGGCTGCCGAAGAGCAGGGCGAAGAAGTGTCCATGCGGGTGTGGTATACCGGCGACATCGACGACCAGAACCTGGTGGTTTCCCGTCTGACCGACTGGTTCAATAACGGTACCGGGTTGATCCTGGCCAATGGAGATGATCTGGGACAGCGTGCTGTGGATGCGGCCAACCAGACCGGCGGCCGGGTATTTGCCACAGACTGGGATCAGAATGCACTGGGAGAGCGTGTGCTGGACAGTGCGGTCAAATGCTACAATGCGGCGGTACAGCGGCAGCTGTATGCATTCTTTACTTCCAACAGCACCTGGAGCCAGGAAGCAGCCGGGCAGACCGAAAAACTGGGCTACACCGATGGCAGCGTCGCGCTGGCCGGTTCCACCTGGCGGTTCAATACCTTTACCCAGCAGGACTATGAGCGCGTATATGAAGAACTGCGCAACAGTGACCGAAAGGTAGAGACCTATTCCGACATGGATACCTTGCCGGAAACGCCCTCCGTCACGTTGGAAGTCCAGAACTGAGTTTAGACATTTTGTTAAATATTTGTAATGCATTTCCGGTGGTTTTTCCATTGCAAAAACGTCGGGAATCCGGTATACTGATAGCATTGAGGCGGGGAGACGCTCCGCCCGAAGTTCAACAGAAAATAAGGAGATCAAAAGCATGAAAAAGTTCCTTGCATTGGTTCTGGCCGGTTGCATGGCACTCTCTCTGGCTGCCTGCGGCGGGACTTCTGCCTCCTCCGCGGCCGCTTCTGAAGGCGCCAGCACCGAAGCTACGGCGGAAAGCAGCAGCGGCAGCAAGACCGATGTGGCTTTCGTCACGGATGTCGGCAACATCGATGACCAGTCCTTCAACCAGTATACCTGGCAGGGCGTGCAGGATTTCTGCGCAGCCAACGGTCTGAATGCCAACTACTACCGTCCCACCGAGGACTCCGACGCTGCCCGCCTGGAACAGATGGACAATGCGGTGAATGACGGCGCCAAGGCGATCGTTGTTGCCGGCTATCTGTTCGGCACCTCCATTGCCGAGGCTCAGGCCAAGTATCCCGATGTGCAGTTCCTCGCGCTGGACGTTGCTACCACCGACCTGAGTGCTGACGGCAGTGCGCAGCCCGCCGCCAACACCGCGCTGATCACCTACAAGGAAGAGCAGGCCGGTTACCTGGCCGGCTACGCCGCTGTGTACGACGGTTACAAAGAGCTGGGCTTCCTGGGCGGCATGGCTGTCCCCGCCGTCATCCGTTACGGCTACGGCTTTGTGCAGGGTGCTGACGCCGCTGCCAAGGAACTGGGCGAGACGGATGTCAACATCAAGTACTGGTACTCCGGCGGCTTTGCTGCTACCGATGAGGTCAAGAACAAGATGGATGGCTGGTACTCCGAGGGTACTGAAGTGGTCTTCGCTTGCGGCGGCCCTGTCTGCCAGAGCTGTGACGCGGCTGCGCAGGCCAACGGCGGCAAGATGATCGGCGTTGACGTTGACCAGTCCGGCCAGTTTGACACTGTCATCACCTCTGCCATGAAGGCCCTTGCCAACTCCGTCAACGTGGCCCTGACCGATGCCATGGACAATGGCTGGAAGTTCACCGATGCCTACGCCGCCAAGCAGACCGTTCTGGGCGCCGCTGAGGACTGCGTCGGCCTGCCGATGGAAACCAGCAAGTTCACCAAGTTCACCCAGGAGCAGTACGACAAGCTGTACCAGGAGATCGTCGACGGCACCCTCGTCGTGGACGACAGCTTTGATGCAAATGTCTTCCCGACTGTTACCAATGTACACGTGGATAATCAAACCTAATTTAGCATTTTAAGTGTTAAAAATCCCCCGCGCCGAAAGGCACGGGGGATTTTTGTCATACCGTAAGGCAAGGAAAAAAGAGGGGGTGAATTTTAGCACTTTTTGTTCAAATTCTCTTGTGTAATTGTGATTTTTTCTATATAATACAAAGTAAGAAACTGTGTTTTTGGAAAGGGGCGTGCAACGATTTGGCAGATCAGTATGTGATCGAGATGCTGCACATCACCAAGGAATTTCCCGGTATCAAAGCAAATGATGACGTTACTTTGCAACTTCGCAAGGGCGAAATCCATGCTCTTTTGGGTGAGAACGGTGCCGGAAAATCCACGTTGATGAGTGTGCTGTTCGGTTTGTACCAGCCGGAGAAGGGTGTTATCAAAAAGAACGGCCAGGAAGTCAAGATCAACAATCCCAACGATGCCAACGCATTGGGGATCGGTATGGTGCATCAGCACTTCAAACTGGTGGAATGCTTCACTGTACTGGATAACATCATTCTGGGCGTGGAAGATACCCGGCATGGATTTTTGCGCAAGGATGCGGCGCGCAAAAAGGTTATGGCGCTGAGCGAAAAGTATGGCCTGCGTGTGGATCCCGATGCGCTGGTCAGCGATATTTCGGTTGGCATGCAGCAGCGTGTTGAGATTCTGAAAATGCTCTACCGCGACAACGACATCCTGATTTTCGATGAGCCCACGGCGGTGCTGACCCCGCAGGAGATCGAAGAACTGATGGAGATCATGCGCGGCTTCAAGCAGGAAGGAAAAAGCATCCTCTTCATCACCCATAAGCTCAATGAGATCATGGAAGTGGCGGATCGCTGCACGGTCCTGCAGAAGGGCCGCGGGATCGGCACGGTGGAAATTGCAAACACCACCAAGGAAGAGCTCTCCCGCATGATGGTGGGCCGGGATGTGGAGTTTGCGGTGGAGAAGAAGCCCAGCGAACCGGGCCGGACCATTCTGGAAGTGGATGATCTGGTGGTAGCCAGCAAGGTCCACAAGAACAACGCTGTGAAGGGCGTATCCTTTGCGGTACACGCCGGCGAGATTGTCTGTGTGGCCGGTATTGAGGGCAATGGCCAGAGTGAACTGGTGTATGGTCTGACCGGCCTGGAAAAAGTAGTTTCCGGCACCATCAAGCTCAACGGACAGGACATCACCAATGCGCCCATCCGTACCAGGTCCAAGGATGGTATGAGCCACATCCCGGAGGACCGCCACAAACATGGACTGGTACTGGACTATACGCTGGCCAACAATCTGGTCCTGCAGCGCTACTGGGAACCGCAGTTCCAGAATCACGGCTTCATCAAAAAGAACGAAGTCATTTCCTATGCCAATCGCCTGATCGAGCAGTACGATGTGCGCAGCGGCCAGGGCGCGCAGACCATCGCCCGCAGCATGTCGGGCGGCAACCAGCAGAAAGCCATCATCGCCCGCGAGGTCGACAAGGACCCGGACCTGCTGGTGGCTGTGCAGCCGACCCGCGGACTGGACGTAGGTGCCATCGAGTATATCCACAAACAGATCGTGGCAGAGCGTGACAAAGGAAAGGCCGTTCTGCTCATCAGTCTGGAACTGGACGAAGTAATGAATCTTTCTGACCGCATTCTGGTAATGTATGAGGGTCAGATTGTGGGCGAGTTTGATCCGCACAAGACATCTGTCGAAGAACTGGGCCTGTATATGGCAGGCGCGAAGAAGCAGGGGGAGGCGAAAGCATGAAAAATAATCAGAAACGGCAGCTTTTGCAGAACCCGGCCGTAGTGGGTGTGCTGGCCAGCCTGCTGTCCATTGTCATCGGCCTGATCCTCGGCTTCCTGCTGCTGGTGGTCTTGAATCCCGGGGCTTCGCTGGAAGGCATGGTGGCCATGATGACCACCGGCTTCGGCAGTATGGACAAGTTCGGCAAAGTGCTGTATCAGGCGGCGCCGCTCATGATGTGCGGTCTGTCGGTAGGCTTTGCCTTCAAGACCGGCCTGTTCAATATCGGTGCTTCCGGTCAGTATACCATGGGCGCCTTCTTTGCACTGCTGTTTGCCATTCAGTTCCAGATGCCCTGGTACCTGTGCCTGCTGGGCGCGGCGGTCGGCGGTGCGATCTGGGGAATTTTCCCCGGCCTCTTCAAGGCCTATTTCAATGTGAATGAGGTCATTACCGCGATCATGTTTAACTGGATCGGTATGTATCTGGTCAACCTGATTCTGGCCAATACGACGAATATGCTGGCTTCCGCCTGGGGCGCTTCCAACTCCGACCGTACCGCCGCCCTGTCGGCGGCCAATCCCGGTGCCATTCTGCCTAAAGGATTCCTGGCGCCCATCTTCGGCAATTCCAGCTGGATCAATATCAGCATCTGGATCACGATCGTCTTTGCCATCATCATCTGGATCGTTCTGGAAAAGACCACCTTTGGCTATGAACTCAAGGCCTGCGGTCTCAGCCGCGACGCAGCGCAGTACGCCGGCATCAATGCCAAACGCAACATTGTGCTCTCCATGGTCATTTCCGGTGCGCTGTCCGGCATCGGCGGCGGTATCTACTATCTTGCCGGCACCGGTCAGTACGTTCTGGAAAAAGCCATCCTGAGCATGGGCTTCAACGGCATTCCCGTGGCACTGCTGGCAAGTTCCAATCCTGTGGGCACCATCTTCTCGGCGCTGTTTATCAGCTATATCCAGGTGGGCGGTGCGGCCATGCAGCCGGCGTACTCCTCCGAAACCATCGACATCGTCATTGCAGTTATCATTTACCTGGCAGCGTTTGCGCTGCTTATGCGCGGTGTGATTGCAAAAGCGGTGTCCGGCCGTAAAGAGAAAGGAGGCGCTGCCAAATGATGATCGCTGCTAATATTATCAGCCTCACTGTTTTGTTTGCGGTTCCGCTGCTGCTTGTGGCACTGGGTGGTATGTTCAGTGAACATTCCGGCGTCATCAACATTGCACTGGAAGGTATGATGATCATCGGTGCGCTGTTCGCCTGCTTCACCCTCCAGGCATTGGATCAGAGCGGATTCGGCGCGGCCAATCCGCAGCTTTCCATGCTGATTGCCATCCTGGTTGCGGGTGCTACCGGCATGATTTTCTCCTTCTTCCTGGGATTTGCCGCCATCAACCTGAAGGCAGACCAGACCATCGGCGGCACGGCATTGAACCAGTTCGCACCGGCTTTTGCCGTGGTCATGACCTGGGCCATCCAGGGGCAGGGCCTTACGACGATCCAGATCCCCAGCTGGGTCCGCATCACGCGGGAAACCTTCGGACTGGCACCGGTGGATGGCCCCAGTTTCTGGAACAACCTGATTTTTAAGTATTTCTACCTTACGACCCCCATTGCCGTGGTTCTGTTTATTGTGGCCTACGTGCTGATGTACAAGACACGGTTCGGCCTGCGGCTGCGCGCTTGTGGTGAACATCCCCAAGCGGCAGACTCGGTAGGCATCAATGTATACAAGATGCGGTATGCCGGTGTGTTGATTTCCGGTTTCCTCGGTGGCATCGGCGGCCTGGCCTACACGGTGGCAGCCGGGTCGGGTTTCAACTCGGACGTGGGCGGTTACGGCTTCCTGGCCCTGGCGGTCATGATCTTCGGTAACTGGAAACCGTTCCCGATTCTGGCGTCTTCCTTCTTCTTCGCGCTGTTCAAGGTCATTGCCGCATACAGCTCTTCGCTGTCTTTCCTGCCCAAGTTCGAAGGCGTCAAAGAGGTTTCCAACTTCTATCAGATGCTTCCGTATATCGTTACGATGATTGTTTTGATCTTTACGTCCAAGAATTCGCAGGCACCTAAGGCGGAAGGTATCCCCTACGACAAGGGAAGCCGTTAAGCATCTCACTTTTTACCACACAATCCGAAATGCCGTCCCCAGGCGGCATTTCTCTGTTTCTGCCTGAAAGGAGGCTGCACTGTATGCGAATGTACGATATCATCGCCAAAAAGCGCGACGGAGGCACACTGAACCGGGAGGAACTGGCCTTTGCGGTCAATGGGTATGTGTCCGGGGATGTGCCGGATTACCAGATGTCGGCGTTGCTGATGGCCATCTATCTGCGGGGGATGACGGATGACGAGACCGCGGTCCTCACCGATGTGATGGCCCACTCGGGGGATATGGTTGACCTGTCAGCCATTCAGGGCGTGAAGGCGGACAAGCACTCCACCGGCGGTGTGGGCGACAAAACCACCCTGGTCATTGCCCCCATTGTGGCGGCCTGCGGTGTCAAGATTGCCAAGATGAGCGGCCGCGGGCTGGGACACACGGGCGGTACCATCGATAAGATGGAGGCAGTGCCCGGCACACGGACCAGCCTGACCCAGGAGGAATTCTTCCGGCAGGTCAATGAGATCGGCATTGCGGTGATCGGCCAGAGCGGCCACATTGCAGTGGCGGATAAAAAAATGTACGCCCTGCGGGATGTGACCGCCACGGTGGGCTGTATTCCGCTGATCGCTTCCTCCATCATGAGCAAGAAACTGGCGGCGGGCTCAGACGCCATCCTGCTGGATGTGACCATGGGGGACGGTGCCTTCATGAAAGATCTGGACAGCGCCATTGAATTGGCCCGCCAGATGGTGGCCATCGGCACAACCCATGGGCGCAAAGTGGCTGCCCTCATCACCGATATGGATAAACCGCTGGGCCGGAATATCGGCAATTCGCTGGAAGTCGCCGAAAGTATGTCGGTTCTGCAGGGCAAGGGCCCGGCAGATCTCACCGAGGTATGTCTGCAGCTGGCCACCAACATGCTGATGCTGGCGGGCAAGGGGAATGCTGAAACCTGCCGTGCCATGGCGGAGCAGGTGATTGCGGACGGTTCCGCTTTCGAAAAGTGCTGCCAGATGTTTGCTGCACAAGGTGGAGATGTATCGGTGCTTCGGGATCCGGAGCGGTTCCGCAAGGCCAAGTACAGCTACGAGCTGACGGCGCCAAGTGACGGATACATTTACAAAAACGATGTGGAAAAGATCGGCAACGCCAGTGTGCTGCTGGGCGCAGGCCGCATCAAGAAAGAGGATGATATAGACTTCGCCGCCGGCATTACGATGCATAAGAAACTGGGGGACTATGTCCATAAGGGAGAGAGCATCTGCACCTTCTATGCGGACGAGGAAACCCTGTTTGCGGCCGCTGAAGAAATGTACCGCGGCGGGCTGGTCATCCGGGACGAACCGCCGAAACTTCCGCCGCTGATCTATGCGCGTGTAACGCCGGACGGCGTGGAACGGTTCTGAGTATTCCGCCTGTTTTACAGAAAACAAAACCCGCCCTTTTGCCTGTACGCAAAGGGGCGGGTTGCTTATTTTCGGTGGCGCAGAAACCATACCTTCAGTTTTCCGTAACCGTTCGGCTTGTCCACGGAAAACTCCTGCGTTTTTACGTAGCGCTTCCGCAGACCGTCAAACTGTAAAGCATTTCCGCTTTCCTGGATATCGGTCAGCAGGCGGGGAAGCGCTGTGCGCTGACTTTCAAACTCGGGTTCCCGGTCCCAGAGAATGTTCCCATCTGCATCGAATCCATGGGCCCAGGCACTGAATACCAGGCAGGCTGCTTCCCCATAACAGTACCGCTCAAAGCGGATCCGGCCGTCGAGGTAAAAGAGCAGACAATCCCGGAAATGGGTCTCCAGCTCCTTCTCGTAGCGGCTCCCGCAGCAGGTACCGGCAAAATCGGCGGCGTTGGCAGTCATGGTGATCCCTCCCAGTGTATGTTTACTGGTATTATACCGCCTGGGCCCGGATCTGGCAACCCGATGACGGTTTAACCTTTCACATCCCGCCGCGTCAGCAGCATATTGGCAATCGTGAAAATAAGCAAAAGCCAGACTAGGCAGGAGGCGAAAAACGGGAGATAATTTCCTGCCAGAAGGTCCTCACTTCGGTTGGAATTCATACCATACTGCATCAGCGCGTAGGGCCAGTACAGTCCGTGGCCCTGGCTGACCGCCAGCATACCGATGATCCCGCCGAACAGGGAGAGAAAAACCGGCACGGCAAAGCTGCGGATCATCATGGACAACAGCAGCTGCAGTGCGATGACACTGAGCCCACCCAGGGCGCCGCGCAGCAGGAACACCAGTGTTTCTATCGGCGGCCAACCGGGCAGGGAGGCAAAGACTTTTCCGCAGAAGCAATACAGAAAGAAAATGAAAAGTTGGGTCAGTACAACCAGCTTGAAGACAATGACGAATTTGGAGAAAAACAGGGCAAAAGGGCGTACCGGCACGGCCATAATGAGATTCCAGTTGTGCCCCAGATGCTCCAGGCGCCAAAGATAGGAGGCATAGATTGCCACCATGGCCGGGAAAAAGAAAAGGGAGTAGAAAAGGGTGTGCTGTGTCCACAGAGCGTACCAGCTTACGCTGAGGATGCCGAGGTTGCCCAGGTAGTTTACGGTGCCGTAGGCAGCGGACAGAACCGGCAGCAGAAAAAAGAGAAACCAGATGGGAGAGGCGTGCAGTTTTCGGTTTTCCGCTCGGATGCAGCGAAGAAACATGATGTTATACCTCCTTTGTACGAATGGCGTGCCAGGTTATCCGGAAAAAGAGAAAACCCAGAAAAATACACCATACCAGCAGCGGAATGTTGAAACCGCGGATGTCATAGACCACAATTCGGGTGTCGGGATCCCAGGAGGCGAGGCGGTAACTGCCCAGCGGAATACAGTAACTCCAGGGGATAAAATAGCAGAAAACCGGGGGCATGAAAGCGGCAAACAGTCCGATCAGGGCACCGGCAATGCCCGTACAGAGTGCAGGCAGGGGATTGGCAAGCAGTACGGTCAGCATCAACTCCGAAAAGAACAGCATCAGGCTGACCGTGCCGGTGCAGAGGAACAGATACAGGAGCTGGCCTGCAGAGGGTGTGTCCTGATAGCCGTTGCGGAGGCCAAGGCAAACGATACCCAGCAGTTCCAGCAGCACAATCAGAAAAATCTCCCCGGCGCCAAGCAGCGATTTGGCGGCAAACAGGCTTTGCCGGCTCTGCAATGTATAAAGCAGTTTGGGAAAATTGCCTTTGACCTCCACATCCCACAGACGGCTGGCCAGCATGGCCATACCAATGGGCAATAACACGGTGTTCATGATGGGGACGGAATACAGCAGGGCGTGGTAGCCGCTGGCCATGGAATCGCTGCCGTCGGGAGCCGCATACCAGGCCCAGAGCAGCACCGCCAGCGGAAGAAGCAGGCAGGCCAGCAGATCGTGCCGCCGCTTTGCTTTTTGCCATTCGGCGCGAAGGCTGCGCATCATTTTACTTCACCTCCTTGTCAGCGTCGGTCAGGCTCAGAAAGATTTCTTCCAGGGATTTGGTCTGCCGCGTCAGTTCCACGATACCGGCCCCGCTGTCGGCGATGGTCTGCACCAGACCGGCCAGCAGTTCATCCCGCAGGGGCGGAATGGTCAATGTGTCAGCCTTCTGCTTCGGCCTGATGCCTTGGGAACGCAACACCGGGAGAGCCTTTTGAGGACACAGGAGCCGCATGGTCAGTGCACCGCGGCTGTGCCGCTGCAGGTCGTGCAGCGGGCCCTCAAACAGCATCCGTCCATGGTTGAGGATGCCGACCTGTTCCACCAATTGCTCCATTTCTCCCAGAAGGTGGCTGGAAATCAGAATGGTGGCGCCGGTGGCCTGGGGCATTTCCGCCAGCAACGCCCGCATCTCCTGGATACCGGCAGGGTCCAGGCCATTGGTGGGTTCATCCAGAATCAGCAGCGGCGGATTGCCCAGCAGCGCCATTGCAATGCCAAGGCGCTGCTTCATGCCCAGGGAATACTGCCCCACCTTGCGGTTGCGGTCCCGGGTCAGGTGGACGATATCAAGCACCCGGCCGATTTCCTTGCGGGAAACGCCTTTGAGGTCCGCTACGATTTTCAGGTTTTCTTCAGCTGTGAGGTGAAGATAACCGGAAGGGGATTCAATCAGGCTGCCGGTTTTTCGCAGCAGCTGCAGGCGGTTGGATTGAGTAAGTTCCTTGCCCAGCAGAAAGACCTGCCCGGCCGTAGGATGAATCAGTCCCAGCAGCATCTTCATAGTGGTGCTTTTCCCGGCGCCGTTGGGGCCAATGAACCCATAGACGGAAGCCTGCGGCACATGCAGGCTCAGATGGTCCACAGCCTTTTGCTGTCCGTAAAATTTGCAGAGATCACGGGTTTCTATCACAGTTTGCATGGTATACGCTCCTTTGTGCAGATGATGAAATTTCATCTGCATCTTACCGCAGATAGCTTAATTCCTGTGGAATTACAGCTTAAGATTACCTTAAGTTTTCGGAAAGAGCGTGGCCACTGTTTGGACGGTGCGGTATAATACAAGGGAGGTGAGATCATGCGGACGATCTATGATGCAAAACTGTTGCTGGTGGACGATACGCCGGAACTGCTGAACCTGCTCTGCGAACATCTGCGGGCAGCCGGATATCAGGCCATCGCCACGGCAGAAAACTGTGCCGCGGCCCGTGAGGCCTTCGAACGACAGCGGCCCGAACTGATGATATTGGATATCAACCTGCCGGACGGGGATGGCTTTGCGCTGTTCCGGCAGCTTCGTGCCCGGGCGGACATACCAGCGCTCTTTCTGTCAGCCCGGGATGCCGACGCCGACCGCCTGTTCGGGCTGGGGCTGGGGGCAGACGATTATCTCACCAAACCGTTTCTGATGCAGGAACTGCTGCTTCGCGTGCAGCATATTCTGCAAAGAGCCTATCGGGCGGAACTGCAGCGCGGGGATGCGGGCATTTTGAAGCTGGGAGACCGGACGGTGGAACTGGCGGATGCTATGGTATACCTGCCGGGAGGCGATACCTTGCCTCTGACAGCCACCGAGCGGACGATCCTGCAAAAGCTGGCCGAAAACCGTGGTCACATCATTACCTATGATGCCCTTTGTGAAGCTGTGTGGGGCCAGGATTATTACAGCTACGAGAATAGCCTGAACGTCCATATACGCCATCTGCGCGAAAAGCTGGAGGGTACGCCGGGCAAGCCCCGCTGGCTGATCACGGTGCGCGGAATCGGATATAAACTGGCAGGGGAAAGACCATGAAAACTTTGGTGAGGTTGATCCGACGGTATGTACTGCTGGCAGTAGGGCTGTCCCTGCTGCTCATTGTGTTGGGGCTCGCCCTGATCATCTGGGTGGGAATCCGTTTCGGTCTGGTCTGGCAGGAACAGTTCCGTTATTCCTACATGGAAATTGCAGACCAGCTGCAGCAGGATGACTCAGGTTCACTGTCCTTCGGGGAGCAGGATGCATCCTACTGGCTGAATGGCTATGCGTGGGCGATGGTGCTGGATGATGATGGAGAGGTTATCTGGGGATACCAGCTTCCCCAGGAACTGGACCGCCGCTATACAGCACCTGAAATTGCGGTCTTTTCCCGCTGGTATCTGGATGATTACCCGGTATTCTGTCAGGTGCGGGATTATGGTCTGCTGGTGCTGGGTATGCCCCGGGACAGTATCTGGAAGTACAGCTTCTGGACCTATCCGGAACTGATCAATTGGCTGTTTTATCGCGGCACAACCGTGATGGGCGGTGTCCTCGTACTGATTCTGGTGCTGTGCCTGTTGTTCAGCTGGCGCGGCGCCAAATCCCTGGGTGTAGTAGCGGACGGACTGGATACGCTGGCTGAAGGACGCACCGTGAATTTGTCAACGAAGGGCTTTGCCGGGGAACTGGCAGAAAAACTCAACCGCACCAGTGCCCAGATCCGTTCTCGCAATGAGATTATCCGGCGGCGGGACACGGCAAGAACCAACTGGATCGCCGGGGTCAGCCATGACATCCGCACACCGCTTTCTCTGATTCTGGGGTGGGCGGAACAACTCCAGAAAAATGATGCTCTGCCCGAGGAGACCCGCCGCAAGGCGGAAGGAATCTGTCAGCAGAGTGAAAAAATCCGGGCACTGGTGGAAGATCTCAATCTGACCAGCAAACTGCAATATGGTGCGCAGCCCCTGCGGCGGAAAGCGGTACATGCCGGCCCGTTGCTGCGTCAGATGGTGGCAGATTTCTGCAATGGCCCATTGGCAGGCGACAGCGAGGTGGAACTGGTAATCTCCCGGGAGGCAGAAACCGCCGCCCTTCAGGTGGACGAGGCCTTGTTGGCACGCGCCGTAGAGAATATCCTGGGCAACAGCGTGCGGCACAATCCGGGCACCGTGCGATGCCGGGTTGAGGTTTCTGTGACGGATAGGTCTCTTTGCATAGCGATCACGGACGACGGCACCGGTTTCCCGGACCGGGTCCTGGAAGCGTTGCAGACCGGCCGCGTGGAGGAAAACACGCCCCATATCCTGGGTCTGCATGTGGTGGAGCAGATACTGCAGGCCCATGGCGGAACGGTGCTTTTCAGCCAGAATGAACCCAGAGGGAGCCGAGTGGAGATGCGTCTTCCCATTGCATAGCAAATGCCCGCCTGATCACCAGGCGGGCATTTGTCAATTCATAATACAGGAATGAATTCTGAGGAAAACAGAGCAGATGTCCTGTAACGGAATCCGCACGAGGGACAACAGGTTCATTCAATGCACTCCGATAAACCTGCAGCAGGGGCGGCAAGAATACGCTGCAGCAGTGGCAGCAGTGTTTCCATGTTGCGCTGGAACTGGGGATAAAACTCGTCGCCCAGGTCATAGTCCAGATACAGGGCGCGCTCGATCCGGCGCGCAGCGATGGAAAAATGGGGATTGCCTTTGCCGCCCGCGGCGAGGAGCTGCCCGGAGATCTGTGTACAAAGGACTGCCCAGCGGGCGTCGATTCCGGCGCGTTCCGGGATGGCGGCATCTTCCAGATAATCCTGCAAGGTGCGCCCTTCCACACAGACACCGCACAGCGGCAATTGCGAAAAATATTCCGTGTGGGCGGTGACCGAATCGATGCTCTGCCCCAGCGGATACAGGGCACAGGCCAGCGGGCGTGCCTCGTGGATCACGCAGGAATTTGCCTCAAAAAAACGGCAGTTCCCGGTTTTGGGATCCGGCGTGAGCAGGAGGGTGGGCAGGCAGCTTTGCGGGGCCACATAGCTTTTGCAGAAGGCGTTGGCTACAATCCGCGGCGAAAGGCGAAGCCGGCGCGCAATGCGGTACAGATCATACCCCGAAAGGACAAGATCCCGCCGTTTGCGGCAGCAATCCCCACATCCGGCACAGACAAAACAGAAGGGATCACCGGGCGACAGCGCCGGGCCGGCATCCAAGACCTCTCCGGTGCGGCCGGGCTCTACCATCACAGGCGGACCTCACAGGGATTCTCCCGTCCGGCTGCAAAATCGGAAACCGCCTCGAAGGCACTTTGTACCATGCTGGCCACATTGACATCGGTGTAGAAGGCAGTATGGGGGCTGAGAATCACGTTGGGATAGCTGCGCAGCAGGTTCAGTTCCCGGTTGGGGAGTGCCTCGTCATGGCGGTTGTAGTAGCAAATGCCGTTTTCGTCTTCCACAACGTCCAGCCCGGCACCACCGATTTTGCCGCTCTCCAGCCCCTGCAGCAGCGATTCGGGATCAATCAGGGTGCCGCGGGCGGTATTGATCAGCAGGACACCGTCTTTCATCTTGGCGATGGCACCGGCGTCAACCAGATGATGGTTTTCCGGCGTGGCATTCAGGTGCAGTGTGATCACGTCGCTGCGGGCATACAATTCATCCAGCGGCACATACTCGGCATAGGGACGAACCGCGTCGGAAGGATACAGGTCGTAGGCCAGAATTTTGCATCCGAAGCCGGACAGATGCCGGATGACCGTGCTTCCGATTTTGCCGGTGCCGATCACGCCCACGGTGCAGCTGGAAAGATCGTGGCCCATCTTGCCGGGCAGGGAGTAATCCTGCGCAGCGGCACGCACCATGATCTGGTTCATCTTGCGAGTGGCCATCAGCATGAGCATAATGGTGTAATTGGCCACGCCTTCCGGGGGATAGTGGCTATGGCTCACGCGCAGGCCCAGCTGTTTGGCTGTCTCCAGCGGGATATGATCGTATCCGATGCTGCGGCAGGGCAGATACTTGACGCCCATTTTGGCAAAGGCTTCCAGATATTCCGGGCGCACCTCGCAAGGATTAGTGCTGACAGCGTCACAACCCTCCGCCAGTTGCAGATTGTCGGGGGTGGGTACCTCTTCAGTCCACTTGTAGTCGATGCCGTATTTTTCCCGATTGGGCTCACAGTACTGCAGTTCGTCAAAGGGACGCAGCGCATAAAAAAGGATCTTCATAAACAATCATCTCCTGATTTTATTGCAAGGAATAATGAAAAACTTCCGCCAGCCACTCGGTACAAAGCGCGACCCAGGAAGCGGTGTGCGGGTTGGAAGCGTTGACCTCTGCTGTGCAGGTACTGGATCCGTGCTTGCCATGGGCGAAGAGGTGCAGTTCATAGGGTACGTGGTGCTCGGTCAGGGCCTGCGCAAGCAGCAGGGAATTCTGGACGGGGACGGTGGTGTCGTCCACCGTATGCCACAGGAAAAACGGAGGCAGCCCCTCCTGAACGTGATTCTCCAGGCTGAATATGGCCCGCAGTTCGCGGTCGGAGCCGGCCAGATTATCAAAACTGCCCTGGTGGGCAAAGGCGCCGGCGGTGACAACGGGATAGGCGAGTACCACGGCATTGGGACGAGCCTCTGTCCCGGTAATGCCAAGCGCCTGCTGCACCGCGGGCGCATTCCAGAGAATGGCCGTTGTGCCGGCCAGATGTCCGCCGGCCGAAAAGCCGCAGACCGCGATCCGGTCAGGGTCCACCCGCAGCGTTTCGGCATTGCGCCGCAGATGCAGGATGGCTCCGGCGGCATCGATGGCCGGCTGCCAGCGCAGCGGTGCAGGTGCTACGGTGTAATCCAGAATAAAAACCTGATATCCTGCCTGCAAAAACTGCACGGCCACAGGGTCGGCTTCGCGCGGACTGCACTCTTCATACCCGCCGCCCGGAAGAATCAGGACCGCCGGGCGGACAGGATAGTCGGGAATGGACTCTGTTGCATCCCGAAGATAGCCCGTCAGTTTTGCACCGCCGGGCAATGTGTCGTGATAAATTTGCATCCCGAATCCTTCCTTCCTGGTTTATTCCTGAGCTCCCAGAGGATGCTGTTCGATATATTCGGCCATCAGATCGGCGGCCAGGCGCACCAGTTCGGGGCAGGGCCGCTTTTTGTAGTATTCCGGGGTCCGGGCGCTGGCAACGGGCGTTCCCTCTGCCTGCTTCAACCCCAGCAGTTCCCGGCAGATGATGCTCCCGCCGCCATTGCGCTGCCGGTATTGTTCCGCCAGTGCCTGGATTTCGGTGTACGTCTGGGTCTTCTTGGCCGGATCGGTATTGCCGTACAGGGCGCCCAATACCATGGTGATGCCGGAAAAGGCGCCGCACACTTCCCGCATGCGGCCAAAACCCCCGCCAAAGCCAGAGGCCAGCTTCAGCGCCTGTTCTTCGGTCAGCCCCATTTCGGAAGCGAAAGCCAGTGCAACGCACTGACTGCAGTTATACCCCTTGAAAAATGCTTCGTAGGCCTTGTCTCCGTAGATCGACATGGCTGTATCACATCCTTTTTGTTTGATTGCAAATCTATGTACAGAATACTCCGATTCGTACGATTTGAAAAGAGGAAAATGGATTTTTTCCGTCAGGGAATTTAAAATTTTTGTTAAATGACGGCCAAACACTTGCACTTTATAAAAAAGAGTGCTAAACTACCGTTAGCAGTTAAAAACAAAGAGTGCTAATTCATACAAAGCGAGGTCATATTTTATGGCAATGCGTCAGTTTAAGGCCGAAAGCAAGAAGCTGCTCGACCTGATGATCAACTCTATCTATACCAACCGTGAGATCTTCCTGCGTGAACTGATTTCCAACGCGTCGGATGCCTGCGACAAACGTTATTTCAAGAGCCTGACGGACACGTCCATCGGAATTACCAAGGATGACCTGAAGATTCATATTCAGCCGGACAAGGACAGCCGCACCCTCACGATCAGTGATAATGGTATCGGCATGACCAAGGACGAACTGGAAAAGAACCTGGGCACCATTGCCAAGTCCGGTTCGCTGGACTTCAAGACGGAGAACCAGAGCGACAACATCGACATCATCGGTCAGTTTGGTGTCGGCTTCTATTCTGCGTTCATGGTGGCCAGCAAGGTGACGGTCATTTCCCGTGCCCAGGGTGAGGATACTGCCTGGAAATGGGAGTCCAAGGGTGTGGAAGGCTATACGCTGACCGAGGCCGAGAAGGATGAAGTCGGCACGGACATCATCCTGGTGCTCAAGGAAGACACCGACAACGAAAAGTACAGCGAATATCTGGACGAGTATACGCTGGCGGGTCTTGTCAAGAAGTACAGCGATTACATCCATTTCCCCATCACGATGTATCGTGAAAAATCCCGCCAGAAACCCAAGCCGGAGGATGCCGGCGATGACTACAAGCCGGAATACGAGACCTACACCGAGCTGGAAACGCTGAACAGCATGGTGCCCATCTGGAAACGTCCCAAGAGTGAAGTCAAGGATGAGGACTATAACGAGTTCTACAAGAGCAAGTTCATGGACTACTCGGATCCTCTGCGGGTCATCACCAGCCGTACCGAAGGTACCGCGACCTATACGGCGTTGCTGTTCATTCCCGGCCGCACGCCCTATGACTACTACACCAAGGAATACGAAAAGGGCCTGGCCCTGTACGCATCCGGCGTGATGATCATGGAAAAGTGCGCCGACCTTCTGCCGGACTACTTCAGCTTCGTCAAAGGCGTGGTGGACAGTGAAGACCTGAGCCTGAATATCAGCCGTGAGACGCTGCAGAAGGACAGCCAGCTCAAGCTGATGCGCAACAGCCTGGAGAAGAAGATCAAGAACGAGCTGCATGCTATGCTCGTGAATGACCGTGACAAGTACGAGACGTTCTGGAAAGCCTTTGGCCGTCAGATTAAGTTCGGCATCTACGGCGATTACGGCATGCACAAGGATCTGCTGGCGGACCTGCTGCTGTTCTACTCTGCCAAGGAGCAGAAACTGGTCACCCTCGATGAGTACATCGAGAAGATGCCGGAAGGCCAGAAGTGCATCTACTATGCTGCCGGCGACGATACCGACCGCCTGGGCAAGCTGCCCAATGCACAGCTGGTCCTGAGCAAGGGCTACGACCTGCTGCTCTGCACCGAGGATGTGGATGAGTTCTGCCTGCAGATGATGCATGATTACAAGGAAAAGGAATTCAAGAACATCAATTCCGGTGACCTGGGGCTGGAGACCGAGGAAGAAAAGAAGGAAGCCGAGGAGACCGCCAACGAGAACAAGGACCTGTTTGAAGAAATCAAGAAGGCCCTGAACGGCAAGGTCAAGGAAGTCAAGGTCAATCCGACTTTGAAGGAGCACCCTGTGACGCTGTCCAGCGAGGGCGGCATTTCCATGGAGATGGAGAAGGTGCTGCGCAAGATGCCCAACAGTGAAGGTGTCGAGAGCACGAAGGTGCTGGAACTCAATCCCACGCACAGCGTATTTGCGGCCCTCAAGGCTGCCCATGAAGCCGGCGATACCGAGAAGGTCGGCAAGTACGCCGAACTGCTCTATGATCAGGCCCTGCTGATTGCCGGTTTGCCCATTGAGGATCCTGTGGCGTATGCCCAGCTGGTCTGTGGCCTTATGAAGTGATTTTCTCTTTCTTTGCAGAAGGAGCCGGGAGTTTGTCCCGGCTCCTTCTCTTTGTTTACAGCAAGAAAAAGGATTTGAAAGCAGACAAAAAATGTGCTATTCTAGACAATATAGCAAAAAAGTTGCCTTGTATGGCGCAAACCATCCGGCAAAAGAGGGTTGCAATGATTTCGGAATACACCTACTGTCCCCAGATGGATTTTTATATTGAGCGGGTGGACCGGGATACCGGTCTTGATATGCCGAGCTTTCATATCCATCACAATTTTGAAATATATTACGAAATCGCCGGCACCCGGCGCTATTTCGTGGAAGGGGCAGCGTATATCGTCAATGCGGGCAGTGTGGTGCTGATCGGCGAAAACCAGATTCACAAGACGGCATCCCTGGGGGAGGCACCCTCCAGTCATATCGCGCTGAATTTCAGCCGGGAATTTCTGCAGAAAGTGGTTGCGGCGTTCCCGGATGTGGATTTTTTCTCTTTCCTGGCGGATCCGCAGAATCATCTGCTGTCCTCCATCACGGTCAAACAGCAAAATCACATTCAGAATATCCTGCAGCAGATGCTGGACCTGGAAGGGGAGACTTCTCCTGAAGGGCAGGTGCTGCGTGCCATGCTGCTGACAACCCTGTTGCTGGAACTGAAAAAAATGTGCCTGCAGCAGCAACAGCAAGGCGGAGAAAAAGAACGTGTGAGCAACCACATTGTGGAGCAGATTCAGGCCTATATTGCCCAGCACTACGCGGAAAAGCTGACCCTGACCGGCATCGCCAGCCAGTTTTATATCAGTCCTTACTACCTGAGCCGTCTGTTCAAAAAGTCCACAAACCTGAGCCTGATTGAATACATCAATGGCGTGCGCATTAAAGCGGCGCAGCATCTGATTGAACAAACCGCCGAGAGCATTTCTTCGGTGGCAGGGAAAACCGGATTTATGACGACCGCACACTTCCGCCGCGTTTTCAAGGACGCCACAGGACTGTCTCCGCAGCAGTACCGTCAGCAGTACAAACGGCTTCAACCATAACGAACACCCCCGGATGTCTTCCATCCGGGGGTGTTCGTTTACATTTTCTGTTTTCCGTGGCGCTTCAGGAAAGCGCGGTATTCGCGGTACCAGCATTGCGGACACAGGCTTTGATATTCCACGTTGTCCACGGTATCAATGGCGACTTGTGCGCCTTCAAATACAAATTCACCGTTGACTTTGCGCCCGTTGCAGATGGCTTTCCGCCCGCAGGCGCAGATCGTTTTGAGTTCCTCAATGGTGTGGGCCAGTTCCAGAAGACGGGTGGACCCGGGGAAGCCCCGCATCATGAAATCGGCGCGCAGCCCGTAGCAGATCACCGGTATGCCCAGATCCACCGTGACCAGGAAGAGCTGTTCCGCCTGGGCGGGCGTAAAGAACTGGCTCTCGTCACAGAGCACACAGGCGGGGGCGCCGTGGGCAGCGGTATCCTCCCGGACAAGCGCCACAATATCCATCTCAGGAGTGACAAGCTTATCCACTTTACAGCTGATGCCGAGGCGGGAAACGATGGAATCCTGCCCCTTGGTATCGATAGCCGGTTTGAGAATCAGAACCCGCATGCCGCGCTCTTTATAATTGTAGGCTACCTGCATGAGAGCGGTGGTTTTGCCGCTGTTCATCGCACCATAGCGAAAGTATAATTTTGCCATAGGGGGACAGCTCCTCCGTTACTCTTTATTTCGCAGCCGGTAGCCAAGGCTCATCAGACTGTCGCCAAGATGTACGTTTTCCACCGTCAGTTGGGGATATTCTACCGAGAGGTCATAATGACTGAAATTCCACACACCCTGAATGCCGTAAGAAACGAGATCCGCCGCCAGATCGATGGCGCTCTGCCGCGGCACACACAGAACGGCAACCTCCGGGTGGTGCTGCGCACAGAATTCCGACAGGGAAGTCAGCGGCAGGATGGGAACGCCGGACATTTCTTTGCCGAAAAGATCCGGATTGATGTCAAATACCCCGATCAGGCGATATCCGTTGGTATCCCGGCTGATGAAACTGGACACCGCAGAACCCAGATGGCCGGCACCGATCAGAATGGTGGGCAGGCGCTCTCCGTCACCGAAAAGCAGTTTGCCGATTTCGACGCGCAGCACGTCCACTTTGTAGCCAATGCCCTGCTGGCCGAATCCGCCGAAACAGTTGAAGTCCTGGCGGACCTGGCTGGCGGTTGTGCCCATCATATGCGCCAGTTCGCTGGACGAGATTTTTTCCTTTCCGTCGGCGGACAGATTGGTGAGATAGCGGTAGTATTTAGGCAACCGTTTGATGACCGGCAGGGAAACCTTGTTTTGAACCCCCATGATGAAAATACCTCACAATACGCCGGCAGTCTGATTGCTGCACGGCAAATTTAACAATAGAATTTTTATAATTTATTATAAATACTATCCGCGAAATTGTCAATTTTTTATCTAAGTTTTTTGCAAGCCTTGTTTTCAATGACGAATTGCCGTGGTCTTTTTGGTATGACGGAAAAAACGAGAGAGAAGCAGCAGTTTCTATGCGTCGGGTGTGCATAGGAAGGCTGATTCGGAGACATACTGCTGGAGAAATGGTCACGGGAAAGGGGCTGTATTGCAATTGGAACCGACTGCCAAGAAAACAAAGGGAAAGTCCGCGTTTAATCCGACGGAGAGCGCTGCGCTCAAACGGCTGGAACATGATCTGATCACCGAGGATGGCATTGTGCCGGCGACCAAAGGGCGGCATGCCATCCATTGCCTGACGGTCATCGGCACCATCGAAGGGCATACGCTGGCGCCGGACAGTCAGAAAACAACCAAATACGAGCATGTGATCCCCCAGCTTGTGGATATTGAGGAGGACCCGGAGATCGAAGGACTGCTGGTCATCCTCAACACAGTGGGCGGGGATGTGGAAGCGGGGCTGGCGCTGGCCGAACTGATTGCCGGTGTCAGCAAGCCCAGTGCTACCCTGGTGCTGGGAGGAGGGCATTCCATCGGCATTCCGCTGGCGGTATCGGCCCGCCGCAGTTTCATTGTGCCCACAGCCACCATGACCGTACATCCGGTACGGCATTCCGGCATGGTGTTGGGCGTCCCGCAGACGCTGCGATACTTCGAACAGATGCAGGAACGCATTGTGGGATTTGTGGCAGGGCATTCCGGAATCACGGCGCGGCGCTTTACCACGCTGATGCACAACACCGGGGAACTGGTCATGGACATGGGCACCGTCCTGGACGGACATCAGGCCGTGGAAGAGGGACTGATCGATGAACTGGGCGGCTTATCGGATGCATTGCGCTATCTGTACGGAGAAATCGAACGAAAAAAATAAGCAAAGGGATTCATGCGGAACGATCACCAGTTCCGCATTTTTCATTTACAACCCCCGCCATTCGTGATAAAATAAAATGCGAATGTCCGTTGGGCTTATGAGCCCGTTTATGTATAGAGTTTCGATTCAGAAAGGTACTACGCACTATGGCACAATCTCGTTCCGGAAAGAGCAGCAACAGGCGAAAATCTTCGACCGGCCGCAGTTCTTCCTCCCGCTCCCGCAGCACGGGCACACGCTCGTCTGCCTCGCGCGGTAAAAAAACACCATCCCGGCGTGCACAGCGCCGCGCCGAAACACCCAACCTGCTTCCCAGTGTTCTGCTGGCGGGATTGGGGCTTCTCTGCGTGGCAATGGTGCTGGTTCCGGGTCAGAATTTCTGGAAAACCATGCGCGGGGGGCTGTTCGGCATCTTCGGCATCATGACTTATCTGGTGGGACCGTTTCTTCTGTACCTGGCCTATCTGCTGGCCTCCGGGTACCGGGTGGCTCTGTTCGCAGGCAAGGTGGTCCTTATGGGGATCCTGTGTGCCAGTGTGCCGGTGGTATTTTCCAAGGTGTCGGTCAGTGAAGCCAACGTCTGGGAAGTTATCAAGATGCTGTTCATGCGGGGACAGTCCGGCTTCTGGGAAGGCGGCGTGCTGGGTGCTCCCATCGGGGCCAGCCTGCTGGCGCTGTTTGGCCGTCCCGCTTCCAACTTCGTCATGCTCCTTGTTTTTGCCCTGGGACTGATGGTATTCTTTGCCATCACACCGGTGGATGTGGTGGACTTCCTGAACGGGCAGTATCACAAGGTACAGCAGGTCCGTGCCGAGCGGGAAGCGGCGGAATCCGCCTACGACACGCAGCTCTTCAGCGGCGAGCCGGAGGAGGAACCCATCGAAAATCTGACAGAAACCCTGCCGGACGCGCCGCGCCGCCATCATCCGGCTTACGATGTGATTGCCGATACCGGCAGGATCCCGAAGCCGTCAGCCGCACCGTCGGCCGGCAATCCTGCAGCGGCCGCTACATTGGCGGGTCTGTCAGCCCTGGGCGGAAATTCCCGCGCTTCCTTCGATGTGGATCTTGGGCCTGCACCCGAAAGCCAGGCACTGAAGCAGGCGGTGGAGCATGATCCGCTGGAGCCCGTGAATATCGGGCCGGGCGGCACGTTCGGCATGGACCCGCTGTCCCATCTGTCCGATTCGCAGCGCTTCCATGCGCCGAAAGTGGAACCCGCCCCGGCGCCGGCGGCTCCGCAGGAAGATTTTGAACTGAAACTGGATGCCGAACCGGCACCGCAGCCTGCCGGAGGGGATGAACTGGACTCCCTCATCAACCGCGCTGTCAGCGGTCATGCACCGTATTACGGGCAGCAGGACTACCAGCCGCAGGAAGCGGAGGAAAACTTCTCGGTGCCGCTGCAGCCGGAACCGCAGGCGGAAGGCTTCGATACACCGCTTGTGCCTGTGCAGCCGGAACCGGCGGCCCGTGTGCCGGGGGATACCATGGCATTTTCGCCGGAAGACCTGCAGCGCACACCTGCCAGGGGCATTCCTACGCTGAACGGCAGCTTTGACGTGGGGCAGGCTGCCAGCACGGCCTGGCAGAGCGGCCGGCCGTTGTCGGAATTGCTGGACAACCAGTCGGCTGCAAAATCGCAGCCCACAGGCACCGAAAACTCCTTCATCGTGCCCAAAGGCGGGGAAGCCGCACAGCTGCAGGTCAGCACGGCGGTGGGCAATTCTGCTTCTGCACCGATTCACACCCCGCCTTCTGCCGCCGAGGCCGATCCGGACGCCATGAATCTTGCCAGGGCAGCCAAGGAACCGCCCAAACCCTATTGTTACCCGTCGCTGAATCTTTTCAACGCAACGCGTCCCGAGGATGAGGCGGGCGCAGCACGGGAAATGAAGAAGAATGCCGACACCCTGGTCAACACGCTGGAAAGCTTCGGCGTCAAGACAAAGATCCTGGACATCTGCCGCGGCCCCTCTGTGACGCGGTACGAACTGCAGCCGCAGGCAGGCATCAAGGTCAGCCGGATCACCAGCCTGGCCGACGATATTGCACTGAATCTGGCCACGGCGGGCGTCCGTATTGAGGCACCCATCCCCGGCAAGCCGGCGGTCGGCATCGAAGTGCCCAACAAGATCCGTTCGACGGTGAATATCCGTACGGTGTTTGAATCCCAGAATTACATCAATATGCGCAGCCCGCTGACGATGGCTCTGGGCAAGGATATTGCCGGTGCGGCGCAGGTGGCCGACCTGTGCAAGATGCCCCACCTTCTGATTGCAGGTTCCACCGGCAGCGGTAAATCGGTCTGCGTGAACTCCATCATCATCAGCTTCCTGTTCCGTTCGGGACCGGAGGATGTCAAGCTGATCCTGATTGACCCCAAGGTGGTGGAACTGGCGGAGTACAACGGTATTCCCCATCTGCTGATGCCCGTTGTGACCGAACCCCGCAAGGCAGCCGGTGCCCTGGGCGCCAGCGTGGCGGAGATGGAGCGCCGGTACAAACTCTTTGCGGAAAACAATGTGCGTGAAATCAAGGCGTACAATAAGCTGGCGGCACAGACAGGGCTGGAACATCTGCCGTACATCGCCATCATTATCGATGAGCTGGCGGACCTGATGATGGTTGCCGGCAAGGAAGTGGAAGATTACATCTGCCGTATTGCCCAGAAGGCGCGTGCCGCGGGCATTCATCTGATCGTGGCGACCCAGCGACCCAGCGTGGATGTCATCACCGGTCTGATCAAAGCCAATATTCCCAGCCGTATCGCCTTTGCGGTCTCCAGTCAGATTGACTCGCGCACGATTCTGGATTCCTCCGGCGCGGAAAAACTGCTGGGCAACGGCGATATGCTCTTCCTGCCGGTGGGCGCTGCCAAGCCGGTGCGTGTACAGGGCACCTTTGTGACCGACGAGGAGATCGGCGCCGTGCTGAGTTTCATCAAGTCCACTTCCTCCTCCCAGTATGATGAGGAGATGATTGCGGAGATGGAACGCCGCGCGGTGGCCGAGAAGGGCAGCAAGAAAGGCGACGATGACGCAGACGGCGGTTCGCTGGATCCCATGTTCGAACAGGCAGTGGAGTGTGTCATCGATGCGGGACAGGCATCCACCAGCCTTTTGCAGCGCCGCTGCAAGCTGGGGTATGCCCGGGCTGCCCGTATTATGGACCAGATGGAACAGGAAAAGGTCATTGGCTCCTATGAGGGCGCCAAACCCCGTGCGGTGCTTGTGACCCGGGCGCAGTGGCAGGAACGCAAATTGAATGGCCAATATGAAGAGACGTAAAAGAAGACGCCGCCGGAGCAAAACCGGCTGGCGGCGAACGATAGGAATTGTGGTTGCACTGCTGCTGGCGGCGGTTGCCTTTGTGATCGACCGGCATGGCGGCCGTTATGGCATACCCACCTGGAGTGAGATTTACACCACGCTGGGGGTATCGACCGACGGACCCGATGCCCAGCTGCTGGCAGATACGCAGACCACGGTTACGGTCCTGGATGTGGGGCAGGGGGATTCGGTACTGATCGGCCAGGACGGAGCCTATTGCCTGATTGACACCGGTACATCGGATTCCCAGGATGCGTTGGTGCGCAGCCTGCGCCAGGCCGGCGTGACCGATCTTCAGTATCTGATCCTTACCCATCCCCATGCGGATCACACCGGCGGGGCGATGGCGGTGCTGGAAAATCTGCAGGTGGAAGAACTGCTGCTGCCGGTATGGGAAACTGAGGACGGGGAAGATCCCTGGCCGAAGGGACTGCGGGAGCAGGCGGCTGTTTCGGGAACGGAAGTCTGCGAGACGGCGGAAGGCGATGCCTACAGTCTGGGCGCGGGTACCTTGCAGGTGCTGCAGGGCGGAAGTGCCTGGATGACGGATGAGGATGATGCCAACAACGGTTCGCTGTGTATTCTGTTTGAGGCAGGCAGCTTCCGGTATCTTTCCACCGGGGATGCGGAGGAAGAGTCAGAGCAGGCGCTGGTGGACCGTTATGGGACGGGCCTGCATGCAACCCTGTACAAGGCAGGGCACCATGGTTCGTCCACTTCCAGCACAGAAGCGCTCCTGTCGGTCGTGCAGCCGCAGGCTGTTGCCATAAGCTGCGGCTTGGACAACGAATATGGTCATCCCCATGCGGAAGCACTTCGCCGGATGGAGGACGTGGGCGCGGAGATATACCGTACCGACCTGATGGGAACCATTACATTTACCTATGAGCATGGCACGTTGACTGCAGTGACATCACAGGATGAGCAGGAAGCTGCTGCCTGACGGACTGCCATAAAAAGACAGCGGGAGAAAAAATATGAAGATTGTTGATCAGTTTAAAGCCAAGCGCTGCGTGTTTTCCATAGAGTGCTTTCCGCCCAAGCAGACAACACAGATGGATAAACTGCGCGCCACGCTGTTTGCAATGAAAGACCTTGCGCCGGATTTCATCAGCGTGACTTTCGGGGCCGGCGGATCTGCGGGCGGAATCTCCACAGTGGAGGTGGCCAACCTGATCCAGAACGAGGTAGGAATTCCTGCGCTGGCGCATCTGATTTGTATGGGCAACGATAAGGCAAGCGCATCCAGAATTCTGGATGAACTGGAACAGGTGGGTGTCCATGACGTTCTGGCACTGCGCGGTGACCGTACGCCTTCCCGTCCGGCCAGCCCGGATTTTGTGCATGCAAGTGACCTGACAGCTTTTATCAAAGCGTATAAACCGGACTTTTCGGTGCATGGCGCCTGCTATCCCGAAGGCCATCCGGAAGCGGACACGCTGCGCCAGGATGTGGAAAATCTCTGCATCAAACAGGCGGCTGGTGCGGAACATCTGGTGACCCAGCTGTTCTTTGACAACATGTATTTTTACCGCTTTCTCAATCTGGCACGGCGCGCCGGCATCACGCTGCCGGTTTCGGCGGGGGTCATGCCCATTGTCAAGCGCAGCCAGATTGAGCGCACCGTGGCACTTTCCTCGGCCAGCCTGCCTTCCGACTTTACCCGTATGATCTCCCGCTGGCAGGACGATCCGGCGGCCCTGTATGACGCAGGAATCGAGTATGCGGTGCGCCAGCTCCGCGACCTGATCGAGGGCGGGGCAGACGGTGTACACCTGTATGCGATGAATGATGCCGTTGTGGCCCGGAAGGTGTATGACGGCATCCGGGATCTTCTGTAATGCTCCGGCCAAAGCCCTTGACCATCGACCGCAGGACGGCACTGCGGTATATGGGGGCCGCAGGGTGGGAGCCGGATGCTGCCACCGGGGCATTGCTTGACCGCGCCGAACAAAAGCTTCTGACGACCGCCGTGCCCCGCGCGGTGTGGCGTATTGTGCCGCGGACGGTGTGCGCATCGCAGGAAGGCGGTCGGGATCTGGAGCGGCATCTGCAGGGATGCGATGAAGTCCTGATGATGGCCGCCACGCTGGGCAGTGAAGTGGATACCCTTCTGCGCCGGATGGAACTGACGGATATTGCCCTGGCAGCCACGGCGGACGCCATGGCTTCGGTGCTGCTGGAGCAGGTGTGTGACGCGCTGGAAGCGGAACTGCGCACTGCACAGCAGGCAGAGGGTCGTTACCTGACGGGGCGTTTTGCGCCGGGCTATGGCGACTGCCCGCTGGAACTCAATGATGAGATCTGCCGTGCTACGGACTCGGCGCGGGGCTGTGGCATTGCTGTGACGGAACAGCATTTGCTGGCGCCGCGCAAAAGCACCACCGCGTTGCTGGGTGTGGCCGATCATCCAGTCAAAGGTGCGATGGCAGGATGCACCACCTGCCATCTGCGGGAAACCTGTGTCTTCCGCAAAAGGGGGACCACATGCTTTTCCCGAAACGGAGAATAAGGGAGGAAGATGTCTGTGCAGCTTGCATCAATCTTCGATCGCCGTCATTTTATGTTTCTCGACGGCGGCATGGGAACCCAACTGCAAAAACATGGCCTGAAACCCGGTCAGAAGCCGGAACTGGCTGCCCTGGAGATGCCGGAAACCGTCACTGCCATCCACGCTGCTTATGCCCGGGCCGGAGCGGATCTGCTGCTGGCCAATACCTTTGGCGCTAACGCCCGGAAACTGGCCGGCACGGGGTATGGTGTGGATGAGGTTGTGGCGGCTTCACTGCGCTGTGCGCGGGATGCGGCTGAAAAGACCGGCGCGCTGGTCGGGCTGGATATTGGCCCGTTGGGAGAACTGCTGGCCCCGGCAGGAACGCTTTCCTTTGAGGATGCCTATGCCGCGTTTGCCGAGATTGTGCGTGCGGGAGTGCAGGCAGGTGCAGACTTTGTTTTTCTGGAGACGATGACCGACCTGTATGAGCTCAAAGCAGCCATCCTGGCGGCCAAGGAGCACAGCAGTCTGCCGGTATTTGTCTCCATGAGCTTTGAAAGCCGGGGCCGCACCTTTACGGGATGCACGGTGGAAAGCTATGGCGTGACCGCAGCCGGGCTGGGGGCTGATGCCATCGGCATCAACTGCTCACTGGGACCGGCAGAGATCCTGCCCTTTGCCCGGCGTCTTTGCCGCACGGTGCCCGCCGGCATACCGGTGTTTGTCAAGCCCAATGCGGGGTTGCCCAACCCGGACGGCAGCTATAATCTGGACGCTGAGGAGTTCGCCCGGGAAATGCAGGCCTACGCCTCCCTGGGCGTTTCCATGGTGGGCGGATGCTGCGGCACCACGCCGGATTACATCGCCCGCCTGCGGGAAGTGTTCGGGCCGTTGACGCCGGCACAGAAAATCCCGCTGCGTCGCAGCTGCCTGTGCACGCCGGTGCGTTTTGTGGAAGTGAACGGGATCACAGTGGTGGGCGAACGGATCAATCCCACCGGCAAAAAACGGCTGCAGCAGGCGCTGCGGGAAGGCGACAGTGCGTACCCCTGCACCCAGGCTGTGGCGCAGGCCGAGGCCGGGGCGGAAGTCCTCGATGTAAATGCGGGACTGCCCGGAATTGATGAAGTGGCCACGCTGGAACGGCTGGTCCGGGATCTGCAGGCGGTGACGGATCTGCCCTTGCAGCTGGATTCCTCCAATCCCGAAGCGCTGGCCCGGGCACTTCGTATTTACAATGGCAAACCCATCGTCAACTCGGTCAACGGAGAAGAACGGACGCTGAAGGCCATTTTGCCGCTGTGCAAAAAGTATGGCGCGGCGGTGGTGGGGCTGACAATGGACGAGCAGGGGATTCCCGGCAGTGCCGAAGGCCGTCTGGCCATTGCCCGCAAAATCGTGCAGGCCGCTGAAGCGGAAGGCATTCCCCAGGAGGATATTTACATCGACTGTCTCACACTGACAGCCAGCGCGCAGCAGGAAGGGGCCGTGCAGACGCTGGAGGCCCTGACGCGCTGCAAGCAGGAACTGGGCGTCCGTACCATACTGGGGGTCTCCAATATCAGTTTTGGCCTGCCCTGCCGCGGATACCTGAATACCACCTTCCTGACCATGGCCATGACGGCAGGACTGGATCTTGCCATCATGAATCCCAACACCCCGGAGATGATGGCGGCTGTGCGTGCTTA
Organism: uncultured Gemmiger sp.; assembly: GCA_944388215.1. Lineage (GTDB taxonomy): Bacteria > Bacillota > Clostridia > Oscillospirales > Ruminococcaceae > Gemmiger. The sequence goes on along the minus strand of CALXHT010000042.1, from coordinate 135,049 downwards.
TCGTGTGCTGACGGCGCAGGACGAGCAGAGCACGGCATATGTGGAAGCCTACGCGGATGTGCAGATTCAGACCCAGCAGATCAGCAAGAACGCCGCAGCGTTGCCGGAAGAAACAAACGGACAGGATCCGCTCTTTGATGCAGTCCGGCGCGGGCTCAAGGCAGAGGCCCATGAGGCGGCCCAGGCAGCGCTGGCAAACAGGGATCCGCTGGATGTGGTGAATGCTTCGCTGATTCCTGCGCTGGACGTTGTGGGAGACGGCTTTGAAAAAGGAACCATCTTCCTGCCGCAGCTGCTCCAGGCGGCCACGGCGGCCCAGGCAGCGTTCGAAGTGGTCAAGGCAAAGATTGCCGCCCAGGGAAAACCGCAGACAACCGGCAAGGGCAAAATCGTGGTAGCCACCGTAAAGGGCGATGTGCACGATATCGGCAAGAATATCGTGCGGGTCATTCTCGAAAACTACGGGTATGATGTGCTGGATCTGGGGCGGGATGTGCCGCCGGAACGGGTGGTGGAGGCAGTGCGCAACACCGGCGCCAAGCTGGTGGGATTGTCGGCGCTGATGACTACCACCGTGCCCAATATGAAAGCAACCATCGACGCGCTGCACGAGGCCAATCTTGACTGTCAGGTCTGGGTAGGCGGTGCTGTGCTGACGCCTGGCTATGCCAAGGAAATCGGTGCAGATTTCTATTGCAAGGACGCCAAGGCCAGTGCGGATCTGGCCAAGCAGATTCTCGGCTGAAACCGTACACCGGGAAAAGTGACCGCCGCCCCTTGCGGGACGGCGGTTTTTATGGTATTCTTGAACGACAAAGCATCCGAAGGTGCCCGGGACCCTTTCAGGTTGGCCGGGAGAATAGGGAAGCAGGTGCAAAACCTGCGCGGGACCGCCGCCGTAATGGCTGAGCCTGAACCCGACTCCATGTCACTGCACGTTTGTGTGGGAAGGCACGGGTCCGGGCGTTGACGCCAGAGCCGGAAGACCTGCCTTGGGATTCATACTGCGAGGCAAAGCAGATGCAAACCGCTGCTTTGCCAGGAACAGGACCCGCGCGGCGGACGGACCAAACGTTGGCGTGGAAAACAAAAGTGCATCGTGTTTTGGTGGACGCTTTGTTTCTGTGTGGGTCTGTTCGGCTTTTATGGCGGAACAGACCCTTTGTTTTTGCGGTGCAGAAATCGGTTTGTGCTACTTTCAGGAGGTTCTATGCGTACAACAATGCTGCACCGTGCGGCGGCCCTGAGCACTGTGTGTGCCCTGTTTCTGACTGCCTGTGCCCAGGTAAGCACAGTGCCACAGCCGGCATCCCAACCCTCTGCGGCGACCACAGAGGAAAGTGCAGAACAGGGACACTATCCTGTCACGGTCATCAACTACGACGAAGCGGGCCGGGAAGTAAGCTGCATCTACACGAAGGCGCCGGAGCGGGTGGTGGCCGTCTATCAGGGATCCATCGAGACAATGATCGCGCTGGGGCTGGAGGATCACGTGGTGGCCAGCTACGGGCTGGACAATGCGGTCAAGGAGGAATGGCAGGAAGGCTTTTCCCAAATGCACTATCATGACGATGTGTTTGCCCCCGATAAGGAGACCGTCACGCTTTTGCAGCCCGATATGATTTTGTCCTGGGGATCGCTGTTCAGTGACAAGATGCTGGGAGGCGTATCGGGCTGGCAGGGAAAAGGCGTGGCTACCTATATGAACTCCAACACCCGACCGGGAGATCACCCGCGCACTCTGGAAAATGAATACACCGATATCCTCAATCTGGGGACCGTCTTTGACGTGGAGGATAGGGCCCGGGCGCTCGTGGCGGAAATGAAATCGGAGATTGCCGATACGCTTTCCGCCGTGGCAGGAGAAGAACCTGTACGTGTGGCGGTGCTGGAACCGCTGGGCGGCAGTATCAGCAACTATGGCGCCGATACGCTGGCCGGTGATATGGTAACACAGCTGGGCGGGCAGCTTGCCCGCCCGGACGGAAAGGAAATGGGCAAAGAAGATTTGCTTGCCTGTGACCCGGATGTGATTTTTGTGGTGTATATGGCCTATTCCGGGGACGACCAGCAGAGCGTGATCGAAAATCAGCTTGCCGTCATCCAGGATGATCCGGCGCTGGGGAGCCTTTCTGCGGTGCAGCGCGGGCGGGTGTATCCTGTCATGCTGGGGGATATCTATGCGGCGGGCCCCCGCTCCATGGACGGTATCCGGACGCTGGCGGCCGGGATGTATCCGGAGCTTGCCTCATGAGTGCACAGGGAAACGGCAGTCTGCTTCACAGACGGGCGGCGGGAAATGGCCTGATCCTGGCGCTGGTGGTTTTACTGCCGGCTTCCGTGATAGCAGCTGTTACGTTTGGGACCGTCCGCTTGCCCATAACCGACGTGTACGGCGTTCTGTACTATCAATTGGTTCATGGGCTGTTTGACGTTGCGGTTCCTTCGGAATGGGCGGCGGGGGCTGCGCTGCATGATGTGGTGTGGCTGATTCGTCTGCCGCGGCTGGTGCTGGCAGCGGCCGTGGGGGCAGCGCTGGCGGTCTGTGGTGTCGTCATGCAGGCCATCGTCAAAAATCCGCTGGCTGATCCGTATATCCTGGGCGTTTCCTCGGGAGCCTCTCTCGGCGCAACGTTGGCTTCGCTGTTTGGTGTAGGAATGGCGCTGGGCGCACGTTCGGTTGGTGTGGTGGCCTTTGCAGGGGCTATGTTTGTCTCACTGGCGGTGGTCTTTCTTGCCAATCTGGGAGGAAGGGCCACGGCGGTGAAACTGCTGCTCGCCGGCTCGGCACTTTCAGCGGTATGCGGTGCTTTTTCCAACTTCGCCATTTATCTTCGCAACAATGAACATGCCCCCACACAGATTATCCGGTGGACGATGGGCGGGCTGGGAGCGGCCAACTGGACGGACAATGCCATCCTGGCGGCAGCGGTTCTGGCGGGATGCCTTTTTTTCCTCACCCAAAGCCGTGCCCTCAATCTGATGTTGCTGGGCGATGAGAGTGCCGTCACGCTGGGCATGGATTTGCATGTCCGAAGAATTGCATATCTTCTGGTCACATCCCTGCTCATCGGATTGGCCGTATACAATGCGGGCATCATCGGCTTTGTGGGGCTGATTGTTCCCCACGGCACAAGACTGTTGCTGGGAACAGATCACCGACGGCTGGTGCCTGCGGCGGCGCTGGCAGGCGGTATTTTCCTGGTCTGGGCGGATGTGGCCTGCCGGACCATTCTGCCCGGCAACGAGGTTCCCATTGGGATTCTTACCTCCGTGCTCGGCGCGCCTGTGTTTCTGTATCTTATGGTACGGTATCGCTATGGCTTCGGAGGTGAGAGCCAGTGATTCAAACGGAAAATCTCAGCGTTGTGCTGGGCGGTCAGCAGATCCTGGATTCGGTCCACATGTCGGTTGGCAAAAAACAGATTGTCGGCTTGATTGGTCCCAACGGAAGCGGTAAAAGTACGCTGCTCAAATGTGTCTATCGGGTGCTGCGTCCTACTTGTGGCGCTGTGCTGATCGACGGACAAAATCTTTATAAGTACAGCGTGCGTCAAAGCGCGCAAAAAATGGCCATTGTGGCCCAGCATCATCATTACAGCTTTGATTTTACGGTGCGGGAAATTGTCCTTATGGGGCGTTCGCCTCATAAGAGAGCGCTGGAACGGGACAACGCGGAGGACGAGCGGATCGTACACAAGTCACTGGAAACGGTGGGAATGGCAGGCAGGGAAAACCAGATTTTTTCCACACTCTCCGGCGGAGAGCAGCAGCGCGTGGTGCTTGCCCGGGCACTGGCCCAGCAGACGCCCTGCCTGATTCTGGATGAGCCCACCAACCATCTGGATATCCAGCACCAGCTGCAGATCATGGAACTGATCCGCTCACTGGATAAAACGGTCTTGCTGGCGGTACACGATCTCAACCTTGCGGCTGTATACTGTGACAGGCTCTTTGCACTGCAAGGCGGGAAACTGGTGGGAAGCGGTACCCCGAAGGAATTGCTGACACCGGCGTTTATCGAGAAAGTATACCATGTACGTGCGCGGGTTGGAACCGACGAGGAGGGGCGGCCATATATTTTGTATCGCCCGATGGAAAAGGAGAAACAATCATGAAACAAGCCCTGGTATGTGTCAGCTTTGGCACAACGGTAGCCAACGGCCGCGTGGATCTGTCCGCCGTGGAACAGGCGCTGCAGAAATCGGCGCCGGAGTATCCCTTTGTACGGGCGTTGACCAGCAGAATCATCCGGAAACGTCTGGCCGCCCGAGGTGAGGCGTTTGACAGCCTGCCGGAGGCGCTGGAAAAGCTTCTGGCGGCGGGCTGTACACAAGTGGCAATACAGCCAACGCACTTGCTTTACGGGTATGAATACGATAAAATAAGAGCCGAAATTGAGCCGTATCGGCAACGTTTTTCCGACTTCGCGCTGGGGCGTCCTCTTCTGGCCGACACAGCGGATCTGCAGGCAGTGGCACAGGTTTTGGGGCAGGCTTACCCTCTCCAGCCGGAGGAAGCCCTGATCCTGATGGGGCATGGAACCGAACATTTCGCCGGTGCGGTGTATGCTGCGCTGCAAAGTGCATTTGCTTTACAGGAACGCAAAGACATTTTTGTGGCGACGGTGGAAGGCTGGCCGGGGCTTTCGGAAGTTCTGCCCCACATCGCGAAGGCGGGATACCGGAAAGTACATCTTGTGCCCCTTTTGCTGGTGGCCGGCGACCACGCCTGCCATGACATGGCGGGGGAGGATCCTCAAAGCTGGAAAAATCAGTTGGAAGAAGCTGGCTTCTCCGTGCGCTGCACGCTGGAAGGCCTGGGAAGACTGCCGGGTATCCAGCAGCTCTATTGCAAAAAACTCAAAGAGATTCTGGAGTAAAGTCATGTCCTTTGATCATACCGTCCGCAGCGGTCAGCGCTTGCTGCGCTGTGGCTATACCACGGGTACCTGCGCAGCCTTGGCCGCCCAGGGGGCGACCAGATTGTTGCTGACTGGGAAAGCCCCGGATGTACTGACGCTGTGCACCCCCAAGGGGTGGGAGGTTACCGTCCAGCCGGAATTCTGCCGTTTGCAGGGAGAGGCGGCCGTATGCAGCGTCGTCAAGGATGCAGGGGATGACGCGGATGTGACGGACGGCATGTCGATTGTGGCTACGGTACAAAAATCCGCTGTGCCGGGTGTGACCATCGACGGCGGCAAAGGGGTGGGCCGGGTGACAAAACCAGGGCTCGATCAGCCCGTGGGGGCTGCAGCCATCAACCATGTGCCACGGCAGATGATCATGCAGCAGGTAACGGAAATCTGCCGCATCTGCGGGTATGCCGGGGGAATTTCGGTGGTCATCAGCATCCGGGGCGGCGAAGAGGCGGCAAAAAGGACCTTCAATCCGCAACTGGGCGTGGAGGGAGGTCTTTCCATCCTGGGAACTTCAGGCATCGTGGAACCCATGAGCGAGCAGGCCATTGTGGATACCATTGCCCTGGAGATCCGGCAGCATGCGGCGGTCACTTCGCGGCTGATTCTCACACCCGGCAACTACGGCATGGATTTTTTGCACGCCCAGGGCTGGGACGCCAGGAATGTCCCGGTGGTCAAGTGCTCCAATTTTCTGGGGGAGGCCCTGGACTGTGCGGCCATGGAAGGGATCCGGGAATTGCTGCTGGTGGGTCACATCGGAAAACTGGTCAAGGTGGCGGGCGGCATCATGAATACCCATTCCCGTTATGCGGACTGCCGCACCGAACTGTTCTGTGCCCATGCAGCCCTGTGTGGTGCCGGGACGGAAGTCTGCCGGGCGCTGATGTCTGCTGCCACGGCAGACGCCTGTCTGGAAATTCTGGAAAAGGCGGGGCTCCGGGAAGTGGTCCTGCAATCGCTGCTGCAGGCTGTGCAGCGCCATCTTACGCACCGTCTGGGAGACAACTGCCGGGTAGGGGCTGTGCTGTTTTCCAATCAGTTCGGTCTGCTGGGAAGTACACCGCCCGCCAAGGAGATGCTGGAACAATGGTAGATACAACAAACAAAGGAACACTGTATGGTGTCAGTGTGGGGCCGGGAGACCCCGAGCTGATGACACTGCAGGCGGTACGGTGTCTGCGCGCTTGCCCGGTGATTGCGGCGCCGCAGACTGCAAGCGGCCAGATGCTGGCGCTGGAAATTGCCCGATGGGCCGTGGATTTGTCAGACAAGACGGTGGTGGCGCTGCGCTTTCCCATGACGCGGGACAAGGCGGCTCTGCATGCGACCCATCTGGAAGCAGCACAAAAGCTGCAGCGGTATCTGGATGCCGGTGAGGATGTGGCCATGCTCAATCTGGGCGATGTGTCGGTATACGCAACCTTTGGCTACCTGCAGGACCTTTTGGAGGAGCAGGGATATGAAACCGTCATGCTGGCGGGGGTTCCCAGCTTCTGCGCCTCGGCGGCGCGGCTCAACCAGCCGCTGACGGCGGGCATGCAGCAGCCTCTGATCATTGCCCCGGGAGGAAATGCCGAGGCTATCCTCGAAATTCCGGGCAGCAAAGTTCTGATGAAGACGGGACGACAGCTGCCGGAAACACTGGAAATGCTGGAAGCCCACGGAAAGCTGTCCCGCAGTGCAATGGTATGCAACTGCGGCCTGCCGCAGGAGGAAGTCTGGCCGGATTTGTCCCGGTATGACAAACATCGGCCGGCGGGTTATTTTGCCACAATTCTCGTGAAGGAGTAACACCATGATTCACTTTGTGGGGGCCGGTCCTGGTGCACCGGACCTGATTACGATGCGCGGCGCCCAATTGCTGCAGCAGGCCGACTGTATCATATATGCCGGCAGCCTTGTCAATCCGGCCCTGCTTGCGCTGGCTAAGGACGGTTGCTCAATCTACAACAGCGCAGAGATGACGCTGGAAGAGGTGCTCACGGTCTTTCAGGAGCAGGAACGGCAGCACCATGAAACAGTACGTCTGCATACCGGTGATGCCAGCATATACGGCGCCATCCGGGAGCAGATGGACGCACTGGACCGCCTGGACATTGCCTACGATGACACGCCGGGGGTGTCCAGCTTCTGCGGTGCTGCTGCGGCACTGGGGGCCGAGTATACGCTGCCCGGCATCAGCCAGACGGTGATCATCACGCGGATGGCGGGCCGGACGCCGGTGCCGGAACGGGAAGCACTGGCAAGTCTGGCCGCACATGGTGCCAGCATGGTGATTTTCCTGTCGGCCGGTATGCTGCAAGCCGTGCAGGATGCACTTCTGCAGGGAGCGTATACCGTAAAAACACCGGCGGCGCTGGTGTACAAGGCAACCTGGCCGGAGGAAAAGGTGGTGCGCTGCACGCTGGGGGAACTGGCCGCTTGCGGGGCTGCGCATCAGATCACCAAAACGGCGCTGATTCTGGTGGGAGATTTTCTGCACACGGCAAAGTACGAACGCAGCAAACTGTATGATCCTTCCTTTACGACGGAATTCCGAAAGGGGAAGCAAGCATGAAGGTGGCCTGCCTTGCCTTTACCGAAAAAGGCTATGCACTGGCCTGCCGGCTGGCACAGGAACTGGGCGGCACAGCACAGCGGAGCGGTCAGCTGTTGACACTGCACCAGTGGACGCAGACGCATTTCCCGCATGAAAAGGCATTGATTTATGTGGGCGCAGTGGGCATTGCTGTACGGGCTATTGCGCCGTATCTGCAAGGCAAAACGCAGGATCCGGCGGTCGTGGCGGTGGATGAGTGTGCCCGCTTTGCGGTGCCGCTGGTCTCCGGCCATCTGGGCGGCGCCAATGACCTGGCCCGCCGGGTGGCTTGCATCTGCGGAGCGGAGCCGGTGATCACCACAGCCACTGATGCCAACGGTGTTTTTGCCGTGGATGCGTGGGCACGCATACAGCATTGCGCTGTGCTGCATGTGCCCTGCATCCGCCGGGTGTCCGGCGCGCTGCTGGCGGGCAGAACCATCCGCATCAAAACAGAATTCCCCATAGAAGGCATGCCGCCGGAAGGTGTGGCGCTGGAAACAGGGGATGCTTATGATGTTTATGTGGGATTTGCGCCGCAGCCGTCGGATGTCCTTTGGCTGATACCGCAGTTTGTGGTGCTGGGAATAGGCTGCCGCAAGGGTACGGCCTGCCCGGCACTGGAAACAGCATTTCAGCGATTGCCGCTGCCGGAACAGGCAATCTGCGGAGTGGCCAGCATCGATCTCAAGGCATCGGAACCCGGTTTGCTGGAATTCTGCCAGCAACATGGCTGGACTCTGCAAACCTACCATGCGGCGGCACTGAATGCTGTGCAGGGAAATTTTACAGCCTCCGCCTTTGTGAGCAGCGTAACCGGTGTGGACAATGTTTGCGAACGGGCAGCAGTGCTGGCCAGCGGCGGAGCCTTGATCATTCGCAAAATGGCCGGAGGCGGTGTGACCATGGCGGCGGCAGTAAAACCCGTCAAACTGGATTGGAGATATCATGATGAGTGGTAAATTGTATGTGGTCGGGCTGGGACCGGGCGACAGTGCCATGCTGACAGGGCAGGCACGCAATGCACTGGCTGACGCGGATGTACTGTGCGGATATACCGTCTATGTGGAGTTGGTAAGACCGCTTTTCCCCGAAAAAGAGACCTATACCACACCGATGCGTGGGGAACTGGATCGTTGCCGCTGGGCGCTGGAAACGGCGTCACAGGGAAAAACGGTTGCACTGGTCTGCAGCGGAGATGCCGGCGTATACGGGATGGCGTCCCCGGTCCTGGAGCTGGCCAGATCTTTCCCGGAGGTGCCTGTGGAGGTGGTGCCCGGCGTGACGGCAGCGCTATCCGGCGCGGCTGCGCTGGGCGCCCCGCTGGCCCATGATTTTTGCGTGATCTCGCTGTCTGACCTGCTGACGCCCTGGGAAACGATCGAAAAACGTCTGCGCTGTGCAGCCCAGGGAGATTTTGCCCTTTGTCTGTACAATCCGGCCTCCCATCGCCGCAAGGACCATCTGCAGCGCGCAGTGGATATTCTGCTGGAGGCAGGAATGAAAAGCAGTACGCCCTGTGCCACCGTGCGTAATATTGCCCGCCCCGGGCAGGAGGTACAATTCTATACGCTGGAAGCATTGCGTACTGCTCCGGTGGATATGTTTATGACGGTCTACATCGGGAACAGTACCACCTGGCAGGAGGGTGCCTGGCTGATTACGCCGCGCGGATATAAAAAGGCATGAAAATCGTCATTTTTTCCGGCACGACGGAGGGCAGAAGACTCTCCCGGGCCCTGGCATCTCTGGGCGTCCCGGTATGGGTCTGCGTGGCCACCGAGTATGGCAGAGTGGACCAGGGGAACGTGCCCGGCGTCACGGTGCTGGCCGGACGCCGGGATTGTGACGGTATCGCAGAGCTGCTGGAAAGCGATACTTTGTGCATTGACGCAACCCATCCGTATGCCGAGCAGGTGACCCGCAATATCCGGCAGGCGGCACAGCGCACAGGGGCCGTCTATAAGCGGTTGCTGCGGCCTGCCAGTGCGCTGCCGGAAAACTGTCTTGTGGCGGCGGATACCCCGGCTGCGGCGTCGCTGTTGCAGAAAACGGCAGGCCCTGTATTGCTCACCACCGGCGCCAAGGAAGTGGCAGCTTTTGCGGCGTTGGGGCCCGAGCGGCTGTATGCGCGGGTGCTGCCGGTGGAGTCCAGCCTGTCTGCCTGCCGGAAGGCCGGAATCCAGGCTTCCCATATCATTGCCATGCAGGGCCCCTTTGGAAAAGAACTCAATATCGCTCTGATGCACCAGTTCGCCATCCGTTGGCTTGTGACCAAGGATGGTGGGAATCCGGGCGGTTTTGCGGAAAAACTGGAAGCGGCCCAGGTTTGCGGCGTCAGAAGCATTGTCATCCGGCGCCCTGCCGATCAGGGCGAATCCTACGAAGCGATTCTTGATTTTTGCAAGGAGTGGATCACACCATGCAGGTGAGTTTACTGGCACTGGGTGGCGGTACGCAGGCTACCTGGACGGAGCAATGCAAGCAAAGCCTTTTGCGGGCACAGTGCATTGTGGGTGCGGCCCGGCTGCTGGAAAATCTCCCGGACGGCTGCACACAGCGCCGCGTGGCGGCAACCAAACCGCAGAAAATTCTGGAAGCGCTGCAGGGGGCGGAATGTGATGAAGCCGCCGTCGTCTACAGCGGGGACACGGGATTTTATTCGGGCTGCCGGAATCTTGTTCCGCTGCTGCAAGCACAGGATATTCCGTATGTTGTCTGTCCGGGAATTTCCAGTGTACAACTGATGGCTGCTGCACTGCATCGCCCCTGGCAGGACTGGCTGCTTGTCTCGGCCCACGGCGTACAGTGTGATGCAGTGGCGGCGGTCATGCAGGGAAAACCAGCCTTTTTCCTCACGGGAGGCAGCCTGGGGGTCCCGGAACTCTGCTCACAGCTGACGGATGCCGGGCTGGGCGATCTGCCGGTAACGGTGGGGGAAAATCTGAGCTATCCTGACCAGCGTATTGTGGAAGGAACGGCGGCCCAGATGCAAAGGGAAAACTTCGCGCCGCTGTGTGTGCTGCTGGCCGAAGCGGCACCGCAGCCGCCGCGCCGGATGCCGGGATGGCCGGATGCCTGGTTTATTCGCGGTAAAGTTCCCATGACGAAGCGCCAGGTGCGTGTGGCGATTCTGGCTGCGCTGAATCCCGGGCCGGGGGAGGTTTTCTGGGATGTGGGAGCCGGAACGGGCAGTGTCAGCGTGGAACTGGCGGCTGCATCGCAGGGAGGGACCGTATATGCAGTGGAGTGCGAAGAACCGGCGATGGAACTGATCCGGCAGAACCGGGAAAAGTTCCATACCTGGAATGTGCAGCTGATATCCGGCCGTGCGCTCCGGGCGCTGGAAGATCTGCCGGCGCCGGATGCGGTTTTTGTTGGGGGCAGCAAGGGAGAAATGAAAGAGATCCTCCGCCTTGCGCTGAAGAAAAATCCCGCCGTTCGGTTATGTGTGAGCTGCATTGCTCTGGAAACGCTGGAAACAGTCCTGGCATTTTGCCGTGAACAGGGCCTGACGCCGATGGTGACGCAGCTTGCAGTCAGTGAAGCGAAGCCGGTGGGCAGGTTGCACCTTATGATGGCTCAGAATCCCATTTTCCTTGTGACGGTACAGTGCGATGATTGAATGTATGGTGGCCGCCCCGCAGTCGGGCGGCGGCAAAACGGTGATGACCTGTGCGCTGCTGGCGGCACTGAAACAACGGGGGCATACTGTCTGCGCGTTCAAGTGCGGGCCGGATTATATTGACCCGATGTTTCACCGTGCCGTGCTGGGCATCCAAAGTCACAATCTCGATCTTTTCCTCTCTGACGAGACAACGGTTCAGCACCTTTACGGGTGCTACACGCAAGGCTGCGATGCCGCTGTCTGCGAAGGGGTCATGGGATTGTACGACGGAGTGGGCGGCACCACGACCCGCGCCAGCGCCTGGAATCTTGCGGATGTGCTGGATCTGCCTGTGCTGTTGGTACTCCGTCCCAAAGGGGCCAGCCTGACGCTGGCAGCGACGGTACGTGGATTGAATGAATTCCGCCCTCACAGTCATCTGGCGGGAATTCTGCTCAACGACTGCAAGCCGATGCTTTACCAGATGCTGGCGCCCATGCTGGAGCGGGAAACGGGGTTGCCGGTGCTGGGATATCTGCCTCCCATGGAAGAAGCGCAGCTGGAAAGCAGACATCTGGGCCTTTATACGGCGGGAGAAATCGAGGACCTTCAGGAAAGAATCCACGCCTTGGCGCAGCAGGCCCGAGAGACATTGGACCTGCCTCGGATTGAAAAACTGTGTGTGCGGTCCCGTCGGACAGAAGAACCACCCCCCCCGATGACCTCCGCGGTGCCCATTGCAGTGGCGCAGGACGAGGCATTTTGTTTCTGTTATGCGGAAACGCTGGATGCCTTGAGGCAAGCGGGAGCCAAGCCGGTCTTTTTCAGTCCTTTGCGGGACACAGACTTGCCGTCCGGCTGTGCGGGGCTGTATCTTCCGGGCGGATATCCGGAATTGCATGCAGCCAGGCTCAGTCAGAACCAGGCTATGCGTACTGCGGTACAAAAGGCGGTGTGCAGCGGGATGCCGACGGTGGCGGAATGCGGCGGTTTTCTGTACCTGGGACAGGCACTGGAAGATGCGCAGGGCGCTCTGTGGCCTATGACAGGGGTTCTGCCGGGACAGGGACACCGCACAGAGCAGCTGGTGCGGTTCGGATACGCAGAAGTCACCGCCAAGGGGGACAGCCTGTTGTTCCGTGCGGGAGAAAGCGCGCCGGTACATGAGTTTCACTACTGGGACAGCACACAAAACGGAACGGATTTCACAATCCGGAAACCACTGGGCAGCCGTCAATGGCAGGAAGGATTTGCCTCTTCGACGCTGTTTGCATCGTTCGCCCATCTGTATATGGCAGGAACACCCCGGTTGGCACGGCGTTTCGTGGAGGCAGCCGGTGCGTACGAGAAGGAGCGTGGCGTATGCCGCAAGGAAGAAAACTGAGCGCACTGTTAGGATCCATCCGTCCTCTGATGGAAGACGCGGCGCACAGAGCACGGCAGCGCTGGGATGCCTGCGCAAAACCGCTGGGCAGCCTGGGCCTTTTGGAAGATATGGTGACGGATATGGCAGCGCTGGTCGGAACGGAGCAGCTCCGGCTCACCCCGCGGGCGGTGCTGGTTCTGTGCGCTGATAACGGTGTGGTAGCCCAGGGCGTTTCCCAGTCCGGCTGCGAAGTGACCGGCATTGTGGCCCGTGAGCTGGCGGAGGGAAAGAGCAATGTCTGCCGCATGGCAGCACTGGCCGACTGCCAGGTAGTACCTGTGGATATGGGAATCCGAGATTTTATGCCCTGGTCAGGCGTCCTTTCACGCCGGATCGGCAATGGAACGGCAGATATGACTTTCGGCCCTGCCATGTCCTATGACCAGGCGGAGCAGGCCATTCTGACGGGGATTGACCTGGTCAGACAGCAAAAGGAAGCCGGTATGCATCTGCTTGCAACAGGTGAAATGGGCATCGGCAACACCACCACCGCAACTGCAGTAAGCTGTGTCCTGCTGGGAATGAGCCCGCAGGATCTGACAGGCCGCGGTGCCGGCTTGTCGGATCAGGGGTTTTTGCGTAAGCGGCAGGCGATCGAAAAAGCCATTGCCTGCAACCGGCCCGACGCCAAAGACCCGGTGGACATCCTTTCCAAGGTGGGGGGATTTGATATCGCAGGGCTGTGCGGTGTGTTTCTGGGCGGGGCAATTTACCGGATTCCCGTTCTGATCGACGGCGCCATCAGCGCGGCTGCGGCGCTGTGTGCGGTACGACTGGCGCCTTTGGCGTCCTCCGCCATTTTTGCAACGCACCAGAGTGCCGAACCGGCCGGCAAGTTGCTGCTGGAGGCTCTGGGCAAACGTCCGATCCTTACGGCCGGGATGCGGCTGGGGGAGGGAACCGGTGCTGTGGCCGTCATGCCTGTGCTGGATATGGCGATGGCTATCTACGACGGCAGTACATTTGATGATTACGGTATGCAGCCGTATACGCCACAGGGAGGTGCCGGATGCTGATCCTGGCGATCGGAGGTTCCGGCAGCGGCAAAAGTGAATACGCGGAGCAGCTCACGGTTCATCTGGCAGGCGCTATGCCGCGGTACTACCTGGCAACCATGCAGGTCTGGGATGAGGAATGCCGGGCGCGCATCGAAAAACACCGGCGCCAGCGGGCCGGCCGCGGCTTCGTGACGTTGGAGCGGCCGCTGGATCTTATGGGCATACAGTCGGCCGCTCTTGACAAAGGTGGTACGATTTTGCTGGAGGATCTCGGCAATCTGGCGGCCAACGAATTCTATGCACCGGGCCGGACGCTGCATCAGACAGAAGAAATCATCCTCGCCGGCATACGCAAACTGTACGGCATGTGCTGTCACCTGATGATTGTTTCCAATGAAGTGGGCACGGGTGGAAGTAATTACGCAGGGGAAACCGAGCAGTATCTGCGTTTGCTGGGAAAGCTGCATCAGGAACTTGCAGGGCAGGCGGATGCAGTCTGCGAAGTGGTTGCCGGTCTGCCAAGTTATTACAAAGGAAGGAACCCTCTATGATCCTGGCGGAAACCATCGCGGTCGCCTTTGCCATGTTCAGCGCAATCCCGGTGCCGCAGCCTGTCTGGAACGAAAAAAAATATGCGGTATGCGATGTGTGCGTTTCCGCTGGTAGGTCTGGCCTGTGCAGCGGCGTATTGCCTCTGGACAGTTTTATGCGGCGCCTGGCCGGTCCCGGACTGGCTGCAGGCGGGCGGGTATTGCCTGATTCCCGTGTTTATCACGGGCGGCATTCATCTGGACGGGTATGCGGATACCTGCGATGCGCTGGCCAGTTATGCGGAACCGGCAAAAAAGCAGGAAATTCTCAAAGACCCCCATTGCGGTGCCTTTGCCCTGATCCGGGTGTGCAGCTATTTTGTGGCCTATTTTGCTCTGTGCGCGTCTGTACAGATGGACCGTCAGGCACTGATCTGCCTGGGGCTGGGATTTGTGCTGGAACGGGCCCTGTCCGGGTGGGCCGTGGCGTCTTTCCCGATCGCCAGAAATACCGGCCTGGTCCATACCTTTGCCACGGCGGCGGACCGTGTTACGGTGCGCCGGGTCCTGGCGGTGCTGGCAGTATGCCTGTGTGCCGGATTGATGGCAGCCGGCGGCGTGGCCGGGGTCTGTATGATGGGGGCGGCGATGCTGGTGCTGTGGCGATATAAATGCGTGGCCCAGAAACAGTTTGGCGGGATTTCCGGCGACCTGGCCGGGTGGTTCCTTCAAAAAGCAGAAATCTGGATGCTGGCGGCTTTTGTGGCTTGCCGCATTGTGGAGGCAGGCGTATGATTTTTCTGTTCGGGCCGCTGTATGGCGGAAAACATGCTTTTGCCTGTCGCCTTCTGGGATGTACCCCGGAAGAACTGAAGAGCCGGGCGGTGGACCATGTGGAGAACCATGCCGCACAGGCCCGGGACATGGAAGCGCTGGCGGATGAGCTGGCAAAGGCCGAAATTGTGATCGCCACAGAGGTGGGCGGCGGTGTTGTTCCGGCGGATCCACAGGAACGCTCCGCCCGGGAAGCAGCAGGCAGGCTCAACTGTCTGCTGGCGGAAAGAGCGGATACTGTGGTCCGGGTCTTTTACGGATTGCCGCTTGTTTTGAAAGGAAGTTTGGAATCGTGATCATCTATTTGCTGCGCCATGGTACGACCGTGTATAATGTGGAAAAACGCTATCAGGGACAAAGAAATATCCCCCTCTCGGAAGAGGGTAAGGCCCGCATCCGGCAGGCTGATTTTTCGCCGGAGGTGGTGTACGTCTCTCCGCTGGTCCGCACCCAACAGACGGCTGCCATCCTGTTTCCGCAGGCCCGGCAGGTCGTGGTGGAAAATCTCAAGGAGATGAACTTCGGCAGCTTTGAGGGCCGCAATTATGTGGAGATGGAGCATGATCCCGATTATCTTGCCTGGGTGAAGGCAAACTGCGAGACGACCTGCCCGGACGGGGAGCGAAAGGACCAGTTCTGTGACCGTACCTGCGCTGCCTTCGCCCAGCTGGTGGACGAGGCTTTCCGCCAGAAGAAGGACCAACTGGTGATTGTTGCCCATGGCGGCACACAGATGGCGGTGATGGAACGGTACGCGGTACCGCACCATGAATATTACCACTGGTGTGCGCCCAACGCGGGCGGGTATAAACTGGACGCTTCCCACTGGCCGCAGGAGCATATTCTGACGGTGCTGGAAACGGTTCAGTATACCAAAGGGGCCAACGCATGAAGATCTGTGCAGCCATCGTGATGGGATTCCTTCTGGATCTGTGGCTGGCGGACCCCGCCTGGATGCCCCATCCCGTGGTAATCATGGGAAAGTGCATCACAGGATTGGAAAAATTCCTGCGCGCGCGTTTTCCGGCCACACCGGAAGGAGAACGGGCGGCCGGCCGGGTGCTCGCGGTGGTACTGCCGGTTGGAACACTGCTCTTAACGGCGGCAGTCTGCGTGGTGGCAAACCGTCTGCACCCTTTGCTGGGACTGGCGGTACAGACCATCTGGTGCTGGCAGGCACTGGCTGTGAAGGGACTGGCTGTGGAAAGCCGGCGTGTGTACGGCTGCCTCGCCGCGGAAGACCTGCCCGGGGCCCGCAAGGCGGTGGCACGGATTGTAGGCCGGGATACGCAGAACCTTACCGAGGAAGGCGTGACAAAGGCAACCATAGAGACGGTGGCAGAAAATTTTTCTGACGGTGTGGTGGCACCGCTTGTGTATATGCTCATCGGTGGGGCACCGCTGGCGCTGTGTTACAAAGCAATCAATACGATGGACAGCATGGTGGGGTACAAGAATCAGCGCTATCTGCATTTTGGCAGGGCGGCAGCCCGGCTGGACGATGCGGCCAATTTCCTGCCGTCCCGGCTGGCAGCCCTGTTCTGGATTCTGGCCGCAGCGCTGACCGGGCAGGATGGGAAAAATGCCTGGCGGATCTGGCGGCGGGACCGCCGGAACCATGCCAGCCCCAACAGCGCCCAGACCGAGTCGGCCTGTGCCGGGGCACTGGGTGTGCAGCTGGCGGGGCCTGCCTACTATTTTGGAGAATACTACGACAAGCCCACGATTGGAGATGCCCGACGTGCGGTGGAGCCGCAGGATATCCTGCACGCCAACCGGATGCTGTTTGCCGGGGCCTTTGCAGCGCTTCTTGTGGGGCTGCTGCTTCGCGGAAGCATTCTGTTTTTCTTGAGGTGAATGATGCAGCTGGTGCATGGCGGCGATTGGGCCGGATTTGAAACGGAATACGGGCGGCCACCGTTGGATTTTTCCGCCAACGTTAGCCCGCTGGGCGTGCCGGAGGCAGTGCAGCGGGCCGTGCAGGAAGCGGTGTCTGTGGCGGATCGATACCCGGACCCGCTGTGCCGAAAACTGCGGCAGGCCATTGGAGAGACGGCAGGTATATCGCCTGCATGGGTGCTTTGCGGCAACGGGGCTGCGGATCTGATCTGGCGGCTGGCAGCGGCGGTTTGTCCCCGGGAAGCCCTGATCCCGGCGCCGACGTTTGCCGAATATGAGGCGGCGCTGAATAGCGTTCATTGCCGGGTAAAGCGCCACTCTCTCTTGCCGGAAAGCAATTTTGCCATCGATGAAAGCTTTGTGGAAGAAATCACCACGCAAACCGGGATGGTGTTCCTCTGCGAGCCCAACAACCCGACCGGCCGCACGACACCCGTGCTGATTCTGCGACGGATTCTGGACCGCTGCACCGCTGTAGGGGCCCTGCTGGTTGTGGATGAATGTTTTATGAACTTTCTGGATGATCCCACTGCCCATACGCTGTTGCCGCAATTAAAAGACCATCCGAATCTGGTAATTCTGAAGGCGTTTACCAAACTCTACGCCATGGCAGGCATACGGCTGGGTTATGCACTGTGCTCTGACGAAACGCTGCTGGAGCGGATGCGGCTGGCAGGACCGCCCTGGTCTGTGAGCACACTGGCACAGGAGGCAGGCTGTGCGGCTCTCGGGGAAAAGAAGTATGTACAGCAGGTGCGCGCCCTGATCCGCAGTCAGCGGATCCTTTTGCGGCAGGGGCTTGAGCGTCTGGGCCTGCGGGTGATCCCCGGGGAGGCCAATTATCTTTTGTTCCGTTGCACGGTGCCGCTGCTGCAGCCCTTACGGGGGCGGGGCATCCTTCTGCGGGGGTGCGGGAATTACCTGGGATTGGACGACAACTGGTACCGAACGGCGGTGCGGACAGAACCGGAAAACCGCCGTCTGCTGGCGGCACTTGAGGAGATACTCGCATGAGCCAGATATATCATGCCCGCTGCATCATGGTGCAGGGAACGATGTCGGGCGCCGGAAAGAGCCTGCTGTGCACGGCCCTTTGCCGTATTTTTGCACAGGACGGGCTGCGTGTGGCCCCCTTTAAAAGCCAGAACATGGCGCTGAACAGCTATGTGACGCGCGAGGGACTGGAAATGGGACGTGCACAGGTGGTGCAGGCCCAGGCTGCTGGCGTGGAACCCGACGTGCGGATGAATCCTGTGCTGCTCAAACCCTGCAGCGACACGGGCAGTCAGGTGATTGTCCGGGGAGAGGTGCGGGGCCAGATGCCCGCAGCGGAGTATTTCCGCTACAAAAAGCAGCTGATTCCGGAAATTCTGGAGGCCTATGAAAGCCTGGCACAGACCTGCGATGTGGTCGTGGTGGAGGGGGCCGGCAGTCCGGCGGAGATCAATCTGAAGCAGGACGATATCGTGAATATGGGACTGGCCAGAATGATCAACGCCCCGGTGCTGCTGACCGGAGACATTGACCGGGGCGGTGTGTTTGCCCAGCTGTATGGAACGGTAGCCCTGCTGGAGCCGGAGGAACGGGCGCGGATCGGCGGACTGGTCATCAACAAATTCCGCGGCGACCCGGCCATCCTGGCGCCGGGACTGGCCATGCTGGAAGAGAAGACCCGTTTGCCGGTGCTTGGTGTAGTGCCTTTCATGGATCTGGACATTGACGAGGAGGACTCTCTGGCACCGTGTCTGGAAGAGCGCTCCGTGCATAAACCTGTGGACGTGGCCGTGATCCGGCTGCTCCGTCTTTCCAATTTTACAGATTTTACCCCGCTGGAAGCCCACCCGGTGCTGGGGATCCGGTACGTGCAGGATGGTTCCTCGCTGGGACATCCCGATTTCATCATTCTGCCGGGGACCAAAAACACCATGGAGGATCTGCTCTGGCTGCGGCAGAACGGGCTGGAAGCGGCCATCCGCAAACTGGCCGCGGCAGGCACCCCGATTCTCGGTGTCTGCGGCGGCTACCAGATGCTGGGGCGGACACTGCAGGATCCCTGGGGCGTGGAGGGCGGCGAAGCCGGACGCACACTGCGGGGCCTCGGACTGCTGCCCATGGATACCGTATTCACACGGCAGAAAACGCGCACCCGTGTACAGGCCACGGTGCTGCAGCAACCGTTTGCGGGAGCGCAGCTGGATGGATATGAGATCCACATGGGAAACACACGGGGAGCGGGAACACCGTTCTGCCGTCTGCAGGATGGAACCCCGGAAGGCTGCTGCCAGGGGCAGGTATTTGGTACCTATCTGCATGGCCTGTTTGATACCGGCGAGTTGACGGTCAGGCTGGCTGACTGGCTTTGCCGTCGCAAGGGCCTGACGGTACAGCAGGCGGCGCCCATCGACCACGAGGCGTACCAGCAGCAACAGTTTGATGCCCTGGCAAAAGGGGTCCGTGAGGCGCTGGACATCCAGGCAATCTATCGTCTGATGGAGGAATACCGATGATACAACACACGCTCCCCGCCGATATTGAGCGGACCAGTATGCAGATCATCGCAGAAGAACTTGCGCAGCAGAATCTCGTGCCGGCTCCGGAATGTGAGGTGGTCGTGCGGCGCGTGATCCATGCCACGGCTGATTTTGACTATGCCCATACGCTTCGGTTCACCCCGGGAGCCGTCCGGTGCGGGGTGGAGGCGCTGAAACAGGGAACTCCAATCGTCACCGATACCAACATGGCTCTGGCCGGTATCAGCAAGCCTTCACTAGCGGCTTTGGGCTGCGCGGCACAGTGTTTTATGGCGGACCCGGAGGTGGCAAAAGAGGCCAAACAGGAAGGGACAACGCGCGCTGTGGCCTCGATGCGCCGCGCGGCGGAAATCTGTCCCAATGGAATTTTTGTGGTGGGCAACGCCCCGACGGCGCTGCTGGCGATGTGCGATCTCATGGAACAGCATGTCCTGCGTCCGGCACTGGTCATTGCTGTGCCGGTGGGGTTTGTCAACGTGGTGGAGAGCAAAGAAAAGATCTTCTCCGCGTGCAGGGCACATAATGTGCCTTATATTGCAGCAATGGGGCGCAAGGGCGGAAGTACGGTGGCGACGGCTATATGCAATGCGCTGCTGTACACGGCTACGGAACGTCTGGACCCGGCCGCCCGGGGCTGGCAGGGGTGATACAATGAAGAACAGAAAACAACCCAAAACATCGGTGCCCGCCGTGCTGCTTCTGCTGGCTGTGGCGGTGGTGGTGTCTTCGGTGGCCGCTTTATGCCTGGGCAGCCAGCCCTATTCGCTGGGGCAGTTGTGGCAGGCACTGGGGTCCCGGGATGAGCAGGACCCTGTCTGGCGCGTGATGGCCTATGTGCGGTTGCCCCGTATGCTGGGAGGACTTTTCTCCGGCGCAGCCCTTGCTGTGGCCGGCGTCCTGCTGCAGGCGGTGCTCAACAACGCCATGGCAAGCCCGAATGTGATCGGCGTGAATGCCGGGGCAGGGTTCTTTGCACTGTTTGCCATGGTGCTGGTGCCTGCCGTGCCGGGGGCCATGCAGTTTGCCTCGTTCCTGGGGGCGCTGGGCTGTTCCATGCTGGTGTATCTGCTGGCCTGGCGCGCGGGACTTTCCCGCACAACGCTGGTACTTGCCGGCCTTGCGGTCAGCGGCATGCTGACTGCCGGCATCAACACCTTGAAATTGCTCTGGCCGGAAATCGTAGCCAGTTCCCCCGGCTTTCTGACCGGCGGGCTTTCCGGCGTTACGATGAGCATGCTGGGGGCGGCATTTCCGTACTTCCTTCTGGGGCTGCTGCTGGCGCTGTTTTTGACGGTGGATCTGAATGTCCTCTGCCTGGGGGAGGAGAGCGCGACCGGCCTGGGGCTGCATGTGACGCGCACCAGATTCCTGGGCATCCTGGCGGCAGCGCTTCTGGCAGGTGCAGCGGTCAGCTTTGCGGGGCTATTGAGCTTTGTGGGGCTGCTGGCACCGCACATTGCGCGCCGGCTCATTGGTACCGACCATCGGATTCTTGTGCCGGCGTCGGCATTGCTGGGGGCCGCGTTTGTGGTGCTGTGCGATATTGCTGCGCGGCTGCTGTTTGCGCCGTTTGAACTTCCGGTGGGAATTCTGCTCTCCCTGATCGGGGGACCTTTCTTCCTGAGCTTGCTGCTCCACCGAAAAAGGAGGCGTATCTATGTTTGAACTCCGGAACGTTTCGGTGGGATATGACGGAGTCTGCGTTGTGCGGGATGTCAGCTTTACGGCACAGGATGGTCAGATCACCACGTTGGTAGGCACCAACGGCTGCGGCAAAACGACGCTGCTCAAAGCGATGGCAAGGCAGCTTCCGCTGCTGGACGGTCAGATTCTGCTGGCGGGGCGTGAACTTCACAGCTACAACCGCAAGGAGTTTGCCCGTGCAGCGGCCTTTATGCCCCAGGTGCGCAACATCCCCGAGATCACAGTGCGGGGCCTGGTCAGCCATGGCCGGTTTCCATATCTGGGACTGTCCCGCCAGATGACCACACGGGACAAGGCGGCTGTGGAACAGGCCATGCAGGCCACCGGCGTTGCCCGGTGGGCGGAGCGGGATCTGCGGGAGCTTTCCGGCGGCGAACGGCAACGGGTCTATCTGGCTATGGCACTGGCACAGGGGGGCGATACCATTCTGCTGGATGAGCCCACGACTTATCTGGATGTTTCGGCGCAGTTTGAACTGCTGGAACTGATGCGCACCCTGGCGGATCAGGGAAAGTCCCTTCTGCTGGTCCTCCACGATCTGGCTCAGGCGCTTCAGTACAGTGACAGGGTAGCGGTTCTGTCGGAGGGGGGATTGCTGGCATTTGACAGCCCGGCAAATCTCTTCGAACAGAAAATTCTGGACGGTGTGTTCGGGGTTACTCTGTGCCGGGACCCGGAGGGAACTTACTATCTGCGGCGTTGAAATCTGCTGCATCGGCCTCTTGCATTTATGCGGCCGATATTGTATAATAGCTTCTGCGGACAGGGCTGTATTGCGCTGTTTTGCGTACAGATGCGGGCCCCGTGCGTGGGCGGCCTGTGAACCATGTCAGGCGGGGAACCGAGCAGCATTAAGCGGTGCTCGTCCAGTGCTGCGGCAAGCCTGCATCTGTACGCAAAGCGGCGCAGCCGCGTGCTCTGCCCGCTTTTTCTGATTGTACGGGGAGGTGTGCCGATGTATCGAGCACTGTATCGCAAATGGCGTCCGCAGCGCTTTGCCGATGTGGTGGGGCAGACTCCCATTGTCACCGCATTGCAGAACCAGATTGCGGCGGGACGCATCGGACATGCCTACCTTTTTACGGGAACCCGTGGTACCGGCAAGACCACCTGCGCAAAAATCTTTGCCAAAGCGGTCAACTGCCTTGACCATACCAGCCCGGATCCCTGCTGCGAATGTGAGATCTGCAAGGGGATTGACAGCGGCGCCATCATGGACATCATCGAGATGGATGCAGCCTCCAACAACGGCGTGGATGATATCCGGGATCTGCGGGACGAGGTGGCGTATCTGCCCTCTGTGTGCCGGTACAAGGTATACATCATCGACGAGGTGCACATGCTTTCCACGCAGGCGTTCAATGCGCTGCTGAAAACCATGGAAGAGCCGCCGGAGCATGTCATCTTCATTCTGGCGACCACCGAGGTGCAGAAGGTCCCGGTGACGATCCTCAGCCGATGCCAGCGGTATGATTTTGCCCGTATCACGGCGCAGGATATCGCGGGACGGC
This sequence comes from uncultured Gemmiger sp., assembly GCA_944388215.1. Taxonomy (GTDB): domain Bacteria; phylum Bacillota; class Clostridia; order Oscillospirales; family Ruminococcaceae; genus Gemmiger. The sequence continues at coordinate 112,510 of CALXHT010000042.1, read as the reverse complement.
TGACCTACGTGGCGCAGCAGGAGAAAATCGAGCTGGAGCCGGGGGCAGCGCAGCTCATCGGGCGTCTGGCCGACGGTGCCATGCGTGATGCACTTTCGATTCTCGACACCTGCGCAGGCGTGGATAACCACGTGGATGAAGCGCTGGTGCGCCGGATGGCGGGTGTGACAGATCGCAGCTATCTGTTTGAAATCAGCGATGCCATCGCGGCCAAAGATGCCGTTGCAGCGCTGGAAAAAATTGCGGAATTGCGCCAGCAGAGCGTGGATATGCGCCGCCTTTGCATGGAACTGGCGGGACATTACCGCAACCTGATGCTGTGCGCGCTGCCGGGGGGCACAGGGCTGCTGACAGGTACCTCGCCGGAGGAGGAAGCGGCGTATTCACAGCGCAAGGACTTCCCGCAAACGGAAGCCATCCGTGCCATCAATGCATTCGGTCAGGCGCTGGAAAAAATGAGCCGCGGCACCGACCAGCGCATCGAACTGGAACTGGCGGTATTTTCTCTGACGCAGCCGCAGACTGTGCAGGCGGTGCAGGCTGCACCCGTACAGCAAGCGGCACAGCCTTCCGCGGCACCGCAGCCTTTCGCTTCGGCGGCTGCCGTCCCGTTTGTGTCGGCGCCACCGGTACAGAATACCAAACCTGCAGCGCCGCCGCCCACCGTCCCGGCTGTGGCACAGGAACCGCCGGAAGAGCTTCCGCCGCCCGAGGAAGAACCGGAATTTTTGCAGCCGGAACTGCGCCCGGCAGCTGTGACACAGGCGCCCGCACCGCAGCCTGCCCCCAAACCGGTGCGCCGTGCGGCTCCCAAGCAGGAGGTAGGACCGCTGGAACCTTTCCCCCAATGGGCGTTGGTTTTGGCGGATCTGGAGGAAACCGACGGGATGATGATTTCTTTCCTGCGAGGGACCAGAGCTTACTATGACGGCAAGCATGTGCTGTTTGAGTGCAGCGATGCTTTCCGCGACTATATTCGCAACAACCGCGAAGTGAGCAAAAAGCTGAAGGAGACCATCTACCGGGTCACCAAGATCCGCTGCAGTATCGGCCCCTATGAAGCGCCGAAGACAGAGGACCATGCAGGTCCGCAGATGTCACTTGATCAGACACTGCAGAACATGCAGGCGCTCGGCGTGGATGTTCAGATCGAAGATAAATAAAATTGGAGGAAATTCCCATGAAAGCAAGACTGCCCAAAGGTTACGGCCGCCCCGATCCCAACGCGATGATGCGTCAGGTCCAGAAGATGCAGGATACGATCCGTGCAAAGCAGGAGGAACTGGAGGCCAAGGAATACACCGGCACGGCCAGCGGAGAGATGGTTACGGTGACCATGACCGGCAAGCATGAGATTACTGCTGTCAAGATCAAGCCGGAGGCCGTGGATCCCGAGGATATCGAGATGCTGGAAGACCTGATCGCGGCTGCCGTCAACAGCGCTGTGGCTGCGGTGGACAAGGACTCGGAAGAGGAAATGGGCAAACTGACCGGCGGAATGAATATTCCCGGTCTGGGTTAAGAGGCGGTATTATGCCGCAGAACGTTGAACCGCTGGAAAACCTCGTGGATCAGTTCGCGCGATTCCCGGGCATTGGCCGCAAGGGCGCCACAAGAATGGCCTATGAAGTGATGTCGATGTCCAACGAACAGGCGATGGAACTGGCCAAGGCCATTGAGCATGCCAAAAAAGATCTGCATCGCTGCCGGATCTGCCAGGATTATACGGCGGATGAAATCTGCAAGATCTGCGCTTCTCCCAAGCGGGACCGCAGCGTGATCTGTGTGGTGGAAAGCCCGCGGGACATTAAATCCATCGAACGCACCCATGAATACAACGGATTATATCATGTCCTGCATGGTCTGATTTCGCCCATGGATGGCATCGGTGCGGATCAGCTCTGCGTCAAGGAACTGCTGGCGCGTCTCAATGATACTGTCAAGGAAGTCATTATGGCCACCAGCCCCACGGTGGAAGGAGAAGCAACAGCCATGTATCTGGCCAAGCTGATCAAGCCGCTGGGAATACGCACCACCCGGCTGGCCTATGGCCTGCCGGTGGGAGGCAGCCTTGAGTATGCCGATGAGACGACTCTTTATCGTGCCATGCAGGGACGCGGCGAGTTGTGAGGCTTTTTCCTTGACTTTTGCACATATCTGCGCTATAATCAAAACCCACTACACGCAAAGGAGGTGTGCATCGTGGCAGCGGATAAATCCGGAATAAAGGTGATTGCCCAGAACCGCGAGGCACGCCACGAGTATTTTGTGATCGAAGCGCTGGAAACCGGCATTGAGCTGGTGGGCACGGAGGTCAAAAGCTTGCGTGCCGGCGGGGTGAACCTCAAGGATTCCTGGGCCGATATTGATGATGGAGAACTGATTGTCAAGGGTATGCATATCAGCCCTTATGAGCAGGGAAACATCTTCAATAAAGACCCGCGCCGTCCGCGCCGGCTGCTGGCCCACAAGGCGGAAATCCGACGCCTGGGGCAGCAGATCAAATTGCAGGGGTATACGCTGGTCCCCCTTTCTCTCTATTTCAAGCATGGGAGAGTAAAGCTGGAGCTGGGCCTTTGCAAGGGTAAAAAACTCTATGACAAGCGCGCCACGGCTGCAGCGCGCGATGCAAAGCGCGATATAGATCGTGCTTTGAAAATGCAGCGGTAAAAGCTGTCTGCTTTTGCTTTCCCGGTGGACACCGTCCACCGATTATAAGGGGCTGTAATGGTTTCGACGGGGAGAGAAAGGCGTGAGCAGCGGGCCGTGGCGGTGCGCCACGATAAAAGCACCAAAACAAATTAACTGACAACAATTATCCTGTTGCCGTCGCTGCCTAATTAGGCACGACCGTCCTGCCTGCGTCAGTACCGCGCAGGGTCAGGGCGTCGATTAGGTACTGAACGTGAACGGGCTTAAGCTTTGCGGCCTGTCATGACTTTATGAAGCTACCAAGGCGTAGCGCGTGTGTGCTCGCCCGCGCCAAGGGAATCCTAATAAACACACTGCGCCCGGAGATACTCTAACCGATTTCTTTTCGGACACGGGTTCGACTCCCGTCAGCTCCACCATATTGAACAAATCCGAACCTCGCACCGATTGGCTGGGGTTCGGATTTGTTTTTTCGGGATTCGGTTGCATGAAAATTTCTCTATAAAAAGGAAAATGTTCTGGTTGGCCCGGATATAACTGTTGTATGGGGATGATCCTTGCAAGAAAAAGATTTTGGCACAGGGAAAACCGGACGTTGGCAGAACAGTAAAGCAAAACACACCGCCTCAAGAGCAAAGAACTCTTGAAGCGGTGTGTTTTTCATGGGGCGGATACTACTTCAAAGAGAGAACAGGAAAATCTGTCTGAAAAGCCATCAGCCCTTGCAATAGTAGCACTTGGGGCAAACGCCATTCTCGTCCAATGCAATGCCGCACAGCGGGCAACGATCTAAATGCAGGCGAGGCTCGTACTCTTCCGAGGCCGCATTGACACCGCTGGTGAAGGTCAATTTGACGATATTCAGCTGATCCTTCAGCAGGTCGTATACAATTTTGATCATGCCCTCAACGGTAAGGGTTTCCTTGGTGACGACCAGCCGGCAGTCCGGGTATGCGGTAGCAAGCTCCGTCTGGAAGGCAGGACCTTTCATCACATTGTTGGGGGCTCCGTCTTTGATGCCCTGCTTTTCATAGACATCCAGTACAGCAGGGAGGAGGGGATCATCTTCCCGCAGAATCAGGGCATGGTCAAAGTTCTTCAATACATTCCAGGCCGTTTTCTGGATTTCGTTGCAGGGAAATGCCATGTTGACGCCAGGATTGATGCTGTCCTCCACCTCGATGGTCAATACACCGGTGTGGCCGTGCAGGTACTGTGCCTCGCCCTTGAAACCGTAAAACCGGTGCGCGTACTGCAGATCAAGTTTCGTAATGCTTCTCATAGATATTGCTCCTTTGCTCTATATTTACGGAGTAAACCCCGCATTGACATATATTGGATGAAAAGCCTTTTCCAGAAGAAAGATATACTGGATGGCCCTGGGAGAATATGAGAAAACCAATGACAGATATAATGTTTTCCTCATGACAGATTGCCTATCTGATAATTAAGATTATATCCTAAAAATATCGGAAAAGCAATATTGTGATATATGATTGAATATAATCGATATATTGAAAAATCAATTAAGAGAACTTATAAAATAAATAAGAATAAATCTTATTAACTTAAAGACGCTCTGGAAACATTTTGGAAATCTTCCGTGGTATAATGAAATCATAGCAGGTTCGAAGGAGGCAACAATGAATTCTGTATTGATCGTAGAGGATGAAAAGGCGATTGCCGACCTGATTGAGATGACACTGGAACCATTTGCCTATGGCTGCACCAAGGCGTACGATGGGGAAGCTGCTGCTGACTGGATCGAAAAGAAAAGCTTTGACCTGATTTTGCTGGACGTGATGCTGCCGGGAGTGGATGGCTTCACGCTGATGGATTATATAGCACCCACCGGGACGCCGGTAATTTTCCTTACAGCAAGGGCGTCTGTGGAAGATCGCGTGCGCGGTCTGCGAGCCGGTGCCTATGATTACATTGTCAAACCCTTTGCGCCGGAGGAACTTCTGGCGCGGGTGGAGGGGCTGATGCGCCACACCGGGCGCCGGAAACAAACCATCCACTTGTGGGATATCGTGATTACGCCGGATACACGCACCGTGACAAAAAACGGAACTGTTGTAAAACTCACGCCTCGGGAGTTTGATCTGCTGATGGCATTGGTGTACAACCGTGGAATTGCCCTGTACCGGGATGCGTTGTTAGAGCGCGTTTGGGGACTGGACTGCGAGGCTGCCCCGCGTACGCTGGATATTCATATCTGCCGATTGCGTAAAAAGCTGGGATGGACACATCAGCTTCATGCCATACCGAAAATCGGGTATCTGCTGGAGGAAGAACAATGAAATTTTCGCAGAAACTGGCGGCGGCTATCGTATTGCCGGTTTGTATGGCTTTATCGGCAGGGGGAACCTGGTCCATCCATCGGAATTTCTTCCGCTCTCTGGATATGGTCACGCAGGCTCATACGGCAGCCCAGATCAGCCAGCGGTACGAATTGGAGATGAATCTCGGCCAGGCCGAAAATGCGGATCCTAACGAACTGTTTTCGCAAATCATGCAATATGCCGATCAGCAGCGGCAGATGGGAAAAGAGGAAAACTGGTTTGCAGTCATGGGGGGAAACGGCTCGGTTTTGTATTCCAATATCCCTCAGACGATACCTTATCGGTCCCAGCGGGATGCTGCATCCGCGGCGGAACAAACCGTCTTATACGCTACAGGAGCAGGACGGCAGTATCAGCTGCTGGGAACGCAAATGCGGGGGCTGAGCAGACCGTTGTGGCTTGTCAACGCATATGATGTGAGCCCGCAGTTTGCAGAGCGGGACCGTCAGATCCGACAGCATCTGACGCTGGAAGTGGTGGTGCTTTTGCTGGCGGCCGGAGCCGCTGCCGTGGTCTCCCATTGTATGACAGAACCATTGCGACAGCTGGAAACGGCCAGCCGGAAACTTGCAAGGGGAGACCTGACGGCGAGAACACAGATTGAGAGCGGCGATGAACTGGAACGGCTGGGAAACACCTTCAATGGTATGGCACAGGCTGTTTGCGAACAGATGCAGGCCTTGCAGGAAGAGTCGATGCGGCAGAAACGATTTGTAGGCGCATTCAACCATGAACTGAAGACCCCTATGACGGCAATCTTCGGATATGCGAATCTGCTTCGCAGCGGAGAACAACCACCGGAAAAGCGCCACCGCGCCGCTGATTACATATACCATGAATCCCTGCGCCTGGAAAACCTGAGCCGGGAATTGCTGCTTCTGCTGGGGCTGGAAAAGGGAGGCGTAGAGATGAAGCCAGTATCCCTTGCCACGGTGAAGGGGGAACTTTTCCGCAGCCTTCCGGAACTGGAAAAACGTCTGCTCTGGCAATGTGAGGAGACGACCGTACAGGCAAACAAAGAACTTCTGGTGATGTTGCTGCGCAACCTTGTTGTGAATGCAGCGGTGGCGGATACAACAGGGAAAAGCATCCGAATCTGGAGCCAGGACAGCAAGGGAAAAGTGCGCATCGGTGTCACCGACTGCGGACCGGGTATCCCGGAAGAGGAAGTGGCACGGATCAAAGAGCCGTTTTATCGGATTGACAAGAGCCGTTCCCGGGAAGCGGGCGGCAACGGGCTGGGCCTGGCTATCTGTGAGCAGATTGCACAGGCACATAACACGGATCTGCAGATAGAAAGCCGGTTGGGGCAGGGAACGACCCTGTCCATCATATTGCAGGAGGTACAGGGATGAGCAAACGAAAAGCAGGCCGGGTGGGTTTTGTGGCGGCATCTCTTCTCTGCATGCTGTCCCTGGTCCTGCCATATTGCTATGGAAAGGAAATTGACCGCTGGCTGCAGGATAATGGAGGAAACTGGTATGTGCAGCCGGGGACACTCAGCGCAGAGGGACAGCAAAATCCGCTGGCTTATGCGCTCTATCGGAATCGCTTCCTGGCAGATACCGGCATTGAAACCAGTTCCGATGCTGAACAGACGGGAAAGCAACTGCTGGAAAAGACCGAAGCGCTGGCAGAGGCTGGAGCTTTATCGCAACAGGCTGCGAAGCAGGCACGGTCGATTCTGGCAGAGCCGGGAGCACAGACCAGCAGTAAGATAGAAAACGGATTTGTCAGTGCAACCTACTGGGTGGCGGATGAGGAAGACGGAACCAGCGAAGTGGTCCGGGCCTCCTGGCAGGAAAAGACCGGCCTGGTAACCTTTTATTCGGTAAGCACAGACAAGGAAACGGCAAATCCGGCAGAAGGTATGGAAGCCTACAAAAAGTATCTCGGTGTGGATACACTGACCGACTGGACGAGGAGTTCAGGAACGGAACAATCCCAGTACAGTTGGTCACAGGCAGGGCAATTGTACCTGTTCTGTCAGTGGGAAAACGGCAGGACGACCTTGGGAGTTTCTTCACGGGAACTGGAAGCTGCACCCTGAGGACGGCATGGAAAGGAGTAACGCAATGAAACGGGAAATTGCCAGTATGCTATGCACATGTTTGGTGGTGGGGCTGTGTGGGTGCGGCGCTGAAAAGGAGCAGTCTGCCGCAGCATCGACTGCAGGTGAAATTTCCGCCACGGAAGAAAGCGGTACCGTACAGGAAGATGAACTGTATCTGTTAAGCGGTGAGACGGAGCGAGGCTTTTACCATATGGGGGAATACCAGGGAAACCCTCGCATCTGCTTTATGGATTATGAAAGTTGTGAGGATATCGTATTGTGCAGCAAACCAGGCTGCGCTCATGATACGGAAAGCTGTATGGCCAGTCCCGGGGAAGGAAAAAATATTTACTTCGTATATGCCTTGCGGGACGGAATGCTGGTCTACATGGAGTCGAATGAACAGGTCGGTGTGGAGGGGGATCAGATCTGCCTTGCGGATGCGGACGGCAGCAATCGCCGGGTTCTCGCTACAATGCAGGAGCAACAGGGCTGTCCCAACTTGCTCTGCGCAGACCGGGAGAATCTCTATCTTATGCAGACGGACTACGAAAACCAACAGAGTCAGCTGATCCGGGTGTCCCTTGAGGATGGTACCATAGAAGCCCTTTGGACAATGTCCAATCCCGATCCCCAACTGCTGGGGACAGACGGAAGAAACCTGATATGGGAAAGTTTCTCGAATAATCAGGAGGAGATTCCGCCGCTGACCCTCACCGATGATATGACGGAAGAGGAGGTACAGCAGGAAGAGGAACGATATAAGGCTGCGATGGATGCAATGGTCACGGAACATAGGGTCTATCTGCTTTCGGTCGATACTGGAAAAGAACAGGATCTGCTGACGTGGAGTTCTCTCTACGGATCGCAAGGGAAAACGGTACTCTGGGGGCCTTCCCGTCTGTACTGGGTGGACTGTGACGAGCCCGCGAATCTGCATTGGGTCAGCCAGGACGGCGGCTCCGGGGAGAGTGCCATTGATTGGCCGGAAGAGATTCTGACTCCACAGTACACCGATGATAGGATCATTTATTTGGAGCAAATGCTGGGAGAAGAAATCCTTCTGACGGTATACGGTCCCTGGGGAAAAGACCTGATCAAGCGCTATGCACTGGAGCCTGGCAGCGGTATACTGCAGGAGATCCCGCTGCAGTATATAAGCAATGCTTCCGAGAGGCCTGTGAGCATTCTGGGACAAACGGAAAACGCATTGCTGGTGGTGTTTGAAGAACAGCCGCATACGGTTGAATATATCGATCCGGATGGACTTCCGGCGCAGACCTTGACCTTTACATATCGCGAAGGTCTGATCAGCAAGGACAACTTTTTGGCCGGAATTCCCAATTATCAGGAAATCCGGCTGCTGGAATCCTGAACCCTACTACTGGACAAGCAGCCCGGCGGTGACGTATAATGCAGATATGAAAATACTGATTTTATATCTGATCTTGATCAACCTGGCGGCATGGGGACTGATGGGAGCGGATAAGTACCGCGCCCGGAAACATGCATGGCGCATACCGGAGCGTACCCTGTTTGCTGTGGCACTGCTGGGCGGCAGTCTGGGGGCCATTTTAGGGATGTACCTGTGGCATCACAAAACAAAGCACTGGTATTTTGTCATTGGTATGCCGCTGATTCTCGTGGCACAGATTCTGGTGTGCGTCTGGATCGGGGGATGGTTTTGAATGTGGTTCGCTCGCTGGAAAGGCAGAAAACAGAAAAACTACTTGACACCCCCGGCGGGCAGGACGGCGGCGGATATCAGGACGCAGAGCAGCATTTGTACAGGGGAGACACTGATTGGTTTCCTGGACCCTAAAACAGGCGCCCTGCAGCAGGCTGTTGTGGTACGGAACCAGAAGGAAATCGAGGCATTTTACCGATCCTACGGGTGGGAACCGCCATGTCGGAATTGACAAAAAAATACCAATCCATATTTGACATTTTATTAACTTTGTGAAGTATCTTGCGGTTTCGCATATTTCTTGCCCAATCTGTTGTGAAAACGTACCGATTCTTTGCAATTTGCAAAATGGATGCTATAATAATTCTGTTAGCGTCAAGCAGAGGATATTTGTGTCAATATTTCTGCGTGAATAGATATGGAGGTAGTTTTTTGTATGTCCATTTTTGAAAATTTTGAAGCCAAGCTGCGCACGGAATCCAAGTCTATTGTCTTTACGGAGGGAACAGACGCCCGGATCCTGTCGGCGGCCAGTCGGCTGCTGGCGGGCAAGACGCTGCGTGTGATTCTGCTGGGCGAGCCGGAAGCCGTCAAAAAGGCGGCCGCGGAAGCTGGCTTCGATATCACTGGCGCAGAAATCCTGAATCCTGCTGCTTACGATGGCTTTGAGGAAATGGTCGCCAAGATGGTGGAACTCCGCAAGGGCAAGATGACCGAGGAGCAGTGCCGTGCGGCGCTGGCCAAGTCCAACTATTTTGGCACCATGCTGGTCAAGATGGGCAAGGCGGACTGCCTGCTGGGCGGTGCCACCTATTCCACCGCTGATACCGTTCGTCCGGCACTGCAGCTGATCAAGTGCAAGCCCGGCATCAAGTCTGTCAGCTCCTGCTTCATCCTGATGCGCGGCAATGAGAGCATCGCCATGGGTGACTGCGCCATCAACATCGATCCCGGCGAGGACGAGATTGTGGAGTCCACGGTGGAGACGGCCCATACCGCACAGATCTTTGGAATTGACCCGCGCGTGGCGCTGCTGTCCTATTCCACCAAAGGCTCCGGCAAGGGCGAGACGGTTGACAAGATGCGCAATGCCACACTGCGTGTGCAGGAAGCCCATCCGGAACTGAAGGTGGACGGCGAACTGCAGTTCGATGCTGCCGTGGCTCCCGAAGTGGGTCAGCTGAAAGCTCCCGGTTCCAAGGTGGCAGGTTGTGCCAATACCTTCATCTTCCCCAACATCAACGCCGGCAATATCGGCTACAAGATCGCACAGCGTCTGGGCGGCTATGAGGCTTACGGCCCCATTCTCCAGGGCCTGAATGCGCCGATCAACGATCTGTCCCGCGGCTGCAATGCAGAGGAAGTCTACAAGATGGCTCTGATTACCGCTGCGCTGATCTGAAAGCATCCTACATAACGATATAAGAAAGAATGCCCGGCTTGCCGGGCGTTCTTTTACAGCAAAAAACGGAACAGCAATATTGCTGTTCCGTTTTTTATACTTTATTTAAAGATCAATACCGCAGATGATCGGCGTCCAGTGCATCCAGAACCGGCAGCATGGCTGCGGCTTCCGCACGGGCGGCAATGGGATCCATCATCAGATAGTTGCCGCATTCCACGGCAGAGGCGCCGGGAATTTCACCGTCATAGCTGGCCATCCAGGCAAAGGCACTGCGAACCAGATCCAGCGCTTCGGCATCGGACAGGCCGGTTGTCAACAGATAAAATCCTGTCAGGCATCCCATGGGACCGACATACACAACACCTTTGCTGTATTTACTGTTGCGCGCGTAGGTGGCGAACAGGTGCTCCAGCGTGTGTGCCGCGGCAGGGGAAAGATACTGCCCCTGGTTGGGACGTTTCATGCGAATGTCCCAGGTCCGAATCTCTCCGTCGGGGCCATCCTGGCGGGAAAGATACATGCCGGGGAGCAGTTTGGTATGATCTACGCAAAAACTGGCAATACGTTCCATTTTGTCCTCACTCCGGCATGGCCTGGACGATGCCGCGAGAGCAGTCCATGGAAATCATCATGCCGTCCTTCAGGGTACGGGTGGCGTTGGAGGCACCGACGATTACAGCCTTGTCCAGCGTGAGGCCCACGATGGCGGAGTGGCTGTTGGTGCCGGCCTCTTCGGTAATGATACCGGCAGCTTCCTTCATATAGGGGAGCATGGTATTGGTGGTAAAGGGGAGCACCAGAATCTGGCCGGGCTTGAACTTCTTTTCAGCCTCGGCGGCGTTGCGGCAGACACAGACTTCGCCCTTGGCGTTGTGCTGGCCAATGCCCACACCGGCCAGCAGCGTGTTGCCGACCAGATGAATCTTGATCATATTGGTGGTGCCGGAAACGCCCACAGGAACGCCGGCCGTGACCACCACCAGATCACCGGAGTGAACGAGGTTTGCCTTTTCAGCTGCGTCCACAGACATGCTGATCAGCTCATCGGTGGAACTGGCATATCCCATCAGCAGAGGCGTGATGCCGCGGTAGATATTCATCTGGCGGCGGGTGCGCTCATCCAGCACACAGGCGATGATCGCCGTGTCAGGACGGAAACGGCTCAGCAGCCGGGCCGTCTCGCCACTCTTGGAGGCCGAGATGATGGCGGTGGCACCGATATCACCGGCGGTGGTGCAGGCGGCATGGGCGACAGCTGCGCCGATCGTCAGGTGAGAATCCTGATTGCCTGCGTGGTGAACCAGGCTGTCGAAGCTGGAATCGGCCTCGGTGGTCTCGGCGATGGTCGCCATAGCCTTCAGGGCCTCCACCGGATACTTGCCGGCAGCGGTCTCGCCGGAAAGCATGACGGCACCGGTGCCATCATAGATGGCGTTGGCAACGTCGGTGATTTCGGCACGGGTGGGACGGGGATTTACAATCATGGAATCCAGCATCTGCGTGGCGGTGATGCAGATCTTGCCGGTGCTCATGGCGCGGTCAATCAGGTGCTTCTGAATGGCAGGGATTTCGGCGTAGTCGATTTCCACGCCCATGTCACCGCGCGCTACCATGATGCCATCCGCAACGGTCAGGATTTCATCGATGTTGTCGATGCCCTCCTGGTTCTCGATCTTGGCGATAATACGCATGGTGCAGTTGTGCTCGTCCAGCAGATGGCGGATCTCCATGATATCCTGGGCGTTACGGGTAAAGCTGGCGGAGATCAGATCGAATCCCTGCTCGATGCCGAACAGGATATCGTTGCGGTCACGCTGGCTCATATACGGCATGGACAGATGCACGCCGGGAACATTGACGCCCTTCTTGGTTTTGATGACGCCGTCATTCTGTACGGTGCAGTGGATTTCGGTATCTTCCACGGAGTCAATCAGAAGTTCGATCAGACCGTCATCCAGCATAATCCGTCCGCCGGGGGCAACATCACGGGGCAGATCCTTATACGTAACGGAACAAATCTCGTTGGTGCCCTCCAATTCCCGGGTGGTGAGAGTGAACTTCTGGCCGGCATGCAGGTTCTCAGAGCCGTTGGCAAAAACGCCCAGACGGATTTCCGGGCCTTTGGTATCCAACATGGCAGCGACCGGCAGATCCATTTCTTCGGTCAGAGCGCGCAGCGCATCCAGGCGTCCTTTGTGCTCCTCGTAATCACCGTGGGAAAAATTGAAACGGGCCACATCCATGCCGTTTTCAAGCAGCTGACGAAGAATGCCAGGCTTGTCGGTGGAAGGTCCCATCGTGCAAACGATCTTTGTTTTACGCATATACAAATGCCTCCATGGATTCTTTATTCATAAACACTGTACGGCGCTATTATACTACAATTTTGAACCTCTAGACAAGTCCCAGTGCATTTTTTACTCGCATTTTACCAATTCAGATAGTTCATAAGGCATCCTGGTGGAAAAAATGATGAAACATTTTACATTTTTGCGGCCATAGAGTATAATATACCTCACAATGGCTTATTGTAACATTCTCTATTTTGCGACAGGAGACAATAGACTATGGCAAAACGAGTCTTTCTCATTGTTCTGGACAGCTTTGGCGTCGGCGCGGAGCCGGACGCTGCGCAGTTCGGTGATGCAGGAACCAATACACTGGCTGCGATTGCAGCCCATCCCAATTTCAAAGGCGATCATCTGGCAGAACTGGGCCTGTTCAATCTGGACGGTGTGACGTGCGGTACCCCCGTGGCGTGCCCCGTCGGCAGCTTTGCGCGTTTGCGGGAGGCGAGCGCGGGAAAAGATACCACCATCGGACACTGGGAAATCGCCGGTCTGCTCAGCGCAGAGCCGCTGCCGACTTTCCCGGACGGATTCCCGCAGGATCTGCTGGACGCATTTACGGCCAAGACCGGATATAAAGTGCTGTGCAACAAGCCGTATTCCGGTACCGAAGTCATCCGCGATTACGGGGAGGAGCACATGAAGACCGGGGCTCTCATCGTATATACCTCGGCGGACAGTGTCTTCCAGATTGCGGCCAACGAGGCTGTTGTGCCGGTGGAGAAGCTATATGAGATCTGCCAGCAGGCCCGGGAACTGCTGACCGGCAAGTATGGCGTGGGCCGTGTGATTGCCCGTCCGTTTATCGGAGACTGTGCCGCCAACTTTACCCGTACCTCCCGCCGTCATGATTACAGCCTGGTGCCGCCACGGGATACCATGCTGGACGCCCTGCAGGCAGCCGGCAAGTCCACGATCGGTGTTGGAAAAATTCATGACATCTTTGCCGGAAAGGGCGTCGGGGAAACGATCCGCACCAGCGGCAATACAGAAGGTTTGCAGGTGACGCTGGAACTGGCCGACCGTGACTTTGAGGGCCTGGCCTTTGTGAATCTTGTGGATTTTGATATGCTGTACGGGCATCGCCGGGATGTGGCAGGATACGCGGCGGCGGCGGCAGAATTCAATGACTGGCTGCCGGCGTTCCGGGCCAGGATGCGCCCCGGGGATATCCTGATGGTCACTGCCGACCACGGCTGCGACCCCAGCTACACCAGGACCACCGACCATACCCGGGAGTATGTGCCGTTTTTGATCTGCGGCGACGAGATTCAGGCCGGTGTCAATCTGCATACACGGTACAGCTTTGCCACCATTGCAGATACGGTCTGCCAGAGCCTGCATGTTCCGTATTGTCCGGCTGGCTGCGGAGTCTATGATGAAATTCACAAGTAAGATGCCGCTTGTTCTGCTATATTTGCTGACAGGAGCGCTGGTGGTTTATTCCATAGGGCTGGCTTTCACCAGCAACTTCAACATGGGCAATCTGATGGTCTGGCTGCTGACTGCCGGGGTGACGGCCTACGCAATCTGGCACAAGCCGCTGCATGCCTGGCTGCATGCGCCCGGCTTGGGGCGCATCGTCTGGTGGATTCTGGTGGCCGCCGGCATTTGCTATGCACTGTTGATTGGGTTTGTGGCAGTCAGTGGTTATGCCAATCCGCCCACGGGACAGGAAAAGGTCATGATTGTGCTGGGAGCCGGATTGCGCCGGGATCGGCCGAGTACGCTGCTGCGGTACCGCCTGGATAAGGCATACGCCTACGCGGCAGCACACCCGGATGTACTGATCATCACAAGCGGCGGGCAGGGACGCGACGAGTGGGTGCCGGAAGGGCAGGCCATGCGGGATTATCTGATTGGAAAGGGATTGGATCCCGAACGGATTGTTGCGGAAAATGCCTCCACCTCCACAGAAGAAAATTTTGCCTTTTCACTGGAAATTCTCCGCGAGAGAGGATATGATGAATCTACCCCCATTGTGTATGTGTCCAATGCTTTTCACTGCTATCGGGCGGGGCGTTATGCACAACGGGCCGGTTTCACGACGGCGAGCGCTCTGCCCGCTGCCACACCCTGGCGCAGTGTGATCCCGTGCTATCTGCGGGAGGCGCTGGCGCTTGCCTATTATTGGGTTTTTAAAACATCTGCCAGCGGGCCGATGCACGCGCTGGTAGGATTCTTGGATTTGAACAAACGATTTTTTTATCAATAGGAGGGAACTGCCATGCAGATCCGCTATTATAAGGAATACAGCCGATATCTGGACCGGGATATGGAATTCAAGGCCTACGGGCATGCCGGACGGCCCATTATCATTTTCCCGTGCCAGAGCGGCCGGTTTTATGACTGGGAAGACCGGCATATGTGTGACCTGGCGTCGCCCTGGATCGACAGCGGCAAGTTGCAGATCTTTACCGCAGACAGCATCGACCCCGAGAGCTGGGATAATCACGGGCCGGAGCGTCCCCGCATCGAGATGCAGGAGCGGTGGTATAACTACGTGTGCGAGGAACTGACCCCGCGCATCCTGCAGATCAATCGCGAACAGGGCGAAGACCACACTGGTCGTGTCCTGGTGGGCGGCGCCAGCATGGGAGCCGGCCACGCAGTGAATTTCTACCTGCGCCGTCCCGACCTTTACAATGGTACCATTGCGCTCAGCGGTCTGTATTCTTCCCGGATGTTCTTCGGCAATTATATGGATGACCTGGTATACCGCAATTCTCCCTGCGATTACATGCGCAACTTCCCGGAAGATCACCCTTACAAAAAGCTCTACGCACAGGCCGATAAATTCATCATGTGCTGCGGACAAGGAGCCTGGGAAGACGATCTGCTGGCTTCCACCAAAGAATTGCAATCCATTTTGGAGAGCAAGGACATCCATCCCATTGTGGATATCTGGGGAACCGATGTCTCCCATGACTGGCCCTGGTGGGAAAAGCAGTGGACATACTTTCTGCAGATGACACTGGGTAATCCGTAACCGCCTAAAAGGAACAAGGAATAATCTATGGATTTTTGGCATGATGCCGTGTCACAGAAGCGCTGGCTGCGGCGGCTGATCCTGTTTATTGTGGTTCTGCTGCTGCCGGCGATTATACTGGCCTTTTACGCGC
The DNA here is from genome assembly GCA_944388215.1 of uncultured Gemmiger sp. Lineage (GTDB taxonomy): Bacteria > Bacillota > Clostridia > Oscillospirales > Ruminococcaceae > Gemmiger. The sequence continues at coordinate 96,898 of CALXHT010000042.1, read as the reverse complement.
GTCCGTCCGCAGACGATTATGTCTATGCGGCGCGTACCCATGCGGTGGTTCAGCAGTACGGCGCAGACTGGCTTCGTCTGCTGGCGGCAGCGTGGGACACAACGGTCTATTTCTTCCAGAACTGGCAGGGGTTGTACGTTTCCGGTTTTGTGCTGGCCCTGCAGCCGGCGATTTTTGGAAACCAATGGTATGGACTGACCTTCCTGTGCGTTCTGGTGCCGTTGTTTCTCTGCCTGTACGGCTGCATCTGGCTTCTTGTGCGCCGGCTGGAACCTGCCCAAAAGCGGCTTCCGCTGGCGCTGACGGTTTTGCTGGTGTTTGCGTTTGTGGAAGGCATGCCTTCTCCTGTGGAAGGCCTTTACTGGTTCAATGGGGCCATGAATTATCTGCCGTATTTCTCCCTTGCGGTGCTCAACGCAGGGCTCGCTGTAGCGCTGTGTGAACCGAAACGTATTTCGGCCGGGCACCGGGTGCTGTTTGCGGCGGCGGGTTTTCTGATCGGCTGGATCATCGGCGGAGGACACCAGGTGGTCGGGGAACTGAATATTCTGATCCTGCTTTTTCTGGTGGCGTTGTGCCTGCGGCGCAAAAATTTCTGGCTTGTCCCGGCGCTGGCGGCAGCTGTTGGCGGACTGATTGTCAATGTGACCGCCCCGGGAACGCGGGTGCGTGCCGATGGCTTTGCCCGGGCGGGAATGGCGGAGGCAATCGTTAAGAGTTTTGTTCTGGCAGCCATGCAGTGGATCCGATGGCTGGATGTGCCACTGCTGTGCCTGCTGGTTCTGCTGGCACTGCCGCTGTATCATCTGGCCGTCAGTACGCAAGTGCCGGACCGGCTGTTCCGCCATCCCTGGCTGGGACTTACCGGCACGTTCGTGCTGATGTGGGCTATGATTTTCCTGCCTTCCTATACCATGGGAGGCATTGGTGCCGGCCGTCTTCTGAATGTGGTCTGGATGACCTTTATTCTGGGGCTCACGGTTTCGGAATTCCTGTTCTTCGGCTGGCTTGCGCGTATCCGGATGATTCCGCTGCACAGAGCCGAACAGTTTGTACAACGGCATAGCAGGTATCTGCCGCGGATCGCGGCGATGCTGCTTGTCTGTATGGCCTGCATCGGGAGCCATACTGTCAAAGAAGGGCAGGACAATTATTTTGCCACCAGCCTGGAAGCGGCGTATGAACTGGCCAGCGGAGAAGCGTCCGCCTTTGCGAAGGCGTTGGATGCGAGAGAGGCTTCCCTGAGTGATCCGGACCGGCCGGATGTGGAAATCACACCGCTGGGCGAGGGGGAGCGGCCCTGGCTGCTGTTTTACACGGATGTGTCGGTGGGGCCTGACTTGTGGGGGCTGACACCCTACTATGGGAAGGAATCTGTAGAGGTCGTACCCAAAACTGACGAATAAAAAACTCCGCGGAGAATTAATTTCTCCGCGGAGTTTTTTATAGACAGAAAACAGCAATCAAGCACGTTCCTGCACGTAATGAATGAAAGCATCCCGTTCGGAACTGGTCCGAAGGTTGACAGTATACATCCGGTCTCCCATGTCCAGACGAAGGGCGGGAGGGAGTTCGTCGCACATCTTCATGCGGCTGCCATAGCGCGCCATGATCTCCTCATGGGAATGCTTGTAGGTATGGCAGTCACGGCGGGAAGCATACACACAATAGTACTTCGGCCCGTTGAGATCGAGATTGCGGACTTCATCATAGCAAACCATATCAGCCCAGATCTGGTAGCAATCCACAGAATTCGCGTAGTTGATCATGTCCGGGGTGTAGCCGCCGGCGGGGCGCATATTGACTTCCAGCGCCACATAATCACCCTTGCGGCCGAGCCCGGGCTTGTCTGCCTTCAGCTGGAAAAATTCACAATGGAAGAAACGGCTCTTGGCGCCGAATGCTTTGATGGTGCGGAAACCCACGTCCTTCAGTGCGGCAGGCACCGATTTCTGGGTCCAGTAGGCAAGATTGCCCTTCTTGCTGACGATCTCCAGCAAAGGCGTGGGGAAGACGTTGGAAGTGTAAAACAGCGGTACACAGTGGGAATCGGCTACGCCATCGAAGCTGACAATGGTGCCGTCAATGTATTCCTCCATGATATAGGGGACACTGGGCTTCTTGGCAAAGAAAGCCTGCAGATCTTCTTCGTTCTTCAGCTTATAGGTGGCCTCTGCACCACAGCCGTTATCGGGTTTCACAATCACAGGATAGCCGACGGTGCGAATGAAATCGCGGGCGGCGTCTATGGTGCAGACCATATGATGCCGCGCCACCGGGACACCGGCTGCGCGGTAGCTTTCCTTCATTTTGCTCTTGAACTTGATGCGCTGGATAAAATCGTTCTGCGCACCGGTGGTAATATTGAAATCCGTGCGCAGCTGGGCATCCATTTCCAGCCAGTACTCGTTGTTGGATTCCAGCCAGTCGATTTTGCCATAGTGGAAGGTAAAATAACCAACGGCACGAACCATCTCGTCGTAATTGCCCAGGTTATCAACCCGGTAATACTCGGTCAGGCAATCTTTCAGCTCGTTGGGAATCTCATCGAACGGTGCGTCACCGATGCCCAGCACATTGACACCGTTGCGGCGCAGGCGATCACAGAAATTCCAGTATGTTTTGGGAAAATGGGGGCTGACAAAAATAAAATTCATGAGTTGTTGGACTTCCTCTCTCACAAAAGGTGATTATACAAACTGGTTTCGTTTGGGATCGTATTCGTATCCCACTTCTGCAAGTGCCGCACGCAGGGAGGCTTCATCCGCTTCCTCCTCCTCGCAGAAGATGGCCAGGCTGGCATCACGATCACGCAGTTTGGTATTCACGTAGCTAAGCAAAATAATCGGGTCACGGGGCAGCATAGGAAAACTCCTTTATGATCTCGAAAAAGAGAAAAAGCCGGTCACGCGAAGTGACCGGCAATTTTTCTTTCCAATCAGACCGCGCGGGTAACTTTACCAGAGCGCAGGCAGCGGGTGCAGGCGTAGATATACTTCGGGGAACCGTCCACGATCGCCTTCACGCGCTTGACATTGGGGTTCCAGGTACGGTTGCTCCGACGATGAGAGTGAGAAACCTTGATACCGAACGTGACACCCTTGCCACAGCAAGAACATTTGGCCATAATTGCTTGCACCTCCTTTTCAATAGCTTTACAATTATAGCGAATATTTCCTTAAAATGCAAGCCCTTTGCACAAAAAAAGTTGGACTTTTTTTGTAAAAACGTCCTTTTGCGCGTGTGGGGCACAAAACCGGACCGGCATAAGGCCTTCAGGGCTTGTTTTGCGCCATTATCTACGATATAATAAGGTGATTCTTTCAATGGGGTGGTGTTTCCTGTGCAGGGCTTGCTTTCGCCCTATGAGATTGTACTCTATCTGCTGCGGGCTCTGGTCGTACTGGTTGCCATCCCGTTCCATGAGGCGGCGCATGCCCTTGTCAGTCACTGGCTGGGAGATGACACGGCGGTGCGCGCAGGGCGGCTTTCCCTCAATCCTGTGCGCCATTTCGATCTGCTCGGTGCACTCTGCATGCTGATTGGCGGTGTGGGCTGGGCAAAACCGGTGGGCATCGACGTTCGGAACTATAAGAATCCCAAAGTCGGTATGGCTATTTCGGCGGCTGCCGGGCCGGTCAGCAATTTCTTGCTGGCCTGGTTCTCCATGATTGTATACAAGTGTGTCATCTACAGTGGACTGGGAAACAGTATTCCAGCCCTGATGCTTTTCTTTTACTATATGGTGGCCATGAATTTGAGCCTGGCCGTATTTAATCTGATTCCGATTCCGCCGTTTGACGGAAGCCGTATTGCACTTCTGTTCCTGCCGCGAAACCTGTATTTCAAGGCCATGCGGTATGAAAGGCAAATCATGCTGGCGGTTCTGCTGCTGGTGTTTTTGGGGCTTCTGGATATCCCGCTTTCCGTGGCGGTGAATTTCCTTTGGGACCGCCTGGCAGAAGGAACGTGGTTTGTGGATGGGCTGTGGAGGTAGCTTTGCAGGAAATACTGACATTTAAACTGGAAGACTTTGAGGGACCGCTGGATCTGCTCTTGTATCTGGTGGGAAAAAATAAGATGAACCTCTATGATGTAAACATCATGGAGTTGATCGATCAATATACCACAGCCATCCGCACGCTGCAGGAGAACCGGATGGATGTGTCCAGCGAGTTTATTGACATGGCGGCCCATCTGGTGCAGATGAAAAGCGCTTTGTTGCTGCCGCGCAGCCCTGAGGCGGAACGCATGAAGGCAGAACTGACCGGGCGGCTGATTGAATACAGCGCCTGCAAGGAAGTGGCAGCCCAGCTGGGAAGCCGAGCACGGGATCTGTATACTGCAGTTCGGCAGCCGATGCCGCTGGTGGGAGCGGCTGAATATACCCGGCGCCACGATCCCAACCTTCTGGTACAGGCATGGTTTAATTTGATGGGACGCAGCCTGCGCAAGCGTAAGCCGACGCAGGAGCGTTTTGAACCGCTGGTTGCTGCGCCGTTTGTTTCGGTGGCCAGCCGGGTGTCCCATATGCTGCGGGGACTGCTGCGCGGCAGTCTGCATAAGATCAGTCAGTTGTTCAGCCCGGAGGAAAGCCGCAGTACCAATGTGGCTACATTTCTGGCGCTGCTTGAGCTGATTCGCGCCGGACGCATCCGCGTGGACGCCAGCGGTACCATGGACCTGGACCGGGGCCATCACAGACAGAAGGAGGACACAGCCCATGAATGAAGCACAGCATTTCGGCGCTCTGGAGGCCATGCTGTTTGCCCATGCGGAACCGGTGGAAACGGAAAGACTGGCCGATGCGCTGCGTCTTCCCGTAGCGGACACGCAGGCCTTGCTGGAAAAGCTGCAACGCCGATATGACGAACAGGAGAGCGGCCTGGCCTTGCTGCGATTTGAACCTGACCGATGGCAAATGACAACACGGCCCTATTACGGGGAGGTGGTCAAGCGAATCCTGGATACCCGGCGCAACGCACCTCTTTCCCCGGCCGCGCTGGAAGTGCTGTCTGTGATTGCCTACAACCAGCCGGTATCCCGCAGCTTTATTGAGCAGGTCCGTGGTGTGGACTCCTCGTCTACCGTCACGAAGCTTTTGGAAAAGGGCCTGATTGAAGAAGCGGGACGTCTGGATCTGCCCGGCAAACCAGTGGCGTTTCAGGTGACCGATACGTTCCTGCGCGTATTTGGTCTGGGAAGTCTGAATGATCTGCCGCCGCTCCACGATGAAGTGGGAGATGCGGCACCGCAGCAGGCGGAAGAAGCGGAGAACGACGGCCCCGAACAGTTGGAATGGAAGTGAGTGCCAATGCCTGTACTGCTTGCGGTACTGAAAATTCTGGCGGTTCTCCTGGCGATACTTTTGGTTCTGCTGATCACGGCGCTTCTCTTGCCGCTGGGATTTTCCATTGAATATCGACCCAGCCGCTTCCGGATGACAGCCATCTATGGACCGCTTCGGAGAACCATCTGGTCCCATCGGATTCGGCGGCAGGGAATTTCCCGAAAGCCTCCTGCAGAGAAAGCGAAAACCGTAACGGCTGACCATGTGGAGGCATGGAATCCGCCGCCAGCGGCGGACATTCCAAAGAAAGAGGAGGCCTCCCACAGCATGGATGTGCCGGCCGGCAAGAAGGCGGAGGAAAAATTGCCGGAGGCAGCTGCGCCGGAAGAGGAGGAAGAGGAACTTCCCTCCGGTGTCATGGGGCGCCTGGAGCGGATGCTGTCCTTGCTGGAGGAAGACCCGAAGGCTCTGGCACATTGTGTCTTTGGTCATGTGCGCTGGCTGCATCGTCATTCTGTTTTCAAAATGAGCATCAGTCATGCGGATGTGTACTGGACCGTGACCTGTGAGGATGCCGCTGCAACAGCCATCGCCTACGGCGCAGAAATGGCGGCGCTGAATACGGCACTGGCTTTGATACAGCAGACGGTGCGGCTGCAAAGTGACCGTCTGTGGCTGGAACCTGACTTTACGGGGGCAAAGCATGACGAACGTCGGATTGCCTGCACGGTGTCGGCCAGCGCTGTTTTGATGCTGCACCTTTTGTATCGCATCTGGAAAGATCCGCTGCTTCAGCCGCAGGAACAACCGGAACCACAGAAGATCTGATGAATTTACAATACGTTTTTGGGAGGAGTTTACTATGGCAGAACATCCGATTCAAGGTCTTATGGGCGTTACCATCGACAAAATCCGCGAAATAGTGGATACCAGCACCATCATTGGTGATCCCATCCGTGTGGATGCCGCTACCACGATTATTCCTGTGTCCCGCGTAACGTTTGGGTTTGCGTCGGGGGGCTCCGATGTGGCGCCCAAATCCGACAAGCAGATGTTTGGCGGCGGAACCGGTGCAGGGGTATCGGTAACGCCTGTGGCATTCCTGGTTATTTCGGGCGGAAACGTTCGTACGGTACAATTGATTGAAAAGGTGACGGCGGTGGACAACGCCATTGCGGCGTTGCCGGATCTGGTGGAAAAGATCACTACCATGATCAAGAAAGATAAGCCGGACGAGTCTTCGTCCGAGGCATAAGGAGTAAGCATGGCAGAACAACGAATTCAGAAAGTGCTGGCGGACCAGGGAGTCTGTTCGCGCCGCGAAGCGGAGCAGCTGATCGCTGCAGGAAAGGTCAAGGTCAATGGACACCCTGTGGGTCTGGGGGACAAGATGGACCCCGATTATGACAAGGTGTCCATAGATGGTAAGAACGTGCGCATCGTGCGCAAGCGGCAGTATACCTATATCATGCTGCACAAGCCGCGCGGATATCTGACGACGCGCTCCGATGACAGGGGACGCAAGACCGTGATGGACCTGGTGGCGGATGTTCCTGCCATGCTTCGTCCCGTGGGGCGGCTGGACAAGGACAGTGAAGGCCTTCTGCTGCTGACCGATGACGGCGCATTCATCAACCTGCTGACCCATCCGTCCGGCGGCGTGGGCAAGCTGTACCGCGTGACGGTCAATCCCCGGGCTACCGAAGAACAGGTGGTGCAGATGGCCTCCGGCGTGGTGCTGGACGACGGTGTGCGCACCCAGCCCTGCGTGATTCATGTGGTGACGGATGAACCGGGACGCACCGTCCTGGAGATTACGCTCCACGAAGGGCGAAATCGTCAGATCCGCCGGATGTGCTCTGCGGTTGGACTGCAGGTGGTACGCCTTAAGCGCAGCGCCGAGGGTCCCGTGAAGCTGGGCATGCTGCAGCCGGGAGAATACCGTGAACTGAAGAAATCGGAAGTCACGGCTTTGCGCAATGCAGCACAGAAGAACACCCGTTCCACTCCGGAGCGAAAGGAAAACGCCCCTCGCCGTCCCGGCCCGCTGACACACAAGAAGGTGTAAAGCAGGCAAAACGGCGCAGGAAACATGAAAAAAGTAGAAAAAATCCAGAAAAACTGAAGCGTTTTCACTTGTGGAATTTTACACAAAGTAGTATAATTGTGCCAAATGACATATTTTTTATGAACATTTTCACAAAAAACAGTCAGTCTTATCATGGGAGGTCACTGTATGGCAGCAAACAAACCCGGCAAGGCAGAAATCCTTGCAGCATTTTTTGACGACGGCGCGTATTCGCCGCTGTATACGGAGGGCGCCGTCAGTGCGGCGTATGGCTGTGCCAACGGGCAGAGCGTGTACGTTGTGTACGAAAACGGCGAGGCTGTGGGAGTGCAGGATATCAAGAACAATATCCGCGTTCTCGAAATGGCCGCCGAAACCGGCGCACCCGTTGTTACTTTCTATAATTCCACCGGCGCCAAGCTGGATGGCGGTCTGGAGCTTCTGAACGCGACGGCCGCTCTGACTGCAGAGATCGCACGGGTTTCCGGCGTTGTGCCGCAGATCGCGGTGATCACCGGTACCTGCGCCGGCACCAATGCCATCAATGCAGCCGCCGCGGATGTCTGTGTTATGGCTGAAGATGCAGAGCTTTTCCTGAATGCGCCGTTTACCGCACAGGACAGCGTCAGCGGAGCCGGTTCGGCTGAGTTCGCCGCTAAGGCGGGCGTTGCGGCTGTGACGGCGGCCGATGCTGTGGCGGCTGCCAAGCAGGCGGCCAGCATTGTTGCTCTGCTGCCCGCAAACAACCTGGCTGGTCCTGCGCTCTTTGATTTCGCGGCACCGAGCAAGAGCCTCAATCTGGGCAAATACACGGCGGCCGAGGCTGTGGCGGCGCTGGCCGACGCGGACAGCGCTGTGGAGCTGTACAGTGGTTACGGCAAGCATATCGTCACGGCGCTGGCCACCATCAACGGCAGCGCGGTGGGCATTGTTGCAACCGAGAAGGAAGCTATCTGCCACAAGTGCACCGCCAAAGCGGCCCGTTTCGTCCGCCTGTGCGATGCTTACAGCATCCCGGTCGTGACCGTTGTCAACAATGATGGTTTCGTCAAGAGCGAGGGAGACGACGAGGCAGGCGGCATCCGCCAGGCTGCCCGTATGGCCGGTGTTTACGCCGAAGCGACCACCGCGAAGGTGGCAGTCCTGGCCGGTGAGGCGGTTGGCCCTGTGTACACGGTCTTCGCCGCTTGTGCCGACTGGCGTGTGGCTGTGCAGGGCGCGACGATTGCGCCGCTGGCCCCGGAGACTGCCGTCAGCGTCCTGTACAAGGATGAAATCTATGCTTCCGATAATATTGCCGAGGCTACCAAGGCAAAGGCTGCGGCGTATGCCAAGGATGTCTGCGGTGCTGCTGCGGCGGTGCAGAACGGCGCTGCCGATGCAGTTTGCGCTGCGGCGGATGTGCGCGGTGCCGTTGCACAGGCTCTGGATATGCTTGCCAGCAAGCGCGCGGTTCGTCTGGCCAAGAAGCATGGCAACATTACGCTGTAAGCAACCGCTCACAGAATAAAATCATCAACCTTGATTTTTAAGGAGGAACTCCCTATGAAAAACCTGATTGTTACCGTCAACGGTGTTGCTTACAATGTCACGGTCGAAGAGGGCACTGGTGCTCCCGTTGCCGCTGCTGCTCCGGCGCCTGCCGCTGCACCTGCTCCGGCTCCCGCTGCCGCTCCTGCCGCCCCGGCTGCTCCCGCAGGTGCCGCCGGCGCTGTCGCCGTCAACGCTCCCATGCCCGGTAATATTCTGGACGTGAAGGTGAAGCCCGGTGATTCCGTCAAGGCCGGCGACACACTGCTCATCCTCGAAGCCATGAAGATGGAAAACGAGATCAGCGCTCCGCAGGACGGCACCATTGCCACCATCGATGTGCGTAAGGGCGATGTGGTGGATTCCGGCGCTCTGCTCTGCACCATGAACTGATCGAAAGGCTAGGTGAATGACATTGGCTAAGAAACCGATTAAAATTACCGAGGTCGTTCTGCGCGATGCACACCAGTCTTTGCTCGCAACCCGTATGACGATGGATGAGATGCGCCCGATCCTGCCCGAGATGGACAAGATCCCGTATTTCTCCGTTGAATGCTGGGGCGGCGCCACCTTTGACTCCTGCATCCGCTTCCTCGATGAAGATCCGTGGGAACGCCTGCGCATCCTGCGCAAAGAACTGCCGCATCAGAAGCTGCAGATGCTGTTCCGCGGCCAGAATATGCTGGGCTACCGTCCCTACGCCGACGACGCGGTGGAGTACTTTGTTCAGAAGTCCGTGGCCAACGGCATCGACGTGATTCGTATCTTTGATGCGCTGAACGATCCGCGCAACCTTGAGACGGCCATCAAGGCTGCCAACAAGGAAGGCGCTCATGTGCAGGCCTGCATCAGCTATACGCTGAGCCCCGTACATAACAATGAGTATTTTGCCAAGTATGCCAAGACGCTGGAAGAGATGGGCGCCAACTCCATCTGCATCAAGGATATGGCAGGCCTGCTCAAGCCTTACACCTGCTACGACCTGGTCAAGGAACTGAAGTCCACGGTCAAGATCCCGGTGGATATTCACAGCCACTATACGGCCGGTCTGGCTTCCATGTCCATTCTCAAGGGCATTGAAGCGGGTGCCGATATCGTGGATACCGCCATGAGCCCGCTGGCGCTGGGCACTTCTCATATGCCCACCGAGAGCCTGGTGGCTGCCCTGCAGGGCACCGATTACGACACCGGTCTGGACCTCAACCAGCTGAATGTGGTGCGTGCCTACTTCGCCAAGCTGCGCGAAAAGTACATTGCCAACGGCCAGATCAGCCCGAAGTCCCTGGGCGTCGATGCCAATACGCTGCTGTATCAGGTCCCGGGTGGCATGTTCTCCAACATGCTCAAGCAGCTGAAGGATGCCGGCAAGGAAGACAAGCTGGATGAAGTGCTGCTGGAGATTCCTCGTGTACGTGAGGATGCCGGTTATCCGCCGCTGGTCACTCCGACCAGCCAGATCGTCGGTACGCAGGCTGTCTTCAATGTGATCCTCGGTGAGCGCTACAAGATGGTCACCAAGGAGTTCAAGGGTCTGGTTCATGGTGATTACGGCAAGACGCCGGCTCCCATCAAGAAGGAGTTCAGCGACTTTATCCTGAAGGGTGAAAAGCCCATCACCTGTCGCTTTGCCGATACGCTGGAGCCTGAGATGGACAAGCTGAAGGCTGAGGCCGCCAAGTACGCCATCCAGGAAGAGGATGTGCTGACCTACGCCATGTTCCCGCAGGTTGCCCCCAAGTTCTTTGAGAAGCGCAATGCCCGTCTGCAGGGTGTGGATGCACTGCATGCGGATTACGAGAACAAGTCTCATCCTGTTTGATTGAAATTTTGCCGCCCTCGCTTTTGCGAGGGCGGTTTTGTGTTATCCATGTAAAAAATCAAGGTAAAGGCAGGGGAAACCGGCAGTGCCACCTTGCATCTTGGCTGTAAAAATAGTACAATATACAATATATGTTTTTGTGCGACCGGAACAAAGGTATACAGCCACGAGGTGTAGGATATGGTTTTAAGCATGACAGGTTATGGCCGCGCGGGTGCGCTGCTGCATGGCCGTGATATCAAGGTGGAATTGAGAAGCGTCAATGCCCGGTTCTTTGAATATTCCTCCCGACTGCCGCGGTCCTGTGCATTTTTGGAGGATAAACTCAAAAAGCTGGTAGCGTCCAAGGTCAGCCGTGGAAAGGTAGAGTTGAATCTTTCCATTCAGACAGTCACGGCGGCCGATACCGTCATTTCGGTGAACTGGCAGCTCGCGCGGGGATACCGGGAGGCTCTCAACGCCATGTCGGAGCGCATGGATCTGAAAAATGATGTGACGGTTGGCATGCTGGCCCGTTTTCCGGATGTGCTTGCCCAGACAGCGGCGCCGACGGATGAGGAAGAACTCTGGCAGGATGTGCAGTCGGTGGCCGAGCAGGCGTTGACATCTTTTGTGAGCATGCGTGCCACGGAAGGTGAAAAGCTCAAGGAAGATGTGGAAGGGCGCCTGACAAGCATTGAAAAGCTGGTTGCGCAGATCGAAAAGGACAGCGCAGGGCGGGTGCAGGTGTACAGTGACAAACTGTATGCCCGCCTGCGGGAATTGCTGGAAGACCGGAATATTGATGACGCACGGATCGTAACCGAAGCGGCCATCTTTGCGGACAAAACGGCGATTGACGAGGAAACGGTTCGTCTGCACAGCCATGTGGCCCAGTACCGGGAAATTCTGGAACTGAACGAACCCATTGGCCGCAAGCTGGATTTCCTGACACAGGAACTGAACCGGGAATCCAACACAATCGGTTCCAAATGCCAGGATGTGGCCATCACACGTCTGGTGGTGGAACTGAAATCCGAAATCGAGAAAATCCGCGAGCAGATCCAGAACATCGAATAAGGGGTCACCATGAAACTGATCAATATCGGATTCGGCAATATGGTCAATGCGGACCGTGTGATTACCATTGTCAGTCCGGATTCGGCGCCCATCAAGCGTCTGATTCAGGATGCACGGGAGAAGGGCGCATTGATCGACGCCTCCTACGGGCGAAAGACCCAGGCTGTGTTGATTATGGATTCTGATCACGTGATTCTGTCAGGCATTTCGCTGGACAGCATTACAGGACGTTTTGCGCAAGAGGAAGAGGAAAGGGACAGGCAATATGAAAGGTGAAAAATATCTGTTTGTGGTTTCGGGACCGTCGGGAACAGGCAAGGACACGGTTGTTGCCAATCTTTTGAAGAAGCATCCGGAGATTCAGCACACCGTTTCAGCCACAACCCGAACTCCTCGTGAGGGGGAAAAGGACGGCATCAATTACCACTTTATGTCGGTGGCTGATTTCGAGGATCACCTGGCCCACGATCAGATTGTGGAACACACCCAGTACTGCGGCAACTACTACGGTACGCTGCGCAGCGAAATTGAAACCCGCATGGAGCGCGGAATTCCGGTGATTCTCGTTATCGAAGTGGAAGGCGCCGGCAACATCAAGAAGATGTATCCGGGAGCCACGACGATCTTCGTCTTGCCGCCGGACATGCAGGAACTGGAGCGCCGCCTGCGCAACCGCGGTACCGAGAATGAGGAAACCATCCAACGCCGTCTGGAACGTGCCAAAACGGAAATCGCCCACTCGGCGGAATATGATGAGCATGTGGTCAACGGCCAGGTGGAAACCTGCGCGGACGATCTGTATTCCATCATCGAGGCCAAACTTCAGAACGGGAAGGACGAATGATCCTGACAACGGCGCAGGCCGCGGTAGATAACGCGACGATCCACTTTGACAAGCTGTATTCCTATCGGATACCGGAAAGATTACAAGGGTGCGTCTGGCCCGGAAGTATGGTACTGGTTCCGTTCGGAAAAGGCAACAAACCCCGTATGGCGGTGGTACTCCGGGTGGAGGAGCAGCAGACCGAGGGAATACCCGAGCGGTTGAAAGAAATTTTTGACGCAGCGCCGGAACAGGCGAGGCTGACACCGGATCTGCTGGAACTGGTTCACTTCCTGAAAGCCAGGACCTTCTGTACCTGGTTTGAGGCCGTGAAAGCGGTGATCCCTTATGGAGCGCAGTACCGGGCGGCGGTGGTTGATGGCAAGCCGGTCATGCAAAACCGGCTCAGCCGTTCCACCGAACGGCTGTACACCCTGGCGGGTGAGCTTCCTTCCAAGCCGAAACCGGGGCCGCGGCAAAAAGCAGCGGTGGAGGCACTACGCGCCGGACCGCTCACTGCCCACCAGCTGGACGAGGTGGGCATCTCCAAGACCACACTGGATACCCTGTGTGCCAAAGGGGTTCTGACCGTATCCGAGCAGGATAAGGCACTGGATCTTTTTGCAGACATTCCCTTTGCACCGCAGCCCATTGACCTGGCACCGGAACAGCAGCAAGCCTTTGATTCCCTTGCGCCGGATCTGGAAGACGGAAAGCCCCATGCGGCGCTGCTGCATGGAGTGACGGGCAGCGGCAAAACCATTGTGTTTTTGAAGCTGATCCAACGTGCACTGGAACTGGGGCGGAAAGCGCTGATTCTGGTGCCGGAAATCAGCCTGACGCCGCAGATGATCCGCCGGCTGAAATCCACATTCGGCAGCCGTCTGGCGGTGCAGCATTCGGCGCTCAACAATACCGAACGGCTGCTGCAATGGCGACTGATCCAGCAGGGGCAGGCGGACATTGTGGTGGGCACGCGCAGTGCGATTTTTGCGCCGCTGCAAAATATAGGCCTCATCATTATGGATGAGGAACAGGAGCACACCTACCAGAGTGAGTCGGCGCCGCGCTACGATGCCCATGATGTGGCCAAGAAGCGCGCAGCAATGGAAAACGCCTTGCTGGTGTTTGCGTCGGCCACCCCTCTGACCGAGACATACCACGCCGCCGAAAGCGGTAAATATAAGCTGGTGACGCTTACCCAGCGTTACGGAGGCCGTCCGCTGCCTCAGGTGGATTTCATTGATATGCGTGCGGAACTCGCGGCCGGCAATCCCCGGGAAGTAAGCACCCGGATGATCCGGGAGCTGCAGGAAAACCTGGACAACGGGGAACAGAGCATTCTGCTCCTGAACCGGCGCGGGTACAATACGGTGGCAATGTGCGCCACCTGCGGCCATGTGCTGAAATGCCCCAATTGCAGTGTGCCGATGGTCTATCACAAACCGCAGCAGGCTCTGATGTGCCATCATTGCGGGCATACCGTGCGGCCGCTGCCACAGACTTGCCCGGAATGCGGCGGAAAACTCAACTACAGTGGTTTCGGCACGCAGCGCGTGGAAGAGGAACTGGCGGAATTGCTGCCGGGAGCACGGATCCTGCGGATGGACCAGGATTCCACCAGCCAGAAAAACGCCCACGAAACGATGCTGGCACAGTTTGGGCGGCAGGAATATGACATCCTGCTGGGCACCCAGATGGTGGCCAAGGGACTGGATTTTGAGAAGGTCACGCTGGTAGGAGTCCTGGGTATTGATTCGCTGCTTTTCGGCCAGGGATTCCGGGCGTACGAAAGTGTCTTCAGCCTGGTCACCCAGGTGATCGGCCGGGGCGGCCGGGCGGCTCTGCCGGGTCGCGCGCTGATTCAGACGACGGTGCCCAATCACCCCGTGCTGCAGCTGGCGGCCGCGCAGGATTATGAAGCGTTTTACCGTGAAGAGATCGCCTTCCGCAAGTTCGGACTGTATCCGCCGTTCTGCGCTTTCTGTGTGGTCGGGTTTGTGGGAGCAATGGAGGGAACCGTTGCCATGGCGGCCCACCGGTTCGGTGCGTTGCTGGCAGAGCGGGCAGCGGAGCATCCCCAAATTCCGCTCCGCCTTTTGGGCCCCGCGCCGATGGCCATTACGATGCTCAACGGGAAATATCGTTACAAGCTTACGCTGAAATGCCGCAATGATGCGGCGTTCCGGGCGCTTTTGCAAGAGACACTGGATGCTTATGCGCAGGAAAAATTGCCGCAGAAGGCATCGGTCATTCTGGATTTCAACTCCGATGGAGATATGTAAAGATAACTGGAGGTTATTCTTATGGCACTTCGTACCATTGTTCAGGACGGAGACCCCATTCTGAAAAAGGTCTGCCGCCCTGTCACAAAATTTGACGAACGTCTGGGCGTTCTGCTGGACGATATGAAGGAAACGCTGCTGGCTGCCAATGGGCTTGGCCTTGCCGGTCCGCAGGTCGGCATGATGCGCCGGTTGTTCATTTGTCTAGACGAGCGGGACATGCCCGAGGAGGTTCCGGACAATTACGAATACAAGGTGATTGAATTCATCAACCCCGAGATTCTGGAACTGAGCGACGAAAAGGTGGAACTCTACGAGGGCTGCCTGTCGTTCCCGGGGCACAATGGTGCCATCGCCCGCTCCAAGCACGTGAAGGTGAAGGCCCAGGACCGCCACGGCGAATGGTTTGAGATGGAAGCGGACGATATGCTGGCCCGCTGCATCCAGCATGAGAACAATCATCTGGATGGCATTACCATCATGGATTTGGCCACCCACTTCTATGAGGACGATTATCCCGAAGAAAACGAGGACTGATACATGAAAATCCTGTTCATGGGAACGCCTGACATCGCAGCGGAAAGTCTGGAGGCGCTCATCAGCGCGGGACACGAGATCTGTGCGGTGTTTACCCGGCGCGACAAACCCGTGGGGCGCAAGCAGATCCTGACCGCGCCGCCCGTCAAGCAGATGGCGGAAAAACACGGCATTCCGGTATACCAGCCGCGTACGCTGCGGGACGGAAGCTCCGACGACCTGATCCGCAGCCTTGCCCCCGACATCGTGGTGGTGGTGGCATACGGGTGCATCATTCCGCCGCAGCTTCTGCATGTGGCACGGTATGGCTGCATCAATCTGCACGTTTCGCTCTTGCCCAAATATCGCGGTTCCGCTCCCATTCAATGGGCTGTACTGAATGGAGATCCCCGGACGGGTGTTTCCATCATGCAGCTGGATGAGGGACTGGATACCGGGGATGTGCTGCTGGTGGAACCGGTGGACATCGGGCCGGAAGAAACAAGCGGCGAGTTGTTCGACCGTGTCAGCACCGTGGGGGCGAAAACGCTGGTAAAGGCGCTGGAGGCATTGGCAGCCGGTGCCCTCAAGCCGACGCCGCAGCAGCATGAACTGGCTACGATGGCGCCGCCCCTGAACAAGGAAATGGCACAGTTTGATTTCACGCAACAGGCATCCCACATTCACAACTGGGTGCGCGGTATGAATCCGTGGCCGGCGGCGTGGTTTATGCATGACGGCAAACGTATCAAGGTGCTTGAATGCCGCTTGGCCCAACAGCAGAACTCCGCATCGCCGGGAACGGTGATCTCGCTGAAACCGCTGACCATCGCTGCCGCAGACGGTGCTGTGGAACTGCTTACCGTGACGCCGGAGGGCGGCAAGCCGATGACCGGCACAGCCTGGGCGGCGGGACGCCGCCTCAAAGCGGGGGATTGCCTGTGACGCCGCGGCGCCTGGCCGTAAAGGCGTTGATGCATCAGGAGCAGGCCGGATACGCCAATCTGGTACTGGATGCAGAACTGAAAAAATGTACGCCGGCTTTGGACGGACGGGACGCGGCTTTCGCGACACGCATCTTTTACACTGTGCTGGAATATCAGCCGCTGCTGGATTTTTTGCTGGATCGGTTCAGCAAAAAGCCGGTGGCAAAACTGGATGCCCCGGTGCGGGCCATCTTGCGCGCCGGACTGGCCCAGGCGCGGTATATGGATGTGCCGTTGCCTGCGGCGGTGAATGAATCTGTGAAACTCACGAAAGCGATGGGCAAGACAAGCGCTTCCGGCATGGTAAATGCTGTGCTGCGCCGTGCGGCGGTTTTGCCGGTCCGGCAGGAAGACTTCCGGGATCCATTGGAACGGCTGCAAATTTATGATTGCCTGTCCCGTTCTGTGGCAGCGCTCCTGTATCGGGAGTATGGCGAAGAGGCTTTCGCCATAGCAGAGGCTTTTCGTAACCGTCCTGTCTCTGCGGTACGCGTCAATACGCTGTGCACTGATGATCAGGCCTTGACAAAAGAACTTCGGGCGGAAGGGCACACCGTGCATCCCGGACCGTGGCCCCATGCATTGATGGTGGATTTTCAGGGCTCGCCGGCATCGGGACAGGCCTTTGCACAGGGCAAGTACCATGTGCAGGGACTGGCCAGTCAGTTCGCAGCTCTTGCCTTGGCAGTACGGCCGGGGCAGAAAGTCCTGGACCTCTGTGCAGCTCCGGGAGGCAAAAGCCTGACACTCGCGGAGCAAATGCAAAACAAAGGCACTCTCATCAGTGGAGAAGTGGTCCCCGGAAGAGTTCGTCTGATCGAAAAAGCGTTTGAGCGCTGCGGCATCCGCTGCGCGCGTGCTGTTCATAACGATGCTACTGTTCCGCAAAAAGAGTTGGGCACCTTCGATCGGATCTTGTGCGATGTGCCCTGTTCCGGTCTGGGGGTCATTGCCAAAAAGCCGGATATCCGGTATAAAGATCTGGAAGGCATGGAAAATTTGTGCGCCATTCAGCAAAAAATCTTGCAAAATGGTGCGGATGCTCTTGCCGAAAACGGCCGTTTGGTGTATTCTACCTGTACAATCAATGTGCAGGAGAATCAAAACCAGATTGAAATTTTCCTCAAAAACAATCCCCGGTTCCGCCTTGTAAAACCTGAACTGACTTTGCCGGGTATGGAGCAAGGAGAATTCGGCACGCTGTTTTTGCCGCATAAAACCGGAACCGATGGCTTTTTTGTAGCCATTTTGGAAAGAAATTCTACATAATTTTGGTTTATACTATACAGATGGGAAGGGGGGACTCCTATGGAGAAAAGCCAGAAAATTTGTCTGTCCGATTACACGCTGTCGCAGCTCACAGGTTATATCGTAGGGCTGGGACAGCCGAAATTCCGTGCCAAGCAAATTTTTAAATGGCTGCACCAGAAACTGGTGACGGAGTTCGCCCAGATGACGGATCAGCCGAAAACGCTGCTGGCTGTGTTGGAGGAACAATGCACCATTGCAGCACCCGCCATTCGCCGCAAACAGCAGTCCAGGGACGGGACGGTGAAGTATCTGTTGCAGCTGGCGGATGGCAACTGTATCGAAACTGTTCTGATGCGGTATAAATACGGCAATACAGTTTGTGTTTCCACCCAGGTCGGCTGTGCGATGGGATGCCGCTTCTGTGCGTCCACCCAGGCAGGACGGGTGCGGGACCTGACCGCCGGAGAAATCGCATCGGAAATCTATACAGCGCAGAAGGATTCCGGCGAACGGGTCTCCCATATCGTGCTGATGGGCATCGGGGAACCGCTTCACAATTTCGACAATGTGATGGATTTTCTCGAGATCATTTCCTGCCCGGAAGGCGTCAACATCGGTATGCGCAACATCAGCCTTTCCACCTGTGGCCTGGTCCCGAAAATTGATGAACTGGCCAAACGGCATCTGCAGCTCACTCTTTCGGTTTCGCTGCATGCGCCGGACAACGTGACCCGTTCCAGCATGATGCCGGTCAACGATGCCTATCCGCTGGAAGAACTGATTCCGGCCTGCCGCCGCTACCAGAAGGAGACGGGCCGGCGAATCAGCTTTGAGTATTCCATGGTGCGGGGCGTCAACGACAGTTCGGAAATGGCGCAGAAGCTGGCAGACCTGATTCACGGGATGGGGGCACACGTGAACCTGATTCCCATCAATCCGGTGGATGGCAGCCCCTACTCGGCCACCGATGAGGCCAACGTCCGTCGCTTCCAGCAGGAACTGGAACATTTGGGTGTGAATGCGACGGTACGGCGGCGTCTGGGAACGGATATCAGTGCCGCCTGCGGACAACTGCGGCGTGAAGATGCCCTGGCTGCCCAATGAATCGACGGGTATCCGGACTAGCCCTGAATTTTTACTGAATCTACCAAGGAAAGGAACATCCTGCATGAAGATCGCCGCGATCACCGATATCGGCAGTTGTCGCCAGGAAAATCAGGATAATTACTGTGCGCAGCAGCTGGCGGGCGGTACGGCCTGGGGCATTGTGTGTGATGGCATGGGAGGAGTCAATGGCGGACGTATTGCGGCGCGCATTGCCACCGATACCATGCAACAGTACTTTGCCCGGCAGATGCGTGCTTTACAGCCGGGCGGAGAGAAGAACTTTATTATGCGAGGGTTCGATGTGACGAACCGCGCGGTGTATGATAAGGCTACCTCGGATCCCGAGATGCTGGGCATGGGAACCACCGGTGTGTGTGCATATGCCGGAAACGGATATGCGCATATCGTGCACGCGGGGGATTCCCGCGCGTATCTGTATCATGAAGGTGAGCTCCGGCAGATCACACGGGATCACTCAATGGTCCAGCAACTGGTCGACAGCGGCCAGATCACCCGGGAACAGGCTTCCCTGCATCCGCAAAAGAACCTGATCACCCGGGCACTCGGTGTGGCGGCGAATATCGTACCGGAATACAACCGCTGTGAGATCGAAGCAGGCGATATTTTGCTGCTGTGTACGGACGGCCTGACGAATATGATTCCGGACAGCGAGATTGCACGGGTGCTGAAAGAGGTTCCTTTCTTTGATGCAACCAGCATTCTGGTGGACCGCGCTTTACAGGCGGGCGGTCAGGACAACATTACGGTTTTGCTTATGGGCGTGGAAACGACGGAGGTCAACAATGGATAATCTGATTGGGAAACGACTGGATGGCCGGTATCTGATACAAAGTCTGGTCGGCGTCGGCGGCATGGCCAACGTCTACCGTGGCGTGGACGAGCGTACGGGAAACGCCATCGCGGTGAAGGTACTGAAAGAAGAGTTCCTGGACAACGAGGAACTGGTACGCCGCTTCAAGAATGAGTCCAAGGCCATTTCGATTCTGGATCATCCGAATATCGTGAAGGTGTACGATGTTTCCGTTACCGATAAACTCCAGTATATCGTGATGGAATATGTCGACGGTATCACGCTGAAGGAATACCTCAAGCAGCGCGGCGGTGCACTGACCTGGAAGGAAACGGTGCATTTCGCCACCCAGATTCTGGGGGCGCTGCAGCATGCCCATTCCAAAGGCATCATCCATCGGGATGTAAAGCCGCAGAATATCATGCTGCTGGCCGACGGCTCCATCAAGATGATGGATTTCGGCATTGCCCGTTTCTCCCGTGCCCAGAGCCAGACGGTCAGCGATAAGGCCATCGGTTCGGTGCACTATATCAGCCCGGAACAGGCCAAAGGCGACAGGACGGATGCGCGCACGGACATCTACTCGGTGGGCGTTATGCTGTACGAGATGCTTTCGGGACGCCTGCCGTTCGATGGAGATGGCGCGGTGTCCATTGCCATCATGCAGATTTCTGACAAGGCGAAGCCGCTGGCTCAGGTGGCGCCCAATGTGCCGGAAGGTCTGCGTCAGATCACCGAGAAGGCCATGGAAAAAGATCCTGCCAAGCGGTATCAGAGCGCGCAGGAAATGCTGGAGGCCATCGAAGCTTTCAAGCGCAATCCCTCCGCCCGTTTTGCGTACGAGTACCGCAACACCCAGGACAACCCGGAAAAAAATATCAACCGAGTGGTAAATAACGTGAAATCTCATAACAAAGCCGGCAATATCCGCACAGGGGAAGCCCGTCGTGCGGGAACGTCCAACCCGGGACGCAGCAAGTCTTCCAGAAAAGTGCGCAAGGAGAAAAAGCCGTTCTCCGTGTTGCCGATTTTCTTCGGTATGGCCGTGGCTTTTGTCATCGGCGCCGCGATCCTTGTGTACCTTATTTTCACCAATTCCAGCAACCTCCTGTTCTCCAACCGCGCGGATGTGACGATCATCAATTTTGTGGGGATGACACTGGACGAATACCGGGCGTCAGATTATAACACGCTGCTGAAGCTTCAGGAAGCGGAGGAATACAACTCCACCTACCCGGCCGGTACGATCATCCGGCAAAACCCAAAAGCGGGCCGTACGGTCAAGGAAGGTCAGAAAATCACCCTGACGGTCAGCCTTGGTACCCAGTATGTGACGATCCCCGAGACCAAGAACATGGTGGCGGAGGATGCCGAGAAGACCCTGAAGGATATGGGGCTGAATGTGCTGCAAAAACCCATGCAGGACAATACCGTTGCCAACGGTGCCGTAATTTACACCAGCCCGGCTGCCGGTGAAACGGTGGAAGGCGACTCCACGGTGATTCTGTACGTCAGCCGTGCGGTGATCAGCAACACCAACTACGTGCCCAGCGTCACCGGCAAGACCCTGGATGACGCCAAAAATGATCTGAAGGTACTGAACTTCTCGGTGCGTACAATTGAACAGGCCAGTGATCAGCCTGCCGGAACCGTTCTGAACCAGTATCCGGAAGCTGGCACGGAAGCCCGGGTAAGTTCCATCATTACGCTGGTGGTATCCACCGGCGTGCCGGAAACTCCGGCAGAGACACCCGCACCTACAACTTCCGACGGTACCGTTCAGGAAAGCTGGTGGTGGAGCAGTGACGGCAGCCATCAGATCCACCAGTTCCCCGATGGGTCCATGGTGAACGAAAATGGCGTTGCCTGCGATGCGCAGGGCAACCCCATCTGACGAGTGACGAATACAATGAATTATATTACCAAAGGCATTGGCGGCTTTTATTATGTTCGCACGCCGGACGGCGTGGTGGAATGCAAGGCGCGCGGTATTTTCCGCAAGCGCGGCATCACACCGGTTGCAGGAGACAACGTGGAGCTGTCGGCGGACGGGGCAATGATCGAAGAGATCCTGCCGCGCAAGAATGTTTTTGTCCGGCCGCCGGTAGCCAATCTGGATGTGCTGTTCATTGTGGCCAGCACCACGCAGCCGGTCCCCAGCACACTGGTTCTGGATCAGTTGGCCGCAGCAGCCATCTACAAAGGCGTTCAGCCGGTGCTGGTTGTGACCAAAGCGGACCTTGCGGCAGCAGATCAGCTTGCCCAGGACTATGCCACCAGCGGGATCCCTTTGATTCCTCTTCACTACGAATCGGGAGAGGGTCTGGATGAGATTCGCCAGTATATCAAGGGCCATCTCTGTGCCTTTTGCGGAAACTCCGGCGTGGGCAAGTCCACCTTGCTGAATGCCCTGGCTCCGGAACTCAAACGGGAGACAGGACAGATCAGCCAGAAACTGGGGCGCGGCAGGCATACCACCCGGGAGGTGGAAGTGTTTGAAATCTGCGGCGGAAGACTGGCTGATACTCCGGGGTTTGCCAGCCTGGAAGCGCAGAAACTGTGCCGCATCCCCAAAGAAGAACTGCAGCATACATTCCCGGAGTTTGAACCCCATTTCGGACAGTGCCGGTTTACGGGATGCTCCCATCGCAGCGAAGTGGGCTGTGCCGTGCGTGATGCAGTGGAACAGGGAGCCATCAGCAAGTCCCGGTATGCCAGTTACCTGGCCATGTACGAAGAGGCCAATGCCCGGAAAGAGTGGGAAAAATGAGCAAACGTGCCGTTGTGTTTTCAGCGGTCCCCATCGGAATGGAGATGGCCAGCTACCTGCAGCCGCAGGACTTTATCGTGGCCTGTGATGCCGGGTATCGGAATGCCGCCAGACTGGGAGTTCGCCCGGATCTGATCGTCGGTGACTTCGATTCGGCGCCGCAGCCGGAAACCGACCGGCAAACCATTGTGCTGCCCCACGTGAAGGACGATACCGATACCCAGTACGCGGCCCGCTGGCTGGTGGAGCATGGGTTTGACGAGGTGGTTCTGCTGGGCGCGTTGGGCGGTGCCAGAATCGAACACATGTTTGCCAACATTTCTACCGGCCTGTATCTGGCGCTGCATGGTGCAAAAGCCATCCTGGCGGATGCCAGAAGCGAGATGCACTATCTATTGCCGGGGCGCCCTCTTGTCCTGGAGCGGAAGGACTGGATGTACTTGTCGGTGTATGCCATGGGCGCTCCGATGACCGGGGTGAACCTGCGGGGTGTTTATTATCCTTTGCATGATACAACACTGACGGAACTGGATTACCCGCTGGGCACAAGCAATGAATTCACGGAATCTGTGGCACACCTGGAGTGCGCTACAGGGCATGGCCTGGTTGTCCTGACGCGGGCGGACGGGTAACACCCGCCGGCATTGTTTCATAGTATGGCATACATCCCGAGCGAAAGGAAGGTGTATGCCATGCATGTGGTTGTGGTGCGCTGCCCGCGCGCGCTGCGCTGGTTGCTTCGTGCGGCGTTCAAAGTCTGAAACCTTTTTTGCAATACCCCTGCCCCATGGCAGGGGTTATTTTTTTGCCCTGCCGCATATACATGCACCAGACAGCAACCAAGCGATGAATGGAAAGGGGCAATACACATGGAACTCAAGGTGTTTAAAGACACCATAGCTGCCTATGGAGGCCGTTGGGAAACACGGCTGGAACTGCCGGTGGAAACAGAGATCCTGATCCCGGATTATCTGCCGGCCGTGTTCAAGATCGTAAAATGCCTGATCGAACCGGTGGTTCTGCAAAACCAGGTAGCATCGGGCCGCTGGCATGTGGAAGGGTATCTTCGCTGTACCGTCTATTATCAGAGCGAAGAACCTGGCTGCCGATTGTACCGTACGGAACAGAAATTTGCATTTGAAAAGTCGGCCGAGCTCCCGGAAGGCTCCAGTGCAGAAGGCCCCGCCCAGATCTGGGGAGAAACAGAATACTGCAATTGCAGGGCCGTCAGTGAGCACCGCATTGATCTGAGAGGTGCCTACATTCTGTGCGGAGCGGCGGTACTTCGTAAGGAATGTGAACTGCTGACCTCGCTGGCGGACTGCGGCATTGAGCAGCGCACAAGAGAGCTGGATGGACTGCAGCGGGTTTACGCCGAAGAAAAAACGCTTACCGCCGAAACTACCCTGCAGATTCCTGATGCAGGTGAAGCCGTATTGGATATCACAGGCTGTTTCTCCTTGACCGGCATCACAATGCAAACGGGCCAGGCCAGTGTGCAGGGCACTTTGCAGATGCAGGTATGTTACCAGGCGGCAGATTCTGAAGAACTGGAAGTGCGGCAAAAGGAAATTCCCGTACAGCAGACCGTTGAGCTGGCGGGAGCCTCAGAAGAAGATACCTGTATTGCCTGGGGACGGGTTCAGGCCTGCACGCTCACGGCGGCGGATGCAAGCGGCGAATCGGCCCTGAACGTTTCCTGGAAGCTGCACCTGGAGGCGTGGCACAGGGCGGTTTGTACGGTGGTGGCGGATGCCTACTCGACGGTCTGCCAGACGCAGACGGTTCAGACGGTCTGCAAGCTGCTGGATACGGCAACGGATCTGCAGGGGAAAATTGATGTCGTCCTGGAGGATGACCTGCCGGATCCGCAGGTCACCGTCAAAGGATGTTTTGTCAGCCTGGGGGCGGCTGTTCCGGTGCAGGAACAAAAAGAAGGCGGTTCAGCTATCTCTCTGCAGGGAAAGGGAACGGCCCATGTCTTTTGCGCGGATGTGCGCGGGGAACTGACCTGCTATGATAAACCGTTTACCTGGCAGACCCAGCAAAGCTGGCCCGGAGAGACCGCAGATGCGGTGGCCTGTATGGGGGCTTGTGTGTCCAAAGTATCCAGTTCCAAAATCGGAGGGCGGCTCCGTGTGGAATTGGAAATTTCCACCCAGGGTATGCTGCTGCAGGCGGTGAACTGTGAAGCACTGTGCGAAGTGGAGCTGGGTGAAGAGTACGCGGAGGGCAAGGATGGCCCGGCCCTGTATATTTACTATGCCCAGGCAGGGGAACGGATCTTTGACATTGCCAAACGCTACCATGCGCGGGCAAAGGAACTTGTGGAGGCAAATCGGTTGGATACGGATGGCCAGGCCCCTCAGGATCTGGCCACGGGAACAGCGTGTCTGCTGATTCCGGCGGCGCTGTAAAGGAGGAACGACTGTGACCCAGGAACAAATCTACCAGAACATTGCACAGCGTACCGGCGGGGATATCTACCTTGGCGTGGTGGGACCGGTGCGCAGCGGCAAGAGCACGTTCATCAAGCGGTTCTCCGAACTGATGCTGCTGCCGCATATTCAGAACGAGGCGCTGCGGGCCCGAGCCAACGATGAATTGCCTCAATCTGCGGCCGGGCGCACTATCATGACCACCGAACCCAAGTTCATCCCGGAAAAAGCCGTGAATATTGAGCTGTCCGGCGGCGGCAGTTTCCGTGCCCGCCTGATTGACTGTGTGGGTTACATGGTCGAGGGTGCGTTGGGACATGAAGAAAACGATGCACCGCGCCTGGTCAAAAGCCCCTGGTATGACCATGAGGTGCCCTTCGACCTGGCGGCC
Source organism: uncultured Gemmiger sp. (assembly GCA_944388215.1). GTDB lineage: Bacteria > Bacillota > Clostridia > Oscillospirales > Ruminococcaceae > Gemmiger. The sequence goes on along the minus strand of CALXHT010000042.1, from coordinate 71,754 downwards.
GAGACGGGAACCCGCCGGGTGATCCGGGAGCATGCCACGGTGGGCGTGGTGGTTACCACCGACGGTTCGGTGGCGGACCTGCCGAGGGAAGCCTATCAGGAGGCGGAACAGCGGATCGTGGCGGAGCTGGATGCCATCGGCAAGCCCTACATCATTTTGCTGAACTGTGCCGAGCCGGAGTCTGACGATGCACAGCAGCTGGCCGCCCGCATGGCAGACTGGTATCACCACACGGTATTTCCCATCAACTGTCTGACGATGACGGCGGAGACAGTGGACCGGCTGCTGCAAAAACTGCTGTATGAATTCCCGGTGCGGGAAATTGCCGTGCAGATGCCGAGCTGGGTGACGATGCTGGAGCCGGGACACTGGCTGCAAAGTGCCGTGTATACGGCGATGCTGAACTACGCAGAAACCGTCCATAAGATGGGGGATGTGGCAGGACAGCGGCCGCAGCTGGATTGCGAATATATTGTGAGTACTGCACTCACGGGAATGGACCTGGCCACCGGCAGTGTGCGTATCAACACGGGTATCGCGCCGGATATCTTCTACCGTATCCTGGGCGAGCAGACCGGCCTGGAGATTGTGGATGAGGCCAGCCTGTTGCCCTGTGTTGTGAGTCTGGCACGAGCCAAAAGAGCCTATGACAAAATCAAATCGGCGCTGGATCAGGTAGAGGCGACAGGCTACGGCATTGTCATGCCGGGAATCGATGAACTGACCCTGGAAGAGCCGGAGATTGTGCGGCAAGGGGGACAATATGGCGTACGGTTGTCGGCCAGCGCCCCCAGTTTGCATATCATGCGTGCCAACATCCATACGGAACTTTCGCCCACAGTGGGCAGTGAACAGCAGGGGGAGGAACTGATCAAAAGCCTGCTGGCGGATTTTGAAACAGACCCCGGCAAACTGTGGAGTACCAATATCTTTGGGAAAAGTCTCAATGAGCTGGTCAGCGAGGGCGTGCAGGCCAAACTGCTGCACATGCCGCAGGAGGCGAGGAACCGTCTGCAGGTGACACTGGAGCGGATCATCAATGAAGGTTGTGACGGACTGATCTGTATTTTGCTGTGAGATGGGGGAGAGGCCTGTGTTGAAACGAATGACCCGACAGGAAAAGGAGCGACGCGCGGCACAGGAGGAACTCAAGGAAACAATGCAGGCACTGCGCGCCAACGAGGCAGCTTTTGGAGAGGCGCAGGACCCGTTTTACATTGAACAGCTGACCTATCAGCATGCAGCCCTGATATGCCGGTGCCGTGCCCTGCTGCGTCTGCTGCGTGCGGGAGGTGAAGATCCATGACCAATTGGTGGCTGGCAGGTGCCGGGGCTGCTCTGGTGGTGATTGGCCGCTGCGCTGCCCGCCAGCGCCACCCTGTCAGGGCTCTGTTGAGTGGTGCACTCTGCGGTCTGGGGGCTCTGGCGGTGCTGGCTCTGCTGGAGCCGGTCACAGGGGTTGTGCTTCCGCTGAACCGCTTTACAGGTTTTGTCTGTGTGGTGTTGGGAGTGCCTGGCGTCATTGTGCTGCTGCTCTTGCAACTGCTCTTATGACACTTGCCAAGGATGGAATTTTATGCTATACTAAGCCGAAAACGAGTGGAACATACGGCGGCGGGACAGTTCGCAAGAACTGCCTGAGGAAAGTCCGGGCTTCACAGAGGCATGGCAACTGCTAACGGCAGCCGGGGGTGACCCCAGGGATAGTGCAACAGAAAGAAACCGCCGCGTTTTTACGCGGTAAGGATGGAAAGGCGAGGTAAGAGCTCACCAGCGCACTGGCGACTTTGCGGCTATGTAAACCCTGCTTGAAGCAACATCCGTATGGGACATTATGCGGAGCCTCGCGCGTCCCGGTGATGGCGTGAGCCTTGCGGCGACGCAAGGCCAAGATAGATCGTCGTTTGATACAGAACCCGGCTTACGGTCCAGTCGTTTTTATTGAACGTTCCGGCATACCCGCAGCGTTACGGCGCGGGTGTGCCGCTTTTTGTTGTTTCTGGATGCCCAAACATTGGGTTTGCATCACCGAAGCCTTTGTGCTATAATGACCCTATATGGGTACAAAAGGAGGACGCACGGGATAATGGAACTGCGTTATGTCGTGCCACCTGAGTCCGAAGGCATGCGCCTGGGGATTTTCTTGCGTACCTGCGGCGTGACCGCCGGGCTGATCAAGTCAGTCAAGCATATGGGGCAGGGCTTTTTTGCCGATGGACGGTCGATACATACCGATCAGATCGTTCATGCCGGTCAATGGATCACCTTTGCTTTGCCGCCGGAACCTGCTACCAGCGTGACGCCACAGCCGATTCCTTTATCCATTGTATTTGAGGATGAATTTGCCGCGGTGCTGAATAAGCCTGCCGGTCTGGCAGTCCATCCCACCTTGAATTATCCGGACCATACTCTGGCCAATGGCTGGATATATTATCTGAAGAGCCAGGGAAAAAGTGGTGTGTTCCGTCCCGTCAACCGGATCGATAAAAATACCAGCGGCCTTGTGCTGTGCGCACAGAATGCTTTTGCTGCTCCGCTTCTGGCAGGGCAGGTGTCCAAATGTTATCTGGCAATCGTGCAAGGGTCCCTGCCGCTGGGACCGGGGCGGGTGGAGGCACCTATAGGCAGACGAGGCGATTCCATTATCGGCCGCTGTGTAACGCCCGACGGCAAGTACAGCCTGACAGAGTACACGGTACTGGCCGCAAGTTCCGATTATAGCCTGGTGGCGTGCAGGCCCTGCACAGGAAGGACGCATCAGATCCGCGTGCACATGGCGTACATTGGTCATCCGCTGGCGGGGGATACCCTCTACGGCGGGACTGCGCAGCGGATCGGGCGGCATGCCCTGCACTGCGGTGTGATGCATTTCGTTCATCCGGTCACCCGGGAGACGATTCGGGTATCCTGCCCGATGCCATTGGATATGGAAGCGTTGGCGCAGGCTGAACATCTGCTTGACGGATGGTCGCTGGAGCAGTTCTGAACTTCTCGATCCGAACGCAATCGCCTAGTCTTGACCACGTTCTGACGCGGAAAGGAGACCCCGTACATTGAATTCCACCCAGACTGATAAACAACCCAATCAGAAAAAGAAAAGCGGTCTGTCGCAGCGTCTGGATGACTGGCGCTGCAAGCGGACGGTGCGTTCCATGCACCGCAAAAAAAAGAGGGACAAGCGTCACCGCCATATGTCGGGCGTGTTTGAAAAAATTCCTTATGCATATATCGTCGGCGATTTCTTGTACATGGTCGGTTTTTGGGCCGAGTATGCAGGCGTCTGTGCCTGGCGGAAGCTGCGCGGTATTGTGGGGGCTATCGCGGCAACCATCGGGAACCTGTTGCTGCTGATCGTGCGGCCGTTTGTGCTGGGAATCCTCACCTTTGTGGAGGACCTGACCAGCCCCTTCACAAGGATGGCTTCCGGCCTTCGCCACATCCGTGAACTTCCGAATCAGCTGGAGGAAGAGGATGCCGGGCAGATCCGCGCGGCCAAGATGCAGTATTTCCGGCGTGGTGTGAAGAAATACTACCCCATCGTCTGGAACGCGATCACCTATTTCCTGCCGGCGCTGGCAGCGGTCGCGCTGGTTGTGGTTGTCCGCAACGGGCTCAACCTGCGGTTTGTACTGAACGTTCAGGTGAACGGTGAGAGCGTAGGCTATGTGGCAAACGAACAGGTCTTTGAAAACGCCCGCGACGATGTGCAGTCCCGTATCAACACCGCCAAGAGTATGCTTGTGGAGAGTGGCGCAAATGTGCCGGATACCCAGTGGGATGTGTCACCGACCTATACACTGGCTATTTCCGGCCAGACGATGACCGAGAGCGAAATCGCCAACGCCATTCTGCGCACAGCCAGCGATGAGATTATCGATGCCACCGCTGTGTACATTGATGGCGAACTGCGGTTTGTTACCACCGAGGGCGATCATCTTCGGGCTTACCTGGAAAGCATCAAGGAGCCGTATGAGGATCCCACCGATTCCTCTGTGTATACGGCCTTTGCCCATGAGATCCGCTTGATGGATGGCGTGTATCTGAATGAGTCCATCAGTTCTTATTCGGATATCATCAACGAACTGAACGCCGGGTCCGGAATCAAGACCTATACGGCGGTGGACGGCGATACGGTGCAGAGCATTGTGGATGCCACCGGTGTTTCTTTTGATTCTCTGGCGCAGATGAACCCCCAGCTGCTGTCGCTGGATCAGGAAGTGGATGCCGGTACCGAACTTATTACCGGCGCGGCTTCGGCGGAATTGCTCAAAGTCAAAGTGGTACGCCGGGAAACGGAAACGGTGGCCATTCCCTTTGAGACGCAGAATTCGGATTCTTCGGAGTATGATTTCGGCAAGGTTGTAACGCTTCAGGATGGCGAGGACGGTTCGGAGGATGTCACCTACGAAGTCACCATGATTGATGGCGTTGTCACGGACCGGCAGGCAATTTCCTATACGGTAACCAAGGCGGCGGTCCCGGAAATCACCGTGACCGGCACACGGCTGAAGAGCGGTATGGTCGCCCAGATCGGTTCGGGCAGCTTTATCTGGCCGGTGCCCAATTACACCTACGTGAGCCGCTGGATGAGCAGCGGACACCGTGGCGCGGATATCTGTGCCGCCTACGGAACCACAATTATTGCGTCGGATTCCGGCACGGTCGTGGCGGCAGGCTGGCATTATTCCTACGGCAACTACGTGGAAATTGACCATGGCAACGGCTATAAGACACTGTACGGACACATGTCTGCCATTTCGGTTACCCAGGGCCAGGCGGTCGCACAGGGCGATAAGATCGGCGAAGTGGGTTCCACCGGCAACTCGACCGGTAACCATTGCCACTTTGAAATGTTCTATAACGGCAGCCTGTTCAGTGCCCAGACCTTGTTCCCCAATATGTAAGCCCGCTTAAAAAAGTGGCTGTACACCGTAGAATGCTGGCTATTTTTCACAAAGTTTTTGCATTCATAATGAGGAACGCTTTTCAAATAGCGTGCAATGGTGTATAATAAAGCAAAGTGTGCAAAGGTATGCTGACGGATATATTGTCCTGTCGGTGTACCGCACAAAGGAGAGCTACATTTGGAAAAATTTGTGATCCGCGGGGGAAACCCGCTGCATGGCGATGTGAACATCGGCGGTGCCAAAAACGCTGCGGTGGCCATTTTGCCTGCCACGATTTTGGCTGCAGATAAATGCTTGATTGAAAATTTGCCCTGTATCAGCGATGTGATGGCTTCGCTCCAGATTCTCAGTGAGTTGGGAGCCAGCATCCGTATGGTCAGTCGCAGTACCTATGAAATCGATACCACCCATATCGACTGCACTGAAGTGTCCAACGAACTGTCCCGACAGATGCGTGCCAGCTATTATTTCCTTGGGGCTTTGCTGGGCCGTTTCGGGACCGGTCAGGTCGCCATGCCGGGCGGCTGTAATCTGGGACCGCGCCCCATCGATCAGCATCTGAAAGCGTTCACCGCTTTCGGTGCGGATGATTCGGTGGAATACGGTCAGATTCACGTCAAGGCTGACAAACTGGTGGGTGCCCATGTTTTCTTTGATACGGTTTCGGTGGGCGCCACGATGAATGCCATGCTGGCCGCTGTGCTGGCAGAAGGCACGACCATCCTCGAAAATGTGGCGCGCGAGCCGCATATTGTGGACCTGGCCAATTTCCTCAATATGATGGGGGCTGATGTGCATGGCGCCGGCACCGATGTGATCAAAATCCATGGTGTCAAAAGTTTGCATGGCTGCAATTATGCCATCATTCCCGACCAGATTGAGGCTGGCAGTTACATGGTCGCCGCAGCAATCACCAAAGGTGATGTGATGCTGCACAATATTATCCCCAAGCATCTGGAACCCATCACCGCCAAATTGCGGGCGGCGGGTTGTTCCATTCAGGAGTATGATGACGCTCTGCGGATCACCCGCACCGGTACGCTGAAACCGCTGAAGGTCAAGACGATGCCGCATCCCGGTTTTCCCACCGATATGCAGCCGCTGATGACAGCGCTGCTTACGTTGGCGGAAGGTACTTCCATTGTTACAGAAGGGATCTGGGAAAATCGGTTCCGCTATGTGGATGAACTGATTCACATGGGTGCCAACATTCAGGTGGATGGACAGGTCGCCGTCATTGAAGGTGTGAAAGAACTGCGTCCTGCACCGCTGCGGGCAACCGACCTCCGTGCCGGTGCCGCGATGGTGGTGGCTGCTTTGGCTGCCAAAGGCGTGAGCGAGATCGACGAGACAATCCATATTGAACGCGGTTATGAAAACATCGTGGAGAAGCTGCAACTCCTGGGAGCGGATATCCGTCGTGTGGAGATTCCGGCGAATGCCATTACCCGCGCTATCTGATCAAGGTCAGTGGGCCGCCCGACGGCGGCCCACTTTTTATGGCCGTATAGTAAAAAGGAAAATACTTCTATGGCTTTATTTACCACTCTGTATTCAGGGTCTTCCGGCAATTGTGGCCTGATCCTGCAGGACCGTACGTATCTTCTGGTGGATATGGGCAAGAGTTGCCGGACCACTCTGTCTGCCTTGCGCAAACTGGACCTGACCATTGGGGACTGCGCCGGTATTCTGATTACGCATGAACACTCCGATCACGTTGCCGGGCTGGACACCTTTCTCAAAAAATATCCTGTGCCCGTGTACGCGCGCGCAGACACATTGGATGTCCTGGAATCACGGGGCACTTTGCCGCCGGCGGTGGAGTGCAATGCTGTGGACGGCGGTCAGACCATGGATGTGGGACCGTTCCGTGTGACAGCTTTTCCCACCAGTCATGACGTGCCCTGCTGTGGGTATAGGATTGTGACACCTGACCAGCATCGTATGGCTATCGCCACAGACCTGGGCGTTCTTACACCGGTGGTGGAGGATAACCTTATGGGGTGTGACCTTGTGGCGCTGGAAGCCAATTATGACGCCTTCAGCCTTCATGGCGGGCCCTATCCCTACTATCTGAAAAAACGTATTGCCAGCGACCGCGGGCATCTGGATAACAAAGCGTGCGCGGCGGCGATTCTGGACCTGATCCAGGAAGGCTGCAAGAAATTTGCCCTTTGCCATCTGAGCCAGACCAACAACTCTCCGGAACTGGCGCTGACCACCGTGTATAACGTGCTGCTTGCAGCCGGTATTCAGCCTGGACGTGACGTGGTTGTGCAGGCACAGACGCGCAATGACATCAGTCCTTTCCTGGAGTTCTAAGGCGGGGGGCAGAGTATGCAGAATATAGATTTGATTTGCATCGGAAAACTCAATGCCAGCTATTTCGCGGCCGGGGTGGCAGAGTATCAGAAACGGCTGGGAGGCTTTTGCAATTTCCGCATTGTAGAACTCCCGGAAGTGACCATTGCAGACAAAAATGCGAGCGAAAAGCAGATTGCCAAGGCCTTGGAGAAAGAGGGCGAGGCCATTTTGCATGCGGTCCGCAAAGGTGCCTACCTGGTAGCGCTTTGCGTGGAAGGCAAACAGATCTCCAGTGAGGAACTGGCGGAACTTTTGGCGCAGCGTGCGGGCAGCGGTGCAGGCGATGTGGCCTTTGTGATAGGCTCCTCACACGGCTTGGATGAGCGCGTCAAGCGGGCTGCACAGGCAAGAATCAGCTTGGGACGCATCACGCTGCCGCATCAGCTGGCGCGCCTGGTGATGACTGAGCAGCTGTATCGTGCCTGCACCATCAACGCGGGTATGAAATATCATAAATAAAAAAGAAGTCCTGCGCTTTACGCGCAGGACTTCTTTTGTTACGCAATCAATACTTGAGCAGGCTGATGGAGTCCTTGTACGGAGTCTCCGTGGAGTTCTTCATCTTTGCTTCGTTCTTGTACTTGTTCAGCATCGCCGCACTCTTGGCGGGATCGGCCAGCGTACCGGCACCGGCAATGCAGCCGCCCGGGCAGGCCATGCCTTCCAGCAGATAGCCGTTGTACTTGCCGGCTTTCGCCATCATCATCATCTTGCGACAGTCCGCCAGACCCTGTGCACTGGCTACCTTTACCTCGCGGTCAGGATCCATCTTCTTGATGGCGTTGACCACGGCCTGGGCAACGCCACCCGATGCAGCGAAGCCACGACCATCGGCACTGGCGCTCTGGAAAGAATCCTCCGGGTTATCAGGCAGGAAATCGAAGTTGACCTCCTTGGCCTCAAACAGACCCATCAATTCTTCGAAGGTCAGGACAAAGTCCACCTCACTGCGTACCGAACGGCGGCTGGCTTCCAGCTTTTTGGCGGAGCAGGGACCGACGAAGCAGATGCGCACATCCGGGCGTTCTTTCTTGATCAGACGGGCGGTCAGCACCATGGGGGTCATCGTCATGCTGATGCAATCGGCATACTCAGGGAAGAGCTTCTTGGCCATAACACTCCAGGCCGGGCAGCAGGAAGTGCCCATGAAGGGGTGCTTGGAGGGAACTTCTTCCATGAAGTCGTTGGCCTCATCGATGGTGCACAGGTCGGCGCCGATAGCAACTTCTTCCACGTCACAGAAGCCCAGCATCCGCATGCCTTCCTTCAGTTTGGAGGGAGTCATGCCGGGGAACTGATTGATAAAAGCGGGAGCCACGATGGCGACTACCTTGTCGCCGCGCTTGATGGACTGAACCAGCTGGAAGATCTGGCCCTTGTCCACAATGGCGCCGAACGGGCAGTTGACCAGGCACATGCCGCAGGAGACACACTTGTCGTAGTCGATGTCCGCGCGTCCGTACTGGTCGGAATGGATGGAGCCCATGCCGCAGGCAGCGGCGCAGGGCCGTTCGGTCTTGACGATCGCGCTGTACGGGCAGCTGTTGACACAGCGGCCACACTTCACACAGAGGCTCTGGTCAATATGGCTCTTGCCATTGCGGAAGCTGATGGCGTGCTTGGGGCAAACCTCCTGGCAGGGATGAGCCAGACAGCCCTGGCACATGCCTGTAACCTTGATGATCTTTTCAGGGCAGCGGTTGCAGGCGAACTTGATGACGTTGATCAGCGGCGGTTCATAGTACTTGTCCGCGATGACACTGTGCTCCAGACCTTCCGTGGCCGGAACACTTTCGTCCAGGGGACGCAGCGAAAGGCCCATGGCCAGACGAATACGCTCCGAGATGATCGCTCTCTCCAGGAAGATGCTGCTGCGCAGAGAGCCTTCCTCGCCGGGAATGATCTTGTAGGGCAGTTCACGCAGCAGATGTGCGTAGTCGGACATTTCATTGACTTCGTACGCCATGCGTGCGACTTCGGTGAACACCTTGCGACGGATATCCGTGACGGGGGTGTAAATACCTCTCATTGTGATTGCTCCTTTTTGTTTGCTCCGATTTCTCCCAATCATGGTGGCGGGGCGGGGACAACCGCTCCTGTTAAAATTTTACCAAAAAGGCGGTCGTTTGGCAAGGGCCCGGACAACAAAAAACAGGGAAAATATAAATTATTTTCCCTGCATACGGATGAATCTTTATTTGATATGGTAATGGCGGACTGTTATCGAGTGAGTTCCGCACGGCTGCGCTTTCCATCCCAGGAGCCCAGTGTCACCTTGACAATATCCCCGGTATGGTATCCGGGCGCTGTGACCAGTACCGGCAGGTACTGCTTGGTGTAGCCGGTGAACAGGGTGGCGGACAGCGGCGTTTCCAGCAGCACCTCGGCAATACGGCCCTGCATCCGGGTGGCCTCCTCGGCGCGGACCGCTTCTACAGCGGCAGTCATCCGGTGGCTGCGGTCTTCTTTTTCGTGCTCCGGAATCTGGTCGGGAAAATCAAAGGCAGGAGTGCCCTCGCGGCGGGAATAGGGGAATACGTGGACTTTCAGAAAGCACTGCCCAGTGACAAAGGCCATGCTTGCCTCAAAATCCTCCTCGGTCTCTCCCGGGAAACCTACAATCACGTCGGTGGTGAAGCTGACATTTTCCGGGCCGAAGGCGCGGCGGAGCTTATCGGCAATCTCGGCAAACTGGGCTGTGGTATAGGGGCGCCGCATGGCCCGCAACGTTTTGTCACAACCGCTTTGCAGGCTCAGATGGAACTGGGGGCAGAGCTTTTTCACCCGGGAAAGACGCAGTATATCCTCGTCATGCAGCATATCGGGGTCCAGGCTGCCCAGGCGCAACCGTTCCACGCCCGGGACCGCTGCGGCTTTCTCCACCAACTCCACCAGGCTGGTGCCGTTGTCTGTACCGTAACTGGGCAGGCTGATGGCAGTCAGGACGATCTCCTTGTAACCGGCGTCGGTCAGGCGATGCAGTTCTTCCAGAATGCTGGCTTCCGTACGGCTGCGCACCGGGCCGCGGGCGCGGGGAATGACACAATAGGCGCAGTGCCGGTTACAGCCGTCTTCCACCTTGACAAACGCACGGGTATGCTCGGCAAATTTGTCCATGGGAAGCTCTTCAAAACGTTCGCCTTTTACGTGCGGGCGAATATCCACCACACGCTCCTGCTCTCCGCTGAGTACGGTTTGCACGTCCTGCAGGATCGAACGGCGGTTGCCGGATCCCGTGACTACGTCAGCTTCCGCGATGGCGGCGGCTTCCTCGGGAAAGGCCTGCGGATAGCAGCCGGTCAACACCGTGACAGCGCCGGGATTCTCCCGCTTGGCACGCCGCAACCATTTCCGGCTTTTCTGGTCGCCGAAGTTGGTTACGGTACAGCTGTTGACCACATAGACATCCGCCGGCTCCTCATTGGGAACAACGGTATAGCCGCTTTCTTCAAACAGTTGTGCCAGTGCACCGGTTTCGTTCTGATTTACCTTGCAGCCCAAGGTGTAAAATGTTACCCGCATGGTGATGGTTCCTTTACAATCAAAAGTGTTCAATAGCGCCACTATTATAATGGAAACGGCATAAAAGCGCAATACTAAAACCGAAACGCCTCGCATAGCCTTAAACAAAGTCAATTGGCAGCGGGGGTGTTGTTGCGATGAAAAAGCGGACCGTGACCATACTTTTGTGCCTGGCACTGGTGCTGTTCTCGGTGCTGCGGGCATACGCCGAAACGGATTCAGCCGAGATGGTTCCGGCAGAAAATCAGCCGGCTGTGCAGGCGATCACACCGGCAGGAACCCGTGATTTTGATCTGCCGTGTCAGGCGGCGATCCTGGTGGATGAGGATTCCGGCACGGTGCTGTACGAAAAAAATGCGGATGAACAGCGGCCCATTGCCTCCATCACCAAGGTGATGACCCTGCTTCTGACATTCCAGGCACTGGAAGAAGGGAAAATCCATCTGGATGATGTGGTACCTGTCAGCGAACATGCCTACAGCATGGGCGGCAGTCAGATCTGGCTGGAACCGGGCGAACAGATGACGCTCAACGATATGCTCAAGGCCATCTGTGTGTCCAGCGCCAACGATGCCGCTGTGGCGGTGGCAGAATTCGTGGGGGGCAGTGAGCCTGCCTTTGTGCAGATGATGAATGACAGGGTAGCAGAACTGGGCATGACCTCCACCCATTTTGAAAATGCCTGCGGACTGGACCAGGAGGGGCATCTTTCCAGCGCGCGGGATGTGGCAATCATGAGCCGCGAAATGCTGCTCCACCACACAGAGGTGCGGGACTATTGCTCTATCTGGACCGATACGCTGCGGGATGGCGCCACACAGCTTGTCAATACGAACAAACTGCTGAAGAGTTATTCGGGAATTACCGGGCTCAAGACCGGAACGACCAGCAAGGCGGGGGTATGTATTTCGGCCAGCGCCGAACGCAACGGCTTGCGGCTGATTGCTGTGGTTCTTGGGTCTGCCTCCGGAAAGGAACGTTTTGAGGCCGCAACGACCTTGCTGGATTACGGTTTTGCCAACTACGAAAATGTGACGGCCGAACTGCCCGCCGACGCACCGCAGGAACTGCCGGTGACCCGCGGAACGTCTGATGCGGTTGCGCTGCAATATGAGAACCCGCAGAAATGCCTTGTGCCCAAAGGACAGGGCGAACAACTTCATGTGGAAGTGGAATTGCCCCAGACACTGCAGGCCCCTGTCGCTGCAGGCACGCCGGTGGGAACGGTACACTGGAAAAGCGGCGAAACCGATTTGCAAACATTTTCCATTACAGCGGCGCAGGACGTAGAGGCGTTGAGTTTTGGGTATTGTTTCGGGCTTTTGGCGCAGAGTCTTGCCTTATCTGCTGTCTAATTTGTGCAATCTTCATGAAAAAGTCGAAAAAAATACTGGACATTTGCTTGACAATACCGACGCAAAACGGTATCATGAAGACAATCAAAACATAAAGGAGGGGCATACGATGGCTGTCAAATTCAATGGAAAACATCTGGCAAAGTTCATTCGTCCCGAGGAATATGAGGCAATTTATCCGCAGGTCGAGCTGGCCCATAAGCAACTGGAAACCAAAACCGGATTCGGTAATGATTTCCTGGGCTGGCTTGACCTGCCTGTTACTTATGACAAGGAAGAGTTTGCCCGTATCAAGGCAGCGGCGGAAAAGATCCGTTCGGATTCCGACGTGCTGCTGGTGGCGGGCATCGGCGGGTCCTATCTGGGCGCCCGTGCCGTGGTGGAGGCCGTCCGTGGCCTGTACCACAATGAACTGGATGACGGGCTGAAGATTTACTTCTGCGGCAATACCATCTCGCCCACGGCGCTGAATGATATCATCAAGCTGACCAAGGGCAAACGGTTCTCCATCAACGTCATCTCCAAGTCCGGCACGACCACCGAGACGGCGCTGGCGTTCCGCGTGCTGCGTAAGCTGCTGGAAGACTCTGTCGGTCCTGAGGAGGCCAACAAGCGCATTTACGCCACTACCGACCGTGCTAAGGGTACCCTGAAGCAGCTGGCCAATGAACAGGGCTGGCCGACCTTTGTGGTGCCGGACGATGTGGGCGGACGGTATTCCGTTTTGACCGCCGTGGGCCTTTTGCCCATTGCCTGTGCCGGCATTGATATCGACGAACTGATGCAGGGCGCCGCTGACGGCCGTGAAAAGTTCGGCAAGTGCAGCATGGATAACGACGCGTATCGCTATGCCATGACCCGCAATATCCTGTACCGCAAGGGTAAGAGTGTGGAGACGCTGGCTTGCTTTGAGCCGGACTTCACGATGATGAATGAATGGTATAAACAGCTGTTCGGCGAGAGCGAGGGCAAGGACCAGAAGGGCCTGATGCCCACTTCCTGCATCTTCTCCACGGATCTGCATTCCATGGGCCAGTTCCTGCAGGACGGCAGCCGCGTGATGTTCGAGACCTACGTGGACGTGAAGAACACCCGGGAGGATTTCTACATCGAGCCGCTGGAAGGCAATTTCGATGGTCTGAACTTCCTGGCTGAGCAGAATATGAGTGTGGTCAACCGCAAGGCGATGGAAGGCACGATCCTGGCCCATACCGATGGCGGTGTGCCCCTGGGCATCATTGAAGTGGATGCGCTGAATGCTCACGATGTCGGCGAGCTGATCTACTTCTTCTGGAAAGCCTGCGCAGTGTCCGGCTATCTGCTGTCCGTGAATCCCTTCGACCAGCCCGGCGTGGAAAGCTACAAAAAGAATATGTTCGCGCTGCTGGGCAAGCCCGGTTATGAGGACCGCAAGGTGGAACTGGAAACCAAATTGCAGGACTGATGGAAACTCGCGCCGTGAGGCGCCTACGGATAAAGGAGGTACCCCCTTATGCTGAAACTGATTGTTGGAACCAAAGGCTCTGGGAAGACCAAGACCATGATTGACATGATCGACAAGGCGACCAAGACCACTTCCGGCAACATCGTGGTGATCGAAAAGTGCATGAAGCTCACCACCGAAATCAATCACGCCGCCCGCCTGGTGGATGTGGACGAGTATGGCGTCGTCGGTGCCGATATGCTGTACGGCTTTGTGGCCGGTGTGCTGGCTGGCAACTATGATATCACCGAACTGTTCATCGACGGCATCCTTCGGATCATCGATCACGATCTGGAAGCTGCGGACAAGGTTCTGAAGGCCATTGACAAGATCACCGAGAACATTGAGGTCGTGGTTACGGTTTCTGCCAATGCAGACGAGCTGCCTCAGGATCTGAAAAAGTACGTGATCTGAGCATAAACGACCCATCGTGGAAGAGGACAGGGCGGGGAAGTGGCTTTCCCGCCCTGTTTTTTGCGAAAAAAGCGAAAAAAATCGCAACTTTTTGCGGTTTTCTTGTTGACAAGCCCCTGCCACTTGTGTATACTATTTAAGCAACCTTTTGAGGTGTACTATGCAATTTGATCTGCGATCCTTTCTGGAAAACGCCAGAGTGCCTTATAAAGTGCATTTCCTGGCGGATCTTTCACAGGCGGACTTTGGCGGCTACACGCTGGCTGCTCCGGCAGAGTGCGATTTTACGGCAACGCCCACCGCTGTTGGCGCGGCGTTGCTGTTGTGTGTAAAGGCACAAATCCACGCCGAGTGTGCACGTTGTCTGGAGCCGATTCAAAGAGAGTATGCATTTGAGCGGGAATACAACGTTCGGATGCGTGATGTGGAAGATCCTGATTTTGAATTGCCCTGCCAGGAAAAAGGCTGTCTAGACCTCGAAGAACTGGTCTTTCAGGAACTGATTTTTGAGGTCCCCACGGTGCTGCTTTGCAGTCCCGATTGCCAAGGCCTATGCCCCATCTGCGGCAAGAAGAAGGCGGCAGGATGTACCTGCCAACCGACAGACAATGCTGCCCCTGCAGATGCACGGCTTAGCATATTAAAACAACTGCTCAGTTGAATTTCACCAAGGAGGTGTCCGATTATGGCTATCGTACCCAAGAGAAAGCATTCTCAAGCCCGCCGCGACAAACGTCGCTCTAATGTCTGGAAACTGGAGGCGCCGACGCTGGTGAAGTGCCCGCAGTGTGGCGAACTGAAGGTTCCCCATAAGGTTTGCGGCAAGTGTGGCTACTACAAAGGCCAGGAAGTCATCAAGAAGGAAGCGTAAGCTTCTTGCTAGGGGAGGGCGATGCCTTCCCCATTTTTATTACAGCAGACTGCAGGAGAGGAGGCCGGAACCATGGCATTGTATGTGACTTCAGTGGATGAAAATTCGCCGGCCCGGAAACTGGGCATCGGGGAGGGCTGTGCTCTGCTTGCCATTGACGGGCATCCCCTTGGCGACGCACTGGATTATCAGTTCTATACCACGCCGGCACAGTTTTCCCTGGAAGTCTGTGAGCAGGAACAGCATAAGATATTGCAGGTCAGAAAAGGGGAGTACGAACCGTTCGGCTGCAATTTCAAAACCTATCTGGGAGACGAAAAGCACAGCTGCGCCAACCATTGCATGTTCTGCTTTATCGACCAGCTGCCGCCCGGTATGCGGGAACCGCTGTATTTTAAAGATGATGACGAGCGGCTTTCTTTCCTGTTTGGCAACTATATTACTTTGACCAACCTGAGCGACCGGGAGATTGATCGCATTATCGAGATGCACATCAGCCCCATCTTTATTTCGGTGCACACCACCAATCCGCAGCTGCGCATCCGGATGCTCGCCAACAAACGCGGCGGGGAAGTGCTGAAATATCTTCCCAAACTGGCTGCGGGCAGCATTGACCTGAACTGTCAGCTGGTATTGTGCCGCGGTATCAATGACGGCGACGAGCTGCGCCGGACGCTGGATGATCTGCTCGCCCTGCGGCCTCAGGTGGGAAGCATTGCGGTGGTGCCGGCCGGTGTGACGGCCTATCGCAAAGGCCTGTTCAAGCTGCAGGCCTACGACCAGGCCTCTGCTGCGGAAACGCTGGCGATTCTGGAGGAATACAGTTACCGCTGCCGCGATGAGTACGGCCGCAGCATTGTATACCCCAGCGACGAATGGTATCTGACGGCTGGACGGGAACTGCCCGGGGCGGAATTCTACGATGACTTTGCGCAGCTGGAAGATGGCGTGGGCATGTGGCGTCTTTACCACGATACCTTCCTGGAAGAACTGGAAAACTACCCCGGCCTGGTACTGCCCCACAGCATGGATGTGGTGACCGGCACCCTGGCCGGACCGCTGATTGAACAGTCGGTCCGGGCGCTGATGCAAAAATACCCCCAGGTGAAGATCAAGGTGCATCAGATCCGCAATGACTATTTTGGCGGCAATGTGAGTGTGGCCGGGCTTGTCACGGGCACGGATATCATCCGGCAGTGCAAGGGCAACTTGCAGAGTGATCTGCTGGCTGTTCCGGAAGTGATGCTCCGGGATGAGAAGGACCGCTTCCTGGATGATATCACGCTGCCGCAGCTCTCCGAGGCGCTGGGCTGCCGTACGATTTCGATTCCGACCGACGGCGCAGGCTGCTGCAAGGCCTGCCTGAGCGCCCATAAACGTATCCGAAGATTCAAACGAGGACCCAACTAAGGAGGGGTGGACATGGCAAAACCGATCGTTGCCATCGTGGGACGTCCCAATGTGGGCAAATCCACGATTTTCAATAAGCTGACCGGCCAGCGCCTGGCCATCGTGGAGGACACGCCGGGTGTGACCCGGGACCGCATTTTCTGTGATTGTGAGTGGTGCGGTAACAAGTTTTTGCTGGTGGATACCGGCGGTATCGAACCGCGCATCGATGACGGTTTGCTGGCGCACATGCGGGAGCAGGCGCAGATCGCCATTGATTCGGCAGACTGCATCATTATGGTCACCGAGCTGACCAACGGCGTGACCCCGCAGGATCAGGACATTGCCGGCATGCTGATGCGCAGCGGAAAACCTGTGGTGCTTGCCGTCAACAAGTGCGACAAGATCGGCGAACCGCCGATGGAACTCTATGACTTTTATTCCCTGGGCCTGGGAGAAATCATTCCGGTTTCCGGCGTACACGGCCACGGCACCGGCGATTTGCTGGATGCCGTCTGTGCCCATCTGGACTTCGGCCAGGAAGACGAAGAGGATGATGACCGTATTACCGTGGCGGTCATCGGTCGTCCCAATGTGGGCAAGTCCAGCCTGATCAACCATATTCTGGGCGAGAATCGCCTGATCGTGGCCAACGAGGCCGGTACGACGCGGGATGCCATCGATACCCTGGTGGAGAACAAATACGGCAGGTTTGTGTTCACGGATACCGCCGGTCTTCGCAAGAAGGGCAAGGTGGAGAGCGGGGTAGAGCGCTACAGCGTTCTGCGCAGCCTGGCGGCGGTGGAACGCAGCCGCGTATGTGTGATCATGATCGATGCCACGGTGGGCTTTACCGAACAGGATTCCAAGGTGGCCGGATACGCCCATGAGCAGGGAAAGGCATGCATCATTGCGGTCAATAAGTGGGATGCGGTGGAGAAGGACAGCTACACCATGGATACCATGCGCAAGCAGCTGGAAGAAGATTTCAGCTTTATGTCCTACGCCCCCATTGTGTTTATCAGTGCCAAGACCGGCCAGCGTGTGGACAAGCTGTTTGAGACGATTCACTTCGTGGACATCCAGAACGGCACCCGCATCCCCACCGGCGCCCTCAACGAAATGCTGGCACGTGCCACCGCCAAGGTGCAGCCGCCCTCGGACAAAGGCAAGCGCCTGAAGGTCTTCTATATTACCCAGACCTCCACCCGCCCGCCGACGTTTGTCTGCTTTGTCAACCAGAAGGCACTGTTTCATTTTTCGTATCAGCGCTATCTGGAAAACCAGATTCGGGAAACATTTGGCCTCACCGGCACGCCCATCCGCATGATTACGCGGGAGCACGGTGACGGTGCGGTGAAAGCAGGAAAGGTGTGAGGGTTTCATGGTACTTCATGTGATTGCGGCTTGTGTACTGGCGGCTCTGGCAGGATATCTGCTGGGCAGCATCCTGTTTGGGGTGCTGGTCTCCAAAGCAATGTTCAATGAGGATGTCCGTACCCACGGAAGCGGTAATGCGGGTATGACCAACGTTCTGCGCACCTACGGCAAATTGCCGGCGGTGTTTACCATTATCGGAGACGTGGGCAAGAGCGTGGCGGCGGCCAGCCTGGGACGTCTGTTGTTTGCTTCCCTGATCGGAAACGACGCACTTCTTGCGCCGGTGTGTGGCGCGTATCTGGCGGCGATTTTCTGCATGATTGGCCACAGCCGGCCGCTGTATTTCGGCTTCAAGGGCGGAAAATGCGTGCTGGTCGGCGCCGGAGCGGCACTGTCCATCAGTCCTGTTGTCTGTGGCATTCTGCTGCTGGTGTTCCTTGTCCAGTTTGCTTTTTCCCGCATTGTTTCTTTGGGGAGCATCATGGTGGCGGCCTTGTTTCCGGTCGCGACACTGATTTATTGGTTGGTGTGCGGCGCCAATGTACCTACCGTGATCTTCAATACCCTGTGCTGTGTGATCATGGCAACCATGGTGATCTGGCTGCACCGATCCAACATTGAACGGCTGAAAAACGGCACCGAATACCGTTTCGGCTCCAAAAAATAAAATTGATTATGGCAATGTAGTGGTATGGGTTTCAACCCATACCACTTTTTTCTTTTGGGCAAGGCGGCCATAACTCTGCCATCCTTGAAAAGATCCTGCAGATATTTTGAATGATTCCGGGCCCTTGATTCCACACTATACATTGCAATGAGAAGTTCCCGTTATGCGCAGCATGTGAAAAGGTCATACTTTGGTCGATGAAATGGCGGATTGGATGATTCAATCTATTCATAGTGAACAAAAATTATAAAACACAGACGAAAGAAACTGTGGAAAAAACGCCGCTGGTGTATACTATAGCCATTGAGCGATCTTACGGGGCAGGAGGGGACATGAAAGATCTGTACGATATAACCAGGCATCTGGTATGGCTTACACAGTTCGGTCTTTCTGTCTGCGTACCGCCGGTACTATTGGTAGCCGTTTCTGTTTGGCTGCAAAAGGCTTTTGCGCTCGGGGGATGGATCGTAGCGGTTGGCGTGATTCTGGGGATACTGGGCGCGGTGAGCAGCTTGCGCTCTTCCCTGAAGGCCATCGAACGGCAGGGGCGTACCCCTGAAAAAAAGAATCCGCCACCGGTATCGTTCAATCACCACGGTTAATGGAAAGGAGATATCCTCGCATGCAAAAGCACAGGGACATCCTGCATCAGGTGACGCGGCTGACGATTGCCATGATCATCTGTGTGGGAATCATGCTGGGAATCTATGCGCTGCTGGGAATCTTCACAAGGTCGGTCCTGGTGGGCGCTGTCGTGGGACTGCTTTTGTCCATCGGCAATTTTGTATCGTTGAGCATCACGGTCTCCAATGCGCTGGACCGCGCGGCACGCGACAATGACCCGCAGAGAGCCCAGCTCTCCATTCAGACATCCAGTGTGATTCGGCTGCTGGTTCTTGCTGCCATTTATATTTTGCTGTTCCGTGCGAAACTGTGCGACCCCATTGCGGCGTTGCTGCCTTTGCTGTTGGCGCAGGGCGTACTCAAACTGGTGGAGTTCTTCCGCAATGACAAGGAAGGCGGTGGAGCGGCCCTATGACCGGCCCGAAAATTTATTTTACCATCCCATTGTTCGGCGGCATACCGATTACGCAGACGGTAGTTTCTTCTTTTCTTGTGATGGTGTGCCTGTGTATCGCGGGCATCTTGCTGGGAAGAAATCTGCAGAAGCGGCCTTCCCGCCGTCAGGTGCTGGTGGAGAAGGGCGTATCCATGCTCTACGGCATGGTGGAAGATACCATGGGCAAACACAACTCCTATTGGACGCCTTATATCGGCGCTTTGTTCCTCTCTTCCATCTTCGGTTCGTATATCGGCATGACGGGAATTTTCCGTTCCGCCACAGCGGATCTGTCCACCACCGTTACCTGGGCACTGATGACCAGCTTCCTCTGTTGGGGGTGCTCCATCAAAGCCAACGGCGTGCTGGGATGGCTGAAAGGATTTACCGAGCCGATTGTGGTCATGACGCCCATGAACCTGGTATCGGAGATTGCCCAGCCCATTTCCATGGCATTCCGTCATTTCGGTAATATCGCCGGCGGTAGCGTCCTGACCAGCCTGGTGTACTCGGCACTGGCCACCGCTTCGGCTGCGTTGCTGGGGTTGGTGGGAAAGAATATCTTTGTTTCCGCTCTTGTGCTGGTGATCGGTGCGTGGCTGCTGGCAAGCGGCCTTCGCGGAAAAAAGATGGCACGAAAAATCTTCGGAATTGTCTTTATCGCCACAGGGGTCCTGGCGTTATTGGGCCTGGGTGGCGTGCCGTATCTGGAAGTCGGTATTCCCGGCATTCTGAGCCTTTATTTTGATGTCTTTTCCGGCGGGGTTCAGGCCCTTGTCTTCAGTTTGCTGACGATGGTGTATGTGGGTAATGCATGCCCGCCGCCGGAAGAAGCCTGATTTGTACTTTATTACAGGAGGAAACCTTTATGGAAGCTGCAATTGTAAAAGCCGCCTGCGCGATCGGAGCGGGTATCGCCATCGGATTCGGAGCCATCGGCCCGGCAATCGGTGAAGGCAACGCCGTTGGCAAGGCACTGGAGGGCATGTCCCGTCAACCGGAAATGACCAACGTGCTGCGTACCAACATGATCCTGGGCTGCGCCATTACCGAGTCTACCGGTATCTATTCGCTGGTTATCTCTCTTTTGCTCCTCTTCGTGTTCTGAAATCATGTGGAGACAGCGAAAGGAGGGATGACCTGTGACGGGGTTTGAGAGCTTCGTCGGCGTGAATCCATGGACTGCGCTTTTTACTTTCTGCAATATGCTCATCACCTTTGCAGTTCTGCGCCATTTTCTGTTCAAGCCGGTCAAACAGATGATCGATGACCGGCAGCAGGAAATCGACACCATGTATGCCGAGGCGGCAAAGGCCAAGCAAAAGGCAGCGGAGCTGGAAAAAGAGTACCAGGCCCATCTTATGAGCATCAAGGCTGAGCAGGAAGCCATGCTTCGGGAGGCCACCGCCCGCGCGCATAAGCGTGAGGAGGAAATCGTAGATGCAGCCCGGACGGAAGCGCAGGCACTGCGTAACGCTGCCGAAGCGGAAATGGCGCAGGAACGCAAGAAGGCAGTCAATGAACTGAAAAATGAGATCGGCGGCATGGCGGTGGAAATCGCCAGCAAGGTGGTTGAGCGCGAAATCCATGCGGCGGATCATCAGGCGTTGATTGATGAATTCATCCGGAATGTGGGGGATGCCTCGTGACCGAACAAGCAAAGCGTTATGGCAGCAGCCTGTATGAACTGGCGGCAGAAGAATCTCTGACGGACGTTATCCTGCAGGAGCTGACTGTTGCTGCTTCCTGCTGCCGGCAGGAGCCTTCCTATCTGCGTCTGCTGCAAACGCCCAGCATCCCCAAACGGGAGCGCTGCGCCTTGCTGGACAAGGCGTTTGAAGGAATGCACCCCTATACAATCAACTTCTTAAAGGTGTTATGCGAGGCTGATCTGATCGGGGAACTTTCCGGCTGCCTGGACGCCTATCGGCAACAATACAATGAAGCGCATGGTATCCTGGAAGCCACTGTGACATCGGCGATACCATTGTCCGAACCGGAGCGGGAGAAACTGCTTGCTGCCCTGCAGGCAAAAACCGGAAAGACCATTGAACTGACGGAAAAGATCGATCCTGAGGTCTTGGCCGGGCTGCGCCTGGGTCTTGCGGGGGAACGTTTGGATGGCACTGTACGGCGCCGTCTGGAGTTGCTGCGCGATGACATTGCCGATGTGGTCCTGTAAAAACATAGCGCCTCATTTTATAGATTGAGTGGTGAAACAAACCGTGCAACTGAAACCCGAACAAATTTCCCGCATCATTCGTTCCCAGATCAAATACTACCAGAATGCCATTGAGCAGTCCGAGACGGGCACTGTCACGATGGTGGGCGACGGTATTGCCCGTGCTTCTGGCCTGGACAACTGCATGGCGGGTGAACTGGTGCAGTTTGAAAGCGGCACCTACGGTATGGCACAGAATCTGGAAGAAAACAGTGTGTCCATTGTTCTG
The DNA here is from genome assembly GCA_944388215.1 of uncultured Gemmiger sp. Taxonomy (GTDB): domain Bacteria; phylum Bacillota; class Clostridia; order Oscillospirales; family Ruminococcaceae; genus Gemmiger. The sequence continues at coordinate 49,892 of CALXHT010000042.1, read as the reverse complement.
TTGGGCGATGACAGCGGTATCAAAGAAGGCGGCGGCATCCGCCGTACCGGAAAAGTAGTCTCGGTTCCGGTAGGTGAAGGGATGATCGGCCGTGTCGTCAATGCGCTGGGGCAGCCCATTGACGGGAAAGGTCCCATCGAAGCATCCGATTATCGTGCCATTGAATCACCGGCACCGGGCATCATCGACCGTCAGCCCGTGAAACAACCGCTGCAGACCGGCATCAAGGCCATCGATTCCATGATCCCCATCGGCCGCGGTCAGCGTGAACTGATTATCGGCGACCGCCAGACCGGCAAAACGGTCATTGCCACCGATACGATCATCAACCAGAAGGGCAAGGACGTGCTCTGCATTTACGTGGCCATCGGACAAAAACGATCCACGGTAGCCTCTCTGGTAGAGAACCTGGAAAAGAACGGCGCGATGGCATACACGACGGTGGTTTGCGCCACTGCATCGGAACTGTCTCCGCTTCAGTATATTGCGCCCTATGCAGGCTGTGCCATGGGCGAGTACTTCATGCAAAAAGGCCGCCATGTTCTCATTATTTATGACGATCTTTCCAAGCATGCCGTGGCCTATCGTGCGCTGTCTCTTCTGATTCGGCGCCCGCCCGGACGGGAAGCCTATCCCGGTGACGTATTCTATCTGCACAGCCGTCTGCTGGAGCGCGCTGCCAAGCTCAGCGATGAAAAGGGCGGCGGATCCTTGACAGCATTGCCCATCATTGAAACGCAGGCTGGCGATGTGGCGGCGTATATCCCGACGAACGTGATTTCCATCACTGACGGCCAGATTTTCCTGGAGACGGAATTGTTCCATGCAGGCATCCGCCCCGCGGTCAACCCGGGCATATCGGTTTCCCGCGTTGGCGGCAACGCACAGATCAAGGCAATGAAAAAGGTCGCCGGCACCTTGAAACTGATTTATTCGCAGTACCGCGAACTGCAGGGATTTGCACAATTCGGTTCTGACCTGGATGCGGATACCAAAGCACGTCTTGCCCAGGGCGAACGCATTGTGGAGGTCCTCAAACAGGATCGAAACAGCCCGGTGCCAGTAGAAAAACAGGTGGCCATCCTGTATGCAACGGTGCACGGCTACCTGAAGGAAATCGAAGTGCCGAAGATTGCCTCCTATGAGAGGGAACTGTACCAGTATCTGGAGGAAAATGCTGAGGCTGCGGACGTGATGGAAGCAATTCGCGCTACGGGTGACCTGAAAGCGGAAACGGAAGAAAAGATGAAGACGGTTTTGTCTGCATTCACGGAAAAGTTTCAGAAAGAAAACTGAGTCATAAAGGGAGGTGACGTTGGTGGCAGGATCCATGAAAGAGATCAAATTGCGCATCAAAAGCGTAGAAAGCACGATGCAGATCACCAAGGCCATGGAATTGGTAGCTTCCAGCAAACTGCGCCGCGCCAAGGAACGCGTGGAGCGGAGCCGCCCGTATTTTGAAACTCTCTATGCGACGCTGTTCGATATTGCCGCGACCGATACCCATTTTGACAGCCCTTATTTTGCCAAACGGGATACCCATCGGCGGCTGTATATCGTGATTGCCGGCGACCGGGGGCTGGCCGGAGGCTATAACGCCAATATTTTGAAGGCCGTACAGGCCGACGCGGAAGGACAAGACTATACGGTTTTGCCCATCGGCAAAAAAGCGGTCGAGTTCTTTACACGGCATCAGGTGCCCATCGTTACGCAGGCATTTGCCGAGGCAGGGGACCTATCGGTGAGTGACAGCTTTGAAATCTCCAGAATCGTCTGCCGCCAGTTCCTGGACGGAGCCTTCGATGAGATCAGGCTTTGCTTTACCCAGTTCGTATCCATGCTGACGCAGACCGCAACGATTTTGCCGGTGCTGCCGTTCGAAAAGCCGAAGAACATGAAAAAGCGGCAGAGCCTGATGCTCTATGAGCCAGACATCGCCACGGTGTTTGATGACATCATTCCGGAATATCTGGCGGGTGTTGTGTATGGTGCACTATGCGAGAGCGTAGCCAGTGAGCAGGGAGCACGCCGTACGGCGATGGACGCCGCAACCAAAAATGCCGGCGAAATGATCGAGCATCTGAATTTGTATTATAACCGCGCCCGCCAGGCTGCGATTACCCAGGAAATTACTGAGATCGTAGCCGGTGCCGACGCAGAATCTTAAGAGCCCACAAAGGAGTGTGTGCTATGCCAGACAAACACATCGGAAAGGTCGTGCAAGTGACCGGACCCGTGCTGGATATTCGTTTTGCCGATGGAGAACTGCCCGCCTTGCTGAATGCTGTGGAATTGCAAAACCACGGCAAAACGCTGGTGGTGGAAGTTGCACAGCATATTGGTGACAATGTGGCGCGCTGCATTGCCATGGCTGCAACAGACGGTCTTGTGCGCGGCACAGAGGCTGTAGATACCGGTGGGCCTATTACGGTACCCGTCGGCGACGAGTGCCTGGGGCGAGTCTTTAACCTGTTGGGAGAACCTGTGGACGAGCGCCCGGCTCCCGAGAATATGGAGCGCTGGCCGATTCATCGCCCTGCCCCTGCTTTTGATGAACAGGAATCCTCCACCGAAATTCTTGAGACGGGGATCAAAGTTGTTGATTTGATCTGCCCCTATGCCAAAGGCGGAAAGATCGGTCTTTTCGGCGGCGCAGGTGTAGGAAAGACCGTCTTGATTCAGGAACTCATCTATAACATTGCCACAGCGCACAACGGCTACTCGGTTTTTACCGGCGTAGGGGAACGCACCCGCGAGGGAAACGATCTGTACGGCGAAATGCAGGAAAGCGGTGTGCTGAACAAGACCGCGTTGGTCTACGGCCAGATGAATGAACCGCCGGGAGCCCGCATGCGTGTGGCCCTGTCGGGTCTTACGATGGCAGAATATTTCCGTGATGTGAAACATCAGGATGTGCTGCTTTTCATTGATAACATTTTCCGTTTTACCCAGGCTGGTTCGGAAGTCTCTGCCCTGCTGGGCCGTATGCCTTCTGCTGTCGGCTATCAGCCCACGCTGGCCACCGAAATGGGCGCATTGCAGGAGCGGATTACGTCTACCCGGAAGGGGTCCATCACATCCGTGCAGGCGGTATACGTACCGGCGGACGACCTGACCGACCCGGCACCTGCCACCACCTTCACACACCTGGATGCCACCACGGTTCTGAGCCGCGATATCGCTTCTCAGGGCATTTATCCGGCTGTGGATCCGTTGGATTCCACATCCCGTATTCTTGCGCTGGAAGTGGTCGGACAGGAGCACTATCAAACAGCCCGTGCAGTACAGCAGGTGCTGCAGCGGTACAAGGATTTGCAGGATATCATCGCCATTATGGGTATGGATGAGCTGTCCGAAGAGGACAAGATTACCGTGAACCGTGCCCGAAAGGTACAGCGCTTTTTGTCTCAGCCCTTCCATGTGGCGGAGCAGTTTACCGGTATGCCCGGTCAGTATGTGCCGCTAAAAGAAACCCTGCGGGGATTCAACATGATCCTGAACGGTGAATGTGATGACATCCCCGAGAGTGCCTTCCTTTTTGCGGGTACGATCGACGACGTGTTTGCAAAAGCCGGTAAGCAGTAAGGGGGCGAGTCCATGGCAACTTTCCCGCTGAAAATTATTACGCCGGACGGGGTTGCTTACGATGGTCAGGTGAAATCCTTGTCCTGCCGGACCATTTGCGGGCAGATTGAACTGCTTGCCCGTCACATTGATTACTGTACGGCGGTCGGCATGGGGGAATCCCGTATTATCGCAGAGGACGGATCCGTGCGCCGCGCCGCCTGTATGGGTGGTATGCTCAGTATGATCGGCGGAGAATGTCGTTTGCTTGCAACGACCTTTGAATGGTCTGATGCCATCGATCTGGAACGCGTGGAGCGCAGCAAGGCCCGTGCAGAAGCAATTCTGGCACAGAAGGGGATCGATAAGCATGAGATTGAACTTGCAGAAGCGCGTCTGAAACGGGCTCTTGTTCGTGGCAGTGTGGCCGGGCGTTGAGCGGTAATAAAGGTTTCGAAAAAAGTTTTGAAAAAAATCAAAAAATGTGTTGACATTTTTTGCAAATGGGAATATAATAAACAAGCTGATTCGAGACAGCCCAGTTCCGACCGGGTGTAGCGCAGTTTGGTAGCGCGCTTGAATGGGGTTCAAGAGGCCGTGAGTTCGACTCTCGCCACTCGGACCAAACAAGGGCCGTCAAGGTCAGCTGAAAAAGGACCGTGAAACGAAAGTTTCACGGTCCTTTTTCTTTGTTTGTATCATAAAACGGACTTCTATATTTTCGGCATGGAGCGCTTTTTCGGCTCTCGTATTGAATACGTATTGAATAGCGCAAAATACTGGGGCGGTTCATGGCGCCCGCGGTGCTTTTTTGTGTCCGTTTGCAAATTTCCTCTTGACTTTCCCATAATGGGAAAGTTTATAGTTTGGTGTGGCAAAATTGCCTGCCATGACAATCAAGAGAAAATGAGAACGAGATGGAACAGACAGAGCGTCAATCGATAGGCTCTGCTCCCATCGGGAAGTTGCTGCGGACCTTTGCGATTCCCAGTATCATTTCCATGGTGGTAAGTACCCTGTACAATATCGTAGATCAAGTTTTTATCGGCCGCGGGGTGGGTTATCTGGGCAACGGTGCCACCAATGTCATTTTGCCCATCACCGTCATTGCACTAGCGCTGGGGCTGATGATTGGTGACGGCGCCACCGCCTTTTTCAGTCTCTGCCTGGGGCAGAAGAAGCTGAAAAACGCGGCCCAGGGGGTGGGCAATGCCCTCACACTGACTGTCATCGTGAGCGTGGTGCTTACCGTAGTCTCTTTTGTGTGGCTGCGGCCCCTATGCATCCTCTTCGGCGCCACCGAAACCATCATGCCCTATGCGCTAGAATATGGCTCCATCATTGTGCTGGGCTTCCCCTTTTATATGTTCAGCATGGGGTTCAACTCGGTGGTGCGGGCGGATGGCAGTCCGGTCTATGCCATGATGGCAACCCTCAGCGGCGCCATTTTGAACACCATTCTGGACCCCCTCTTTATCTTTGTGTTTGGGATGGGGGTGACCGGTGCGGCCATCGCAACGGTGCTGGGCCAGATTATATCCACCATTCTGACGGTGGTCTATCTGCGGCGCTTCAAGTCCATCCACCTCACCCGGGAATGCCTGATTCCTCGTTTCAAGCTCTGCCTGAAACTGTGCAGCCTGGGGGTGTCCAGTTTCTTTCTGCAGCTGGCAGCCACCATCGTCATTGCTGTGATGAACAATGTGCTGGTGAAGTACGGCGCCGCCTCCAAATATGGCGCAGAGATCCCCATGACCACCCTGGGCATTACCATGAAGATCAACCAGATCATCACCGGCATTGTGATCGGCATCGCCGTGGGCTCCCAGCCCATCATCGGCTACAACTACGGCGCAGGGAAGATGGACCGGGCCAGAAAAACCTATTTCCTGGCGGTGGGCTGTGCCACCGTGGTGATGGCCCTGGGCACGGCGGTGTTCCAGCTGTTCCCGGAGGCCATCATCAGCATCTTCGGCTCCGAGTCTGCACTGTACCAGGAGTTTGCGGTGAAGAGCCTGAAAATCTTCCTGCTCCTCATCGCCCTGAACGGCTTCCAACTGTGCACCGGCGTCTTTTTCCAGGCCATCGGCAAGCCGGTGCAGGCCACCCTGGTATCTTTGTCCCGTCAGGTCTTGTTTTTGCTGCCGGCTCTGGTGATCCTGCCCCAGTTTCTGGGGGTGGAGGGCGCCCTGTGGGCCGGCCCAGTGGGGGATGCCTGTGCTTTTGTGCTGGCTTTGACCCTCGATTTCCTGGAACTGCGGAAAACAAATTCCCAGTCGGCCCGTTCGTAACACCATCATTTGCGAAAGAGAGAATTTATCTATGTCGCGTTTGTTTGAACCTATTACCATCCATGGGCTGACCTTGAAAAAACGCCTGGTGATGCCGCCCATGGCCACCGCCAAAGCCGATGAAGCCGGCGGCATCACCAACGCGGTCTGCGCCTATTACCAGGAGCGTGCCCGGTACAGCAAGATCGGCCTCATCATCACTGAACACAGCTATGTCAGCCAGCAGGGCAAAGCCCATCCCGGCCAGACCTCCATGGCAGAGGATGCAGCCATCCCCGGTTGGCGGCGTTTGACCGACTGCGTGCATCAGGAAGGGGGGAAAATCTTTGCCCAGCTAAGCCATGCCGGCACCGCTGCCTCTTCCCAGGTAACGGGGCAGACGCCGGTTGGCCCCAGTGCCCTCTGTCACCCCAAGCAGCAGAAAGAACTGCCTGCAGAAATGACGGTCAGGCAGATCCAGGAGACGGCTCAGGCATTTGGCGAGGCCGCCCGGCGGGCCAGAGAGGCGGGCTTCGATGGGGTAGAAATCCACGCGGCCCACGGCTATCTGCTGAATCAGTTCTATTCGCCCCTGGCCAATCACCGGACCGACGCCTATGGCTCCCAGTCGGTGGAAAACCGGACCCGGTTCCATCGGGAGGTACTGCAGGCGGTGCGCCAGGCGGCAGGGGAGGATTTCCCTGTGGCGGTCCGGCTGGGGGGCTGCGATTACCAGGAGGGGGGCAGCACCCTGGAAGATTCCACTGCGGCCTGCCGGATTCTGGCGGAAAGCGGGGCAGACCTGCTCCACCTCACCGGCGGCATGAATGGATTTGTCCGTCCGGGCCATCAGGAGCCGGGGTATTTCCAGGATATGTCCCGGGCCGCAAAGCAGGCGGTGGAGATCCCGGTTCTTCTGACTGGCGGGGTCACCACCCCGGCCCAGGCGGAAGAGCTCCTGGAGGAGGGCTGTGCCGATCTGATCGGTGTAGGCCGGGCTATCTATCGGAACCCCCATTGGGCGGACTGATCTCCATAACTCGCCACTCGGACCAAACAAGGGCCGTCAATGTCAGCTGGAAAGCCGTGGGATTCGTTCCCGCGGCTTTTTGTGTATTTGCCAGGGAAAAAGTTTGCAATTGCGCACATATGGCCTGGACGTTCCGATGAGCAAGAGTCAATCTCCTTGAATTGAATTATGGAATCTGGCAAATACATTCTGGAACCATATTATGCTCCACCATAAGACACCCCTGGAATCGCGGGCAACCATCATGGGGAACCCATTACTACGTTGGTCGGCAATTGGCACAGGCACTGGTCGTGTATCCCTTTTTGAACAGGGCAGTCTGGTATTAATACTTGACAGGTGGGGCAAAGAGGGTACCGCTCCGTCGCTGTAATAATGAGTATAGCCGGACGTTGACAAGAAGAAAATCGGGTGTTACTATGCTACTACTTATGTGATTGGAAGAAAATTCTGTAAACCCGACATTGCATCGGATATACGATGCGGTGAGATAACAAGCATATCTTCCGTTAGAAAAAATTGCCGGGATGTGGGGAGAAAGATAAAAGTATGAAGCATTACACAGGTCTGGTGGTGGAAGGCGGCGGGATGAAGTGCGCCTACAACGCGGGGATTTTGGACGCCTTCCTGGAAAATGGCATTTCGTTTGACTATTGCATTGGTGTTTCTGCAGGATCCGGAAATCTGGCGTCTTATCTGGCGGGACAATCGGGACGCAATCTGCGCTTTTTTACCAAGCACATTCATTCGCCGCGCTACTTTGGCTGGCGCAGTTTTCTAAAAACGGGGGATCTTTTTGGCCTGCAGTATATTTACGGCACTTTAACGCGCTCCGATGGTGAGGACCCTCTTGATTATGCCGCAATCATGAAGAATCCCACCCGATACGAGGCGGTAGTCACCAATGCACTCACCGGGCAGGCGGAATATTTCGGAAAAGAAATGCTGCATCAGGATGACTACAGGCTTCTGATGGCCTCCAGTGCGATTCCGGCGGTTTGCCGCCCGGTGCTTCTGCAAGGGATTCCCTACTATGATGGCGGGCTTTCCGACGCGATTCCGGTAAAACGTGCATTGTCTCAGGGCTGTGACCGGCTGGTGGTGATTCTGTCCAAAAACCGGGATTATCGGCGCAAACCGCAAAAGTTCCGTTTTTTGTACAGTCGGTTCTGCCGCAAATATCCGAAGGTCGTGCAGGCCATCGATCATCGACATGAATCCTACAACCAAAATTTGCAGGAAGTCAGAGCACTGGAACAGGAGGAACGAGCTTTTGTATTTGCACCATCTGCGCCCGTCCGAATGAGTACCTATTCCATGGAGGAGCAATCCGCATTGGAGCTCTACCGCCTGGGTAAGCGCGACTTTGCGGCCGCCAGGCAGTCAATGAAAGAATTCCTGGAAAGCTAGAGGGCCGGGGAAAGAAAACGTTCGTTGCCGCCAGCAAGTCCCGGACAAGCAAACTCCTGATATCACGACGGAATTGACGAAAAACTGTGTCCTGTGGAGCATATTCCTTCTGCCTGTAACCGGAAGCGCCATGGAAAAGTCTACTGTCCCTTTGGATGTGGGACGCTCAGGCCATCTGCCGTTGACAGAATGCGCCACAAAAAAACTGGTCCGCCAACAATACGATTGCCCCCGGGACTACGAAGGAGAGTTACAAGTGACGCAATTTTTCCTTAAACTCCTTGCGCTTCTGCTGATGACGGCTGATCATATCGGCTTCGTTTTTGGCCCGCAGGGCTGGGGCGTGTTGCCCGCGGATTCAGCTGTTTTGCGCACATTAGGCCGGGCATCCTTTCCTATTTTTGCGTTTTGTCTGGCACAGGGGTGGCATAAAACCCATGATCGGACCCGTTATTTTGGTAATCTTGCTGCGGGGGCGGCAGCAGCACAGATCCCGTTTACCATGGCATTCAGTGCGTCAAATTTTATTCCCGCAACTGAAAAAGCCTCTGTGTTTTGGATCGAGTTGCCCTGTTTGTTTTTCGCGATGGTTGCAGTGGGCATCTATTGGCGTTTTGTGACACACAGGCATTTGCGGCGCGATCTCCTTCTGGTAGCCGTTACAGCGCTGATTCCCGGTGTTCGGTGGCAGGTACGGGGCTTCTGGATTCTGGGGGAGCATACAAACGTTTTTTATACGTTTCTTGTGGCATTCTTTTGCCTTTATGTCCTTTCCTGCCGGGAAAGGTGGAAGCGAGCGGATAGACTTCTTTTGTTTTGCGCTGCGCCGATTCTTCTGATGGGCTATGGGCTTCCCGCAGATTACGGCACGGGACTGATGGGCGTCGTGCTGATTGTCGGATTTGCGTTTCTTTCTGACAAAGTACAGCAGGCGTTATTCCTCGCGTTGTGGAGTGTCGTATTCTATGGCATTCTGGCCGGGAATTTCGTGAATGCACTGTTTTGCGCAGCAGCCTGTATTCCGATTTTGCTGTATGACCAACAGGGCAAAGGACGCATCCGAGCCAAAAAACTTTTTTACTGGTATTATCCCGCGCACCTGTTTGTATTGGGCATGATCAATGGAATGATATGGTGCCAGAACCGTATCTGAATTTTGTGATATTGCCTCTTGACGGGGATACCGGTCGATGCGTATACTGAATGCATTATCAGGAAAGGAGCATAGATATGCTGGAAGTTGGCACCAAAGCACCGGACTTCACCTTGCCGGATCAGAATGGCAAAGAGGTAAGTCTTTCTGATTTCAGAGGAAAACGCGTGGTCTTGTATTTTTATCCCCGTGACAATACGCCGGGATGTACACGGCAGGCGTGCGCCTTCGCCCAGAATTTTGACGGGTTCCGCCGCCAGGATGTGGTTGTGATTGGCATCAGCAAGGATTCCGTGGCGTCGCACCTGAAGTTTGCACAAAAATATGATTTGCCCTTTATTTTGCTCTCGGATCCGGAACGGCAGGCAATCGAAGCCTATGGCGTATGGCAGGAGAAAAAACTGTACGGCAAAGTGAGCATGGGTGTGGTTCGTTCCACCTATATCATCGATCCCCAGGGGAACATCGAGAAAGCTATGCCCAAGGTGAAGCCGGATACCAACGCGGCCGATATCCTGGATTATCTTGCCACGGTACAATAACCGGTTTTGACCTCGTTCCCTTGCAAGTTTCGCGGGGCCATGACGGAGAGCAACAGTATGAAAATCATCATTTCGCCGGCAAAAAAGATGAAGGTGGATTGTGACAGTCTTCCCTGGCAGGATCTTCCGGATTTTCTGGACAAAACCGAGCAGCTGTACCGGGGGCTGCGCGCCCTGTCCTACGCTGAAATCAAGCGCGTGTGGAAGTGCAATGATCAGTTGGCGCAGCTTAATGTGGAACGTCTGCAAAAGATGGACCTGCGCAGGAAACTTACCCCGGCCATCCTCAGTTACGAGGGAATCCAGTATCGCTATATGGCTCCGGGCGTTTTCAGCGAAAACGAACTGGCGTACGTACAGCAGCATCTGCGTATTCTTTCCGGCTTCTATGGATTGTTGCGCCCCTTTGACGGAGTTACGCCCTATCGCCTGGAGATGCAGGCAAAACTGCCGGTGGCCGGAGCTAAAGATGTCTACGCATTTTGGGGAGACTGTCTGGCAAAATCCCTGTTTGCACAGACAGACTGCATTGTGAATCTGGCTTCCAAGGAATACAGCGTCTGTATTTCCCGCTATTTGCCCGATTCTGTTCGTTTTGTAAGCTGTATCTTCGGAGAGAAAAAGGCAGACAAAATCGTGGAGAAGGCCACGCTGTGCAAGATGGCCCGCGGGGAGATGGTGCGCTATATGGCAGAACATCAGGTGAAAAAGCCGGAAGAACTCCAAGGCTTTGATCGGATGCACTTTGCTTTTTCACCGGAACGATCCGATGAATCCACCTATGTCTTTGTGCGGGAAGACACAACAATACGGTAAGCCAAAATATTTTCACAAGAAAAAATGGACGCTCACGCTTTTGTGAGCGCCCATTTTTTTGCCAAGGACGATACAATTGCAGATGGATTTCATGACCATCGACCTTCGATGAAAAAACGTAAAACCACTTATGTTTGTCAAGGAGATACCCGAGCATTCGAAGAAACTGTCGACCGCTCCCAGGTTACACGAGAGACTTTATACTTTATGCGTTCCCGTGCTGGAGCATTGGGCTGACATCCCGCATTCCGTCCGAAAGATTGTACACGAAAACATTCAGGTGGCAAAGGCCTCCTGAAGGCGCTGCAAAAAAATCTCCGCTGCGGGAGAAAACACCTGATATTTCTTCCAGACCATATTCAGACCCGACTCCAGCTTCGGAGAGAGCGGGCGAAAGCACAGGGCGCTGTTGGCGGAAGTGTTGGCGAGATTGTCCAGGGTGACCGCATATCCGATGCCTTCCTCCACCATAATGGCGGCATTATAAATCAGATTGTAGGTACAAACGATGTTCAACTTTTCGAACTCGGAGCCAAACCAGGAGGCAAAGGCGTTGCCGTGCCGTTGGGAAAGAATCGCCTGGCGGGAGCATAGCAGCGGTACCGTGCGCAGGTCTTCCTTCTGCACAAAAGGCTTTGCGGCCAGAGGACTGTCTTTGCGCATAATGACGCCCCATACGTCCTTGGCAGGCAGCACAAGGGAGTCGTATTTGGTGATATCGGCAGGCTGGATGAGCAATCCGAAGTCCAGCAGACCGTTGTCCAGACGATCTGTGATATCCTGTGCATTGCCACTGTGCATGTGGTAATGGATGGCGGGGTAATCCCGCTGAAGGCGGTGGATGATCCCTGCAATCTGGCGGACTGCCTGCGTTTCACCGCTTCCGATATATACATCTCCGCTGATGGTGGTTTCCAGAGAGCGGAATTCGGACTCCGTTTTGTCCACCATGGAAAGAATTTCTTCGGCGCGCTTGCGAAGGAGCATTCCTTCCGACGTCAAGGCTATGCGATGACTTTTCCGGATCAGAAGCTTTTGCCCCAGCTCCTCTTCCAGGTCGTGGATTTGCCTTGAGAGGGTCGGCTGTGTAAGGTGCAAAAAATTTGCGGCGGCGGTGATACTTTCTTCCCGCGCCACAGCCAGAAAGTAGCGCAAAACGCGAATCTCCATACGAAATGTTCGCCTCCTTTTCCTCCAGTATACGCGATTGTGATATGCCTTTCAAGAATATCATAAACGAAAAAATAAGTATTTGCTCTTTTGGGAAAAGAAAACTAGAATAGGGACAGAAAGGAGGCCGCCCATGAAAGAGATCAGCGAGGAGCAAGCCTTTCGGATTCGGCGCAATCTGAAAGATGCAGGCTGTACGATGCCGGTGGTTGCGCAATACCTGGATCTCGAGGCGAGGCAGTGCAGGTGTGAGCAGTATCGGCTGCTTTCCTGTCAAAAGGCGGCGCTTCTGCAGAAGCTTCACCGCATTCAGTATAAGATCGATTGTTTGGACCACCTTGTCTACATCATGCGGCAGGAGGACGAACAGGAACGGAGGCAAGTATCATGCAAAAAGCAAAGATTGTAACGCAGGAATGGGACAAAACGTTCCCTGAGAGCAAACAAGTGGATCATAAGAAAGTGATTTTTCATAATCGATACGGCATCGAACTGGCGGGAGATTTGTATACCCCGAAAAACGCCAAAGGGGAACGGCTGGCGGCTATCGCTGTCTGCGGCCCCTTTGGCGCGGTAAAGGAGCAGGCATCCGGACTGTATGCCCAGACCATGGCGGAACGCGGGTTTCTGACACTGGCCTTTGATCCGTCCTTTACAGGAGAAAGCGGCGGAGATATCCGGTATATGGCTTCCCCTGATATCAACACAGAGGATTTTCAGGCTGCCGTGGATTATCTCTCTACGCTGGAGGAAGCGGACCCGGACAAGATCGGCATCATCGGGATCTGCGGCTGGGGCGGCATGGCGTTGAACACGGCCGCTCTGGATACCCGCGTCAAAGCAACGGTCACGTCCACCATGTACGATATGGCGCGCATCAACGCCAACGGCTATTTTGACGGCGAAGATTCTGCCGATGCCCGCTATGCCAAGCGGCAGGCACTGAATGCCCAGCGTACCGAAGACTATCGCGCAGGCACGTATGCGCTGGGCGGCGGTGTGGTGGATCCTCTGCCGGAAGATGCCCCCTTCTTTGTGAAGGACTATTATGATTACTACAAGACCCCGCGCGGGTATCATGTCCGTTCGCTGAATTCCAACGGCGGATGGAATGTGATTGGGTGCATGTCCTTTATGAACCAGCCGATCCTGCGCTACACCAACGAGATCCGCAGCGCTGTACTGATGATTCATGGCGAAAAAGCCCACTCCTGCTATTTTACCAGGGACGCCTACGCGGATATGATGCGGGGAAACCCCTATACCGATAACAAACACCTGATGCTGATTCCCGGCGCGGTTCACACAGATCTCTATGATCGTACGGATGTGATCCCGTTTGATGCCATCACGGAATTTTTCCGCAGGGAACTGGACTAAAGGCTCCAGGAAGGAGAAGATTGCATGATCGTTTTGGAAAACCAATCCTTTGATGAAGAACGTGCACTGTATGGAAGCGACGGGATCGTGGTACAGGACTGCCGTTTTGATGGCCCGGCAGACGGCGAAAGCGCCTTGAAAGAAAGCCGGCATGTGCGAGTGGAACACTGCTTTATGAACCTGCGGTATCCGTTCTGGCATGACGATTGTCTCACCATCCGCGACAGTGAACTGACGCCCTTGTGCCGGGCGGCTCTGTGGTATTCCCATCATGTTGAGATCACGGATACCAAGCTGCATGGCATCAAGGCTGTGCGGGAGTGTGGGGATGTTTCCCTGGCGCGCTGTGACATCGATTCGCCGGAATTTGGATGGTCCGTCGACGGCATCCGCATGGAGGACTGCACCGCGAAGAGCGAATACTTTTTGCTCCGCGCCCGCAATATTCAGCTGAACCGTGTGCATTTCCAGGGAAAATACTCCTTCCAGTATATCGAAAATGCTACCTTTACCGATTGCAGCTTTGATACGAAGGATGCTTTCTGGCACGGAAAAAATGTTACGGTACGCAACAGCGTAATCAAAGGGGAGTATCTTGCCTGGTATTCCGATGGCCTGACGCTGGAACACTGCAAAATCATCGGGACACAGCCTTTCTGTTACTGTAAGAATCTGAAGCTCATTGACTGTGAGATGATCGATACGGATCTGTGCTTTGAAAAGTCCGAAGTGGAAGCGGAAATCACGACGCCGGTATTGAGTGTAAAGAACCCGCTGGCCGGACATATTTATCTGCCGGTCGTGGGGGAGATCATCCGGGATGATCCGCACTCGTTCGGCAAGATTCTGATCGGCACGCAGAAAAATCTCTGCTGCGCTGAGGAAAAGGAGGATACCAAACATGCCTAAAAACGTGGTTATCGTAACGAGCAGCCTGCGCAAAAACAGCAATTCTGACGCACTGGCACAGGCTTTTGCCCGCGGAGCCCGGGAGGCGGGGCACACTGTGGAAATGATCAGCCTCAAGGGAAAATCCATATCCTTTTGTCAGGGGTGTCTGGCCTGCCAGAGGACCGGACACTGTGTGATATCGGATGATGCCGTTGCCATTGCCGAAACCATCGGCCACGAGGATGTGATTGCCTTTGCGTCTCCCGTCTATTACTATGGGCTTTCCGGGCAGCTGAAAACGCTGTTGGATCGCTGCAACCCTTTGTATACCCGGGACTATACCTTCTGCTCGGTCTATCTTCTGGCAAGTGCAGCGGAGAATGAACCGAATACCGTGGAAGGGAGCGTCCACGGGCTGAAGGGCTGGATCGATTGCTTTGAAAAGGCGTCTCTGGCCGAAGTTATTTTTGCCGGAGGCGTGACTGCGTCGGGAGAAATCGCCTGTCACCCGGCACTGGAGCAAGCCTATGAAGCGGGCAAGGCGATTGGCTGAGGGCCTGGCCTTGCTGCTGGCAGTGTTTCTGCTGACCGGCTGCCAGATCACGGATGCGGCTTCTACGGCTGCTTCGGAAACGGCATCGGTTTCCCGGCAGACGGAGGAAACAGCTGCCCCGGTGCAGGCCGGGCCGGACGAAGGAGAAGATGTGGATATGCCATCCATGAAAATTCAGATAGGGAAGACAGATTATACCGTTACCCTGTGCAACAACGAGACCGCACAGGCATTTTCGGAACTTCTTCCCCTGCAAGTCAATATGCAGGAACTGAACGGGAACGAAAAATATGTTTACCTGGACCAGACCCTTCCTGCTGATCCGGAGTCGGTTGGTTCGATTCACACGGGGGATCTGATGCTCTTCGGTTCGGATTGCGTAGTGCTGTTTTACAAGGATTTTTCCACGCACTACCAGTATACCAGAATCGGGCATGTGGATGCTCCGGACGGGCTGGCGCAGTCGCTGGGGAACGGTACGGTTTCGGTGACCTTCCAGCCTGCATCGGAGCCGTGATTTTTCAAAAGAGGCCACCTTTATACAAATCGTGCCCCATACACGCAAACGCTTTTTGCAAGACTTGTAGTGGATGCCTGAACCAACAAAGGACCGGCTGTGCATTTTCACAGTCGGTCCTTTGCCCTGTATCAGATCATTTTTTGGCCGTTGATTTCCAACGCGAAGGTCTGGCCCAACACCTTGGCAGCCTCACGGCACAATCGCATGCGATCCAGAAAAATTTCGAAGTAGTCCATCAATGCGCAGGAGGTTGTATCAATCCGCAGCCGCAGCAGAATCGTGCCGCCTTCTACGAGGACCTGGCTTTCCTTTACGGCATAGTTGACACGATCGTGAATGTCAAAAGTGGCGGGGTCCTGGTTGCGGACACGGTTGGTGCGTACATCGGTTTTATCGGCCAGAATCAGCGCCGCAGCCACAGCGTTGACGGGGTAGGCGGTACCTTCGTCGTGGTTGCCGATGGCCGTGATGACAGTGGCCACCTCGTCGGGAGCAGCGCCCATTTTGTCCAGAATCCGGAAGGCCATGATCGCACCGCTTTGCGCATGGTCGTGCCGGTTGACAATGTTTCCGATATCGTGCATCCAGCCGGCGATGGCCGCCAGTTCCGCCGTACGTTCCTCGTATCCCAGTTTCCGCAGAATCTCGCTTGCCAGAGCGGAAACCCTGCCTGCATGGGCGTAACTGTGTTCCGTATAGCCCAGCGCCGACAGGCTTTCGTCCGCCTTGCGAATATAGCTGTTGATTTCTTCACTCTTTTTGATTTGCTCCAGATTCAGCGGCATCTTCCGGTCTCCTTTTTCTGCATGTATTTGTATGATACCGCAACAGATACCGTGGTACAAGCCAAAAAAGTCGATTTTACGGAAGTTTTACACTTCTGCGGTATACCACTACGGAAATGACCGCGGAAATCACCTCGGTGATCCAGAACGCGTGCCAGACACCGGCCGGGCCCAAACAGCGGCAGAGTATCCAGGCCAAAGGCATGATGGCAATGCTGTACCGGAACAGAGAGATGATAAGAGATGCAAAGCCCCTGCCAAGGCCTTCCAGTGCCCCGGAGGAGGCTACGGACACGGCGGAAATGATAAAACCACAGCTGATAATGCGCAGCGCCTGCTGGCCGATCTGGATGGTCTCCGGATTGGATGTGAACAGGGAAATCAGCCGCTCGGAAAGGATCAGACACAGAAGCGTTCCCAGTGCCATAATGGCGGCACAAAGCCCAAGCGTAAGGCGGTAGATCTTGCGCACACGAGTGGATTCCCCGGCTCCATAATTATAAGCAATCAGGGGACGCATACCCTGGACAATGCCGCTGCCGGGCAGATATAAAAAGGTCTGGAGTTTGTAGTAGATTCCCAGCACCACCACATAACTTTGGGAGAATACGGACAAAACGGCATTCAGGAAGGAGATCAGAACCGAGGGCAGTGCAAGATTCAGGATGGCGGGAATTCCGATGGCATACAGCTGCAGATCCATCTTGCGGCTGGGGCGCATACAGCTGCGGTGCAGATGCACCGGCAGATCCTGCGTGCGATAGTACAGAATATAGATGCACAGTGTCAGTGTCTGTCCGATGCCGGTGGCCAGTGCAGCGCCGGCAATCCCCATGGCAGGGAAGGGGCCGATTCCAAAAATCAACAGGGGATCCAGCAGAATGTTGCAGATGGTCCCGGCTACCAAGGCGCACATGGTGATCTTCATACGTCCGACGGCCTGGTACATCTTTTCGAACGCGAGGGCTCCCATGACGATGGTGGAGAAGGAAAAGGCAATGCTGGCGTAGGTGGTGCCCAGCTGGAGGACGGTCTCGTTTTGGGTGAACGCCGCCAGAAAGTCCCGGGTGATGGCAAGGCTGATCACAGTGATGAGGATTCCATGAAGCAGGGAATACAGCATGCCATGGGTGGCGGCGGTATCCGCGCGTTGCTGGGAACCGGCACCGAGATGCAGGGCAATCTGGGCACTGATACCTACCCCAAAACCGATGGCAATGGCATTAATAAGATTCTGCATCGGGAATACCAGCGAAAGAGCCGTCATGGCGTCTTCGCTGATACGCGCCACAAAAAGACTGTCCACGATATTGTACAAGGCATTGACCAGCATGGAAAATACCATTGGCAGGGCCATGGAAGTCAACAGCGGAAAAACAGGCTTTTCTTTCATGAAGGTGGCATTCATTGGTACGATCCTTTCGTTAAAAGCACAAAAAAGCCACACAATGGCTCATAGGGAACCATTGTGTGGCGAAAAGTAGCATAACACTGTAAAAATCCACACGGTGTTTTATTGGCACTACCATACCATGGATTGCAGAACCTGTCAAGAACAAGGTGGTCCTGATGCGATGGAAAATGCTGCCATCCTTACCACTGACGACGGTATTCGCCGGGCGAAATACCTTCCACTTTTTTGAAGAGGCGCGCAAAGTAATTGGCGTCGCTCAGCCCGCAGTCCTGCGCGATGGCCTCCATATTATGATCCGTGAAACGCAGCATCCGTTTTGCCTGGGTGATGCGCAGCTGAACCAGATAGGCTGTGACTGACTGCCCGAACTGCTCCTTGAAAACGCGGGTCAGATAGAATTTGTTGATATAAAATTTTTCGGAAAGATGATCCAATGTGATTTTTTCCGTGAAATGTGTGTCAAGATATTCTTTGATTTCCTGCAGATTCTGCTTCTTGCCATGGGTGACACGGGCCGTTCCGGGGTGCCAGCTCTCTTCCATCAGCAGGGTCAGCAGCTCCACCAGTTTGCCATAAATCTGCATATCCCGCACATAATCATCAGAAGATGCCAGCCGATACAATTCCTGCAGCAATTGCGCAAAGTGTTCCGGGTTCCGGGGGCGAAACACTGGCTGGCCGCCCCGTTCCTGGTATTTTTTGTAGATGGCCCCCATATTGGGGCCGAAAAAATGCGCCCACCGCAAAGTCCAGAGATCTTTGCCGGTACGGTGGAGATACGGCTTGCGGCAATCCAGAAAAACGCAATCTCCGGCATTCAGCGTATGGCATACACCCTCATATTCCAGCAGACCGGAGCCATGCTCTACCAGAAAAAACAGATACGAAGACAGATCTTTGCGGGCGCTGTCATGGGGCTGACGGGCCTGCAGACTGCCCACTTCCTGCAGATGCAAAAGGCTCGCTCTGGCAAAGGGGGAGGGCGTATAAATGATACGACTGGAATGCACCAGCTTGCCGTCAAACAGTGGGGTATCCATAACCAATCACCTCGCAGTTCCTGTTTACAGTATACGAAAAAAGTCAATATAATGCTAGTCTTTTGCAAGATTTTCTCTGTATTGACAAAGAAAATCACGTTAAAATAGCAAACAGAAATGATAAAACGCATGGTTTGTTCTGTGCGATTCGATCAAGCAGAAAGGTGAAGCAACGTATGAAAAAGGCATTGATCACCGGCGTGACCGGGCAGGACGGCAGCTATCTGGCCGAATTTTTGCTGGAAAAAGGGTATGACGTGCACGGTATCATTCGCCGTTCATCGGTGGACTACCGGGAGCGCATCGCCCATCTGGAGGGGCATCCCCATTTCCATCTGCATTACGGCGATCTGGGAGATTCCATGAGCCTCATGGCAGTGATTGGCAGCGTGCGTCCCGACGAAATCTATAATCTGGCCGCACAGAGCCACGTGCAGGTCAGCTTTGATGTGCCGGAATATACGGCTGACGTGGTGGCCACCGGCGTGCTGCGCGTGCTGGAGGCTGTGCGCCTCTGCGGTCTGACCCAGACCTGCCGCATCTACCAGGCATCCACCAGTGAGCTGTATGGCAAGGTGGAGGAAGTCCCCCAGAACGAGAAAACTCCTTTCCACCCTTACAGCCCTTATGCTGTTGCCAAGCAGTACGGCTTCTGGATCGTCAAGGAATACCGGGAAGCGTACAACATGTTCTGCTGCTCCGGAATCCTCTTCAACCATGAATCCGAGCGCCGCGGCGAGACGTTTGTCACCCGGAAAATTACCCTGGCTGCCGCGCGGATTGCCCAGGGCAAGCAGGACAAGCTGTATCTGGGCAACCTGTCCAGCCTGCGGGACTGGGGATATGCCAAAGACTATGTGGAGTGCATGTGGCTGATTTTGCAGCACGATAAACCCGAGGATTACGTCATTGCCACCGGCGTTCAGCACTCGGTGCGGGAGTTCTGCCAGCTTGCTTTCCACGATGCCGGCATTGAACTGGATTTTGTGGGCGATGGCATGGAGGAAAAGGGCATTGACCGCGCCACCGGCAAGGTGCTGGTGGAGGTCAGTCCCGATTTCTACCGTCCCACCGATGTGGTCAACCTATGGGGTGACCCCACCAAGGCCAAGACGGAACTGGGATGGAATCCCACCAAAACCAGCTTCGAGGAGCTGGTTCGGATTATGGTGGACCACGATATGAAGAAGGTTGCGGTGGAACGTGCCGAAGAGCATATCCAGACCAATCTTGCGGAATACCTGGAAAAGGGCGTCGTCAAATAATTTCTTGCGCAAACAGACAGAGAACGGAAAGAAGTAATCGATTATGATGGAAAAGAATGCGAAAATTTATGTGGCCGGCCATCGCGGCATGGTGGGCAGTGCCATTGTGCGGGAACTTCAGCGGCAGGGCTACAACAATATCATCACCCGCACCCACAAGGAACTGGACCTCTGCCGCCAGGAGGCCGTGGAGAAGTTCTTTGCCGAAGAAAAACCGGAGTATGTTTTTCTTGCGGCGGCCAAGGTAGGCGGTATTGTGGCAAATGAAGAAGCTCTGGCCGATTTCATGTATGACAACATGACCCTGGAAATGAACGTCATCCATTCCGCCTGGAAGAATGGATGCAAGAAGCTGGAATTCCTGGGTTCCAGCTGCATTTACCCGCGTATGGCGCCGCAGCCCATGAAGGAAGACTGCCTGCTGACAAGCGCCCTGGAAAAGACCAACGAAGCGTATGCCCTGGCGAAGATCAGCGGCCTGAAGTATTGCGAATACCTGAACCGGCAGTACGGTACCGACTATATCAGCGTGATGCCCACCAACCTGTACGGTCCCAATGATAATTACCATCCCACCCACAGCCATGTGGTCCCGGCGCTGATTCGCCGGTTCCACGAGGCCAAGGAGCAGAATCTTCCCAGCGTGACCTGCTGGGGCGATGGCAGTCCGCTGCGTGAGTTCCTGTATGTGGATGACCTTGCCAATCTCTGCGTCTTCCTTATGAACAACTATTCCGGCAATGAAACCGTCAACGCCGGCACCGGCAAGGAACTGACCATCAAGGAATTGACGGAACTGGTGGCCAAAGTGGTTGGATATACGGGAAAGATCGAGTGGGATCCCACCAAACCCAACGGTACCCCGCGGAAGCTGCTGGATGTGAGCAAGGCGACCAAGCTTGGCTGGACCTACAAGACCGAGCTGGAAGACGGCCTGCGCCTGGCATACGAAGATTTCCTCCACAATCCCATGCGGGCTGAACGCTGATCGGTTCATTCACAGAAAAGGGAGAAACCTATGCATATCATTTTGCTCTCCGGCGGTTCCGGCAAGCGCCTGTGGCCGCTGTCCAACGATATTCGTTCCAAACAGTTCATCAAGATTTTCAAGACGGCAGACGGGTATGAATCCATGGTACAGCGTGTCTACCGCCAGATCACCGAGGTGGACCGCGATGCAACCGTTACCATCGCCACCAGCAAGGCGCAGGTCAGCTCCATCCATAACCAACTGGGGGATGCGGTGGGCGTCTGTGTGGAACCCTGCCGCCGCGATACCTTCCCGGCCATTGCCCTGGCCACGGCGTATCTGCATGATGTAAAGGGTGTGGGGCTGGAGGAGCCCGTCGTGGTTTGCCCGGTGGATCCCTATGTCAACAACGATTACTTTGAGGCGCTGAAAAAGCTTTCGGATCTGGCTGCGCAGGGAAACGCCAATCTTTCCCTTATGGGAATCGAGCCCACCTATCCCAGCGAAAAGTATGGCTATATCATCCCGGAAACGGCCGACTCCGTCAGCAAGGTAAAAACTTTTAAGGAAAAACCTGACGCCCAGACTGCTGCTGCCTATATTGCCCAAGGGGCCCTCTGGAACGGAGGCGTCTTTGCCTATAAGCTGCAGTATGTATGGGACCGTGCTCACGAACTGCTGGACTTCACGGACTATCAGGATCTTTTTGCCAAGTATGAAACGCTGCAGAAGATCAGCTTTGACTATGCAGTGGTGGAGAAGGAACCCAACATTCAGGTGATGCGCTTTGCCGGGCAATGGAAAGACATGGGCACCTGGAACACCCTGACCGAAGCGATGGAGGACGCCAGCATCGGCAAGGCTATCCTGAATGACAGCTGCCAGAATGTGCATGTGCTCAATGAGCTGGATGTGCCGGTTCTCTGCATGGGACTGAAAGACGTGGTGGTTTCGGCCAGCCCGGAAGGAATTCTGGTTTCCGATAAGGAACAGTCCAGCTATATCAAGCCCTATGTAGATGCCATCAATCAGCAGGTCATGTTTGCCGAGAAGTCCTGGGGCAGTTTCCGTGTGCTGGATGTGGAAGACGAGAGCATGACCATCAAAGTGACGCTCAACCCGGGGCATCGGATGAATTACCACAGCCACAGCCGCCGCGACGAAGTGTGGACGGTGATTGCCGGTACAGGCCGGACCATTGTGGACGGCATGGAGCAGCCTGTGCAGGCTGGTGATGTGGTTACCATGCAGGCCGGGTGCCGTCATACCATCATTGCCGATACCGAACTCAAGTTGATTGAGGTGCAGTTGGGCAAGGAGATCAGTGTGCATGACAAACAAAAATTCCCTCTCGAAAAATAATCCGTTTCTGCTTCGCCCTGTGGGCAAAGATTATCTGTGGGGCGGCAATCGCCTGAACGATGACTTCTCCAAGGATATAGATCTTCAGCCCCTGGCGGAAACCTGGGAGTGCTCCACCCATCCGGACGGCCTGAGTACCGTGGCCAGCGGTCCTTTTGCCGGGCAGACGCTGCGGGACGTGCTGCGCAGCCATCCTGAGTATCTGGGGACGCATCCGCAGTCGGCTGACGGAGAACTGCCGGTTCTCATCAAGTTCATTGACGCCAAGAGAGATTTATCGGTACAGGTACATCCCAGCGATGAATACGCCATGCAGAACGAAGATGGTCAGTCCGGCAAAAATGAGATGTGGTATGTGCTGGATGCGTCGGAAAACGCGGAACTGATCTATGGCTTCAATCGGCCCATTGACCGGGAAACCCTGCGCAAAAGTCTTGCAGACGGCACGGTGGAGCACTACCTCCGGCGCGTGCAGATCCACAAAGACGATGTGTTTTACATCCAGGCCGGAACCGTACATGCCATCGGCGCAGGCGCGTTGATTGCAGAAATCCAGGAGAGTTCCAACCTGACCTATCGCATGTATGATTACGGCAGGGTAGATAAAAACGGAAAGCCCCGTACCCTTCATATTGATCGTGCTTTGGATGTGGCCCGGCTGGATGGCGGCGAGAACCCGCGGCAGCCAATGCGGGTTTTACGGTACACACCCGGCTGTGCCAGTGAGCTTTTGTGCCGGTGCAAGTATTTCGTGGTGGAGCGGATGCTCATCAACACCAAACGCATCCGCCGGATGGCATGTGTCTCCACCGGTACCAACTCTTTCCAGGTTTTACTGTGCGTAGATGGCTGCGGTGTGGCCTTCCCTGAAGGTAGCGACGCGCTACCGTTTTTCCGTGGAGACTGCCTGTTCCTGCCGGCAGACTCTGTGCCCGTACGCCTGCACGGCTATGCCCAGCTGCTCAAAGTGAGCTGCTGAGAATATGCAGACAACACTGTACTTTTTTGCGGCAGGGACTTGACTTGCCGGCAAAAATCGGTATAATAGTAGTGTTGCTTCTGCGTGCTAGTATGGCTCAGTTGGTAGAGCAGCTGATTCGTAATCAGCAGGTCGTCGGTTCAAGTCCGACTACTAGCTCCAGATAAAAAGTGCCGCAGCGTTTTCATAGCGCTGCGGCACTTTTTGTGTTATAGGGATCTGATGCCCCCGAGGAAGTGAACAGTGCAGGCCCCGGGAGAAAAACCTGCCCGGCGAATCCAAGGGAGGCGTGTTCCGTTCCAAAAATCTGATTGTTCATAAAAATTTTATATCCAAACCCCTTGATTTTTTATACGAAAGTGGTTATTATATGTTTAGCACTCAAGAGAACGGAGTGCTAAACCAAATCCAAAAAGAGAAATCTTTTAATAGGGAGGATCTTTCATTATGAAAATCAAACCTCTTGCAGACCGCGTTGTCATCAAGCTGGTCGAGGAAGAAGAAACCACCAAGGGTGGCCTGATCCTGTCCGGCTCCGCCAAGGAAAAGCCGCAGGTTGCCGAAGTTCTGGCTGTCGGCCCCGGTGGCATGGTGGATGGCAAGGAAGTTCAGATGATTGTCAAGGTTGGCGATAAAGTGCTGACCAGCAAGTATTCCGGCACCGAAGTCAAGGTTGACGGTGAGGAGTGCACCATCGTCCGTCAGAGCGATATTCTCGCCGTGGTGGAATGATTTTCTGAACAGAACGCTTTCTGATATACAAAGGAGAAATGCTTTATGGCTAAACAGATTAAACAGGGCGCCGAAGCCCGCAAGGCGCTGTGCGCAGGCATTGATCAGCTGGCAAATACCGTGAAGGTTACCCTGGGCCCCAAGGGCCGCAATGTGGTGCTGGCCAAGAAATTCGGCAGCCCGCTCATCACCAATGACGGTGTGACCATCGCCAAGGAGATCGAACTGAAGGATCCGTTTGAGAACATGGGCGCCCAGCTCGTCCGCGAAGTGGCGACCAAGACCAACGATGCTGCCGGTGACGGCACCACCACTGCGACCGTTCTGGCGCAGGCTCTGGTCAACGAGGGCATGAAGAACGTGACCGCCGGTGCCAACCCCATGGACATCAAGCGCGGCATGCAGAAGGCTGTCGCCGCTGCTGTGGAGGCTGTCAAGACCAACAGCCAGAAGGTGAACGGCAGCAAGGATATCGCCCGTGTCGGTACCGTTTCTGCTGGCGACGCTGAGATTGGTCAGCTGATCGCCGACGCCATGGAGAAGGTCACTGCCGATGGCGTCATCACCATCGAAGAGAACAAGACCACTGCCGAGACCTATACCGAGGTCGTGGAAGGCATGCAGTTTGACCGTGGCTATGTGACTCCTTATATGGTCACGGATACCGAGAAGATGGAGACTGTCTACGAAGATTGCTCCGTCCTGATCACCGACAAGAAGATCAGCGTCTTCCAGGATATCGTGCCTCTGCTGGAGCAGGTGATCCAGTCCGGCCGCAAGCTGCTGATCATCGCGGAGGATGTGGAAGGCGACGCTCTGTCCAACCTGATCATCAACCGTCTGCGCGGCGGCCTGAATGTGGTTGCCGTCAAGGCGCCCGGTTTCGGCGATCGCCGCAAGGAAATGCTCCAAGATATCGCTATCCTGACCGGTGGTACCGTGATCAGCAGCGACTTGGGCTATGAGCTGAAGGATGCCACCATGCAGCAGCTGGGCACTGCCCGCCAGGTCAAGGTGACCAAGGAGAACACCACCATCGTGGGCGGCAACGGCGATAAGAACGCGATTGCTGATCGCGTTGCGCAGATCCGCAGCCAGATTTCTACCGCCACTTCCGACTTCGACCGCGAGAAGCTGCAGGAGCGCCTGGCCAAGATGGCCGGTGGCGTTGCCGTCATCAAGGTCGGTGCTGCTACCGAAGTGGAGATGAAGGATAAGAAGCTCCGCATCGAAGATGCCCTGAACGCCACCAAGGCCGCTGTGGAAGAAGGCATTGTGGCTGGCGGCGGTACCGCTACCATCAACGCGATTCCCGCTGTCGACAAGATCGTCGATACCCTGGAAGGCGACGAGCGCACGGGTGCCAAGATCGTCCGCAAGGCTCTGGAGGCTCCGCTGCGTCAGATTGCTGCCAACGCTGGCCTGGAAGGCAGCGTGATCATCGACAACATCCTGAAGGCCAACAAGGCCAACTATGGCTTTGATGCCCAGAAGGAAGAGTACGTCGAGGATATGATCGAGGCTGGCATCGTCGACCCGACCAAGGTCACTCGTTCTGCTCTGGAGAACGCTTCCAGTGTTGCAGCCATGGTGCTGACCACCGAGAGCCTGGTTGCTGATCTGCCGGAACCGCCGGCTCCGGCAGCCCCCGCCGGCGGTGACATGGGCGGTATGTACTAATCCGCCTGTACCTCTTTGCCGATACTACCATAAAAATCCCGCCCGGGATCTTGTGAGAAGATCCCGGGCGGGATTATTGTTTTTTACAGAACCGAATCACTTAATGGTCGGAGGCGGGCAGAGTGAACGCCTTGCGGACAAATTGTTCCATTTCCGCTTTGCTGTCATAGCAGCAGATCATGAGTTCATCCCCCATGGCGCCGGCCAGGGCAGGGGGCATCTCACCCATGCGGCACAGGTGGGACCCGCAGGAACGGCACAGTTGATCCAGCGAATACGCATACTGTATATACGCACGGCGTCCCACATAAACGCAAAAACGCTTGGGGCCAATATAGGTATGCCGGCATGCGTCATAAGCCACCATATCTGCGTATATCTGGTAGACATCCACGCTCTGGCCGTAATCGATCATCTCGGTGGTAAAGCCGCCGGCCGGCCGCATATTCACTTCCAGGCCGATCAGCGTTCCTTTGGGACCGAGTCCCGGCTTATCCTGCGTCAGCCGGAAAAATTCCAGATGGAAAAATCGGCGTGTTACGCCAAAGGCCTGCAACGTTTTGCGTCCGATCCGCTCCACATCCGCCGGAACGTGATCATTTATGTAATAGTATGTGGGCACCCCTTTGTTGACCATATCCATGATCGAGTTGGGAGTGATATGACTGACGGCAAAGAGCACTTGACCCTTGGAATCACAGATTCCGTCGTAGGTAGTGACCACACCCGGAACATATTCTTCCATTACATATGGCACATGCGGGGGCGTCGCAAAAAAGTCCTCCACATCGGCCGGGTTTTCCAATCGATAGGTGTCGTTGGCCCCCACGCCGTTATCCGGCTTAACCACCACCGGATATCCGACTTTCTTGATAAAATCAAGGGCGGCCTTTTGTGTGGTGACGGGAATACACCGGGCACAGGGAATTTCTGCCTGTTGATAGGTCCCCTTCATGGCCAGCTTGCTCTTCCAGCCCCCAATAGCATCGGATTTGGGACCGGTCGTGATATTGAAGGCGGTACGCAGTGCGGCGTCCATCTCCAGCCAATATTCGTTGTTGGATTCAATCCAGTCAATTTTTCCGTAGCGGAAGGTGAAATACCCCACCGCACGTACCATGTCATCATAGTCGCCCAGATCCGCAATCCTGTAATATTCCGTCAGGGCATTCTTCAGATCCGGATGGAGTTCCTCATAGGAGGCATCACCAAGACCTAATACCGTGACACCATTTTCCTTCAGACGGATGGCGAACCATCGGAACGTCTCCGGAAAATTGGGTGATACAAGAATAAAATTCATAAAGAAGTTCCCTCCCCGCTTGTGGTGTTTTCCTGGGAAACGGTGTCATTGGCCACCGGAATAAAACGTTTTACAAATTTCCCTTTTCCGCGACTGAGCACATAAAAATATCCGATAATGGAAAATACCAGCGCCCCTATGAAGTTGACAAAGAGATCCTCCATGGTATCCATCAGACCAATATCCAGGTAGCCGCCCAGACCCAGCGCAGTTTTGGTGCCATCTGCCTGCACAACGATCACATCGGTGATATTGCGAAGGACCACTGGATGATTGCCGCCGGTGGGATCCAGCAGAATCGTACCAATGTCATGGACAATGGTGTCCTTCTGCATATCAAAGAAAAAGAACTGGTCCATGGCGCATTCAAAGAACTCCCACAGAACTCCCACCGTCATGGAAAAACAGAACGCAACAATGGCCAGATAGAGGGGAGAAAGATGGAACCTGACGCGGCTGTTGCGGTTCAGGATATCCAACAGGGAAAAGCCGATGGCTGCGCAAAGAAAGCCGTTCATGGTGTGCAGCACAGTGTCCCAGTTGGGAAAAGTCACATAGTAGGCACCGATTTCTCCCAGAATTTCTGCCGCATAGATGAACAGCAGAATGATGATCTCCAACGTATTGGGAAGATCGATATCCAGTTTGCGTTCCAGCAGGGAAGGCATGGTGAAGAGAATCAGCGTCAGGACGCAGAGAAAAACATTTTCAAAGTTCCGATTGAAAATTTGCGCAAGCAACACAAGAAGGACCGAGGTGCGCAGGAAAATATAGACCAGCGTGACGGCTCTTTTTTCTCGCCACAAGGTTTTCAGACTTTCCCGCTTGGGTTGTTTGGGGTGTTCCATGCAAAACTCCTTTACTCCAGCGTAAAATCTTTGGGATCCAGCTCGGGAAGCACCTGGCGATGCGGCACACGCATGAGGGGATCATATTGGAAGCGCCGGCAAAAATAATAGGGAGATACCACGCCTTTCAGCCTGCAAAGAATCATCTTGGGATCGGATGCCGGAGTGCCGTGCAAACAGTAGGAGCAGGCCGGTGCAATTTTACTTCCGTAATAGCTCTTTTTAAACATATCCTCACCCCAAACCCCGTCAAATATACTCATTTATTATAGAAGTTTTGCCTGACCTTGTAAAGGGAAGCGCACAGGAATGCAAAGACGAGAACTGCGGCGTCCCATGGCAACCGCTGTGTGGTGACAACGCGTTCCGCCATGCTGCGGTATACCACCGCCGTTCCGGGGAGAAAACGCACCAAAAGTCCAACCATCGCCAAAAATACAAACAGATGAACCGTCCGATGCACAAGCAGCAAACGCAGCGGCACCGCTCCCTGAAGCAGCAAGGAAATCTGCGCCCACACCGAAAGCCCCAGCACACTCAGGCAAGCGCAGCATCCATACAGCGCATAACGCCCGCCCAGCGCGGCAAAATCCGAACAGCCTGCGCTGATCTCCAAAAAAGCACTCATCACGGGTATGGTAAGTGCCGTTTGAGGAAGAAACGGTACCAGTACGGCTTCTGTCATGCGGAAAAACAGCACGCAGCCGCATACCTGCAAACAGCTTCCGACCGCATTGCCGATGGCGTTGGAGAAAGAAAGCGATTCGGGGACAGTGGCTTTTGGAGATACCGATTGAGCGGTCTTCCGCGGTAATAATCCAATACACAATGCGGCAGCAGCCAGGTTTGCCGCAAGCTGCAGCCAATAGAAAAGGATGCCCAGCCGCACATTTCCCATCAGCAAGCCACCTACGCAGCCGATCACAAAGCCGGGACTGGAGCAGCAGCCCAGCAGAACCACCAGCGCAGCATCCCGGGCATTGAGCAGCCGATTCTTTCGCAGATCTCCCACCACTTTGGCGCAAACCGCGTACCCTCCCACCCAGGAAAGTACAAGGACCGGGATGGCGATTTCATTTTCCAGGCCAAAGAGCCGTGCTGCTGGCCGAAAAATACGATTCCGTAATGGGCAGGTCAGCAACAGATCGGTCAGTACAAAAAAGGGAAACAACGCAGGCAAGACCGTACTTGTACACAGACGAAGACCATTTGAAAATCCTTTCGCGGCCAGTACGGGTTCTTTCAGAAAGAGGATTCCCAACAGGCAACAGAGCACCACGGGTAAAATGACCATTTTCCTGCGTTTACACATAGAAACCACCTCCGGGGGCGTATATTGGGATGATCCGGTCCGGGAAGGGGAGAACATCTGCATGAAGAGCCAGAAGATCCGCAGAAAGCGATTCCGCAAGACACAGGCAGGCAGACCAAGAATGCATGATTTGCTGGCACAGCCCTCCGCGGCGTTCTATCGTTTGCCGGAATTTTCTCTCCGGGGTGGCTATCTGACCACGGATGGGTGCCGAAAGGTATTGGATTTTCAGCCGGATAAGATCAGCCTGGATATGGGAAACTTTCTGGTAACATTTTATGGGGCAGAACTTCGGATAGAATCCTTCAGCGGAAAAAGGCTGATTCTGGCGGGGAGGATACAAGATATCTCATTCCGCAGCAAGTGGGGGGAGCCTGGCAATGAAGCGTAAATTCTGGGCTGCGGATCGCATCCGTTTTCAGATCCGTGGTGCCGACCCGCAGCGCTACGTGAACCGCATCACCGCCCGGGGGCTGCAGCTTGACCATATACGATGGAAACAGAACGGCTGCGTCGCCCAGGGATTCGGACGGGATTATTCCACGCTGCGCCGAATGGCCGAACAGGGCGGATGGGAATTTTCCATCCTTCGTCGCCGCGGCCCGGGGCGTTTTCTGGAACGCTGCATGGCACGGCCCGGCTTTCCTGTGGGCGCTATTCTGTTTGTGCTGCTTCTGAACCTGCTGCCGCATTTTGTCTGGGTCATCGATTTTGGGACGCTGGAACAAACGGATTCCCAGCGCATGCGTGCACTCCTGGCAGAATGCGGGATCTGCGAAGGCACATTTTTACAAAAGGACACATTGGAAGATGCACAAGCAGCCGCTTTGGCGCAAAGCGATCTGTTCGGCTGGGTCAGCTTGAATTTTACGGGCGGATGCCTTTTTATCGAGGATACAGCAGCACATACGCAGACCATCCGAGAAGATCCGCCTCTGCGCCCGCTGTATGCCAAAGCAGATGGAGTGATCACGGCGGTGGAAGCGGAAAGCGGTTTCGCCTGCGTTGTCCCGGGGCAGACGGTGAAAGCCGGACAACTGCTGGTGGATATCGTGAGACTGGACCGGGAGGAACGGGAGATTCTGCAGGGCGCGTCAGGAAAAATTCTGGCCCGGTGCGAAGAAACCTTTAAGGCCTCCGAACCTCTTTCCTTGACTGCGACGGTTCCGGGAAATGTCGCCACCGTCCGGGATACACTGTATTTTCTGGGCGGTGTGTGGCCCCTTCAGCAAGAAGAGGTCACAGAAGCTGCCCGCATAGAATGGATACCGCTGCGTCTGGGACGGTTGAGCCTGCCGGGCTGCCTGCGAAGGGAGACCGCGTGGGGCTGCAACGTTCTGACATTGTATTATTCTCCGGAGCAGGCAGAGGCACTGGCACGAAGGAGCTGTCGCCAGCAGCTGCTGGAATCTTTCCCGGATGCCGAAATCCTGGCTGAACACTACCAGACGCAGACGCTGTCTGACGCGGTTGTCACATCGGTGACCTACCAATTTGTGGCGAACATTGCAATCTCTTAGTCGGTGGTGCCTCTTTTTGGTCAAGACGGCAGCAAATGCCAAAAGATACGGATAAATTTTGTTTGTAATATCCAATTTCTTTTGGCAAAAATTGTGATATAATCTGAATGGGTTACTATGATATTCGATACACGGAGGGCATGAAATTTGGCAGAGCGTTCCATTGAATTGGACAGCATTGAATTGGCAGCCGCTATTTTTGGCAACTGCGACCAGAACATTCATCTTTTGGAGAAGGAGTTCAGCGTCACCGCCGTGTGCCGTGGTTCGGAGCTGAGATTCACCGGCGCAGAAAAAGATGTGACGGCAGCGGCCCATGCGGTAGACGGCATGGTCACTCTGATGCAGAATCATACCCCTCTGGAGGAGCAGACCATCCGGTATTGCATCAGCCTTGCCCGCGACGGCGAGGAAAAACGCCTTCGTGAGCTGACCGATGATTTTGTGGCCGTGACCGCAAAAGGACGCCCCATTCATCCCAAGACGCTGGGACAGCGGGAGTATCTGGCCGCTATCCGCAATCACGCCATCACTTTCGGTGTGGGGCCCGCCGGAACAGGAAAAACCTACCTGGCGGTGGCCATGGCTGTCAAAGCATTCAAATCCAAGGATGTAAGCCGGATCATCCTGACCCGCCCCGCAGTGGAAGCGGGCGAAAAGCTGGGCTTCTTGCCCGGCGATCTGCAAAATAAAGTGGACCCGTATCTGCGTCCCTTGTATGATGGACTGTTTGACCTGCTGGGGGCAGAGACTTTTCAGAAATTGTTTGAAAAACAGATCATCGAGGTGGCGCCGCTGGCGTATATGCGCGGCCGTACCCTGGATGATGCTTTTATCATTTTGGATGAAGCACAAAACACCACCCCTGAACAGATGAAAATGTTCCTGACGCGTATGGGCGTGGGCAGCAAAGTGGTGGTTACCGGTGATATTACCCAGGTAGATCTTCCGGATAAGGTTCGCAGCGGCCTGGTGGATGCGCTGCAGGTATTGCAGGATGTGGACGGCATTGCCCAGGTACGTCTGACGGAAAAGGATGTAGTCCGCCACAGACTGGTGCAGCAGATCGTCAAAGCGTATGAAAAGGCGGCCGAGCGTTCGGCCAGACAATAAAAAGCCAGAAACAGGAGGTTGATACCCTATGTCCAATAAGGTCCTGATTACCAATGACCAGAATGTTGTCAAGATTCCGTCCGGGCTGAGAATTCTCATTCGCCGCAGCTGTAATGCGGTTCTGGATTTTGAGAAGTTTGACGGTTCGGCTGAGATCAGCGTCACCTTTGTCGACAACAACCGGATCCACGAGTTGAACAAACAGTACCGGGACAAGGATTCGGCCACTGATGTTCTGAGCTTTCCCATGGGAGAAAACGGCCAGTATGACATTGACGAAGACAACGGCTGCAAGATTCTCGGCGACATCGTCATTTCAATGGAGCGCGCCATGGAACAGGCCGAGCTGTATGGGCACAGTCTGCAGCGGGAGGTTGCCTACCTGACCGTACATTCCATGCTCCATCTCCTGGGATACGATCATGAGGCCAGCGGGCTGGAAGCGGTCCGCATGCGGGAAAAGGAGGAAGCGGTGCTGATCAAGCTGGGCTTGCCGCGCACGGTTTCCTATACAAGCGATGAGGTCTGAGATCAAGCGCTTCGGCCGCGGCTTTGTCTATGCCTGGAACGGGATTCGGGCCGCCGTACAGGAAGAGCGGAATTTCCGTTTTCATCTCTGTGCCGCCTGCTATGCCGTCATTCTTGGCATGCTTGCCGATTTATCCTGCATGGAATGGGCCTTGCTTGCTTTTTGCATTACGGCGGTGCTGGGAATGGAGCTGATGAATTCCGCGGTGGAGCGAGCCGTGGACAAGCCGGACACCACCCACTGGTGGAGCGCCGGTGCCGCCAAGGACATGGCAGCCGGTGCGGTTCTGATCGTAGCCCTGGGGGCACTGGCGGTAGGGGGATGCCTGTTCCTGCCGCGGCTGAATGCGATTGGAAATGCTTTGCGCCAGTCGCCCTGGATTGGCGTGGTTTGTGCAGCGGCCTTGATCCCGGCGTACTTCTTTATTTTCCGTTATCATCCTGCAACACAGAAAGGTGAATCAACGAATGGCAAAACCGATTCCTGAAATGCCCAGCAGTGTTTTTGTGGCACTGGTGGGCCGCCCCAATGTGGGAAAATCCAGCCTGACCAATTACCTGGTGGGGGAAAAGGTAGCTATCGTAACCCAGAAACCGCAGACAACACGCAGCCGGATTACCGGCGTCATCACAAAAGGGCCTGTACAGTATGTACTGATGGACACCCCCGGCATCCACAAAGCACACAACAAGCTGGACGCCCGTATGACCCAGACGGCCGCGGCCAGTCTGAAGGATGTGGATGTGACCCTGATGCTCTTCGAGCCGCAGGGGGATTTTACGGATTCCGAGCTGACGATGATCAAGGCCTTGCAAAAGGGCGGTCCGGCCATTGCGGTCATCAATAAAGTGGACTTGCTGGACAGTTTTGCGGCGTTGGAACAGCGCAAACGTCAGATTGCCGATTTCGGCTGTTTTGATTCTGTGGTCACGGTCTCCGCCAAGGATGGAACCGGGTGCGAGGATCTGTTTGCCCTCCTCAAGCCTTATGGCAACGAGGGGCCGCATTATTTCGATGATGATGCTTTCACCGATATGCCGGAGAAGGAACTGGTGGCGGAACTGGTGCGTGAAAAGGCACTTCTGTTCATGCGGGACGAAATTCCCCACGGGATTGCTGTGGTGGTGGAGCGCTTCAAAGAACGTCCCGACAAGGACCTGATTGATATCGATGTGGATATTTACTGTGAGCGCAAGAGCCATAAAGGAATGATTATCGGCAAGGGAGGCCAGATGCTCAAAAAAATCGCATCGGCGGCCCGGCTGGATATTGAAGAACTCCTGGGCGTTAAGGTCAATCTGCAGTGCTGGGTAAAGGTGCGGGAAGACTGGCGTGACAATGAAAACCTCCTGAATACCCTTGGGTTCGCCAAGCCCTGACCGTTTCCCCGGTGCCCTCGTTGGACAACTTTTCCGTGTGTGCTGTGGTATGATGTCCCCAACGGAAGGGGGCGGCAGGCATGACTGGTTCAGCGGGGGATTGGGCTCGTTTTTTGCAAACCGGAAGTATTTATGATTACTTGAGTTTCAAGGCGCAGCAATGTGCGCTGCGGGAGGATGAAGATGCAGATTGCAACGACGGGCCTGGTGCTGCATCAGGTCAAGCTGGGGGAAGCGGATCAGATCCTGACGCTGCTGACCCCTGAACTGGGCGTTGTGTCTGCCTCCGCCAAGGGAAGCCTGCGGTTGAAAAACAAACTGTTCAGCGCTTGCGGTTTGTTCTGCTATTCGGAATTCAGCCTGTCGAGCGGTCGCAGCCAATATTTTGTGGATTCGGCCCAGGTCAAAAAAGTATTCTACGGCGTATCCGAGAGCGTGGAAGGCATGAGTCTGGCTACCTATATGGCAGAGATAGCGCTTTCCCTCTCTCCGGCGCCCCCCGAGGCTGATGCGCAGCTCCGGCTGCTGCTGAACAGCTTGTATATGATCGGACAGAAGAAATTGCCGCTGCGGCAGCTCAAGACTATTTATGAACTTCGGTCCATGAGTATGGCCGGCTACCAGCCCGACCTTCTGGCCTGCTCGGGCTGCGGCCGGTATGAGGGCGGGGAGTTCTATTTTGATCCCGTGGAGGGAAATCTCTTGTGCGCCGATTGTGCCGAGAAGGCCCGGCATATTCCCAATCTGGATACCGGCGCGTTGTATGCACTGCGTCATATCTGTCTGGCCGAAGACCGAAAATTGTTTTCTTTCACCCTGGCACCGGCCAGCTTGAAGAATTTGTCCCGGGTCAGTGAGCAGTATGTGCTGGCGCACCTGGAGCATGGGCTGAAAAGTTTGGATTTTCTGAAGACTGTACTGGAATAAGGAGAAGCTATACCCTGTATGGATACCGCTTATAAAACCACACTGGAATTGGATAAAATCATCGCACGGGCGGTACAGCTTTGTGCGTGCCGTGAAACCAAGGAAATGATGCTGGCACTGGAGCCTTGTACCACACCGGAAGATGAGCGTTTTGCGCTTGCACAGACCAACGCCATCAACTCGCTTCTGATCAAGAACGGAAGTCCTCGCTTTGGCAGCGTTTCCGATGTGCGACGCATTACCGCTCATGCCCAGAAGGGCGGGATCCTCTCCATGGGGGAGCTGCTGGAAATCGCAGCCACACTGCGCAATTTTGCAGGACTTTCCCAGTGGTACGGTCTGAGTGAACACGACATGCTGCCCACGGATGATCTGTTCTACGCGCTGGCGCCGCAGCCGGTCCTGGAAAAGCAGATCAGCGAGAGCATCCTTTCGCCGGAGGAAATGGCGGATACCGCCAGTGTCACCCTCCATGACCTGCGCCGAAAGATCCGGCAGACCGAAGATTCCATCCGCACCAAACTGGATAACATCATCAAAAATTCCACCACCAACAAATTCCTGCAGGACGCCGTCGTTTCACTGCGCAATGGACGCTATGTGGTGCCGGTTCGCGCCGAGTACCGCGGTGAGGTGGGCGGCGTCATCCACGATGTTTCGTCCACCGGCGCCACGATCTTCGTGGAGCCCACCGCTGTGGTGGAAGCCAACGCGCGGATTATGCAGCTGCGCGCCCAGGAACAGGAGGAAATCACCCGGATTCTTTCTGCATTTTCGGTGCAGGTGGGTTCGCTGGAGCCACAGTTCTCCTACAGCTACGAGGCCATGCTGCAGATCGATCTGTTGCTGGCCAAAGCCCGTCTGGCCGTTGAGCAAAATGCTTTCATGCCGACGGTCAGCGATACTGTCCGCTTCCGGCTGAACCGGGCACGTCATCCGCTCATCGACAAAAAGCAGGTGGTACCGGTGGATATTGCCCTGGGGGAGGAATACGACACCCTGGTCATCACCGGCCCGAACACCGGCGGCAAAACGGTATCCATCAAGACGGCCGGTCTGCTCAATGCCATGGCGCAGCATGGCTTCCTGATCCCGGCCCATGAAAGCAGCATTGTCTGCAATTTCCGGGAATATCTCGTGGACATCGGCGACGAGCAGAGCATCGAGCAAAGCCTTTCCACTTTCTCGGGACATATGAAACGGATCAGCAGCATCCTTCAGCACGCCGGACATGGCACGCTGACCCTCATCGATGAGCTCGGTGCCGGTACCGATCCGGCGGAGGGCGCCGCTTTGGCCGTAAGTATTCTGGAGCAGCTGCGCCGGCAGGGAAGTCTGTTGATGGCAACCACCCACTATGCTGAGCTGAAAGTCTACGCCCTGGAGACACCGGGGGTCGTGAACGCCAGCTGCGAGTTCAATGTGGAAACGCTGATGCCCACCTACAAGCTGAGCGTGGGTGTGCCCGGAAAGTCCAACGCATTCCTGATCAGTGCCAAGCTGGGGATTCCCCAGGAAATCATCGATGCCGCCCGCAACCACATGTCCAACGACGACAAGCGTCTGGACAGCGTGCTGGCGCAGCTGGATGATCTGAAACTGCAGCTGAAGAGCGCTCAGGACGAAGCAGAAAAGGCCCGCTATGAGGCGGAGCATGCCTTGGAGAGCGCCGAGAAGAAGCGGGATCAGCTGATCGAGCAGGGAAAGCAGGAGCTAGAGGATGCCCGCCGTCAGGCTCATGAACTGATCCAGAAAGTACAGAATGAAGCCTACAGCCTGACCGACGAGCTTCGCCGTATCCAGAAAGATGAAAAGACCAATGCGGCCCAGCGCGCGATCCGTGCCCGCGAAATTGCACGCAAAGACACCGAAACGCTCCTCAAGCGCACCGACACAAAACCTGTCCAGAAAAAGTACACACCGCTCAAGGAAGTGCAGATCGGGCAGGAAGTGGTCATCGCAGAACTCAATCAGTTGGCCACCGTAACCGCACGCCCGGACCGCAATGGCATGGTGGAAGTGCGCGCTGGCATCATGAAGACCAAAGTGCCTCTGACCGGCCTGCGTGCCCCTGACAAGATGGAAAAACGTCCCCAGCGCGAGCCTCGTCGTTCCAGCACGAGAGTACAGCTGGACAAAGACCGCAAAACCAGCATGGAACTGAATCTGCTGGGGTATACCGTGGAGGAAGCGCTTGCAGAGGTAGACAAGTTCCTGGACAGCGGCTTGCTGCGGGGGCAGCAGACGCTGTATATCATCCACGGCAACGGTACCGGCGCATTGCGCAGTGCCATCCAGAAGCATCTCCGGACCCACAAGGCCGTCAAGAGTTTCCGCCTCGGCCGCTATGGCGAAGGCGAAAGCGGCGTCACCGTTGTGGAATTGAAATAAACCCAAAAAGTGACCTGTACCAGGCGGTACAGGTCACTTTTTTGCGCCTTTCACCGTTTGCGCATTTTCTTTCGCAGTTCCTCATAGACTGGTAATAAAGCCAGGCAGGGGAGGCGCGGGTTTGAAGACGGTAATCTATCTGGACGTGCTGCTGCTCGTCAATTTCCTGGCAGCCTATTTTTTGCTGCTGGCGGCAGGACTGCTCAGCGGCCAGCATGCCGGCTTTCCCCGAATGCTTCTGGGAAGCGGTGCGGCAGCCCTGTCCTCCCTCATTCTGTTCGCACCGGAACAGGCCTATGCGGTGCAGCTGCTCTACAAAGTCGCAACGGCCCTGATGATTACCGCCATCACCTTCGGTTGGAAAAACAAGCGAAGACTTGTGACGGGAATGTGCTGGTATGCTGCGCTGAACATTGCACTGGCAGGTCTCGTCCTGGTTGTGATCCTGCAAACCGGTACGCAGATCCTGCAGACAGGAAATCTTGCCATTTATCTCCGTATTTCGCCGCTGCTTCTGGTGGTTCTGTCGGGCTTATGCTGCGCGGCGGTGGAAGTGGGCACCCGCTGCTTTTCCAGGCGTAAAGCGACTGTGGAGACGGTGGGCCTGGAACTGGAATTGGGCGGACTGCTGATTCATCTGCGGGCGTCGCTGGATACGGGGTGCCATTTGACCGATCCCATTACCTGTCTGCCGGTATTGGTGGTAAGCTTTCCCGACGCCCAAAACCGGTTGCCTCCATCCGTCCGGGAATTTCTTCAGGGCTGGTTTTCCGGCAAGTCTCCGGGCGAACCGCCATCCGGCACCCGGCTTCGCCTGATTCCCTGCAACACGGCATCTTCCCGCGGCCTTTTGCCAGGATTTGTGGTCAACGGAATCGGCATGATCACGCCACATGGCGTGCTGGGATTGGGCCGCAGCGCCGTTGCGTTTGCGCCCCAGTCTTTCGGAAGCGACCGGTATGAAGCACTGTACGGGAATGACTTTTTATAGACATGAAGGGGAGAAAATTTATGCAGACAAGAGAACTGGTGAGCCGTACATTGCGGGCGCTCTGGCTACGGCTGGCCTCACCGCAGGAATTCCACTACATCAATGGCGCCGATACACTGCCGCCGCCCCTGGAGCCCCAGCAGGAGCAGCAGGCTCTGGCAGAGCTCTGTGCCGGGAAAAGCGCTGCCCGGGATCTTCTGATCACACATAACCTACGACTGGTCGTGTACATTGCTAAAAAATTTGAAACGCCCTCCGCCGGCATCGAGGATATGATTTCCATCGGGACCATCGGGCTGATCAAGGCGGTCAACACCTTCGAGCCTTCCAAAAACATCAAACTGGCCACCTATGCAAGCCGGTGCATTGAAAATGAAATCCTGATGTATCTTCGCAAAAGCTCCAACCGCCGTCAAGATGCCAGTATCGATGAGCCGCTCAACACTGATAACGATGGCAACGAATTGCTGCTGATGGATGTACTGACCAGCGATCAGCCCCAGGTGGGGGAGGAGCTGGAACGAAGCGCAGAACGGGCTGCGCTTCGTCTGGCGGTGGGGCGCCTGGCCCCCCGGGAACGCCGGATCATGGAACTGCGCTTCGGCCTCAACCACGAATCGGAGCATACCCAGAAGGAAGTGGCGGATGCCCTGGGCATTTCCCAGAGCTATATTTCCCGACTGGAAAAAAGGATCATCAAACGGCTGCGCCGGGACTTGGAAACGGTGGGTTAGGATTCCTCCGCCCGGGTGTTGTTCACAAAATAATAGGTCAGCCCGTTCATCATATTCATCTCCGGCTCCTCGGAATAGATCAGATATTCAAAATCACCGCGCGTCCAGTACACACCGGCCCGACGGCCCGCTTTCTGGCTTTGGGTGACGGTGATACCCGCAATGT
This sequence comes from uncultured Gemmiger sp., assembly GCA_944388215.1. Classification (GTDB taxonomy): domain Bacteria; phylum Bacillota; class Clostridia; order Oscillospirales; family Ruminococcaceae; genus Gemmiger. Next base: position 11,153 of record CALXHT010000042.1, on the reverse strand, counting down.
CGTACTGTTCCACGCTCTCGAATGAGTCGGCGTAGAAACTGTCCGGGAAACGCATTTTCCCGCGCTTGGAGATGAAAAGCGTCATGTAACGTCCGGGCACAATGCTGTAATCCAAAGCGGCAATATTTTCTTCTATGAGCCAAAGCCGCTGCAGAATGACCAGCTCATTGTTCGGATATGCGGTCAACCGGAATCCCGCAACGTCCGAATAATTGGGGGTCAGGTACTGGGTTCGGGTTTCACGCCCCGAAGAGTGTACCTCGGCGCGCAGTACGATGGTCAGTACCAGCGCTACCGATACCGCCGCCAGCAGGATCAGCACAATCACAAACCAGATGGATTCAACCATAGAGTGTCCCTCCTTTGCCCTCATGGTATGCGTTTTCAGGAGAGGCCGTGCGGCAGAATTTCCCAGTGTGTTTTTCTGTTTGCTGGTTCGGGAATCGGACCATACTCCTCATCGACGGGAAGGAGGATGGTTCCATGTATGCTGGCAAGGTGGAACTGTGCGGTGTGGACACTTCACAGCTGCCGGTTCTGAGCGAGGCGGAAAAGAGTGCCCTGATACGGGCTGCCCGCTCCGGTGACGGGGAAGCAAGGAAAAAGATGATCCAGGGAAACCTGCGTCTGGTACTCAGCGTTGTACAGAAATTTGCCAACCGCGGAGAGAACCTGGATGATCTTTTTCAGGTAGGATGCATCGGTCTTATCAAAGCTATCGACCATTTTGATCCAACTCTGCAGGTGCGATTTTCCACCTACGGTGTGCCCATGATTGTGGGGGAAATCCGTCGCTTTCTGCGTGACAACAATGCCGTCCGGGTCAGCCGCTCCATCCGGGACCTCGCCTTTCACTCCATGCGTGCCCGGGAGGCGCTGCAGAAGGAAAACGGCCGGGACCCCAAAATATCCGAAATAGCCGCCCGAGTGGGATCCTCTCCGGAAAACGTTGCCATGGCGCTGGAATCCGTGGTGGAGCCTGCCAGTCTGTACGAGCCGGTCTATTCTGACGGCGAAGACAGTTTTGCCATTGTGGACCAGCTCCACGATGCCACCGGGGAGGAGAGCTGGATCAGTGACATCATGTTCCGGGATACCGTAAAGTCCCTTTCCGACAGGGAAAGGAAGATCATAGCCATGCGCTATCTGGGCGGCAAGACCCAGATGCAGGTTGCCCGGGAAATCGGCATCAGCCAGGCGCAGGTCAGCCGCCTGGAGAAGGGGGCGCTGAACCGGATCAAGGAGCAGATTTCTTCCAGTTGCTAAAAAAGCCCGGCAGGGAATCATCCTGTCGGGCTTCATTCGCGTTTATTTCAGCTGGATACCACAGGCTCCCAGGGCTCGCAGAAAAGATTTCGGATTCTTGTACAGAATCCCGGTGATACCGAGGTTATAGGCAGCCTGCGCATTGATCTTGTTGTCGTCCACGAAGATGGACTCGTCATAGGCAAGGTTGCATTCCTGCATCAGTGTGGTATAAATTTCGGGCTCCGGCTTACAGAGATGTACATCGCAGGAGGCAATCCCCCCGTCAAACAGAGAAAACCAGTCCCGCTGCCGCATCTCATCCATAATATCCACCGGAATATTTGTCAGATAATACAGCCGGTACCCGGATTTCTTCAGCGCCCGCATGATCTTGACGGTAGTCTTTTTGGTTCGAAGCATGGAAGACCACTCTTCAATCACTGTCCGCACCTCGAATTCCCGGTTCACATGGGCAGCGTTTTCCATCATGGTTCGGTTGGCCACCGCCCGGGTAATGGTGCCACGGTCCAGATCCTGCCACTCCTGACTGCCAAAGGTCAGATCATAGACGATCTCTTCCGCATGCTTGTTCATGAAGCGGTCCATCAAAAAGTTTCGGGGATTGTAGTCCACCACCACACCGCCGAAATCAAAAATAATATTTTGATACATAAAACCCTCCCGGATACCGTGTATGATTTGTTTTTTATTATACACGGAAACGCCGCAAGAAACAATTGCTTTTTCAGCGCATAGAATAAGCCGGAACATTGTGTTGGGGAGGGGATTCAATTGACACTTCACGATCTGAGCGAAAAAGACGTGATTCAGATGAAGAGCGGCGAAAATCTGGGACGTATCGATGACCTTCTGTTCGATGAACACACCGCCAAACTCCAGTCGGTGATTCTTCGGGGGCGCAGCCATTTATTTGGCCTGCTGGGCTACGAGGAGGATCTGTTGATCCCCTGGGAATCCATCCGAAACATCGGTGCCGACGTGATTATGGTGGATGCAGAACCGTTGCCGGTGCAGCATCGGACAAAATGATGTCAGTAAGCGGTATATTTTCTGTAAAAGGTGCGGATTTCGGGTGCATTTTTTCCTGCGTCATGGTATAATACAAGCAATGATCAGAACGGGGGATTTGTTGTGCCAGAAAAGCCGGAACGCACCTCCATTGCATATCTTGTGTTGTGTACCATCGCTGCACTGGTTGCCATTGTGTGGGGGGCTCTGTTTTTGATTGCGCCGGTATGGCAGTTTTCTGGTGCGATGCCCTTCTACGCCTCGCAGACGGGTGTTCCTGCGATTTCGAATTCGAATCAACCGGCCGACTTCGAGGCCAATCAGGAGGCGAGCGCACCGAATCCATAGCACCCGGTATGCGGCGTAAAGAATCTTTTGCTCTTTTTGGGCGACCAGGAAGGAAAATTCAAACACGTTGCCGCCGCAGACGGAAGGATTCACGCCCCCGTGCGGACAGTTCTGATACCGAAACATTGTGACGGGAGGAATAAGACTTGGAAAAGCCGGAAAGCATTTTTATCAACCGTGAACTGAGTTGGCTGGATTTTGACAGCCGCGTGCTTGCACTTGCAAAGGAGAAAAACGTTCCCCTTGGGGAGCGGCTGAAGTTTGCGGCCATTTTTGGAAGCAACATGGATGAGTTTTTCATGGTGCGTGTTGGTTCGCTGTATGATCAGACGCTTCTGAAAAACAACAAGTTGGATATCGTCACCCATATGACGGCCGCCGAACAGATCGCTGCCATCACCCCGCGGGTGGCTGAGCTGCAGGCCAAATGTGACAAATATTTTCAGCACCTGGTGGAACTGCTGGCGGACGCGGGCTACAAAAAGGTGGACTTCAACAAGCTGAGCAAGCAGCAGGATCATTTCTGGAAAACCTATTTCCAGCGGGAACTGCTGCCGCTGCTCAGCCCGCAGATTGTGGATTCGCGGCATCCGTTCCCGTTTTTGAACAACAAAGACATCTATTACATTGCCCAGCTCTACAACAAGGGGGACGGCGTCAGTTACGGCATTGTTCCGGTCAGCAACCGATTTGAACGTGTTCTCTTTGTCAAGGACGGGGAGATGACCTGCTTCGCGTTCATAGAGGAACTGGTGGCCCGGTACGCTTCTACCATTTTCAGCACCAGCACTGTACAGAAACAGTGTTTGTTCCGCGTGACCCGCAACGCCGACATCACGGTGGATGAGGGCATGATGGACCATGACATTGATTTCCGGGATGTGATGAGTGAACTTCTGAAAAAGCGGCGCAAGCTGGCTGCGGTCCGCCTGCAGTTCTGGCCGGAAGCTCCCCAGGAGATCAGCAAATTCCTGCGGGAGAAACTGGTGGTTCCCGCATCCCGCTGCTATGTACAGACTTCTCCGCTGGACACCGGCTGCCTGTTCAAGCTGGCCAGCCGCATCGCCAACGACGGAGACCATTCCGAAATGTTCTACCCCGCGGCCAAACCCATGCAGGCACCGGCCGGATATGATCTGTATACAGAAGTCCGCAAACACGATGTACTGCTGGCTTATCCGTACCAGAGCATCCGCCCGTTTATCCGCATGCTTCTGCGGGCAGGCGCGGACCCGAACGTTGTGTCCATCAAGATGACGCTCTACCGCATGGCCAGCGACTCCCAGATTGTGGGCGCCCTGATCAACGCGGCCGAGAACGGCAAGGAAGTCGTGGCCATGGTGGAGCTGCGCGCCCGCTTTGACGAACAGAACAACATTGACTGGTCCAAGCAGCTGCAGGATGCGGGATGCACGGTCCTGTACGGATTTGACGACTACAAAGTACATTCCAAACTGACGCTGATCACCAGCCGTGTAGACGGCAAATACCAGTATCTTACCCAGATCGGCACCGGCAACTACAACGAAAAGACCAGCGAGCAGTATACCGACCTTTCCTTCATCACCACCCGCCAGGAAATCGGCGAGGAGGCAAGTGCCGTCTTCAACAACATGGCTTTGCAGCGCCTGACCAGTGAAGTGAGCACCATGCTGGTGGCACCGCTTCATTTCAAGTCGGTCCTGTTGGAAGAGATGGACCGCCAGATCGCACTGGCCATGCAGGGCAAACCGGCTTCCATCATTCTAAAGAACAACTCCATCAACGATCCCCAGATCATCGCCAAGATCAGCGAAGCCAGTTGTGCGGGTGTGCGCGTGGATATGATTGTGCGCGGTATCTGTTGTGTGAAGGCCGGGGTGCCGGGCCGCACGGAAAATGTGCATATCCGCAGCATCGTGGGCCGGTATCTGGAGCACTCCCGTATCTACTGCTTCGGGAGCGGTGAAGATATGCGGATCTATATTGCGTCTGGCGACTTCCTGACCCGCAACACGGAGCGTCGTGTGGAGGTTGGTGTCCGGGTGGATGATCCGTCCATCGCCAAAAAGCTGCGCGGCATTCTCGATCTGCAGCTGCGGGATACCGTCAACGCACGGGAAATGCAGCCCGACGGCACCTACGCCAAAGTAAAACCGGCCCCTGGCCAGTTCCCGGTGGACAGCCAGATGGCTATGTTCGGGTATTTCAAGGACGGGTTCGAGATGGAGGCACCGAAAGCCAAGCCTCAGCCGACTACCAAAGTCGTTGCCAAAAAAGCTGTTGCCAAACCGGCAGGGCGCAAGGCGACTTCGCTGCGTCCGTCCCGCTCCGGTCTGTGGCAGAATCTGTTTGGACGCGGTAGCCGCGGCAAAAAATAAAAGGAGCTTCCAAAGATGAAAACCTGCGTTGTAACAGCAAGCTATTCCTGCGACCCTGCCAAGGTATGGCTGTATCTGACCAAACCCACGCTGCACGGCTGGCGAAAGGATGTGCGCGAGTACGAGGAAAGCGACGACGGGCTTCACGTTAGGGAACACAATACCGACGGAAGCACCACGGAACTGCATTTCACCCGGAAGGAAAAACCGCGCTGCTTGAGCTGCACCTTCCAGAAAGGTAAAATCAGCGGGACTTTCACGGCCATCCTTCTTGGGGGCGGGGATTCCACCAGTCTGGAATGCACCATGGAGGTTTCAGGGCTGGGGTTGTTTGCCAAGCCCAAAAAGATGCTGGAAGACCGTTTGAACATGCTGCACGCCGCACTGGGCGCGTAAAGACTAAGTAGAAAGCCTGCAATCCGTCCCGGCAACACACTGTCGGGGCGGATATTTTTTGCCTTCCCCGCGTATAGATGCGTAAAGGGGGCTTGAAAATGTGGGAAAATGCCGCACCGACGCCACCGCCGCAGCACGGCGGCCCGGCACCCGGTCGCCGACGCAGAGTCAGTCAATCGGACGGAGACTATGTGATTTGGGGCCAGCTGCTGTTGTCGCTGGCGTTCCTTGCACTGGTGCTCCTGGCCCAAATGCTGGACCTTCCGTTTCTGCCTGCGCTTCGCACCGCCTTCCGGGAAGCCATGATGCCAGAGCAAAACACATTCCTGTCGGAAAACCGGGAGCTTTCCAAATTCACCGAACAGGCTGTACAGACCCTTGCAAACACCGTGCAGAAGTTTATGCCGGCACAGAGCCAAACCGCCACACCGGAAAACGCTGTACGCCAGACCCATGCAAAAGCGCAACAGGTTCCTTCCGGCGCTCGGGAAGAAAGTTATCTGCCGTCTTTCGCTATCTGTTTCCCGTTGGCGGGTCGTGCCTGTACCGAAACCTCCGGGTATGGCTGGCGTACCGATCCCATGGGTGGTTCCGGGTCGGACTTTCACCTGGGAAATGACCTGGCAGCGGATGAGGGGACCGCCATTCTGGCGGCGGCTGATGGGGTGGTGCGCTGTGCTGGAGTACACAGCAGCTATGGCCGCTACGTGCGTATCCTTCATGCGAATGGGGATGAAACATTGTATGCCCACATGCAGTATCTGTTTGTGCACACCGGACAGCGGGTATCTGCCGGAGATTGTCTTGGCACGGTGGGGGAAACCGGCAACGCCACCGGACCGCATCTCCACTTTGAGCTGCTGCACAAGGGGATTCGCTATGATCCGTCCGAAGCATTGCAAAACGCAGCGTAAAGCGCGCATCCATCTTCGTGCGCCGCTGCCGCTTCTGTTTTTCTTGACTTTTGCGCTGGCTTTGGATGGAACGGGAATCGTACGGATCGGACTGCTCTGCGCGCTGCTGCATGAAGGCGGTCACCTTTTTCTGTACTATCGCCTTTGGCACCGGTGGCCCGACCTGGAACTCTCACCCTTTGGCATCTGCCTTTTGCAACGGGGACTTTCCATGACACCACAGCAGGAATTCCTGCTGGCAGCTGCCGGTCCGCTGGCCAATCTTCTGTGCTGTTGTGCCGTTCTGGGCTGGATGCAGATGACCCATTACAGCTATGCCGGTTACTGGTTTGCCAGCACCAATTTGCTGGTGGGGTGTGCCAACCTTCTGCCTTTGCCCGGGCTGGACGGTCAAAGACTGCTGCATTCTTTCTGGCATTGGACGTAAACGGTTGCATTTCCGCGTCGCATGGGGTACAATAAACGAAACAATGACAAGGACGGTTTATCAATATGGCGGAATTTTCCCCGAAATTCAGAGAGGCGCTCAGCCTTGTGCAAAAGCCCGGACGCTATACGGGCGGCGAGCCGGGCAGCGTATACAAGGACAAGGAGAAAGTGGATGTGCGGATGGCGTTCTGCTTTCCGGACACCTATGAGATCGGCATGTCTTTTCTCGGAGAAAAGATTTTGTACGATCTCTTGAACCGCCATGAAAACTGGTGGTGTGAGCGGGCTTTCATGCCGTGGACAGACATGAAAGAACAGATGGAACGACTGGACATTCCTCTGTACTGTCTGGAAAGCAAGGATCCGCTGACTTCCTTTGATATTGTGGGTTTCTCGCTGGAGTACGAGCTGTGCTATACCAATGTTCTGGCCATGCTGCGCCTGGCCGGTATCCCGCTGCGTGCTGCCGATCGTGACGAGCACTGGCCGCTGATTATCTCCGGCGGCCCCTGCGTATGCAACGCCGAGCCCATGGCGGATTTCTTTGATGTGATGCAGCTCGGCGAAGGGGAACAGATGCTGCAGGATATCTGTGCCACTGTAGAACAGGGCAAAAAGCTGGGCTGGAGCAAGGAAAACCTGCTTTTGGAACTGGCCAAAATCCCCGGCGTCTATGTCCCGTCGTTCTATGATGTGAGCTATCTGCCGGACGGCAGTATTGAAGCCATTCGACCCAACCGTCCCGGCATACCGGAGCGCGTTACCAAGGCCATCGTCAAAAACATGGATGACTACGCGCCGCCGAAAAACTTTGTGGTCCCGCTGGTGGGCGCCGTGCAGGACCGTGCCAGTGTGGAAGTGCTGCGCGGCTGTGTCCGTGGCTGCCGTTTCTGTCAGGCCGGCCAGATTTATCGCCCCTTCCGGGAGCGTTCCCCGAAGCTGATCAGCGACTGTGCCCGGGATCTCTGCCATAACACCGGGTATGACGAACTGAGCCTGACCAGTCTGTCCACCTCGGACCATTCCCGGCTGGAGGAAATCCTGGACAACCTCAATTCCTGGGCCGAGGCCGATCATGTCAGCCTTTCTCTGCCTTCGCTGCGCGTGGATAATTTCTCCCAGTCCCTCGTGGAGAAGACGACCAAGGTGCGCAAAAGTGGCCTGACCTTTGCCGCGGAGGCCGGCACCCAGCGGCTTCGGGATGTCATCAACAAGAATGTCACCTGGGAACAGATTGAGCGAGGCTGTCGCATTGCTTTTTCGGAAGGGTATACTTCGGTAAAACTCTACTTCATGATGGGGCTGCCCACCGAAACCATGGAGGACATCAAGGGCATCGCCGATACGGCGCAGAAAGTGGTGGATCTGTTCTATCAGATCCCCGATCGTCCCAAAGGGAAGGGCGTACAGGTCACGATCAGCGTTGCCTGCTTCGTACCCAAACCCGACACGCCGTTCCAGTTCTGTGCCCAGGACCGCCGCGAAACATTGCGGGAAAAACAGAAGTATCTGCTCAGCTGTGTGCATTCCCGCAAGATCAAGGTCAACTATCACGACAGCGCCACCAGCGTACTGGAAGGTGTTTTTGCCAAGGGGGACCGGCGTCTGGGACGTGTCATCGAAACCGCCTTTGAGAATGGAGCGTTCTTTGACACCTGGGAGGAATATTTCGATTATGACCGCTGGATGGCTGCCTTTGCTGCCTGTGGCCTGGATCCGGACTTCTACAATTACCGTGCCATCGGTCTTGATGAGATCACACCCTGGAGCCATCTCGATGTCGGTGTAAGCCACGCTCATCTGGTGCGCGAATATCAGAAAGCGCTCAAGGCCGAGACAACGCAGCCCTGTAACCGTCAGTGCAGCGGATGCGGTGCCAACAAACTGCTGGGAGGACCCTGCTTTGACTACAGTAAGAATCTTCTTTGAAAAACGCGGGGAATCCGCTTACATCTCGCTGCTGGATCTGCAGCGGGTGTTTCACCGTCTGCTCAAGATCAGCGGCCTTCCGGTCTGGTATACCCAGGGCTTTAATCCACACATTTACCTTTCCTTTTCCTGCCCGCTGTCCCTGGAGCAGGAAAGCCTCTGCGAAAGCTGCGAAGTGAAAACAGAACAGGAAACCATCGATGCGGAGGCCTGGAAAGCTGCGTTGCAGCCGCTGATGCCCCGGGGAATTAGGATCACCAAAGTGGCACCCGCGCAGGAAAAGGTGGGGGAGATCGCTTCGACAGCCTATGAGATCACCATGCCGGCTGACTCGGCGGCCGCGGTGGACTTCTATAACCAGGAGGAAACCGCTGAGGTCACCAAAAAGACAAAGCGCGGTCAGAAGACACTCAACCTGAAAGAGCATCTGCCGCATATCGACTATGAAACCCGGGACGACCAGATTCACTTTACCATTCAGTTGCCCTGCGGTTCTGGGGAAGCACTGAATCTGAATCCGTCTTTGCTGATGGAATACCTGAAAGCCCATGGCGGTGCGCCGGCATGGCAGTGCCGGGTGCTTCGGACCCACCTTTTTACCAAAGAGGGAACGGATTTCGCATAAATTCCGTACACCGGTATTTTTTGCAAAAAAATGCTTGCAATTTCGCAATGCGTGTGGTATTATACTACGGCAATACACACGCATTGCGTTGTTTTTTTGTGCCCTTTTTTCGATAGAAAAGAGGGTTAGAAAACATAAAACGCCATGCGGAGGGTAAAACTAAATTTATTGGAGGAAACAAACTATGGCAGTCGTATCTATGAAACAGCTCCTGGAGGCCGGCGTTCACTTTGGTCATCAGACCCGTCGTTGGAACCCCAAGATGGCGAAGTACATCTTCACCGAGCGCAACGGCATCTACATCATCGACCTGCAGAAGACCGTGAAGAAGCTGGATGAGGCTTATAACTTCGTCCGCGACACCGCTGCTGAGGGTGGCGATATCCTGTTCGTCGGCACCAAGAAGCAGGCCCAGGAGTCCATCCGTGACGAGGCTACCCGCTGCGGTATGCACTATGTCAATGCCCGTTGGCTGGGCGGCATGCTGACCAACTTCCGCACCATCCGCAAGCGCATCGATCGTATGGAGCAGCTGAAGAACATGCAGGCTGACGGCACCTTCGATCTGCTGCCCAAGAAGGAAGTTGTCAAGCTGGAGCTCGAGATGGCCAAGCTGGACAAGTACCTTGGCGGTGTCAAGAACATGAAGAGCCTGCCCAAGGCCATGTTCATCGTTGACCCCCACAAGGAGCGCATCGCTGTTTCTGAAGCCCGCAAGCTGAACATTCCCATCGTTGCCATTGTCGATACCAACTGCGATCCCGATGAGATCAATTACGTGATCCCCGGCAACGACGACGCCATCCGTGCCGTGAAGCTGATCTCCGGCGCCATGGCCAATGCCGTTCTGGAAGGCAAGCAGGGCGTTCAGGAGGCTCCCGCTGCGGAAGCTGCCGAGAGCACCGAGGCCTGATTGTAAGTTAAACGCGTAAGACAGAAAGGACAAAGAGAATATGGCTGTTTCTGCAAAAGACGTTATGGAACTGCGCCGCCAGACTGACTGCGGCATGATGGAATGCAAGAAGGCCCTGACCCAGGCCGACGGCGACTTCGAGAAGGCCATCGAGATCCTGCGCGAGCAGGGCCTGGCCACCGCCAGCAAGAAGGCTGGCCGTATCGCCGCCGAGGGCATGGTTTACGCCGTTGCTTTCGACAACTGCGCTGTTGTGGTTGAAGTCAATGCCGAGACCGACTTCGTCGCCAAGAACGAGAAGTTCGTTGACTTCACCAAGGAGCTGGCCAAGGTTGTTGCCGAGCAGAACCCCGCCGATGTGGAGGCTCTGATGGGCTGCAAGATGGGCGAGGGCACTGTGGATGACGCCCTGAAGGCTCTGATCCTGGTCATCAAGGAGAACATCAAGGTTCGCCGTTTTGCCCGTTACGAGGGCCATTGCGCTGCGTATGTGCATGGCGGCGGCACCCATGGCGTTATCGTCAAGTTCGAGACCAGCGACGATGTGGCTGCCAAGGCTGAGTTCGCTGCGTTCGGCAAGGATATTGCCATGCAGATCGCTGCGGCCAACCCCAGCTACCTGAACGAGGCTGCTGTCCCGGCTGACAAGATCGCCAAGGAGAAGGAGATCATTCTGGCTCAGATGGCCAACGATCCCAAGACTGCCAACAAGCCCGACGCTATCAAAGAGAAGATGGCCATCGGCAAGCTGGGCAAGTTCTACAAGGAGAACTGCCTGGTGGATCAGGCCTTCATCAAGGACGGCGGCATGGATGTCAAGAAGTATGTTGCCGACACTGCCAAGGCCCTGGGCGGCGATATTCAGATTGTTGCCTACACCCACTTCATCAAGGGCGAAGGCCTGGAGAAGCGCAACGAAGACTTTGCCGCTGAAGTGGCTGCTGCCATCAAGCACTGAGTCT
>CALXHT010000041.1 GCA_944388215.1 uncultured Gemmiger sp. | reverse complement strand
TCCTTGGCGATGAGGCTGGGGTTGGTGGTGACGCCGGCGATGACGCCCATATCGTTGGCCTTGCGGATCTCCTCCACGTTAGCGGTATCAATGAAGAATTTCATAAAAACAGACTTCCTTTCTGTTCGCGAGGGTGGGGCTTACTTCAGTTTCCAGGCCAGGTCCGCCAGGAACAGGTCATGCTCCAGCTTCTCGGGGGTGGTGTCCTTGCCGATGTGGACAAACTCGATGCCCATCATGTTGGCCCAGTCGTGCATCTGCTCGGCGGTGACATCGTAGCTCAGCACAGTGTGATGGGCGCCGCCCGCCGTGATCCAGCACTCCACACCGGTGGTCAGGCTGGGCAGGGCTTTCCACATGACGCGGGCCACCGGCAGGTTGGGCATGGGCAGAATGGGCTTGACGCACTCGATATCCTGGCAGATCAGCCGCAGACGGCCGCCCATGTCGATGAGGCTCACCACGATGGCCTTGCCGGGCTTGCCCTCAAAGACCAGACGGGCGGGATCCTTCTCGTTCATGCCGATGCCCAGGGGATGGGTCTCGATGCGGGGCTTCTGGGCCGCGCAGCAGGGGCAGACCTCCAGCATGTGGGCGCCCAGGCTGTACTCGGCACCGGGCACCAGGTTGTAGGTATAGTCCTCCATGAACAGGGAGCAGCCGTTGCCGCCCTCGCCCATGGCTTTCAGGATGGCGGTCATGGCGGCCACCTTCCAGTCGCCCTCGCCGCCGTAGCCGTAGCCCTGGGCCATCAGGTGCTGGCTGGCCAGGCCGGGCAGCTGCTCCATGCCGTAGAGGTCCTGGAAGGTGTTGGAGAAGGCCTTGCAGCCTTCGGCGTCCAGCATCTTCTTGATGGCGATCTCCTCCCGGGCCTGGTAGCGGATGGCGTCGATGTCGTCGGTGGCGACTTCGTAGTTAGCGCGGTAAACTTCCATCAGAGCGTCGATTTCTGCGTCGGTGACCTCGTTCATCACCTTGACCAGGTCGCCCACGGCCCAGGTGTTCACCTGCCAGCCCAGCTTGGCCTGGACTTCCACCTTGTCGCCCTCGGTGACGGCCACCTCGCGCATGTTGTCGCCGAAGCGCATGACCTTCAGCTCGCGGGAAATCGCTACGCCCACCGCGGTGCGCATCCAGCGGCCCAGGCGCTTCTGGATCTCCTCATCCTGCCAGTAGCCGGCAATGATCTTGCGGGGCATGCGCAGCCGGGCGGCGATGAACCCGTGCTCACGGTCGCCGTGGGCGGCCTGGTTCAGGTTCATGAAGTCCATGTCGATCTCCTCGTTGGGGATCTCCCGGTTGTACTGGGTGGCGAAGTGGCAGTAGGGCTTCTGCAGGTTCACAAAACCGTTGATCCACATCTTGCTGGGGCTGAAGGTGTGGCACCAGGTCACGATGCCCGCGCAGCGGGGGTCGTAGTTGGCCTCCCGCACCACGTCGGCGATCTCCTTGTTGGTCTTGGCGGTGACCTTGTACACCAGCTTGCAGGGCAGGTTGCCCGAGGCGTTGAGCACATCGGTCATCTCGGCGGCGCGCTTGGCCACCGTCTCCAGCACTTCGGGGCCGTACAGGAACTGACCGCCCACCACAAACCAGAATTCATAGTCTTGCATCTGCATGATAAATACCTCCTGTGAGCGACGGCTCACCACGGAGAGCCATCCCGTTATTTGACCCTTTCATCATAGCCGCTGCCGCGCCCGCCGTATAGTAACGCATGTTCGACTTACTGGATTTTTGTTCGCAATCTTGGCAGCACTCATTCCTCCGGCCGGACCGACACCACCATGGTATGGCGGTCATCCTGGGCGGTCACCGTGACGGGGTCTGTTCCGTCGGCCCGCACCACGGCCAGCGCTTCGCCGTAGTAGGTGTCGGTCACCTCGGTGCGGTAGCCGCGGGGATGGTAGGGGCAGGCGCTGCCCAGTCCCACCAGGGTGCCGCCCTGCACCGTCACCTGCACGGTGCCCCGCTCCAGCGGCTTGAGGATGCCCTGGTCGTCGGTGTACCGCAGGCGCAGGAACCACAGCCCGCCCGGGCGGGGCGCCGGCTGTTCGGGCAGCAGGCAGAGGCAGGTCTCGTCGTCCGCCGAGCGCAGGGAATGCCGGCCCAGTTCCCGGCCCTGGGCGTCCCGGGCCACCACCGTGAGGGTGCCGGGATGGTAGGTGATGTGGAACACAGTGCAGAGGGTGCGGGACACCTTGCGGCGGGCTACCGGCTCATCGTTGAGGAGCAGCTCCACCGTGTCGCCCCGGCTGTACACCTCCACCGTGGCGGGGGCGCCGTCCTGTCCCTGCCAGGACCAGCTGGGCAGGGCGTTGGACATCTTCCAGGCGGAGGGGGAATGGGAATCCCGGGTATGATTCACCGGCACCACTGCCATGAGGGGTCCCGCCTGCTGCTCAAACACCACCCGGGTGTAGAGTGCTTCCCCCAGCGGCGTGCCGATGAGGTCCACCCGGCCGCAGCCCGAGCTGATCCAGCCCGGCCCGTGGGCGAAGTCGGGGGCATAATCCTTGTACTCCCAGGCGCCCAGGCCCACCTCGCCCA
>CALXHT010000040.1 GCA_944388215.1 uncultured Gemmiger sp. | reverse complement strand
CGGGAGGGCACCAGCAGCGCGTCGGCGCCCGCATAGATGCGGTGGGCGCGGGACTCGTCGTACTGGATGCAGGCGCTGAACATGCCGCGGTAGGCGTTCTCGTAGTAGCGGAAGGTGTCCTCGTACTGCTTGTCGCCGGTGCCCAGCACGATGACCTGGGTGTTGCCGTCCATCAGTTCGGGGACGATGGCGTTCACCAGGTCCAGGCCCTTCTGGTTGGTCAGGCGGGAGATCAGGCCGATGACAAACTTGCCCTGATCCTGCACCAGACCCAGTTCCTGCTGCAAAGCCAGCTTGTTCTGCCACTTGTGGTCCAGCACGTTGGTGATGTCGTAGTTCACCGCCAGGGCCGGGTCGGTGGCGGGGTTCCACATGCCGTAGTCGATGCCGTTCACGATGCCACGCAGCTTGTAGCTGTGGTAGCGCAGGTGGTCCTCCAGCTTTTCGCCGTACTCGGGGGTCTGGATCTCCCAGGCGTAGGTACCGCTCACCGTGGTGATGCGGTCGGCGTAGGCCAGGCCGCCCTTGAGCATGTTGGCATCCTCATAGCCCTGCTTCATGGCGCCCATGTTGAACACTTCGTCGGGCAGGCCGGTCCAGTATTTCAGGGTGGGGATGTTGTAGATGCCCTGGAACCGCAGGTTGTGGATGGTCAGTATCGTCTTGGCGTGGCCCACCGGCGTGCCCTGGAACATGGTGCGCAGATACACCGGCACCAGCGCCGCCTGCCAGTCGTGGCAGTGGATGATGTCGGGGATCCAGTTCATGTAGTTCAGCGCCGCCAGCGCCGCCTTGCTGAAGTAGCAGTACTTGGGGATATCGTCCACCAGGCTGATGTAGGGATTGCCCGAGGAGAAGAACTCCTGGTTGTCGATGAAGTCGTAGACCACACCGTCCCAGACATACTCCATGATACCCACATAATAGCTGCGGCCCGTCAGGCCCAGGTCCATGTAAAATTCGCCGCGGTAGACCATCTTGTCCTGGTACTGCTGGGGGATGCAGGCGTACCGGGGCAGAATCACCCGGACATCACAGTTCTGCTTCACCAGTTCCCGGGGCAAAGCGTACATCACGTCGCCCAGACCGCCGGTCTTCACAAAGGGATGGCATTCCGAACCGATGAACGCAATGCTTCTGCGGGGTGTATCATAATAATAGGTTTCCATGGCGGGTACCTCCTCCGGCTGGATCTCTGTTTCCACAGGCGCCGGGGTCTCCTCCACAGGGGCCGGGGCGGGGTTTGCTTCGGGTTGGACGGCCTTTTCCTCAACCGCCGCAGGCTTTGCCTCGGGGGCCGGGATGTTTTCCCCGGTCACTGCGGGCGCCGCCTCGGTCACCGCGGGCTCTTCCTTGGGCGCCGCGGCCTTGGTCTTCTTCGCCGTCGTCTTTCTGGCTGCCGGTTTCTTGGCTGCCGGCTTGTCCGCCTTGGCGGGGGCCGGTTTCTTCGCGGTCTTTTTGGCCGCAGGAGCTTCGGCCGGGGTGTCCGCCGCCGGCGCTGCGGTCTTGGCCGCCTCGGTCACGTCCGGCTCTGCCGGGACTGCCGGGGCCGTCTTGGCTGCCGGGGCTGCCTTCTTGGCGGCCGGCGCTGCCTTGGCCGGTTGCTTCTTGGTGGATGCGGGTTGTTTCCGTGCCATATGGTCTCTTCCTTTCGATTGCTCGTTCACACACCGCGCCTGCGGTGTCCGGCTCCGGAACGGCTCCACCGTTCCATGAGCCTATACCAAATCTTAACATATTCCCGTTGAAATTTCAATCGAAAACAGGCGTTTACCGCCGAACCATCGGCCCGGCACGACGGTTTCCGATTGAAAAAGCACGTCTTTTCCCGTATAATGGAACCCGTCCGAAGAGGAAGCGGGTGAAATTCCCGCGCGAGCCCGTCGCCGTGTTCCGCATACAGGCAGGTCTTTCTGCCCGGTTCCGCAAGCCGGGGACAAGCCATTGGGCCACGAACCCGAGAAGGCGAGAGACCCCGCGGTCAGCCGGAATATTTTTCGGACCCCTTTTCCGGGCATGCCGCGCGCACCGGCCCGCCCGGACCCATTTTACCGAACAAGGAGAGAACTAGCATGCAGAAAAAATCCCTGAAACGCACCCTGTCCCTGCTGGTCTGCAGCGCGCTGATTGCGGCGGCCGCGCTGTGCACCGGCTGCTCCGGCCAGAGCACCGCTCCGTCCGACACCTCCCCGGTGAGCGAGGCCGTCACCAGCGAAGCGGCCCCCGCTGCCACCGAAGCCCCCGCCACCGCCGACACCGCCGCTGCGGCCCAGGTGCTGGGCGAGGGTGCCACCGCCTTTACCTTCACGGTGGTGGACGGCGACGGCAACGAGACGGATTACGAGATCCACACCGACGCCCAGACGGTGGGAGACGCCCTGACCGAACTGGGCCTGATCGAGGGCGATGACAGCGAGTACGGCCTGTACGTCAAGACGGTGAACGGCATCACCGCCGACTACGATACCGACGGCCACTACTGGGCCTTCTATGTAGACGGCGAATACGCCCAGACCGGCGTGGATGCCACCCAGGTCACCGCCGGGGCAAGCTACGCCTTCAAAGTGGAGTAAGATGAAACTTTCGGTCCGGGAGATCGCCGTCTTCGGCATGCTGGGGGCGCTGATGTACGCCTCCAAGGTGCTGATGGAGGCCCTGCCCAACGTCCACCTGCTGGGGGTCTTTGTGGTGGCGCTGACGGTGGTCTACCGCAAAAAAGCCCTCTACCCCATCTACACCTATGTGCTGATCAACGGCCTGATGGCGGGCTTTGCCCTGTGGTGGCTGCCCTACCTCTATCTGTGGGCGGTGCTGTGGGCGTGGGTCATGCTGCTGCCCCGGCAGCTGCCGCCCCGCATCCGGCCGGCGGTGTACATGGCGGTCTGCGCGGCCCACGGCTTTCTGTTCGGCACGCTGTACGCCCCCGCCCAGGCGCTGCTCTTCGGGCTGGATTTCCGCGGCATGATCGCCTGGATCCTGGCCGGACTGCCCTGGGACTTCATCCACGGCGTCAGCAACTTTTTCTGCGGGCTGCTCATCTGCCCGCTCATCGCCCTGCTGCGGAAGGCTGAAAGTCTGGCATACAAATCCTGAAGAAAAAAGCGGAGGCTGTTCGCAAAGAACAGCCTCCGCTTTTGTGTTATTCCGCTGTCTGTGCCGCCCGCAGCAGTTCCTCCGGCGGCAGGCCGAAAAGCCGTGCCAG
>CALXHT010000039.1 GCA_944388215.1 uncultured Gemmiger sp. | reverse complement strand
CCGCGGCCGGTCGGTGGACTCGAAGTTCTTGTCCCGCAGCCAGAGATACTCCTCCCCGTCCTTGGTGAAGGAGGTGGCCATGCCGCCCTTTTCGGGGGTGACGGTCAGGGAGCATGCGGCCCCCTTTTGCGGATTGCGCAACTTGTACAAGGCAGAAGCCGCCTTTTTGGGGGATTTTTCGGGCATCCAGCAATTTTTACAACTTGTTGCAGGGACCGGGGTTTTGTATAATAGTACCAGAGTACGCGGGTTTTGTTCCCGGTGGACAGACCCGCCGTCCCGGTTCATCCACCCCATCGTATCAGTGTAAGGAGCGCCTGTACATGAAAGCATTTATGGACAAAGACTTTTTGCTGGACACCCCCACCGCCCGGCATCTGTACCACGATTATTCCGCCGATCTGCCCATCATCGACTACCACTGCCACATTCCTCCCCAGGAGATCTATGAGGACCGCCGTTTCGAGAACATCGCCCAGGTCTGGCTGGGCGGCCATCAGGTCCTGGCCGACGGCTCGGACTCCTACTTCGGCGACCACTACAAGTGGCGTGTGATGCGCTCCAACGGCGTGCCCGAGGAGTACATCACCGGCGACAAACCCGACCGTGAGCGCTTTCAGAAATTTGCCGAGGCGCTGGAGATGGCCATCGGCAACCCGATGTACACCTGGTGCCACCTGGAGCTGAAGAAGTACTTCGGCTACGAGGGCGTGCTCAACGGCGAAACCGCCGAGGAAGTGTGGAACCTCTGCAACGACAAGCTGCAGCATGATCCCAAGATGACGGTCCGCGGCCTCATCGAGCAGAGCAACGTGGCCATGGTGGGCACCACCGATGACCCCATCGACTCGCTGGAATGGCACAAGAAGATCAAGGAAGATCCCTCCATCCAGGTGGTGGTGGTGCCTTCCTTCCGTCCCGACAAGGCCACCAACATCCTCAAGCCCGGTTTTGCCGCCTACATCCGCCAGCTGGAAAAGGTGGTGGGCCGCGAGTTCAAGTGCGTGGGCTGCGTGATCAGCGCCTTGGAAGAGCGGCTGAAGTTCTTCGTGGAGATGGGCTGCCGCGCCGCCGACCAGGGTCTGGACTACGTGCCCTGCGCCGACACCGACGCCGACAAGGCCACCGCGGCCTTCCAGAAGGCGATGGCCGGTGAGCCGCTGACCAAGGAGGAGGGCGACGCCTACACCGCCTACGTACTGCTGGCCATGGGCCGCCTGTACAAGAAGTACGGCGTGGTCATGCAGATCCACTACAGCTGCCTGCGCAACCCCAACGCCAAGATGTTCCAGAAGCTGGGCCCCGACAGCGGCTTCGACATGATCGCTGTGACGGACGGCAGTGTGGCGCTGAGCCGGCTGCTCTCCAAGCTGACCGAGACCGACGAGTGCCCCCGCATCATCCTGTACAGCCTGAACCCCTCCGATATGGACATGCTGGGCACCCTCATCGGTTCCTTCCAGGGCGATGAGGTCCCGGGCAAGATCCAGCTGGGCTCCGCCTGGTGGTTCTGCGATACCAACGACGGCATGTACCAGCAGATGCGCACCCTGGCCCGTCTGGGCCTGCTGGGCAACTTCATCGGCATGCTCACCGACAGCCGCAGCTTCCTGAGCTACACCCGCCACGAGCTGTTCCGCCGCCTGATGTGCAACCTGGTGGGCGAATGGGTGGAAAACGGCCAGTACCCCAACGACGACAAGGCCCTGAAGAAGATCGTCCAGGGTATCAGCTACTACAACGCCAAGCGCTACTTCAACCTGTAATCGGTTTGCGGCGGCTGCCGCAGGCTGCATACAACGGAAAAAGACCGCCCTCCGGGGCGGTCTTTTCCTTTATATATGGTTACATGGTGTGGGTGGAGAAGATGGGGTCATCCTCCCACAGCACCACATGGCCCGCCGCGCGGGTCCTGTTCAGGTCGATGATCCGCTGGTTGCTGGATCCACGGAACCGCAAGCTGATGTCGTACTTGTCCTGCACGAAGTCCCCGTCCACCAGCACATCCAGGTACTGCAGGAATTCGTCGGTGACTTCGCACCGGCCGGGACCGGGCTGCAGGATCTCGCTCTCGTAATGGTTGCCGGTGTAGCACCAGATCGTCTTGTGGGGGAACAGCACCTTCACGTTCTTCACAAATGGCAGCAGCTCCCGCTGGTTCTCCGGCTCAAAGGGCTCGCCCCCCAGCAGGGACAGCCCGTCGATGTACTCCGGCTCCAGGCTTTCCAGGATCTTGTTGCGCACCTCCTTGGTGAAGGGCTCCCCGTACTGGAAATCCCACGCCACCGCGTTGAAGCAGTTGGGGCAGTGCCGCCGGCAGCCCGATACGAACAGGCTGGTGCGCACCCCCACACCGTTGGCGATGTCGCAGTATTTGATGGTTGCATAGTTCATGCTGGCATACTCCTTTTATCCTTCACAGCACCCCTATATCTTGTGGTGTCTGATCATCTCTACCCAATGGGCACACACAGTATACCAGTTTTGCCCCGCCCCCGCAAGCCCTGCCCCCTTTTGAACGCCCTGTTTTTTATCGCTGTATCGTATTTTTGTATACATCCGCTCAAATTTACCAAAAAAAGCGGCCCATTTTCGTCACATCGTTTTTTGAACGATGGCACGACGAAAACCGTATATTTTGTTTTTCTTTCACTCAAAACCACAATATATTGTGGTTTTCGCTCTTGACTTTTCCGGCCTGTAGCTGTAAGATAATCTTGCTCGCAACGGGGCTTATACGTTGCGGCATACATGTTATTTATAATACATACCGTTATATACACCATCCAGTTGAGGGGAGCCAGCATGAAGATTATCAAGCGCAACGGCAGCGAAGCCGTTTTCGACATCACCAAAATTATTGCGGCAGTCACCAAGGCCAACAACGTGGTGCCCGAGAGCCAGCGCCTGACCAATCACCAGATCATCGAACTGGCCGACAAGGTCCAGGCCACCTGCCTGAACCGCGGCCACGCCATGAATGTGGAAGAGATCCAGGATATCGTCGAGGACGCCATCATGGCTACCGGTGCCTACGAGGTGGCCCGCAAGTACATCACCTACCGCTATGTACAGAGCCTCAAGCGCACCCACAACACCACCGACGACCGCATTCTGTCGCTGATCGAGTGCAACAACGAGGAAGTCAAGCAGGAGAACTCCAACAAGAACCCCACCGTCAACAGCGTCCAGCGTGACTACATGGCCGGTGAGGTCAGCAAGGACCTGACCATGCGTATGCTGCTGCCTCCCGAGGTGGTGAAGGCCCACGA
>CALXHT010000038.1 GCA_944388215.1 uncultured Gemmiger sp. | reverse complement strand
CAGGCTGTTGAACCGCTTGGAGGCTTTCAGCACGCTGTTGATCAGGGCGCCCACCACGTTGATGTACTTGTAGATTTCCACCACGCCGGCGATGAGTATGATGCAGAACATCATGTTTGCGGTGGCGGTAAGTCCTTCGGGGATGGAGCGGAACATGTCAAAGAGGGGGACGGGGGGCGTTCCACCGTATGGTAGCTGTCGGCGATGACGCGGGTCACCCCGTCTACCGTTTCCCGGTCGTAGGCGCCGGGGATGACGAAGCAGGAAATGATGGTGCACAGAATCACCATGAACAGCAACGGGATAAAGGAGTGCAGGACCTTGCCCTGGGGCAGGCCTTTCTTTTCTTGTTTGGCGTTGACTTTCAGTGCCTCACTCCTTTCAGAATCCCGTTTTGTACCTGGCTGTAAAATGCACCCTTCACCTCCCCTTCACAATGCTCTATCGTTACAGGGCACGGCCCTGCAACCGCAGACCCACCTTGATCATGCGGTACATCCGGTCGGCGACCTCCAGAAAGAGCTCATCGGCCCGGGCCAGGGCGTCCTCCAGGGAGGCGGCTCCGCCCATGCAGGAGACCACCGCGGAAATGCCGCAGTCGTAGATCTGTTCGGCCCCTTCGCCCAGGCAGCCCACCACGGCCACGGCGGGTACACCCCGGCGGGCGCAGTGCCGGCCGATGCCGGAGAGGACCTTGCCCTGGGTGCTCTGGGCGTCCAGGCGGCCCTCGCCGGTGACCACCAGGTCCACATCGGCAAGGAGGTCATCGAAGCCCACCAGGGAGAGTACCGTCTCGATGCCGGAGCATATCTCCACCCGGGAGAAGGCCAGCAGCGGCACCGCAAGGCCGCCCGCCGCGCCGCTGCCCGGCAGGTCCCGCAGCCGCCGCCCGCAGGCAGCCTCCAATACGGTGCAGTAGTTTTCCATGCCCGCTTCCAGGCGGGTTTGCTGGGCGGGTGTGGCACCCTTCTGCCGTCCGTAGACCCAGGTGGCGCCCTGGGGGCCCAGCAGGGGATTCTTCACATCGCACATGAGGATGAGCCGGGCCTGCCGCAGCTGGGGCACCATGGCGGAGGTGTCCACCGACACCACCCGCTCCAGCCCGGCACCGTCCGGGCTGACGCACTGTCCGTCGGCGTCCAGGAAGCGGATGCCCAGGGCAGTGGCGGCGCCCAGGCCGCCGTCGTTGGTGGCACTGCCGCCCAGCAGCAGATAGATGGTGGTGTATCCCTCCTCCAGCAGGTGGCGCAGCAACTGGCCGGTGCCCAGGGTGGAGGCGTGGAGCACATCGGGGGCGCGGTCCCCCAGCAGCGGCAGCCCCGACGCCTGGGCCATCTCCAGGATGGCGGTGGTGTCGTTCAGCACGCCGTAGCGGGCCTCCACCGGGTCGCCCAGCGGCCCCGACACGGTGCAGCGGCCGTAGTGGCCGCCCAGGGCGTGGAGCAGCGCTTCCACGGTGCCCTCCCCGCCGTCCCCCATGGGCAGGTCCACCATCTGGCAGCCGGGGAAATGCTTTTCGGTGACGGTGTGCAGCAGTTCGATGGCGTGAAAAGAGGAGAGGGAACCTTTAAAGGAATCCGGTGCGAAGAGAATTTTCATGGACACACTTCCCCTTTCGTGCTTTTGTACAATATCTTTTCTGGCATCATACTGAATTTTTTGCCATAATACAAGATTTCACGGTCTAAATTTTCCGGCGTTTCTTGTGCTGACGATACAATCTTCTTTTTGTCGTCGCCATAGTGCGCAAAAAATGCCTCCTGGCCTTGTACAGATTTGACAAAGCAGGGGGCATTGTTCGTTTTTTGCTCTTGAGATAGTGGTACAGACAGGTCAGCAACAGCCGGTCGCTGGCGGACTGGAAGGGGTTGATGCCCAGCGCCGCCCGCAGCTTGTTGAGGCGGAACACCAGGGTGTTTTTGTGCAAAAAGAGGGCCTCGCTGCTGCGGACCAGGTTGAAGTCGTTTTTCTGCAGAGCGCCCACCATCCACAGGATGCTGTTCTTGCTCTGGGGCTCCAGGGCGTGGTCGTAGACGCTGAACAGGCCGCGCAGCTCCTCGGCGGGCAGCAGCGAGAGCAGATACTCGCTGAGATGGTCCGAAAAGTAGAGCACCCGGTCGCCCGCCTCCAGGTTGCGCTCCAGCCAGCGGCAGGCGTCCAGGCCCCGGTGGTAGTCCGCCAGCTGGTACTGCATGGTGCCCACATAGGCCCGGTCGTAGCCCACCGGCCTTTCGATGCGCTGCAGCCACTCGGCGGTCTGGTTGTGCCAGGAGGCCAGCGCCGGGGCCGGGCCCTGTTCCAGGTCCAGGTAGACCAGGATGTGGCGGTTGTCCACCGGCCAGGCCATGTCCTGGCCGGTGACGCAGCCCTGCACGGCTGTCAGCTTCAGTTCGGGCTGGGAGTCGGGGGCAAAGCGCAGCACGATGGGGATACGGATGTGCCGGGGCGAAAAATCCAGCGTCTCGGCCAGCTGCTCCAGCTGCCGGGGGGCCGGGGCCTCCTCCAGAAACAGCTGGGAGTAGAACCGGTGGTGGGCGGTGATCCGGCTGATCTCCAATTCCTGCTGGCTCTCGTAGCGCACCATCGTCTCCAGGGACATCTTGATGATCAGGGCGATCTCCCGCACCTTGTCGGGCTCCCCGGTGACCCCCACCACGGCGATGGGCTTCTTGCCGTAGTGCACCAGCAGATTGACCCCGTTCTGCACACCCAGCAGGGCGTCCCCCTTGGAGACCGAGGAGATCTCCAGGTTGGAGCGGATCATCCGGTAGGCTGTCTCGTGGAAGGTGCCGATGCGCTCCGGGTTGCGGCTGGCAATGATGATGCCCTGCTCGTTCATGATGTTGATGTTGTAGTCGGTGTAGTGTGCGATGCGCTCCACAAATTTCCGGGCGAAGTCGGCATGAATCACACGGCCTGCCTCCCTCCTGTGCAGAGAACCGGCCCCCGCGGGAAGGACCGGCTTTTCCTAAAAGTATACTCATCTGCGCCCCGTTGTGCAAGGACATCTTCCGGCCAACGCAATCTCCTGTGGTACAGGACCGCAAACAGGGGGCAAAATTGACAAAAAGGGGATTATACCGTAGGATTGGATTGTATGGCGGTGCATCCACGGCAAGGCCGGTCCTCTCGGCCATCTCACAGAAAAAGGAGTATACAACTATGGCAGCGCTGGACAAAATCCGGGGCATCAACTTCGGCAACTGGCTGGTCCTGGAAAAATGGATTTCGCCGGACGCCTTTGGGGATTCCCCCGAGGAGGACGAAACCTGGCTGGCCCGCACCCTGCCCCCGAAGAATTACAGGAGCGGATGACCCGCCACCGCACCAGCTACATCACCGAGGAGGACTTCCGTCTGGTGGCGCAGCACGGGTACAACCTGGTGCGCCTGCCGGTGCCCTACTTCGGCTTCGGCGACCGCCCGCCTTTCCTGGGCTGCGTGGACTGCCTGGACAACGCCTTCACCTGGGCCGAGCGGTACGGTCTGCAGATCCTTCTGGACCTGCACACCGTGCCGGGCGGACAGAACGGCTACGACAACGGCGGCCTGGTGGGGGTGTGCAAGTGGCACAAGGACCCCGGAGAGGTGAATTTTGCCCTCTCGGTGCTGGAGCGGCTGGCCCGGCGGTACGGCACGCGGCCGGGGCTCTACGGCATCGAGGTGCTCAACGAGCCCATCAGCTTCCTGGTCTACCGCACTTCCGGGACCACCGGCAAGGCCAAGGACAAGCAGGAGGCCAAGGGCTCCAGGCATGTGCCGCTGTCCTCTTTGAAGGAGTTCTACCGCCGTGCCTACCGCACCCTGCGGGCGGTGCTGCCGGCAGACAAGGTCATTGTCTTCCACGACGGCTTCCGCCTTTCCCGCTGGAAGGACTTTTTCCGGCGGGAGGGGATGGAGAACGTCCTGCTGGACACCCACATCTACCTGTTTGCCATGGAATATTTCCTGCCGGTGTCCTTCCCCTGGATCTACCGGCTGTATGTGGCCCTGGAAAAGCACAAAATTGAAAAAGCCGCCCGCTGGACCCCCGTGGTGGTGGGGAGTGGTGCATCGAGTGCCGCTATCCCTTTGACCGCGCCGACCGCAAGGGCCGCGATGACACCGAAAAACAGGCCATCTGCCGGCAGGAATACCGCCGGGTGGCCGCGCTGCAGCGGCAGGCCTGGGAGACTTCCCAAGGGTGGATCTACTGGACCTACCAGATGGACCGGGATCCCGACGGCCCCATGCGTCTGAACCAGTTCGGCCACAAGTGCATGGAGGCCTGGTCGATGCGCAGGCTGTGGAAACACGGCTGGTGGCCGGAGGAATCCGACGCTCAGTCCTGAACCCCCTGCCAACATAAAAAATCCGTGCCCCGGATGGATTGATCCTGGGCACCGAGACCTTCTGCCGGGACGCCTGGCGGTTCTGGGAGCAGGTCCGGGACAACCCCCGCCTGCTGGGCGACTTTGTGTGGTCCGGCATGGACTATCTGGGCGAGGTGGGCCTGGGCGCCTGGGAGTACAAGGATTATGCCCCCGACTTCGCCCACGGGCCGGGCTGGATCAGC
>CALXHT010000037.1 GCA_944388215.1 uncultured Gemmiger sp. | reverse complement strand
AGGGTTCAAAAATGAGCTATGATTAAGTCAGTTCATCGATGGATTATTCCAATCGAATGACCGGCCTGATGGGATATATTTACCCTGCTGGATGATATATAATAAAATCAATAACAAATCGGCAATTGGAGGAATGGAAAAGTGAATCTTAGAAGGTATCAACAAACAGATTGCAAAGAAATAACGGAACTGTTTTATAACACAGTACACACCGTCAATGCAAAAGATTATACCAAAGAGCAACTGAATGTGTGGGCAACTGGACAAGTGGATTTAGAAAAATGGAATCAATCGCTTCAAGAGCATTACAGCATAGTTGCTGTTGAAAATGATGTCATCGTAGGCTTTGGAGATATAGACAGCACTGGATACCTTGATCGTTTGTTTGTTCATGCTGACTATCAGGGAAAAGGAATTGCAACGGCTATTTGTAACCAATTAGAACAAGCAGTTGAGGGAAATATCACAACTCATGCGTCTATTACTGCAAAACCTTTTTTTGAAAAAAGAGGATATAAAGTTGTAAAACGACAGGAAGTAGAAAGACAAGGGATTTTTCTTACTAACTTTGTTATGTCGAAAGAAAAATAATCGAACCGCTCTAACCGAGACTTTCAAAACTGAATACCCGCCGCCCACTAGCGGCATCACCGAGCAGGAAATCAGAAACGGTTTCCTGCTTTTCTTTTGCCCAAAATGAGGTGGTAAACCGCCACCCCATCCAATTAACCACAGGAAGGAGGAACCCGTTATGCCCTGTCCCCACCATGATATAAAAATCGTTCGGCGCAGCAACCGCCAGTCAGCAGTTGCTCTTCTCCCGGCCCATGTCAAAGTCGCACTCGTAGGTGTTGTGGTAGAAATATCCCACGGCTTTGCGGGTGTCCCGGTTGAGCTTGATGTAAAAAGGAATGTGCTTGTACAGCGAGTCGGTCTCCTGGGGATCGTGGCCCATGGCGTCCTTGGGGCTCATGCCCATGAACTTCTGGGCTTTGTTCAGGCGGCCGGTCTTTTCGCCGAAGCCGTAGAAGCAATCCCGGGGCGAGATCTCGCTGGTGTGGATGCGGCGGTGGTTGCTGTCCTCCAGGTAGGCCAGGTCCACAATGTCGGCGTGGAGCTGGGTGCCCTCGGCATCATAGACACAGATGCGGAAGGGGTCCTTCTCGATCTCCACCCGCAGCTTGGCGCCCTGGAGCACCGCCTTGTCGGCGCCGTCCTCCAGCGTGCAGGCGGCGGGCTCGATGCGCTTGCGGATGTCCTTCATAAAGCCATCCAGACGGTCTTCCCAGGCGGTGGTTACCAGCGTGTAGGATTCCTCCGCAAAGTCACCGTCAAAGCCGGCGCGGATGCGTACGATGTCGTCGGTCAGCAGCAGGACCCGCAACTCCACCCCGTCCGTCAGGATACGGACGACGGCGCCTTCCCGGCGAATCTCGTTCACATGCGTACAAACTTTCATGGGCATACTTCCTTTCCGAAACATGATTCCCTTTTGTCTGCGGGACCCGGTTGGTCCGGCAGATTTTTTATGTTATCATTGTAGTCCGTGCGGGCTTTTGGCACTACACCGAAATTGCTAGTTCTGCCCGGGAAGCTTGACGTATTTTGCCGTTTTTGTGATTTTAATCACTAGTCAAATTCGGGAAACAATCCTCGATTTTTTAGTCAATATTGAGCAAAAAATGTTAAACATCCCCAAAAGAAGGGCAATTTGCGTATAGCCTGCGGTTGGAAATTTGCGTATACTGGAAGAAAATCCATTTGAACAGCAACAGGAGGATAAGCGTCATGGCGATTTTGACTTGTACTTGCTTCAGCACGACCCTCAAACAGGATGTGACCTTCAATGCGGTGGTCCCCACCCCCGAGGGCAACGAGCAGGTCACCGACCAGCAGACCAAGAGCCGTGCCGACGGCGACGGATTCCCGGTGATCTACCTGCTGCACGGTGCCTACGGCAGCTATGCTTCCTGGGGCCGTTTCAGCAACATCGAGCGGTACGCCCAGCAGTACGGCGTGGTGCTGATCATGGCCTCGGCGGAAAACAGCTTCTACCAGGACATGGCCCACGGCAACCCCTACTTCACCTTCTTCACCGAGGAACTGCCCACCCTGGTCAAGCATCTGTTCCCCGTCACCCACAAGCGGGAAAAGACCTATGTGGCGGGCTTCTCCATGGGCGGTTACGGTGCCTGGTTCCTGGCCCTGTCCCGTCCCGACCTCTACGGAAAGGCGGCTGCCATGTCCGGTGCGCTGGACATCGTGGCCACCTACGAGCAGGGCAAGCAGGGTGTCATCGACAGCCCCTTCCCCTGGGAAAACGTCTTTGCCGACCCCGAACATCTGGCGGGGAGCAAGGCGGACCTCTTTGCCCTGTACGAAGCCGACCGCGCCAAGGGCTGCGTGCCGGCCCTCTACCACGCCTGCGGCCGCAGCGATTTCCTGTACGGCATGAACAAAGCCGTGCATGAGCGGCTGGTCTCCATGGGCGCCGACGTTCCCTTTGTGGAGGGCGAAGGCGGCCACGAGTGGGATTACTGGGACCGCACCATCCGCGAGATCCTGCCCTGGTTGTGTGAGAACTGAATCTGCTGACATCTCCGTTTTCTTTTGCATGCGGCAAGGCCCGGACCCCGTTGGGGGGCCGGGCCTTGCCTTTTGCACAAAAGGGGTGTGTGGGAAGATCCCGTGGAAAAAACGGGGGCCGTCCTTCCGGAAAAGCCGTACCCGCCGCCATACAAACCCCGGACGGGGGTTGACAGGCGGCAAGAAATCTGGTATCCTGTCGCAAGTTAGCTGCCACTAATTCAGCGACGGCTTTTTTACGGCTCTGATGTTAGAGAAAACTAACCCTCCGGAAAGAAAGGTTGGCGTCCATGAAAAAAGCGCTTTCCTGGCTGCTTATGGCCAGTTTCATCCTCACGCTGCTGGTGCCCCTCACCGGGATCATTGTCCACAAGCTGGCCAGCGCGGTGTTCCTGCTGCTCTGCCTGGTCCATGTCCTGATCTACCGCAAGAAAATGGGCTCCAGACGGTGGGCGATGCTGAGCGGCATCCTGCTGGCCTTCGGCAGCGGGCTGCTCAGCCTGATCTTTGCGGAAATCCCGCTGGTGCTGGCGCTGCACAAGGCGATCTCCATCACCTGCGTGTTTTTCCTGGCCATTCATATCTTTGTGTTTGCCTGGCGGCGCCGCCGGAAGGAGGGAGCCTGACCATGATGATGGACAAACGTCTGCTTTCCACCGTGCCGGAAAGCCGCAAATATATCGCCGCCAACGTGGCGCTGCAGTGGCTGGCGCTGGCGGCCAACATCGGGCTGGTGACGGCGGTCTGCCGTCTGCTGGCCCGGCTGTGGGCGGGAACGGCGGTGCCCGGCGACCTGGCGGTCACGGCGGGGCTGGCTGTGGCGGCCCTGGCTGTGCGGTTCGGCTGCGCCGTGGGAGCGGCCCGGATGAGTTATCTTTCCAGCCGGACGGTGAAAGCCCGGCTGCGGGGGATGATCTACGAAAAGCTGCTGCGGCTGGGCAGCGCCTACCGGGAATCGGTGCGCACCAGCGAGGTGGTCCAGGTGGCCGTGGAGGGGGTGGACCAGCTGGAGATCTATTTCGGCCAGTATCTGCCCCAGTTCTTCTACGCCATGCTGGCGCCGCTGACGCTGTTTTCGGTGCTGGCGCCCATCGACCTGCCCTCGGCGGCGGTGCTGCTGGTCTGTGTGCCGCTGATTCCGGCGGCCATCGCGGCGGTGCAGACCTGGGCCAAAAAGCTGCTGGGCCGCTACTGGGGCCAGTATACCGCCCTGGGGGATACCTTTCTCGAAAATCTTCAGGGTCTCACTACCCTGAAAATCTACGAGGCTGACGAGCGCAAAAACCAGGAGATGAACGCCCAGGCCGAGGCCTTCCGCAAGATCACCATGCGGGTGCTGACCATGCAGCTCAACTCCATCACCATCATGGACCTGATCGCCTACGGCGGTGCAGCGGCCGGCATGGTGCTGGCGGTGAGCCGTCTGGCAGCGGGGGCGGTCAGTCTGCAGGGTTGCCTGATGATTTTGCTGCTGGCGGCGGATTTCTTCTTGCCCATGCGCCTTCTGGGCAGCTTCTTCCATGTGGCGATGAACGGCATGGCGGCCAGCGAGAAGATCTTCCGGCTGCTGGACACGCCGGAACCGCCCCGGGGCACCCGCCCGGTGCCGGAGGACTGCACGCTGGCCCTGGAGGGGGTGGACTTCGCCTACGACGAGGCCCGGCCCATCCTGCAGAATGTGACGATGAAGTTCCCCCGGGGCAGTTTCACGGCCCTGGTGGGAGAATCGGGCTGCGGCAAATCCACCGTGGCGGCGCTGCTCACCGGCCGCCGCCATGCCCGGACGGGCCGCATCACGCTGGGCGGCGTGCCGCTGGCGGAACTGGACGAGGCGGGCCTGGCCGGTGCGGTGACCTACCTCTCCCACAACAGCTATCTCTTCAAGGGCACCGTGCGGGACAACCTGCGGATGGCCGCTCCCGAAGCCGACGACGCGGACCTCTGGGCGGTGCTGGAACAGGTGCGGCTGGCGGACTTCCTGCGGGCCGAACAGGGGCTGGACACCCCGCTTCTCGAGAAAGCCTCCAACCTTTCGGGCGGGCAGTGCCAGCGGCTGGCCCTGGCCCGGGCACTGCTCCACGACAGCCCGGTCTATCTCTTTGACGAGGCCACCTCCAACATCGACGTGGAGAGCGAGAACGACATCATGGCGCTGATCCGCACACTGGCCTGCACCAAAACGGTGATCCTCATCTCCCACCGGCTGGCCAACGTCACCGCCGCTGACCGGATCTGCCTGCTGCAGGAGGGCCGGGTGGCCGAGGCGGGCACCCACACCGCGCTGCTGGCCAAGGGTGGCGCCTACGCGAAACTCTGGAACGCCCAGCAGCAGCTGGAACACTACACAAAACAGGAGGTATCGGCATGAAGCGAAGCGGATTTGCCGTAATGGCCCGGCTCGTGGGTCTGGTGCTGCCGCTGGCCGGCTATATGGCGCTGGCCGTCACCATGGGGCTGGTTGGCCACCTCTGCGCCACCTTTCTGACGGTGCTGGGCGGCTACGGCATCCTGGGGGTGCTGGGGGCGGGCAGCGCCCTGCCGCTGGCCGGGCTGGCTGTGGCGGCAGCGGTGCTGGCGGTACTGCGGGCGGCGCTGCGCTACGGTGAGCAGGCCTGCAACCATTTCATTGCCTTCAAGCTGCTGGCCCTGCTGCGGGACAAGGTCTTCCGCGCCCTGCGTCGGCTGGCCCCCGCCAAGCTGGAAGGGCGGGAGAAAGGGGACCTGATCGCGGTCATCACCTCGGACATTGAACTGCTGGAGGTGTTCTACGCCCACACCATCTCGCCGGTGCTCATCGCGGTGCTTTTCAGCACCATTCTCACCGCTTTCATCGGCAGTTTTCACCCGCTGCTGGGGGCACTGGCGTTGACCGCCTACGCCGTGGTGGGCATCGGGGTGCCGCTGGCGGTATCCCGGGCCAGCGGTCCCGACGGGCTGCGGCTGCGCAATGAGGCGGGGGCCCTGGCCGGTTTTGTGCTGGACAGTCTGCGGGGCCTGCCGGAAATTCTGCAGTACGGCGCCGGGGCGGTCCGGCTGCAGCAGATGCAGGACCGCACCGAGGCGCTCTCCCGCCGGGAGGAACGCCTCAAGCGCACGGCGGGCCGGGGTACCGCCGCCACACAGCTGATCCTGTGGGGCTTTGACCTGGCCATGCTGTTTGCGGCCACAGCCCTCTATCTGCGGGGGGCGGTGGACTTTGCCGGGGTGGTCCTGCCCACCCTGACCCTCATGAGTTCCTTCGGCCCGGTGGTGGCGCTGGCCAGCCTGGGTGCCACTTTGCAGAACACCTTTGCCGCCGGCAACCGGGTGCTGGACCTGCTGGAGGAAGAGCCGCTGACCCGGGACATCCACGGCCAGCCCGACGTGACCTTTGCGGGGGCCGGGGCGGAGAAGGTGACCTTCGGCTACGGGGAGGAGACCATCCTGCGGGATGTGACGGTGCCGGTGCCGGCGGGCCAGACCATCGGCATTGTGGGCAAATCGGGCAGCGGCAAATCCACCCTGCTCAAGCTGTTTCTGCGGTTCTGGCAGGTGGAGCAGGGCCGGGTGCAGCTGTCGGGCCGCAGCGTGGAGGCCATCAACACAAAAAATCTGCGCCGGATGCAGGCCCTCGTCACTCAGGAGACCCATCTCTTCCGGGATTCCATCCGCAACAACCTGCTCATCGCCAGGCCGGACGCCACCGACGATGAGCTGGTGGAGGCCTGCAAAAAAGCGTCGGTCCACGACTTCATCGCGGCGCTGCCCCAGGGCTACGACACCCCGGTGGGCGAGCTGGGGGAT
>CALXHT010000036.1 GCA_944388215.1 uncultured Gemmiger sp. | reverse complement strand
TCAACGAGAAGCACTACCGCCGCCTGATGGGCCTCATCGACCCCGCCAAGGTGGTCTGCGGCGGCACCGGCGATGAGTCCAGCCTGCGCATCGCCCCCACCGTCATGAAGGATGTGACCCGGGAGGATGCCGTCATGGGTGAGGAGATCTTCGGACCCATTCTGCCGGTGCTCACCTACACCGATCTGGACGCCGCCCTGGCGGACATCGAATCCCAGCCCCATCCGCTGGCCCTCTATCTCTTCAGTGAGGACAAGGCCGTGCAGCGCAAGGTGCTGGACCGCTGCCACTTCGGCGGCGGTTGCCTGAACGATGTGATCATCCACCTGGCCACCAGTGAAATGCCCTTCGGCGGCGTAGGGGAGAGCGGCATGGGCGGCTACCACGGCAAGGCCGGGTTCGAGGCCTTCAGCCACCTGCGCAGCATCGTGGACAAGAAGACCTGGCTGGACATGCCGGTGCGCTACCAGCCCTACACCAGCCAGAAAGACAAGATGCTGCGGTTCTTCCTGCAGTGAGCCGGTTTACTGCAAATCGGTTTGTATATGACAGCAGCCCCGGCCCAATGGCCGGGGCTGCTGCTTTTTGCGGTTTGTGCTATACTGTTTCCAAGAAAGCATGGGACCGTGATGAAGGAGGAAACCAATGAAAGAGCCGTTTTATACTTATGAGGAATTTCCGGAAAATATGTCCGGGGAAGAGGGCATGAAGATCATCTACGGCCAGGACGAAAGGGGCATTTCCTGCCCGCCGGATGTGGTCTATGCCGTCAAGGACGGGGTGGAACTGCACCTGCGGGTGATGATCCCTTCGGTGCTGGACGCTAACCGCCGGTATCCCACGGTGTTTCATATCCAAGGGTCCGCCTGGCTGCAGCAGAACCTGAACTCCCACATGGGAGATTTCAGCCGGCTGGTGCGGGCGGGATATATGGTTATCATCATTGAATACCGATTCGCCCCAAAGTATCGTTTCCCCTGTCAGGTGGAGGACGGCAAAACCGCCGTCCGGTATGTGATGAGCCATCCGGACCAGTTCCCGGTGGACCCCAGCAATCTGTTCCTCAGCGGGGACAGTTCCGGCGGCCACACGGCCATGATGATGATGGCCACCTGGAACACGATGGAATGTGATGCGGAAAAGACGCCTCTGCCCAACCTCAACGGCTGCATCGACCTGTACGGTTCGGTCAACTGCCTGACCATGAACGATGCCCCTTCGGCCTATGACCACATGGCGGCCCACTCGGCAGCAACCAACTACCTGGGCTTCTGCCCGCCGGATGACCCGGCAGAGTGTGAGCGCCGGATGCCCTTTTCCTATATTCACGCGGACACCGTCATGCCGCCGGTGCTCATCATGCACGGCAGCAAGGACCGGACGGTCCCCTTCACCCAAAGCCTGGAACTCTACCGGCATATTAAGTCCATGGGCAAGACGGTGGAATTCTATAAGGTGAAAAATGCGGACCACGGCGGCAACGTGTTCTATTGCCAGGCCACGCTGGATGTGATTCTGGACTTCCTGAACCGGCATCTTGTATAAGCCAAGGCAACCGCGGCGGACCATAAAAAAGGAGGCAGACGCCCTTTCGGGAACGTCTGCCTCCTTTTTCGGTTCCTGGCAAAAGAAAATCCGTTACCGCACCACAGGGCCGCTCTCGCTGTCGTCAAAGAGAGTTTCCTCCAGCTCCGCCCCGCTGGCAAAGGGACCGGGCAGGGGATTCGGGGCCCGGTGACGTCCCAGGTAGTCCGCATCAAAGTAGATGGGGGTGCCGTCGGGATTTTCGTAGGGCTCCTCCGGCTCAAAGGCCTTGCCTAGCACCATGGTGGTGACACTGGGAGTCCGCATTTCAGGCAGCAGGTCGTACAGGTTGGTTTCCAGCGTCACCCGGCCGTCCTGCTCTTCCAGCGCCAGGGTGACCTTGTCGGGCAGGACCACAGCGTTCTTCTCTTTCTCCCATTTCCGGGCGCCGCCGAAATAGACGTTGCCCTCTGCCCAGACCGGCAGGTGGCTGTCGTGGGCGGGCGCCAGTTTGGCCATGTCGGGGGTGTCGGTGTCCATGTCGAACTGGGCAATCCATTCCTCATAGGTGGGGTAGCCGTCAAAGACATAGGTGCCCACCGCCCGATTCTCCTCGTCCACACCATCGTCGCTGTCGTGCCGGATGCGCTTGGGTTCGGCGGGACCGTTCTGGATAAAGATGTTGTTGTAGAACCGGTCGTCCCCGTGCAGGATGGTCATGAAGCCCATTACCTCGGTGCGGTGGGGAATATGGTAGGGGGTATACCGCAGGCCGGTACCGCCGCCTACGCAGGTGAGCGCCCCGGCAATCAGGTTGTGCACCATGGCCACACCCTGGGTGGCGAACCGCAGGGAAACTTCGCTGAGCAGGATGTTGTTGTCAATGAGGGTGGGGCCGTGGCCAACCTCCACAAAGATGTCCTGGCTCATCATGCCTCCCTTGAGGGGCTGGGCAAAGTCCGGCTTCTGGTTGTCGTGCAGCAGGTTCTGGGTGATGCGGGTGCCCTGGGCCTCCCAGTCACACCAGATGCCCATGGTGCAGTGGTGGATGTGGTTGCGGCGGAAGATCACGTCGATGGCGGCGTGCATCTTGATGCCGGCGATCTCGGCGCCGCCCAGCTCCATCATGTTGTTGATGTGGTGGATATGGTTGTCCTCGATCACCGAGAAAACGCCGCCCATGCGCCCGATGATGCCGCCCTGCTGGCAGTCGTGGATGTCGCACCGGCGGATGATGTGGCTGCCCACGTTCTCCTTCAGCCAGCCGTGGTACTGCCCGCGGCAGACGGCATCCCGCTCCATCTGGGTGGGGGATTTGACGTGCTTTCTGGTGAAGTAGTGGTCGTTGTCCGGGTCGCAGTATTTGCCCAGGGAGATTCCGGCGCATTTGGAGTTGGAAATTTCGCAGTCCTCAATGATCCAGCCCTTGGCCCAGTGAGGACCGATCATGCCGTCCTGGTAGGCGGCGGGCGGGGCCCAGGTGGTGGCCGCCTTGGTGATGCAGAACCCGCTGACGGTGATGTAGTTCAGGCCGGTCTGGCTGGGGTAGAAGCAGAAACGGCGGACGTTGATCTCCACATTTTCCGCGTTGGGGTCCTTGCCCTGGAAATTGGCGTAGAGTACCGTGTCGTCACCGTCCTGCTCGGCATACCACTTGTAGACCGAAGCCTCCGGCTCCCAGGAGCAGGGATATACCTCGCCCTTGATGCATTCTTCCAGGCTGCCGGCTTCATACATGGCTTTGTCATTGAGATACACGCAGCCGGTGTGCTTGGATTTGCCGGAAAAGTACCAGTCCCCGTACACAAAGGTGGTATAGGGGTTGTAATCGCCGAACAGGCTGTTGGAAACCCGCACCATCCACACGTTGCCTTGGTAATGGGTCCAGCCCTTGACCGGCTCCGCACCGGTGATTACCGCACAGCCGGGCACCGCCGAGCGGTAGGTGATGCGCTTGTCGTCGCTCTCGCCGCCATGGACGGGGTTTACCCACTCCCGGTAGAAGCCGGGCATCACGATGACTTCGTCCCCGGCCTCGGCTACCTTGGCTGCCTCGCTGATGGTCTGATACGGCCGTGCCTGGGTGCCGTCACCGCTGCGGGGCGCTGCCGCTGAAACATAGATCTTCAACAGAATTTCCTCCTTCTTTGCCCATAATTTTAGTGGTATGGCAAAAAGTCTCATCTGTCAGACAGTATAGCACACTTTCCGGCAAAGAAAAGAGGTTTTGCAAAGAAAGAGCAAGTCTTTTTCAAGAATTAAAAAGGGGCCCGGCCTGCCAAGACCGGACCCTGGAAATTCTATCGGAAAATTACCCGAAACAACCACCTTCACACACCAACAAAGGCGCAGAGCACGGCAATGAGGATGGACGGCAGCATGTTGGCAACCTTCAGCTTTTTTTCCCACAGCAGATTGATGCCCACACAGAAGATCAGAATCGAGCCGGTCAGGGACAGGTTGGACAAGGCCTGTGCCGTCATGATGGGCTGGACCGCTTTGGCCAGAAGGGTGACCGTACCCTGCAGCACCCCCACGGGAATGGCGGCAAACAGACACCCCTTGCCCATGGAGGCGCTCATCACACAGATGATGACCATGTCCAGAACCGCCTTGAGCGCAAGGGTGGAATAATCGCCGGAAATGCCGTCCTGTATGGCGCCCACGATGGCCATGGCGCCGATGCTGACGGTCAGGGATGCGGTTACAAAGGCGTCCACAAAGCGTTTGTCCTTTGCGTTCCCTGTCTTGACCTTCAGCCAGTTGCCGAACTGTTCAATCCGCAGTTCCAGATTGATCCATTCGCCCAGCAGGGAGCCGAGGGCGTAACTGATGACAATCATCATGGTCCCGCCGCTTTTCAGACCGTCTGCCGTGACGGTCATCATCTCCTGTACAGCGCCGCTGATGCCCACAAAGATCACGCAAACACCGATGGCCTGCAGCAAGGTCTCCTGATACCGGCCGCTGATGGCCCGGCTGCATACCAGACCATCACACCGCCCGCAACAATCGCCGCCACATTGATTATGGTTCCCAATCCAAACATGTCCTGTACCTTCCCTCACAAAATTTCCCATACTCCCTCAATACAGGATACGAGTATACGCCTTTCCCGGAAAAATAACAAGAAAGGCCCCGGCCGAAAAAGGTCGGAGCTGGGCGAAGAATAACAGGAAAGGTTACAAATTGAGCAGAACAAGAGCACCCAGAATCATCCCGGCCGCCCCCATCTGGCGGCGGTTCAGCCGTTCCTGAAACAGGAAGAAACTGGCCACGCTGATGACCAGAATCACCCCCACGCTGTAGGAAGGGTAGACCCGGAAGGCCGGCAGCTGGGTAAGAGCGGCCAAAAGAAGCCGGGAAGAAAGAAAGTTGGGCACGCCCACCAGTACCCCGAAGAAAATGTCCCGCCCGGTAAGCGGCTGGTGCCTCCTGACCAGCAGCGCCAGGGTGGCCAGCCCGGCGAACAGGAAGATGTAAAACATGAACAGCCCGTCGTCCTGACGGCGGCCCAGCTGGGTGAACACCTTGGACATGGCATCGCTGGTTCCGTTCAATAGCAGGGTCAAAAGCAGCGGCAGCAGATACACCTTGTTTCGGGGAGAAGAAAATTCCGGTTTCTCAGGCAGGCCGTTCATCAGTACGGCCGCTGCCACGGCCAGGACCATGCCTACTCCCTGCAGAAGGGTAGGCCGCTCCCCGAACAGTGCCACAGAGACCAGAATGGGAACCAGCACCCCCAGACGGGTAAACACCGAGGACAGGATGGCTCCGTTTTTATGGATGCTGTATCCGTTGGCGACAAGGGATGCCAGGTAAATCAGCCCTGTGATGCCGCCCAGCCAGCAGGGGGTACTGTCACCACGATACAGTGCTTTGGGCTCCATGGCAGCAAAGGCAAGCAGGGTGCAGGTAACGTAATTGACAAAATAAACCCCGTACGAACTGCCGGAGTTCAGATATTTCAGGACCATGGCCAGCACCGAACTGGAAAGCAAGGCCAGTAAAAGAAAAATCATGGGCAATCCTCTCCTTTCACAAAGTATACTGCAGAGTTCCTTTTCTATAAAATACAGCCGCAGGCTTACTTTCGGCCGACACCTTTTTTCGCAGGCACAGCAAAAGCCCCGGCCTTGGGGGACCGGGGCTTGATACCAGGAGACTTCCTGAACAGATGGTTTCAGAAAATCGGGTGAGTTCAGGCCAGTTCCAGATAGAGTGCAGCCAGATCCATGGTGGCGCGCAGAGCATCCAGATGGGTGCGCTCCATGCCGTGGGAGGCGTGCACCCCCGGGCCGATGAGGGCGGCCCGGCAGTCCATGCCGGAGCGCCAGGCGGCGCCGACATCCGAACCGTAGTGGGGATAGATGTCCACCGCGTAGTCTACCTTCTGCTCCTTGGCCAGCTGTACCAGACGGCTGACCATACCGTAGTCGTAGGGGCCGCCGTTGTCCTTGGCGCAGATGGAGACCTGGTACTCGGTGCAGCTCAGGTCCTCCCCGATGCAGCCCATATCCACAGCCAGCAGCTCATCCACCACGGGCAGGGTGGCGCCGCCGTGGCCCACTTCCTCATGGACCGTGAGGGTGAAATAGGTCTCGAACCGGGGGCGGGTGCCGGTTTCATGCATCTGCCACAGCAGGGTCAGCAGACAGGCAGCGCTGGCCTTGTCGTCCAGGAAGCGGGACTTCACAAAACCGCTGTCGGTGACGGTGGTTTTGGTGTCGTAGCAGACATAGTCACCGGCGGCGATGCCCAGGGCCAGCACGTCCTCCTTGGTGTGAACCTTCTCGTCAATACGTACCGCCATGTTTTTCTCGTCCCGGGGACGGGTGGCTGCATCATCCTGCACATGGACCGACGGCGACAGGCTGAGCACCGTGCCAGTGTATACCTTGCCTTCGCGGGTATAGATGCGGCAATACTCGCCGTCCAGGGTGGGCAGCAGCGGACCGCCCACCTTGGTGACCATCAGCATGCCGTCGGCGGTGACCGAGCGCACCATCAGGCCCAGGGTATCCACATGGGCGCAGAGCCCTACTTTGCGGCCGGATTCCCGGCCGGGCACCGTAATCACCAGGTTGCCCTTGTTGGTGCGCCGGGTGGCAAAGCCCAGCTCCCGGGCGATGCCCTCCGCCACCGTCACCACCTTTTCGGTAAAACCGGTGGGACTGTCCTGCCCCAGCAGTTTTTGCAATGCGTCCACCAAAAAGGCCTGGCGGGCCTGTTCCTGCGTCATTTCCTCTTTCATGTTTCCCAACCTCTCTTTGTGAAAAAGTATCCGACTCCATCTTACAAGAAATAGCTGCGGTTGGCAAGGGGAGGGGCAGAGATACGTCCGCCACCGGGAAAAGGAATGGAAGGACAGTGGCTGCAAAGTTATAGAGTGTCCCTGTTTTCAGACCGCGAGGCTTACTGCAATCAGAAACATGGCATAGTAGTAGGTCAGAAGATTGGCCACGTGCACGGCAGTGCGTCTGGGAGGGTAAAAATACAAAAACAGGATCAGCAGATCCGAAATCCAGAACAGCACCGCCCCTGCCAGCACCAGAAAGCACCAGGGCTGGCCCATACCAAAGGCCAGCTGCAGTCCCTTGCCCAGCAGCGCCGAGACAAAGGCTGCGTAAAGCACCACCAAAGGGCGCATCCGCCCGGTCTGCATTCCCGGCATGCCGGAAAGCACCGCCGCGCCGCCGGCCCCCAGCACTGCAGCCAGCGGCACCGGCCAGCCCATGGGCTGCAGTTGGCACAGGCCCCACACAAACAGGCTGTGTCCTGCCAGAAAGGCCCCCAACCCGGCCAAAAACAGGCCCGGACGGTGCAGCTTGTTGTAGAGCGCCAGCACCACATCCCCCGCCACACAGCACAGCAGCGCCGGCAGCAAGCGCCAAAAGGCTTCGGGACGGCTGCCCAGGGCAGCGCACACCGCCGCCACGGCCACAAAACAAAGGCTGCACAGCGTTTTTTCGGGCAGATAGCCCCGACCCGGCAGGCGCAGCCGCCGCACCAGCAGCCACAGGGCAGCGGTGTAGGCCGCTCCCATTCCGATGATGTACGCTACGCTCATGGGCCGTGCCTCCTTTGCATCGCTTTACCTTCAGTATAGGCAAAAAACGCCCGGCCGTCAATTTGTGCTCTGCCCAAAAATCCGGCAGCGCCTTTGGATCCCCTGCGACGCCCCGGTTTCAGGGACTGCACCAGAGGAGCCACCCTGTCCACAGACAAAAACGCTGCGGTGGAATTCCTTGGGGAAATTTCACCGCAGTTTTTAGGATGCACGCACCAGCATCAGCTTTCTTTTTCGTCATCCCGCTGCATCGCTTCTTCGATGGCGCGGTTGATAAATCCGTTCACGCTTTCGTTCCGCTTTTGCGCATGCGCCTGAATGATTTCCTTTTGCCCCTTTTTTACAATCAGATTGATACGGTCATACGCCTTCGCCGCATATCGGTTTTTGACCGCTGCGGATGTTTTTCCCATGGAAAAGCCTCCCTTCTCTTTATAAAATGGTATGAAACCAGTATAGCAA
>CALXHT010000035.1 GCA_944388215.1 uncultured Gemmiger sp. | reverse complement strand
CTTAGGCACGAGATGGAAAGAAAGCCGGACTGGCTGCTCGGCTTTCCTGCCCAAATTTATTGTAATAGGAGGCGGACTCTGTGAAAGAATGGATACTGGGTTTCCTGATGCTGACGGCCGGCGCCTTCGGCTGGTTTATCTGCCGGCATCTGGACAGCTTTATGGACCGATACCGCAAGGCCCGCCGGAAACACCAGGACGACAACCTGCCCGGCCAGGATGACTGAAGGGGCACTGGCGTCCGGCGCCCTTCTGTGGTATGATACCAGAGGGGAGGCGGTTGCGGTATGACACGGCAGAAACAGGCCCACGGTCTGCGGGCCCAGGTGGTGCCCCGCTGGCAGGATCTGGTGGTGACGCTGCTGATCCTGGCGGCCGGCACCGCCATCGGCAATCTGTTCTGGCAGTCTGCCTTCACCAAGGCCAACATCATCTCGGTGTATGTGCTGGGAACGCTGCTCACCTCCCTGTTCACCCGCAGTTACTTCTGCGGCGTGCTCAGCTCGGTGGTCAGCGTGCTGCTGTTCAACTTCTTCTTCACCGAACCGCGGCTGACGCTGCACGCTTATGAGAAGGGCTACCCCATCACCATCGCCATCATGCTCATCGTCTCCATCATCACGGTGACGCTCTCCATCCAGAACATCCGCAACATCGAGGAGAAGGAGCGGGCTGCCCTGCTGGCCAAGAACGAACAGCTCCGCGCCGACCTGCTGCGGGCCATCTCCCACGATCTGCGCACCCCGCTGACCTCCATCTCGGGCAACGCCGCCAACCTGCTGGCCAACGACGAAAAGCTGGACGGTGAGGCCCGGCAGCAGATTTTTCTGGATATCTACGACGATTCCATCTGGCTGATCAACCTGGTGGAGAATCTGCTCTCCATCACTCGCATCGAGGACGGCCGGATGAATCTGCGCCTCTCCACCGAACTGGTGGGGGAAGTCATCGAGGAGGCGCTGCGCCACACCCACCGCAAGAGCAGCGAACACACCCTGCGGGTGGACCTGCCCGACGAACTGCTGCTGGGCCGGATGGACGCCCGGCTCATTGTGCAGGTGCTGCTCAACCTGGTGGACAACGCTGTCAAATACACCCCCGCCGGGTCCACCATCACGGTGGCCGCCCGGGCCCAGGGGGATTTTGTGGCCATCTCGGTGGCGGACGACGGCCCCGGCATCGCCCCCGACGTGCAGCCCCATGTCTTTGAGATGTTCTACACCGGCGAGCACAAGGTCGCCGACAGCCGCCGCAGTCTGGGACTGGGGCTGGCCCTTTGCAAGGCCATCGTGGATGCCCACGGGGGCACCATCACCCTGACCGACAACCCGCCGCACGGGTGCAACTTCACCTTTACGGTGCCGCGTGGGGAGGTAACGCTGCATGAATAAACCGCTGATCCTGGTGGTGGAGGACGATCCGCCCATCCGCAACCTGATGGCCACCACCCTGAAAACCCATGACTACCGCTACCTGGTGGCGGACTGCGGCGAGGCCGCTTTGCGGGAAGCCGCCACCAGCGCCCCCGACATCATGCTGCTGGACCTGGGCCTGCCCGATCTGGACGGCGTGGAGGTCATCCGCCGGGTGCGCAGCTGGTCGGACATGCCCATCATCGTCATCAGTGCCCGCAGCGAGGACGCCGACAAGATCGAGGCGCTGGACTCCGGCGCCGACGACTACCTGACCAAGCCCTTCTCGGTGGAGGAGCTGCTGGCCCGGCTGCGGGTGACCCAGCGCCGCCTTTCCGCCATGCACGCCGGGGGCAGCCCGGTGTTCACCAACGGCCAGCTGACCATCGACTTTGCCGCCGGCTGCGCCTACCTGAACGGCCAGGAACTGCACCTGACCCCCATCGAGTACAAGCTGCTCTGTCTGATGGCCCGCAACTGCGGCAAGGTGCTCACCCACACCTACATCACCCAGAAGGTGTGGGGCACCAGCTGGGAGAACGACGTGGCCTCCCTGCGGGTCTTCATGGCCACCCTGCGCAAAAAGCTGGAGTCCGCTCCCGGGTCGCCCCAGTACATCCAGACCCACATCGGCGTGGGCTACCGCATGATGAAAATCGAATAAGCTTTCCTGCCGCACCCTGCCCGGGTGCGGCTTTTTTGCTGCCCGCAGATTGCCCAAAAGCGGGCGCACTCCTTTGTGGGTTTTGCAGATTTTTCCAGGGACGCCCCGGCAATTGTTGCAGTTTACAGGGGGTATGCTACAATATTTTTATACAAATTGCGCACCCCTGCAAAAACTTCCGGGGAGAAGGAGCACCGCTATGGCACAATACATCATGGCACTGGATGCCGGGACCACCTCCAACCGCTGCATCCTCTTCGACAAGCAGGGTCACATGTGCAGTGTGGCCCAGAAGGAATTCACCCAGTACTTCCCCAAACCGGGCTGGGTGGAACACGACGCCAACGAGATCTGGACCACCCAGCTGGGCGTGGCGCTCTCGGCCATGAACCAGATCGGCGCCTCGGCGGCCGACATCGCGGCCATCGGCATCACCAACCAGCGGGAGACCACCATCGTCTGGGACCGCAACACCGGCGAACCGGTCTGCCGGGCCATCGTCTGGCAGTGCCGCCGCACCAGCGAACTGTGCGACCGGCTCAAGGCCCGGGGCCTCACCGAGCGGTTCCGGGAGAAGACGGGGCTCATCATCGACGCCTATTTTTCCGCCACCAAGCTGCTGTGGATCCTCGAGAACGTGGAGGGCGCCCGGGCCCGGGCCGAGGCGGGGGAACTGCTCTTCGGCACGGTGGAGACCTGGCTGATCTGGAAGCTGACCTGCGGCAAGATCCATGTGACCGACTACGCCAACGCCAGCCGGACGATGCTGTTCAACATCCACACGCTGGACTGGGACGACGAGATTCTCGAAATTCTCAACATTCCCCGCTGCATGCTGCCCAGGCCGGTGCCCAACAGCGGCTTTTACGAGTACGCCGACCCCATGCACTTCGGCGGCGAGATCAGGATCGCCGGTTCGGCGGGCGACCAGCAGGCGGCCCTCTTCGGGCAGGCCTGTTTCACGCCGGGGGACGCCAAGAACACCTACGGCACCGGCGGTTTCCTGCTGATGAACACCGGCGACCGGCCGGTGCTCAGCCGCAACGGGCTGGTGACCACCATCGCCTGGGGACTGGGCGGCAAGGTGACCTATGCCCTGGAAGGTTCCATCTTTGTGGCGGGGGCTGCCATCCAGTGGCTGCGGGATGAACTGAAGATCCTGGAGGAGGCCCGGGATTCCGAGTACATGGCCCTGAAGGTGCCCGACACCAACGGCTGCTATGTGGTGCCGGCCTTCACGGGGCTGGGCGCCCCCCACTGGGACCAATACGCCCGGGGCGCCATCGTGGGGCTGACCCGGGGCTGCAACAAGAACCACATCATCCGCGCCACGCTGGACAGCCTGTGCTACCAGGTCAACGATGTGCTCAAGGCCATGGAGGCCGACGCGGGCATCCGGCTGGCCATGCTGAAAGTGGACGGCGGGGCTTCGGCCAACAACTATCTGCTGCAGGCCCAGGCGGATATCAGCGGCGCGCCGGTGGAACGGCCCAGCTGTGTGGAAACCACCGCCCTGGGCGCGGCCTATCTGGCCGGGCTGGCGGTGGGCTACTGGGACAGCCCCGCCGGGGTGCTGCAGAACCGGGCGGTGGACCGGGTCTTCACCCCGCAGATCAGCGAGGCGGACCGGGCCCGGCGCATCCGGGGCTGGAACAAGGCCGTGCGCTGCGCCTTTGACTGGGCCCGGGAGGAGGAGGAAGAGAAATGACCGATGTCATCATCATCGGCGGCGGAGTGTCGGGCTGCGCGGCGGCCCGGGAACTGAGCCGCTACCGGGCGGACATTCTGCTGGTGGACAAGGCGGAGGATGTCTGCTGCGGCACCACCAAGGCCAACAGTGCCATTGTCCATGCGGGGTTTGACGCCCCTGCCGGCAGCCGGATGGCTGCCCTCAATGTGGCGGGCAGCCGCCGAATGCCGGAACTCGCCAAAGAGCTGGATTTTTCCTACCGGCAGTGCGGCAGTCTGGTGGTCTGCCTCAGCGAGGAGGACCGCCCCGCCCTGGAAAAACTGCTGGCAAACGGTATCGCCAACGGCGTGGAGGGGCTGCGCATCATCG
Organism: uncultured Gemmiger sp.; assembly: GCA_944388215.1. Classification (GTDB taxonomy): domain Bacteria; phylum Bacillota; class Clostridia; order Oscillospirales; family Ruminococcaceae; genus Gemmiger. The sequence continues at coordinate 4,375 of CALXHT010000035.1, read as the reverse complement.
AACGCCCCGAGCTGTGTGCCCTGGAACCCAATATTGCCGACGAGGCGGTGGCGGCGCTGTGGGCGCCCACCGGCGGCATCGTCTGTCCCTTCGGGCTGACCTACGCCCTGGCCGAGAACGCCGCCAAAAACGGTGTGCGGTTCCAGTTTGACACCGAGGTGCAGCGCATCGAACCCATCCAGGGCGGCTGGCGGTTGGAGACCAGCCGCGGTCCGCTGGAGGGGCGCTGCATCGTCAACGCGGCGGGGGTGCACGCCGACGAGCTGCACAACCAGGTCAGCGACGACACCATGACCATCATCCCACGGCGAGGGGACTACTTCCTGCTGGACCGCACGGCGGGGGACCATGTGCGCCACACCATCTTTCAGCTGCCGGGCAAGTACGGCAAGGGGGTGCTGGTGACCCCCACCGTCCACGGCAACCTGCTCATCGGCCCCACCGCCACCGATATTCCCGACAAGGAGGACACCGCCACCACCGCCGACGAGCTGGCTGAGGTGCGCGCCAAGGCGGGCCGGGCCGTGAAGGACCTGCCCCTGCGCCAGACCATCACCAGCTTTGCGGGGCTGCGGGCCCACGAGGTCCGGCATGAATTTTTCATCGGCGAGGCGGCGCCGGGGTTCGTGGACTGCGCGGGCATCGAGTCGCCGGGGCTGTCCGCCAGCCCGGCCATCGGCCTGGAAGTGGCCGCCCTGGTGCGGGATATCCTGCACCTTGCGGAAAATCCTGATTTTGACCCCTGCCGCCAGGGGATTCTCGACCCCAAGACCCTCTCCTTCGAGGAGCGGGCCGCCCTGATCCGGGAACATCCCGCCTACGGGCAGATCGTCTGCCGGTGCGAGACGGTGACCGAGGGGGAGATTCTCGACGCCATCCACCGGGTGCCCGGTGCCCGCAGCCTGGACGGCGTCAAGCGGCGCACCCGCGCCGGGATGGGGCGCTGTCAGGCCGGGTTCTGCAGCCCCCGGGTGCTGGAAGTTCTGGCCCGGGAACTGGGACTGCCCGCCGAAGCCATCACCAAGTGCGGCGGCGATTCCCGGCTCATTCTGGGCACCAACAAGGACACACTGTAGGAGGGCGGCTGTATGAAATCCATGGATCTTGTGATTCTGGGCGGCGGGCCGGCCGGTCTGGCCGCCGCCATCGCCGCACGCCGGGCCGGGGTGGAAGACCTGGTCATTCTGGAGCGGGACAGGGAGCCGGGCGGCATCCTGAACCAGTGCATCCACAACGGCTTCGGGCTGCATACCTTTCAGGAAGAGCTCACCGGCCCCGAGTACGCCGCCCGCTTTGTGCAGCAGGCCGCGAACCTGGGCATTTCCTGCAAGCTGAACACCATGGTGCTGGACCTTTCGGCCGACCGGGTGGTCACCGCCGTCAATCCCGTGGACGGGCTGTTCCAGCTCAAAGCCAAAGCCGTGGTGCTGGCCATGGGCTGCCGGGAACGGCCCCGGGGTGCGCTGAATATTCCGGGTACCCGCCCCGCCGGCATCTACACCGCCGGCACCGCCCAGCGGCTGGTGAATATGGAGGGCCGTCTGCCCGGGCGGCGGGTGGTCATCCTGGGTTCCGGCGATATCGGCCTCATCATGGCCCGCCGGATGACGCTGGAGGGGGCGAAGGTGCTCTGCGTGGCGGAGCTGATGCCCTACTCCGGCGGGCTCAAGCGCAACATCGTCCAGTGCCTGGACGATTTCGGCATTCCGCTGAAACTCAGCCACACGGTGGTGGACATTCAGGGCCGGGAGCGGGTCACCGGCGTGACCATTGCCCGGGTGGAAAACGGCCGCCCGGTGCCCGGCACCGAGGAGCATTTTGACTGCGACACGCTGCTGCTCTCCTGCGGGCTGCTGCCCGAAAACGAGCTGAGCCGCGGCGCCGGCATCGCCCTGAGCCCCGTGACGGGCGGTCCTGTGGTGGACGAATGCCTGCAGACCAGTCTGCCCGGCGTCTTTGCGGCGGGCAATGTGCTCCATGTCCACGACCTGGTGGACTATGTCTCGGAGGAGGCAGCCGCCGCCGGGCGCCATGCTGCGGCCTGGGTACAGGGCCGGACCGTCACCTCCGGGGAGGCAGCCCTGCCGGTGACCGCCGCCCGCGGCGTGCGCTACACCGTGCCCGCCACCGTCCACCCTGCCCGGCTGGAGGGCAGCCTGACGCTGCGGCTGCGGGTGGACGGCGTCTACCGGAACAAGGTGCTGACGGTCTGTGCCGGGCAGGACTGCATCTGGCGGCGCAAGCGGCCGGTACTGGCCCCCGGCGAGATGGAGACCATCGTAATCAAAGGCCCGGCCCTGGACAAACTGTCCGGCTGCGGCGGGCTGACCGTGACGCTGGAGGAGAGATGAGCCCATGGAAAAACGTGAACTGACCTGCATCGGCTGTCCGCTGGGCTGCGCCCTGACGGTGACGCTGGAGCATGGCGCGGTGGTCTCGGTGGCCGGCAACACCTGCCCCCGGGGCGACGCCTACGCCCGCAAGGAGGTCACCGCCCCCAGCCGCATCGTGACCACCACGGTGCCGGTGACGGGCGGTGAGCTGCCCGCCGTCAGCGTCAAGACCGCCGGGGAGATCCCCAAGGACAAAATCTTTGCCTGCATCCGGGCACTGAAGGCGGTGACGGTCCCCGCCCCGGTGACCCTGGGCCAGGTGATCCTGCCCGACGCCGCCGGCACCGGTGTGGACGTTGTGGCCACCAAGGCGGTTCGCTGCGCCCCGGGGCGATATTGACCGTTTTGCACAATTATGGTATAACATAAGCATATCTTGTCCCGGAGAAGGAGCGGACACCACATGCAGGGTAAGCAGGAGACAGGACCGGTCTGCCAGATCATGGGCGTCAACATAGCCGTGACCGACATGGACAGCACCGTGCGCCGGATCGAGGAAAACCTGGAAAACTGGCGCGGGTCGTATATCTGCGTATCCAATGTGCACACCACGGTGACCGCCTGGGAGGATGCCTCCTACCGGGCGGTCCAGAACGGCGCCGTCCTGGCACTGCCCGACGGCGGACCGCTTTCCTGGTACAGCCGCCGCAAGGGCTTTGCCGATGCCGCCCGTGTGACCGGGCCCGACCTGATGAAGCGGATGCTGGCGGAAAAGCGGAATGTTCCCTACCGCCACTACTTTTACGGCTCCACCCCCGAGACGCTGGCCCAGCTGCGGCAGGTGCTGAAAAGGCGCTGCCCTGGCGCCGTCATTGCCGGGATGGAGTCCCCGCCCTTCCGGCCGCTCACCGAGGAGGAGGATGCAGCCGCCGTGGCCCGCATCAACGCCGCCCGGCCGGACTTTGTCTGGGTGGGGCTGGGCGCCCCCAAGCAGGAGCGCTGGATGGCCGCCCACCGCGGCAAGGTGCAGGCCCTGATGGTGGGGGTGGGCGCCGCCTTCGACTACGAGGCCGGCAACATCCGCCGGGCGCCCGCCTGGATGCAGCGCTGCAGTCTGGAATGGCTCTACCGGCTGCTGCAGGACCCCCGCCGCCTCTTCAAGCGCTACTTTGTGACCAACACCAAATTCATGTGGTGGGCGCTGCGCCACTGACCATATCCCCTGACAAACAAAACCGGACGTTCCCCAGGGAACGTCCGGTTTGTTCGTTTGCTAAAATCTCAGCCCAGGGTGACCGACCAGCTGAAGGTCTTTTCGGCGCCGGGGGTCAGCACCTCGTGCCTGCCCGCCTCATTCACCGAGTTGGCCCAGCCGTTCCAGGGCTCCATGCAGACAAAGCGCTCGGCATCCTGCTGCCAGAGCACGCCCTTGCCGAAGGTGGCCTCGTCGAAGGACACCGTGACCTTGTGGCCGTTGCCCGCGTCGGTGAATACCATGGGACTCTTCACGCCGGTGAGCAGCCGGATGGAGTCGGCGCTGCCCGGCTTGCGGGTCAGCGTGATGGTTTCCGGCGCGGCGGGCTGCTCGCCCTTGGCATCCTCCGAGCAGGTGGCGGCGTGGATGTGGAAGTGGACATTCTCCAGCGCGCTGGCCGCAAAGTAGGGATGGAAGCCCACGCTGAAGGGCAGGTCCTTGTCGCCGGTGTTGGTCACCGTCAGCGCCAGGGTGGCAGTGCTGCCGGACAGGGTGTACCGCATGGTCAGCAGGAAGTCGAAGGGATAGACGAACTTGGTCAGACCGTTGGGGGCCAGCGTCAGCACGATGGCCTCGTCGGTGGCGGACTGCACCTGCCAGGGCAGCAGGTCGGCAAAGCCGTGGACCTCCATGGGATAGGCCACCCCGTCAAAGATGTGCACGCCGTTGTCCGGCTTGCTGCAGTTGGGGAACAGGATGGGAATGCCGCACCGCGGCCGGTCGGTGGACTCGAAGTTCTTGTCCCGCAGCCAGAGATACTCCTCCCCGTCCTTGGTGAAGGAGGTGG
>CALXHT010000034.1 GCA_944388215.1 uncultured Gemmiger sp. | reverse complement strand
GAACACACACGCGCTCAGGCCGGTTCGTCGGCGAAGTTGCCGGTATACAGCTGGTAATACTTGCCGTGTTTGGCGATGAGTTCGTCATGGGTACCGCGCTCGATGATGCGGCCCTGTTCCATGACCATGATGCAGTCGGCGTTGCGCACGGTGGAAAGACGGTGGGCGATCACGAAGGTGGTGCGTCCCGTCATTAGGGCGTCCATGCCGTCCTGCACCAGTTTCTCGGTGCGGGTATCGATGGAGGAAGTGGCCTCATCCAGGATCAGCGCCGGCGGGTCCGCCACAGCGGCCCGGGCAATGGCCAGCAGCTGCCGCTGTCCCTGGCTCAGGTTGGCGCCGTCGCCGGTGAGCATCGTCTGGTATCCGTCGGGCAGGCGGCGGATGAATCCATCGGCGTTGGCCAGCTTGGCCGCCGCCATGCACTCCTCGTCGCTGGCTTCCAGATTGCCGTAGCGGATGTTGTCCATCACGGTGCCGGTGAACAGGTGGGTGTCCTGCAGCACCATGCCCAGGCTCCGCCGCAGATCGGCTTTCTTGATCTTGTTGATGTTGATGCCGTCATAGCGGATCTTGCCGTCCGCAATGTCGTAGAAGCGGTTGATCAGGTTGGTGATGGTGGTCTTGCCGGCACCGGTGGCGCCCACAAAGGCGATCTTCTGGCCGGGCTTCGCCCACAGACTGATGTTGTGCAGCACCATCTTTTCCGGCGTGTAGCCGAAGTCCACATCGTCCAGCACCACGTTGCCTTCCAGCTTGGTGTAGGTGACGGTGCCCTCCGCCTTGTGGGGATGCTTCCAGGCCCACACGTTGGTGCGGTGATCCACAGGATGCACCTTGCCGTCGGCGTCCTCCTGGGCGTTGACCAGCTCCACATAGCCGTCGTCCGCCTCGGGGGTCTGGTCCATCAGATCAAACACACGCTGGGCACCGGCCGCCGCCGTGACCACGAAGTTGACCTGCATGGAGATCTGGGTGATGGGGTTGGTGAAGCTCTTGTTGAGCCCCACAAAGGTGATGACGGTGCCAAGGGTCACGCCCGCCAGGCCGTTGATGCCCAGCACGGCGCCCACAATGGCCACCAGCACGTAGCTGATCCAGCCGATGTTGGCGTTGATGGGCATGAGCAGGTTGGCGTAGCGGTTGGCCTTGTCGGCACTGTCCCGCAGCTGGTCGTTGACTTTGCGGAAATCCCGCAGGGCGGCGTCCTCATGGCAGAAGACCTTGACCACCTTCTGGCCGTCCAGCATCTCCTCAATGAAGCCGTCCACAATGCCCAGATCCCGCTGCTGCAGCACGTAATATTTGCCGGACAGCTTGGAGAAGTTCACCGTGACGGTGACCATGACGCAGGCCGTCAGGATGGAGATGACAGTCAGTGCCGGGTTGAGCACCAGCATGGTGACCAGGGTGGCCAGCATCGTCACGCTGGTGTTGATGATCTGGGGAATGCTCTGGCTGAGCAGCTGGCGCAGCGTATCGATATCGTTGGTGTACACCGACATGATGTCGCCGTGGGCGTGGGTGTCGAAGTAGGAGATGGGCAGGCTCTCCATGCGATGGAACAGATCATCCCGGAGCCGGCGCATGGTGCCCTGGCTCACCGAGACCATGATGCGGTTGTAGCAGAAGGCCGTGACGACGCCCACCGCCAGGATGGCGGCCAGCTGGAACAGGCTGGCAGCCAGGCCGGAAAAGTCGGTGGAGCCGGAATTGAGCATGGGGACGATGTAGTCATCCACCAGTTTCTGGGGGAAGGTGGCGCCGGTGACGGTGGCCACCGCCGTGATCAGGATGCATACAATGACCAGGGCAAAGGGCAGGGCGTAGTAGTGCAGCATATAGCGCAGCACCCGGTTCAGCACCTTCAGAGGCGCCTTGCGGCTGGGTTTGGTTTGATTCATAAGGCTTCCTCCTTTCAGGCCGGCTGGTCGAAGTCGCCGCCGCCCTTCACCTGGGACTCGTAGATCTCCTGGTAGATGGCGTTGGTCTTCAGCAGATTTTCGTGGGTGTCAAAGGCGTTGATCTTGCCGCCGTCCAGCACCAGGATGCGGTCGGCATTCTGCACGCTGGAAATACGCTGGGCGATGATGATCTTGGTGGTGCCGGGAATGGTCCTGGCGAAGGCCGCCCGGATCTTGGCGTCGGTGGCGGTGTCCACCGCAGAGGTGGAGTCGTCCAGGATCAGCACCTTGGGCTTCTTCAGAAGGGCCCGGGCGATGCACAGGCGCTGCTTCTGGCCGCCCGAAACGTTGTTGCCGCCCCGCTCGATGCGGGTGTTGTAGCCGTCCGGCATGCGGTCGATGAACTCATCGGCGCAGGCAGCCTTGCAGGCGGCGATGCACTCCTCGTCGGTGGCGTCGGGGTTGCCCCAGCGCAGGTTGTCCAGGATGGAGCCGGAGAAGAGGGTATTCTTCTGCAGCACCACCGACACCTGGTTGCGCAGCACTTCCATGTCGTAGCGGCGCACGTCGATGCCGCCCACCTTCACATCGCCCTCGTCCACGTCGTAGAGGCGGCAGATCAGGTTCACCAGGCTGGATTTGCCCGAGCCGGTGCCGCCGATGACGCCGATGGTCTCGCCGGAACGGATGTGCAGGTCAATGTCCGACAGGGCGTTCTTGCCGCTGCCGTGCTTGTAGGAGAAGTTCACATGGTCGAAGTCGATGCTGCCGTCCGGCACCTCGGTGACGGGGTTCTCGGGGTCGTGGAGGTCGGGGGTCTCGACGAGCACTTCGCTGATACGGCGGATGCTGGCCAGCGACATGCTGATCATGACGACGACCATGGAGAGCATCATCAGGCTCATGAGCAGCGCCATGATGTAGCTGAACAGGCTCGTCAGGTCACCGGGGGTCATGGAGCCGCCCACGATGGAGTGGGCGCCCAGCCAGGACACCGAGATGATGCAGAAGTAGACCGCCACCATCATGGCGGGGTTGTTGAAGGCCAGCAGGCCCTCGGCCTTGACGAAGAGGCGGTAGAGGTTGCCCGAAGCCTTGCTGAACTTCTCGTTCTCGTAGGGCTCGCGGACGAAGGCCTTCACCACCCGGATGGCCGAGATGTTCTCCTGGACGCTGGCGTTCAGGTCGTCGTATTTCTGGAACACTTCGTTGAAGATGCGCAGCGTCACCACCATGATGCCGCCGATGACCAGCACCAGGAACACCACCGCGATGAGGAACATGGCGCTGAGCCGGGGGCTGATGTACAGGCACATGGCGTAGCTGAACACCAGGGTCAGCGGGCTGCGCACCGCCACGCGGATGACCATCATGAAGGCGCTCTGGACGTTGGTGATATCGGTGGTCATACGGGTGACAAGGCCGGGCACGCTGAACTTGTCGATGTTCGAGAAGGAGAAGGTCTGGATCCTGGCGTAGATGCTCTCCCGCAGGTTGGCAGCCAGGCCCGAGGAGGCCGCGGCGGCCGCCTTGCCGGCCAGGGCGCCGCAGGCCAGGCTCACCAGCGCCATGACGATCATCAGGGCGCCGTACCGGTAGACCACGCCCAGGTTGGCGGCTTCCAGGCCGTCATCGATGATGCGGGCCGTGACGAAGGGCAGTAAGATCTCCATCACGACCTCCAGCGCCGTGAACCCGATGCAGGTCCACGCCGTGCGTTTGTATTGCTTGAGTTGCTGCAGTACAGTCTTCACTTTCTTCACTCCTTTAAGAAGGGACATTTTCATTACCCCAAAATTATAGCATCTCTTGTCTGAATTGAGAATTTCAAAACCTTGTTCGACGTTAGCAAATATCGAATGATATATTGCAAAAAGCAAAAAGATGGCGTATACTGTACCCGACATGATCCGCGGGAGGGAAACAGCCATGAATACCCAGCAGCTGCTCTGTTTTGTCTGTGTGGCGGACCGGCTCAACTTCACCAAGGCGGCGGAGGAGCTGTTCCTTTCGCCGCCCACCGTGACCCACCACATCCAGACGCTGGAGGCGGAGCTGGGCACCCCGCTGCTCATCCGCAACTCCAAGATGGTGCGCCTCACCGAGGCGGGGCGGGGGTTCTACAACGACGCCAAGGAGATCCTGGCCAAGATCGAGATCGCCCAGAAAAAGCTGCGGGACAACACCCACACGGCGGTGCGGCTGTTCCACATCGGCTGCACCAGCAGCACCGAATTGCAGTACCTCAAGCCGCCGCTGCGGATGCTGGGGGAGAAGTATCCGGGGTTCAATCCCATCGTGCACATGCAGGACTATTTCAGTCTGAAGAAGATGTTCGAGGCGGAGCAGCTGGACATTCTGCTCTGCACCCGCAACATGATCCGCAAGATGGCGGACTGTGAGTTCCACCCGGCGGCGGAGGCAGTGTTCTATGCGGTGATGCCCAAGGATTCGCCGCTGGCGGCCCGGGAAACGCTGCATTTCGCCGACCTGCAGGGGGAGCGGCTGCTGACGCTGCATCCCAAGATGGTGCCCTTCGAGCGGCCCAACCGGGTGCTGGGGTGGATCATCGAGCACGGCATGAACCACATGGACATCCACTGCGAGAGCGACCGGGCGGGCATATTGCTGGCGGAGTGCGGTTACGGGGTGGCGCTCTTCCCGGAGTTCTACACCCAGGACCTGCCCGACACGCTGGTCTGCCGCCCCTTTGAGCCGGATTACGGTGTGGTGACCTTCGGGCTGGCCTGCCGCAAGCAGGGCAAGGACGACTATGTAAAGGAATTCCTCACGGCCTTTCTCGACGGGCGCGATGCAAAAGGGGGAACAGTCCCGCACGGCGGTGCCTGACGGGCCTATTCCCCCTCTTGGACACCCCCTCGACAAAATCGGGAGCCAAATCGCGCACTCGTCGCAAGGCTCCTCGCACACAATTTGTCACCCGATTTCCCTAGATGTGTCTGTGCCGGTCGGCGCATGTCCGCCGGCACAGACATTTTTATGGTTCACTGACAGACAAAACCGGGCGTACCCATTCGGGTACGCCCGGTTTTTATGCAATCAGCTCGCCGCCCGCAGCACCAGTTCCATGCCGCGGGGACCCCAGCCGAAGTCCGCCACGGCGTAGCCGCGCTCCAGCATGCGGGGCAGGGCGGGGTCCGCCAGGTGCAGGTGGCGGTAGGGTTCCCGCCAGTGGGGCAGCCCCCGGGCGGAGAAGACCATCATGTTGGCCCCGGCCATGGGCCGCACCGCCCGCAGCGTCAGCCCGGCGGAAAGATACTGGGCGCACAGGTCCTCGCAGCGGGGCAGGTCCTGGGTGTCCAGCGGCTGGACGGCCCAGACATGGTAGCTGGCATAGCGGGTGGTGGCCAGCCGCAGGGCGGTGCGCAGAAACTGCCGCAGCTGGGTGTAGTGCTCTGCCAGCAGCGGCGGGGTGAGCACGGCCCCCTGGCCGTCCGCCCCGTACCCGGCGGCCCGCAGACTGGCGGGCAGCACCCCCTCGTCGTAGAGGGGCAGCAGCGCCGCCGCGGCCTGCAGGGCGTCGCCGCCCCCGAAATCCCCCAGCAGCCGCCCGTCGGCCAGCGCACCGTTCAGCGCCTGCCGGGGCAGCTGGGGCAGTCCGCCCGCCCCGCAGAGGGCCAGCAGGGCCTCCCGGTCACCAGGCAGCAGCATCCGGGCGTCAAAGGTGGCGGTTCGTTCCAAAGTTTGCAGCATACAAAGATCCCTTTCCTAAGTAAAGATGAATACGGGACCTATTGTACAAAAAAGCGCCCGCCAAACCTGCCGAAACAGGGCGGACGCAAAAAGCCGTGTCAGGAACCGGCGGGCGGATGCTTCCGGGCCCGGGCCAGCTCCTCAAAACTGCGGTTGGCGGTAAAACAGCGGTGGTAGGGATTGTCGGGCAGCGGCGTCTTGGGCGGCGGGGGCGCCGGCTTTTTGCGCAGCCGCCGCAAAAAGGCCCGCAGCTTCGGGGTGGTGCGCATGGGTCACTCCTCCACCGGGGAAGCCCCGGCCGTCAGCGCCGACCACAATGCGGCATTCCGGGTGTAGGCGTCGGGTACCTCCTCCGCCCAGCTGCCGCGGCAGCCCAGATAGACCCCCGCCAGCAGCTCCTGGCCGGAGACACTGCCCTCCCCGGAAGATACCGTGCCCAGGTCCAGCCCCGCCAGCACCGGGCAGTCCTGCCAGCGGTAGACCATCTGCTGCCAGCGGCCGGTGTCCGCCTCCCCGGGCAGCGTGCCGTCGGTGAACTGCAGCGCCTGGATCTGGCTCTCAAACCCTGCGGGGTCCTCCAGCAGGAACAGATAGGTTCCGCTGCTCTCCGCCAGGGCCGCCGTCAGCTGGGTGGTGCCCGCCAGCTGGCCGGCCGGGTCGGCGTTTTCGTTGGCAAAATCCACCGCGTACTGGTCCAGCTGGACGATGACCTGCCCGTCGCCGTTGCTGTCCGACGCGTAAGGGGTCAGCGCCTGCTCCAGCGCCTGGACGGTCTCGGCGGGCAGGACCGTGGTGCCCACATAGCCGATCTGCACATCGGGCTGCACCCGGAAAAACATATCGTGGACCAGCCACGCCGCCATCGCCGCCGCCAGCACCACCACCGGCACGGTGATCTTGTGGTAGTGCCACCAGTTGGCGGCCTTCTCCTGTTTGGTGTACTCCCGGGGTGCCGGTTCGGGGGCATACTGTTCGTCGCTGCTCTTGGTGATCCAGGCCATAAAAGACCCTCCTTTTTTGTGATTCCCCTTATTCTACCACAAATCGCCCCGGGAATGGTGAACTATTTTTTTCCCAGCCTTGCAAACCGGCGGGAAAATCGGTATCATGGAAGAAACGACCCGCGCTCCCAGGCGCGGGGACGGGGAGAGGATGGTGCCTGTATGGAGAAAAACACCCTGCTGCTGCAGGATACCGAGGCGTTCATGCGCGGCGAGCTGGACAATGTGACGGTGGCGGGGGGCAGCATCGTGCTGGACCTGGTGCAGGGCAGCTATGTGCCCTACGGGTGCTACACCAGCGCGGCCATCCCCATGCCCCTTTTTGATGCGCTGTGGCTGAGCTGGAACGTGACCTCGCCCCAGGGTACTGCCGTGGAGGCCCAGGCCCGGGTGCTGGTGGACGGCAACTGGACGGCCTGGGTGGGCTTCGGCAAATGGAGCCCCAGCCTGCGGCGGGAGGGTTCCCATACCCGGGAGCGGGGCCCGCTGCGGATGGGCTGCGACCAGCTGCGGCTGGACAGCAAGCGGGCCACCCAGGCCCAGCTGCGCATCTACCTCTACACCAAGCAGGAAAAGGCCACCCCGGCGGTGCATCTGCTGGGGGTGAGCGTGCGGACGGTGGGCAACATCCCCGCCCGGGGCCGCCCGGTGAACCGCGCGCTGCACCTGATGCCCTATGTGGTCAGCCGCCGCTGCCAGGCGCTGCGCCCCTGGATGGACCTGGCCATCAGCCTGGCCAGCCTGACCAACCGCTGGGGCGCCGACCTGCTGCCCGAGGAATTTGCCCAGGTGCTGCGGGACTGGCGCGCGGCCGACGGCCAGGACCCGCGCAACCTCTCCTTTGCGGCGGCGGCCGCGGGTTGCTGGGGCTTTCCCACCTGGGTGTGCTGGTGCAGCCTGGCCACGTTGCGGGAGGAGGTGCGCCAGGGCTTCGGCTCGGTGGTGATGCTGGAAGCCACCCCCGCCCAGGTGGAGGCGGGCTACCCCGAGCGGTACTGCGCGGCGGTGCGGGGCTTCCGCATGGCCGGCGGCACCTCCCATGTGCTGCTCTGCGACCCCTGGGCCGGCGAGAGCGACTTCGACGCCGAGACCGAGATGCCGCTGGACGATTTCCTGGTGGCGTGGGACAATGTGGCGCTGCTCATGCGCCCCCGCACCACCGACCATCCGGCCCCCGGCCCGGCCCGGGGCAGCGTGTGGGTGCGCCCGGCGGGCCCGGCAGCCCCCGGCATCTACCGGCTGTACTGCAACGGCGAACTGCACCTGCTGGGGGATGACTTCTGTGAGAACGGCGGCATCCTGGCCTGGAGCACGCCGGACGACCATCCCCACGCCACCACCGCCCACCGCACCTTCCGGTTCACCCGGCCGGAGGAGGGCGGCCTGCGTCTGGACACCACGGGGAAAAACCACAAATACACGGTCTATGCCATCGACACCGCCGGCAGCATGCTGGTGGGGGACCTTACACTGTGACGCTGCGCCCGCCCCGGAAACCGGGGCGGGCCATTGTTTGTCCGCCGGCCGGAAACACCGGACGGAAAACGGGGCAAAAGGGCGGCCAAAAGCGGAAAAGTCACAATTTTTTAAAGGTTTTTATCCTTGCTTTTAACGGCGAATCATGTATAATAAAAGTACCATGGGGGACAAGGGCCGGCTGCCTCCCATTGCAAACGGTCGGCGGCTCTGCCGGCCGCCGGATCGTTCCGGCCAAATGTATAGAGAAAGAGGTAAATGTATCATGGCAAAGCTGGATCTGACCAAGTATGGTATCAGCGGCACGACCGAGATCGTGCACAACCCCTCTTATGACGAACTCTTCGCAGAAGAGACCAAGCCCGGCCTGGAAGGCTACGAGAAGGGCCGTGTCAGCGAACTGGGAGCCGTCGATGTTATGACCGGCATCTATACCGGCCGCTCCCCCAAGGATAAATTCATCGTCATGGACGAGAACTCCAAGGATACCGTGTGGTGGACTTCCGAGGGCTACAAGAACGACAACAAGCCCGCCTCCAAGGAAGCCTGGGATGCCTGCAAGAAGCTGGCCATCAA
>CALXHT010000033.1 GCA_944388215.1 uncultured Gemmiger sp. | reverse complement strand
CTATGGCCGCCGCCGTTGAATTTGAAAAAAGCGAACAGGAAAAGGTGGATCAGGAAGACAGTGACGCAAACAAGAGCTTTGCAGAGGTAGCAGAGGAATACATCTCGGACACCAAGGCTCGCCTGGCCCCTTCGGCTCGCCTTCGCGGTAATTTTGACAGCCGCAAAAACAAGGCGAATACCACCCGGAACAAGGAAAACTATCTTAAACGGATTGTCAGTGTTGCTCCGTGGTTTGCTGAAAAGCCTGTTTCTCAAATCACAAAGGTTGACTACAAAAAGCTGATTGACGAGATCGAAGAAGATGGAACGAAAGTTCAAGAGAAAGCATTTCTGCGCCCCGAAGCAAAGGCTTTCAAGAGGAAGTCTTTTAATAAACTCACAGTTGATTGTGATGTGACTGCCTATACCATGGCAGAGGCTTTCCGGAGCAAAAACGTGACACGCCATTCGGCTGAGGAAATTTCCAAAGCGCTCGGTGTCGGTGTCGATCAGGCGTTTCGGTTTGAATCGACAGAAACAGCATTGGCAGGGAAAACACTGCGGGAATATGCTCTTTTTGCACGACAGGTTTTACAGTTTGCTTCTGACCATTACGGCACCGTTCAGCCAGCTTTCGCCCTTCCTGAAAAAAGATCGCGTCCCCGCTTCGTGGACTGCCTTCATGAGGACGAGGTCAAAACGCTGCTGAATTACCTCCCGAATTGCAATATGACAGAGCAGGCTATCGTTTTGGCTCTCCTCAATACCGGTATGCGGCGCGGAGAACTGGCTGGCCTGACATGGGAGGACCTGGATTTCAAACAATGTACGGTCCATGTTTACAAATCGCTTTTGGTCTTTGATACATATGGCTATCAGCTGACGACCACCAAAGAATCCAATGACCGGTACATTGATGTGGCACCCGAATTCATGGAAGCCATGAAGAAATACTATGATTTCTGGAAATGCCAGAGAAAGCTGATGGGAGCCAGCTGGCAAACCTCCATCGAAAAAAAGCGGTGCAAGTACCCAGATTCGCTCAGGGCGCTGGCAGGAAACAATTTCGTGATCTCCGACGATCATGGTTGGCCGCTCAGCCCGGACAGCTATGCCTCCATCGTCAAAAGAATCGGCGACAAGGCCGGTATCCGCCACCTTCATCCGCATATGTTCCGGCATACCTTTGTCAGCATCCTGATGTCAAATCCTGATATTGGTGTCGCTACGGTGGCAGCAGAAGCAGGCCATGCCCAGCCCAGTACAACCCTGATGATCTACACCCAGCAGTACAAAAAGCGCCAAGAATCCATTCGCAATCAGCTCAGCCGTGAATTGTACGGAGTATAAAAGAAGAACGTGCCTCGTCATTAAAAAAATGACGCAGGCACGTTCTTTTTGGTGGGCCAGGCAGGGTTCGAACCCGCGACCAAGCGGTTATGAGCCGCCAGCTCTGACCAGCTGAGCTACTGGCCCGTAAGATATACTATTGAACTCCTAAAACACCATCTCGTAGCCAATCCGTAGCCAAAACGGTGTTTTTAGAAGGTATCGCAAAATAAAATGACGATATATCGTGATTTCAAAAAGATATTTTGGTTAAACTAACAGGTTATGAGCCGCCAGCTCTGACCAACTGAGCTAATGGCCCGCATCAGTCGTACACAATAGTATACCACAATTTGAGCCCATTGCCAAGTCCCGCGTCATTTTTTGGCCCGTCCCCACATACCTTGTGCCAAAGGGGGATGGAACTATGTCTCGTCTGGGTTGGGCGCTGGCCGCCCTCGTCCTGCTTCTCTCGGTGCTGATGGCGCCGCTGCTCTTCTCTCCCGCCGCGCCTGTCCCCGATACTGCCCCCACCCCCAGCCCGGCGCCCGCCGTCACCGCCGCTCCCGCTGCCCGGGACAGGCCTTATCGCGCCGTCTGGGTCAGCTATCTGGAATGGCAGCAGGTGGATTTTTCCAGTGCCGACGCCTTCTCCCGGGACATTGCCGCCATGCTGGACAACATCGCCGCAGTGGGGGCCACCGTGGTGCTGGCCCAGGTGCGGCCCTTCGGGGATGCCCTGTACCCCAGCGACTACTTCCCCTTCAGCCACCTCTGCACCGGCACCCAGGGCCAGGACCCCGGCTTCGACCCGCTGGCTCTGCTGGTACAGGCCGCCCACGCCCGGGACCTGGAACTGGAAGCCTGGGTCAACCCCTACCGCATCCAGGCGGGGGGCGTGCCGGCCCTCTGCGACGAGAGCCCCGCCATAACCCACCCCGACTGGGTCAAACAAACAGAGACGGGCAGCTATCTCGACCCCGCCAATCCCGCCGTGCGGCAGTACATCGCCGACGGCGTGGAGGAACTGTGCCGGAACTACGACCTGGACGGCATCCATTTTGACGACTACTTCTACCCCACCACCTCCGCCGCCTTTGACGCCGCCGAGTACGCCGCGGCGGACACCGGCCTCTCGCTGGAGGACTGGCGGCGGGACAACGTGAACGCCCTCATGGCCCTCTGCCACGGCGTCACCGCCCGGTACGGCCTGCGGCTGGGGGTGGCCCCCCTGGGCGACCCCGACCTCTGCTACGACGGCCAATACAGCGACGCCGCCCTGTGGCTGGCACAGGGCGGCTACGTGGATTATCTGATGCCCCAGCTCTACTGGGGGCTGGACTATACGCAAAACGGCGACACCGCCCACAGTCTGGATACGCTGGCCGCCCGGTGGGCGACGCTGCCCCGGGACGGGGGCGTGGCCCTCTATGTGGGGCTGGGCGCCTACCGCATCGGCGACGGGGACGGCTCCACGGCCGGCGCCGCCGAATGGCAGAGCGGTCACGCCCTGGCCGACCAGCTGGACGCCCTGGAGGCCCTGGGCATCGGCGGGGTGGGGCTCTACCGCTACGCTTCCCTGTGGGAAAACACCGGCTGGCCCGAGCTGGCCGAAGCCGAACGGCAGGCACTGGCGGCCCGGTGGGTCACAGATTCCCCCGGGTATTGAGGCGGTAGCCCACCTTGAACACCGTCTGGATGTCCTGCTCCAGCCCCAGCTTGCGCCGCACCCGGTTGATGTGCACATCCACCGTGCGGCTGGCTCCTATGTAGTCATACCCCCAGGCGTCGGTCAACAGCTGGCTGCGGGTCAGCACCATGTTGCGGTTGCGCACCAGCGTTTCCAGCAGGGCGTATTCCCGGGGCGTCAGCGCCACTTCCTCCTCGCCGCGGAACACCCGGTGGGCCCGCAGGTCGAGATGCAGGTCCTTGAACCGAAAATCCGTCAGCCGCCGCGCCCGCCGCAGCAGCGGCCGGGTGTTGGACGGCGAAACAAAAACTTCCTGCAATGCAATGGCGTTGGACATGGAACAGCCCTCCTTCTGGCGATACATTTTTCATTCTCTCTTATATACTATAACGACAGATGTTGCCGACTTGTTACAAATATTGCCAATAGTTATACAAAATATTTAAAATTGTACAATAATTGGAAAAATGTTTTCATTTTTTGCAGGAAAAGGGTACAATGAGGGTATCCTGCCGGTGTTTGGGAAGTTTTCCACCCGCCTCAGCCCTGCGCAAAACGGTTTTCCACCGCCCGGAAGGAGTTTCCCCGGGCGGTTTTTCCGTTCCCTGTGAAGAACTGTGGAAACTTTCCCCATCGATTTGGACGGCAATCCGTCGGTTTCGGGAAAATTCCCCGGTTTTCCACCCGGTTTTCCACAGTTTCCACAGAGTTTTCCACCATTCCACCGTGGATAACTCGGTGGAAAGTGTGGAAAAGTCCCCGGCCGGTCCCCAAAAACCCGATAACTGCGCGGATTTTTCGATTCGTTCAAAATCCATTCACATGCGGTTCATGATTTCGGTGCATGCTATCCTTTGTAAGGAGTGAATACCCATGAAAGAAACGACCCCTCCCAAAGATCCCAAGAAAAAACTCTGGATCGGCTATGCCGTGATCCTGGTGTTGCTGCTGCTGGGCAACATCTTTCTGTTCCCTGCTATGATGCAGGCCAGCGTGAAAAGCGTCAACTACAGCACCTTCCTTCAGATGCTGGAGGACAAGCAGCTGACCACCGTCCAGCTGGAAGACCAGCAGATCTACTTTGTGGACAACCAGGACCAGGCCTACAAGACCAACGCCATCGCCCAGGACGGCGACCTCGTGAACCGGCTGGAAAACGCCGGGGTGGAGTTCGGCACGGTCTACCAGAATCCCACCATCTGGGATTCCCTGCTCAACCTGATCCTCAGCATGCTGCCCGTGATCGTGCTGTTCTGGTTCGCCAACCGCTGGCTGGCCAAACGGATGCAGGGCATGGGCGGCGCCAACGCCATGCTGTTCGGAGGCAAGTCCGGCGCCAAGCAGTACGTGGTGGACGACAAGACCGGCATCAAGTTCCAGGACGTGGCCGGCGAGGACGAGGCCAAGGAAAGCCTGCAGGAGATCGTGGATTTCCTGCACAACCCCAAGAAATATGAGGATATCGGCGCCAAGATGCCCAAGGGCGTGCTGCTGGTGGGCCCTCCGGGTACCGGCAAGACGCTGCTGGCCCGGGCCGTGGCCGGTGAGGCGGGTGTGCCCTTCTTCTCCATCGCGGGCAGCGAGTTCGTGGAGATGTTCGTGGGCATGGGCGCCTCCAAGGTGCGCGACCTCTTCAAGCAGGCCGGCGAGAAGGCCCCCTGCATCGTCTTCATCGATGAGATCGATACCATCGGCAAGAAGCGTGACGGCGCCGGGGCCGTGGGCGGCAACGACGAGCGGGAACAGACGCTGAACCAGCTGCTCACCGAGATGGACGGCTTCGACGCCACCAAGGGCGTGGTGATCCTGGCCGCCACCAACCGCCCCGAATCCCTGGACCCGGCGCTGACCCGTCCCGGCCGTTTTGACCGCCGTGTGCCGGTGGAACTGCCCGACCTGAAAGGCCGGGAGAGCATCCTGCGGCTCCACGCCAAAAAGGTGAAACTGGGCCCCGACTGCGACTTTGCCATCGTGGCCCGCATGACCCCCGGTGCCTCCGGCGCCGAGCTGGCCAACATCATCAACGAGGCGGCCCTCTGCGCCGTGCGCCACCGCCGCAAGGCCGTGACCCAGTTCGACCTCCAGGAGGCTGTGGACACCATCCTGGCGGGCGCCCAGAAGAAGAACAAGATTTTGAACGACAAGGAAAAATGCATCGTGGCCTACCACGAGGTGGGCCATGCCCTGGTGGCGGCCCTCCAGACCCACAGCGCCCCCGTGCAGAAGATCACCATCGTGCCCCGCACCTCGGGCGCCCTGGGCTTCACCATGCAGGTGGACGAGGGGGACCACACCCTCATGACCCGGGAGGAGATCCTCAACAAGATCGCCACCTTCACGGGCGGCCGGGCGGCGGAGGAGCTGATCTTCCACTCCATCACCACCGGCGCCTCCAACGACATTGAGCAGGCCACCAAGCTGGCCCGGGCGGCGGTGACCCGCTACGGCATGACCGACGACTTCGACATGGTGGCCC
This sequence comes from uncultured Gemmiger sp., assembly GCA_944388215.1. Lineage (GTDB taxonomy): Bacteria > Bacillota > Clostridia > Oscillospirales > Ruminococcaceae > Gemmiger. The sequence continues at coordinate 4,669 of CALXHT010000033.1, read as the reverse complement.
TGGAGACCGTGAATAACGCCTATCTGGGCGGCGACGCCAGCCTGGCCTGCAGCCAGCAGACCGCCGCGGCGGTGGACGCCAAGGTGGTGGAGCTGGTAAAGGAAGCCCACCAGAAAGCCCTCAAGCTGCTGGCGGAGAATAAACGGAAACTGGATGAGATCGCCCAGTATTTGTATGAAAAGGAGACCATCTCCGGCGAAGAATTCATGCGGATTTTGAACGCACAGCCGCAATTACCGGCCCCGCATCCGGCAGATTCCACAAAAGAAAGCCAGTAATTTTGTGCTTTTATACCCTTGCAACCCCTTGACGAATGGGGTGCTGCCCTGTATCATAAAAGAAAACTTCCCAGTGAGAGGGGGAACACAGAGTGACGTTCGAGGAACTGCAGGAGCTTTTGGCCGAACAGTTCAGCTGTGATACGGCGGAACTGAACCGGAGCGTAGCGCTCAGCGACCTGGGTGCCGACCATGAGGACATGGTGGAACTGGCCTGGGCGCTGGGGGAAGCGCTGGGCGTCGAGATCGACGAGAGCGAACTGAACGTGGATATGACGATCGGTGAACTGTGGCGCTTTGTCGTTGACCAGGCAGAAAACGCCGAAGCGTAAAAACATGCGGCCCGCCACTTTGCTGGCGGGCCTTTTTGCTGTGTACAGGAAGGATGGCCCTATGGCACAACGGAAAAAACGGTATCTGCTGGCGGTGGCCCTGCTGCTGGCGGCGGCCCTGGCCCTGATGATCTTCTACGGCCTGCGCAAACAGGGCTACCATGTGGACGAGCTGTATACCTACGAGCTGACCAACTATCCGGGGGGATTCTACGCCCTCCAGGAGGGCTACCTGGATACCTGGCAGCAGGGCAGCCTGTTTGAAAGCGCCCTCCACCCCGACCGGGCCTTCGACTATGCCATCCCCTGGAACAACCAGAAGATCGATGTGCACCCGCCGCTCTACTACTGCGTGATCTACACCTTTGAGTGTCTCTTCCCCGGCATGTCCCTGCCCTGGGTGGGGATTCTGCCCAACTTCCTCTGTCTGTTGGGGGGCGCCTTCGCCCTCTACTGGGCCGCCCGCCGCATGACCGGCCGGTTCTGGGTGTCCTGGGTGGCGGCGGCGGTGTTTTTGCTCAACATCGGCAGCCAGGGCATGGCGGTCTTTACCCGGATGTACGCCCTGCTCATGCTGGAAACGGTGCTGCTGGTGCTGGCTCACCTGACGCTCTACCGTCAGCTGCTGGCCGGGCAACGCCCCCGCTGGGTCTTTGTGGGGCTGGCTGCGGCCACCCTGGCCGGGGCACTGACCCAGTATTTCTTCCTGGTGTTCTGTTTCTTCTTCTGCGGCCTGTTCGGGCTGTGGCTGCTGTTTACCCGCCGCTGGAAGACCGCCGCCCTGTATGTGGTGGCGGAGTTCGGCGGGCTGGGGCTGGCGTATCTCGCCTTCCCCACCATGAAGCAGCACATCTTCTCGGGGTCCCGGGGCAAGCAGGCCCTGGGCAGCTTCTTTGATCTGAGCACCCTCTCGGACTGGGCGGCCAGCGTGGGCCGGGTGCTCAACCTGCTGGGGGCCCAGTTCGGCGGCGCCGTGCTGTGGGCGCTGCTGGTATTGCTGGCGGCGGCGCTGCTCTGGAAAAAGGGATGCCGGCCCCGGGGCATGGGCCTCTTTGCCTGCATGCTGGCGCTGGCGGGGCTTTTCTACATTGTGGTCATCGACAAGGCCGCCCCCTTTGAGGCGGACCGCTATTATGTGCTGCTCTACGGGCCGCTGATCCTGGCGGCCACCGTGGTGCTGGCCCGGCTGACCGAGCTGTTCCCCCGGTGGGAGCCGCTGATGGTCCTGGTGGTGCTGGTGCCGGTGCTGGCGGCCCATCTGACAGAGGGCAACGGCTATCTCTACACCCAGTATGCGGGGCGGGAGCCTGCCCTGGCGGATACCGCTTCCCTGCCGGCGGTGGTGCTCAACAAGGCGGGCTACGATGTGGCCCCCGACCTTTTCCTGCCGGAGTTCGCCCGCCGCGAGGCCGTCTACCAGGCCCACTGCGGCGACGAGGCGGAAAGCCTGGCCGAGGCGGTAAAGAGTAAGGATCTCTCGGGCGGGTTTGTGCTGTACGGGTACATCTATGAGGCCGATGAGCTGCTGGACCTGGCCCAAAGCGTGCTGGACATCCAGTCGGCGCAGCTCCTCACCGATGTGGCCCGCTGCCCGGTGTATTACATTACGTTGGCAGACTGACCTACTTTCTTTGCAAAGAAAGTAGGCAAAGAAACTCCAACCATTTTCCCGTGGATCACGCGCTCCGGCAAAAGGACGGCACACCCTTACGCCGCGGCACAGAGAAAGCAGGCAAAGAAACTCCAACCTTTTATCCCGTTCTATTCTTATATAAAAAAGGCATGGTCGTATGACCATGCCTTTTTGGTTAAAATTTCTTTGGTCCTTTCTTTATAAAGAAAGGACAATCAGCCCCGCGTACCCACGATGCTGGAATCGGTGCTCCAGCCCTGGAGGTCGGTGGGGGTCAGGCTGGACAGCCAGTTTTCATGCTCGGCGTCCCACTGATCCCACGCCTCCTGGCTGCGGATGGCCGTGCCGGTGAGGTAACTGTCGTCCCAGGGATTGGCCGGGTCGGGGTCGGTGGGGTCCCAGCCCCGCTTGTCCTCGTCTTTCGGGTCGGTGTAGATGGTCCCCGGCTTGCCCATGGGGCCGGGGTTGTCGGCGTCGTCGTAGATCACCACCGGCGTGCCGATGGGACAGTTGTCATAGATCCACTTCACGTCCACCACCGCCAGCCGGATACAGCCCAGGCTGGCCAGACTGCCCAGCTCGTTGAACTCGTCGTACTCCACGTCGTCTTTGTGCTGGCTGTAGTAGGGCACGCTGTGGAAGAGGTACCCGCCATAAATCCGGGTGGCGTACTGCCCGTAGCTGGGGCCCATCAGCAGCCGCCAGTCATAGTTCACCGGCGTGGTCCAGTAGCCGGTGGGCGTGTCCTCGCCGCCGCTGCATACCATCGCCATGAAAGGCACCGTGTACCGGTTCTCTTCATCCGCCGTGTATACCGTCACCGTGCTGGCCGCCCGGTTCACCGCCACGAGATACGGAAAACCTTCCTGGGCGTCCAGCGTCATGCCGTCGCCGGCAAACTGCTCCGCCAGCGATTCCATCAGTGCCTTGCCCGCCTCGTCCCAGGTGGTGGGATCGGTGACCTGGGGCGCGTCCTTGGTGGCGTTCGTCGAAGCCGTGGCCATCACCAGCGCGCTTTCCGGCGTGGCGGTGGGCGCCGGCGTGGGCGTGGCCGTCACCACCGGCGTGGGAACCGGGTCCGGGTCCCTCGGTTTGCGGGAACAGCCCGCCAGTATCGTTGCGGCAAGCACCAGCGGAATGATGCGGCGTACAATCGTCATAGTGTCCATCCTTTATTTCTGTTTGCGGAAACCGGGGCAGTTCAGACCTCTACCCCGTACACCTCGTGCACGAATTTTTCCAGCGCCGGGAAGCTGCGGCGCACCTTGTCGGTGCCGATGCAGTAGGCCATCCGGAAATACCCCGGGCACCCGAAGGTGTCACCCGGTACCAGCGCCAGGTCGTAGGCCATCGCCTTGCGGCAGAAGGCGTTGGCGTCCTCCTCCAGCGCTTTGGGGAAGATGTAGAAGGTGCCGTCCGGTTTGTTCACCGTGAAGCCCAGTTTCTTCAGCTCGTCGTAGATCAGGTTCATGTTGGTCTCGTAGACTTTCAGGTCGCTGGTCAGGTCGATGCAGCGGCCCACCGCCCACTGGAACAGCCCCGACGGGCAGTTGTGGCCGGTGCCGCGGGAAATCTGCCCGCACATGGGCACAATATAGGCGGCGTCCTCGGCGTGGGGGTTCACCGCCACATAGCCGATGCGCTCGCCCGGCACGCTCAGGCTCTTGGAGAAGGAGTAGCAGGTCAGCGTGTCGGCGTAGAACTTGGCCGGATAGGGCACCTCCACCCCGCCGAAGGCAATCTCCCGGTAGGGTTCGTCGGAAATGAGGAAGATGTGGTGGCCGTATTTCTTGCCGGCGGCGGTCAGGTAGTCGGCAAGCCGGGTCAGCGTCTCGGCGCTGTAGGCCACGCCGCTGGGATTGTTGGGCGAGTTGATCAGCACCGCGGCGGTGTTCTCGTCCACGAGGCCGTCCAGCGCCTCAAAGTTGATCTGGAAGTCCTCCACACGGGGCGGCGCCACACGCAGCGTCAGCCCGGCGCCCTCCATGTAGGGCTTGTATTCCGGGAAAAACGGCGCAAAGGTAACCACGTTCTGACCCGGCACCGCCACACAACGCACGGCGTGGGCCAGCGCGCCCGCCGCGCCCGAAGTCATGAAGATGTGGTCCGCCGTGTAGTCCATCCCGAAACGCCGGTTCAGGCTTTCCGCCACCTGGGCGCGAACCTCCGGCAGCGTCAGCGTGGGGGTGTACCCGTGCAGCGCCACCGGGTCGGTGTGTTCCAGCAGGTCCAGGCAGGCTTCGGTAAACTGCGGCGGACAGGGTACCGACGGATTGCCCAGCGAATAGTCAAATACGTTGTCGTACCCGATCTCCTTGCCCCGCGCCGTGCTCCATTCGGAAATTTCCCGAATCACCGACTTCGCTCCCAGCATATCTTTGTAGTGCTGCGCAATCATTGTACCCTATCTCCTTTACAGATTTTGT
>CALXHT010000032.1 GCA_944388215.1 uncultured Gemmiger sp. | reverse complement strand
GTTTCAGGAGACTTTCTCGTCGTTTTTGCCCAGTTCCAGGCGGCGGAAGCCTTCGCCCTGCACCTCGTTGGACTGCAGCATGATGATGAAGCAGCCGGGGTCCAGCGTCTGCATGGCGTGCTCGATCTCGTAGAGCTGCTTGTTGGAACAGGCGCAGAGCACCACGTCCTTGGGCTGGCCGCCGTAGCCGCCCCGCCCCTGCAGGATCGTGGAGCCGCGGTCGGCCACCCGGTCGATCTCCTCGCAGGCCGCCTTGCCGTCATCGGTGACGATGAGCGCCAGCATGGAGGAGGAGAAACCGAACATCATCTTGTTGATGACCGCCGCCACAATAAAGTTGAACATCAGACCGTAGATGATGGAATCCACATCCCGGAAGACCACCCCGTTGAGCAGGATGACCGCCAGCGCCGCGCCGAAGGTCAGGTTGCCGAAGGGCAGATGGGGCCGCTTGGCCTTGATGGCCATCGTGATGAAATCCATACCGCCGGTGCTGGAATTCTGCATGTAGATCAGCGCATCGCCGATGCCGCCTACCACGCCGCCGCAGATGGTGGCCAGCAGACGGTTGCCGGTATACACCGGCATGACCGGCAGCAGATAGTCGGTGAAGACGGCGAAGAGAATCATGCAGCGCAAACTGCGCAGCAGGAAGGACCGGCCCAGCAGCTTGTAGCTCAGAATGACGATGGGCACATTGATCAGCACGTTGCTCAGGCCCATGGGCAGGCCGAACAGGCGGTACAGGATGGCGGAGATACCGGCGATGCCGGTGACAGGCACCTCCGCCGCCACCGCGAAGCTGTAGATGCCCGCCGCCGAAATGAAACAGCCCAGGATTTCCAGCAGCAGGTTGACGGTCTTGTTCTGGGTCATGGCGTTCCTCCTTTTCCAAGAAAAAAGGCCGGGGGCATTCCATGATGCTCCCGGCCAAGTTCAGTCTCAGACGTTCTTTTTAATTTTGGAGGCGCTGTAGGTCTTCATGGCGCCTTCGTTCAGTGCGTGGGGCAGCGCGGCACCGTCCGCGTAGAATTCATTCATCAGTTCTTCGCTCTTCATGGCGGTCAGCAGATCGTACATGCTGGTCAGCTGGGCGATGGTGTAGGTCTTGAACGGATCGATCCGGCGCGCCACCAGCAGCATCGTGCCCAGATCCACCACCGTCCACTGGTTCATACCCGCCTCGTCCAGCGGGTCGGTGAGGTTGTTGTACTCATCATCCCCGTAGGTGGACAGATCATCCGGCGTATACAGCCGGGAGCTGGCATAATACAGGGCCTGGGTGGCATCCTCCATCGTGGCGCCCATCACTTCCATGGCCTGGGGCACGTAGGTGGAAGCCGCCTCATACAGCGCGCTGCTGGAGGTAGTGGCGCTGTCGGCCTCCTGGCTCAGCTCATCGCGGCACTGTTCCGCCAGCGCCTGCAGCTGGGCCTTCTGGTCGTCGTCCGCCATGGTGTAGGTGTTGTAATCCACCAGCGGGATCTCCACGCTCTCGATGTAGTAGCAGGAGTTATTCACAAAATCGGTGTATTCCTCATCGCTTACCGGCTCGGTACCGTCCGGGCCGTAGACCAGCTGCAGGATCGTGCTGGCCTTCTGGGCGTTGGTCAGGTAGTTCGTCAGGCTGGTCTTGCCGATGCCGTTGGCCTCGTAGAGATCCCCGTTGGACTCCCACATGCTGTCCGCATTGTCGGCCACTTCCGAGGTGGCGGCATCTTCCAGCGTGGCACCCAGTTCCGCGAACTTAGTTTCCACCGCCGCGTAATACTCGATGGCCCGCATGGTCAGTTTTTCAATGTACTCCGCACCGGTGGCCGTGACTTCCTCGTCCCCGATGGTGCCGGTGCATTCCGCCTTCAGGACGGCCTTCACGTCGTTGGCGGTCTCCCCGGTGGCGAGATCCGCCAGGCCGGACGCCGTGTTATATGCATTATACTGGGCCAGCAGATACACACCCGCCGGGATTTCCACATCCCCGATGGTGCCCACACTGGACGGCGTGGACAGATTGCAGCCCGCCAGCGTCAGCAGCATGGAACCGGCCATGCCCAGGCTCAGCAGTTTGGTCTTGATCGAACGCATAGAGAATTCTCCCCTTTAATAAACTCTCCTGCGGCACAGCGCCGCAACATAAATGCTATTATACCGCGTTTGGCCGCACATTGCAAGCCCTGCCTTCCTGTGGTATACTGGTGAAAATTCTATGGAAGGAAGATCGTTTATGCTGCTGCACGATCAACTGGTCCCCCTTAAGGACAGCGACTGGGCTCCCTTTCTGGCCTCCGAGTGCGCAAAACCCTACTTTCCGGCGCTGGACGCCTTTGTGACCGAGGCTGCTGCCTCCGGCACCGTCTACCCGGCACCGGAGAATATCTTTGCGGCGTTCCGCGCCTGCCCGGCCCACCAGGTCCGGGTGGTCATCCTCGGCCAGGACCCCTACCATGAGCCCGGCCAGGCCATGGGGCTCTCCTTCTCGGTGCCCGATGACTGCAAGACGCCGCCCAGCCTCAAGAACATCTTCAAGGAACTGGAGGCGGAGTTCGGCCCGGTGCCGGTCCGCCACAACGACCTGACCCCCTGGGCCCACCAGGGCGTTCTGCTGCTGAACACCGTGCTGACGGTGGAAAAGGGCGCCGCCTTCTCCCACGCGGGCCACGGGTGGGAGACCTTCACCCGGGCGGCCCTTGCCTATCTGACCTCTCTGGACGCCGGGCCGCTGGCCGCCATCCTGTGGGGAAAGCCCGCCCAGAAATACGCCCCCCTGTTCCGGGCCGCGGCAGCGCAGCGTCCCGTGCTGGTTCTGGAATCCGCCCACCCCAGCCCGCTGTCCGCCTACCGGGGCTTTTTCGGCTCGGCGCCCTTCGGAAAGGTCAACGCCTTTTTGCAGCAGCACGGGGCCCCGCCCATTGTGTGGCAACCATAACCTACCTTTTATAATAAACGGCAAGGAGAATTTCCATGATTCGTGAAATCTGCAAGGATGTGCTGTTTCTCGGCCGCAAGGCGGAGCGCGCCACCCCCGACGATCTGTCCGTGGCCGCCGACCTGCTGGAGACGCTGGCCTTCCACAAGGAGGGCTGTGTGGGCATGGCCGCCAACATGATCGGGGTGAACAAGCGCATCATCGCCTTCGACAACGATGGGCAGTATATGGTCATGTTCAACCCCGAGATTCTGCGCAAATCCGGCCCCTATGACACCGAGGAGGGCTGTCTTTCCCTGACCGGCGTCCGCCCGGTGAAGCGGTGGAAGACCATCAAGGTGCAGTGGCAGAACGAGCAGTTCCAGACCCGCATCAAAAATTTTACCGGCTGGACGGCGGAGATCATCCAGCATGAGATCGATCACTGTGAAGGCATCATCATCTGAGGAGGGAGTTTGTATGTTTACCGGCAAAGTGGCGGTGGTAACGGGCGGCGCCAGAGGCATCGGCAAGGCCATCGCCGATTCGTTCCGAGAGGCAGGCGCCCATGTCTGCGTCATTGACCTGCTTCCCAACGACTATTTCGTGGGCGACCTGGCGGACCAGAGCGTGCTGGAGGCATTCGCCCGCAAGGTGCTGGCGGACTATGGTCATGTAGATTACCTCATCAACAACGCCATGCCGCTGAAGAAGGGCATCGACCAGTGCAGCTACGAGGAGTTCAACTACGCCCTTCGGGTGGGGGTCACGGCGCCCTTTTATCTGGCCAAGCTGTTTGCGCCCCATCTGGCCCCCGGCGCCTCCATCGTGAACATCTCCTCCTCCCGGGACCGGATGAGCCAGCCCCAGACCGAGAGTTACACCGCGGCCAAGGGCGGCATCTCCGCCCTGACCCACGCCCTGGCCGTAAGCCTGGCCGGCAAGGCCCGGGTGAACTCTATCTCTCCGGGCTGGATCGACACCGACTACACCGTCTATGAAGGCCCCGACGCCTGCCAGCAGCCCGCCGGGCGTGTTGGCAACCCCATGGACATCGCCAACATGGTGCTCTATCTCTGTTCCGACAAGGCCGGCTTCATCACCGGGGAGAACATCTGCATCGACGGCGGCATGACCCGCCAGATGATCTACCACAACGACTTCGGCTGGACGCTGCAGGGAGGCAATGGGTGATGAAAATTGCCATTCTCTCGGACACCCACGGCCTGCTGCGTCCCCGGGTGGTGGAATTTCTGAAAACCGCCGACGTGATCCTGCACGGCGGCGACATCAACCGGCAGTCTATCGTGGACGAGCTGCGGCAGTACGCGCCCCTCTATGTGGTCCGCGGCAACAACGACAAGGAATGGGCCGAGGGGCTGCCCCACCACCTCACCGTGACGCTGGGCGGCCTGCGGTTTTTCATGGTGCACAACAAAAAGGAACTGCCCGCCGACCTGTCCGGTGTGGACGTGGTGGTGTTCGGGCACTCCCACAGATATCTGCAGGAGGAAAAGAATGGGGTATTCTGGCTCAATCCCGGCTCCTGCGGACCGCGCCGCTTCCACCAGGAGATCACCCTGATGATGGCCGATGTGGAGGACGGCAAGATCACCGTGGAGAAGATCACCATCCCCCACGAGGAATCCTGATGCAGCCGGTCCCGCTGCGTGCCGGGCCGGAAGGGAGGCATACCTGATGGCACACATATACACGTTCGGTGGCAAAACCGTTACCATCTTCCCCTGTGAGACGGTCCATGCCCCGGTAGTCTATCTGAACACCTTTGCCGACGAGGGGGCCCAGGTTCTGGCCCGGCTGCAAAGCCTCGGCCCGGTCCCCTGTTCCCTGGTGGCCATCAGCCATCTGGACTGGAACCGCGACATGGCCCCCTGGGATGCGCCGTCCGCCTTCCGGGGCGGAGATGCCTGCACCGGCGAAGCCGATGCCTATCTGGAGCTGCTCACGGGGACCATTCTGCCCACGGCAGAGCGGGAACTGAACGGCGCCCCCTGCTGGCGCGGGCTGGCCGGCTATTCCCTGGCCGGGCTGTTCGCCCTCTATGCCCTCTACCGCACCGACTGCTTTGCCCGCGCTGCCACCATGTCCGGCTCCCTCTGGTTTCCTGGCTTCCGGGACTACGCCCTCTCCCGCCCCTTTTGCCGACGGCCGGATTGCGTGTATTTTTCCCTGGGCCGCCGGGAGAGCAAGACCCGCAATCCCCTGCTGCAAACGGTGGGGGAAAACACCGAGGCCCTCTACCGGCACTGCCGTGCCCTGGGCATTCCCTCGGTCTTCCGGTATCACCCCGGCAACCACTATGGCCACGCCGTGGAGCGCACCGCCGACGGCATCGCCTGGCTTTTGAACCCTGATGCCACAGAAGATGCCCCTGCCCTGTAATTTTGTATAGCAAAACCGCCGCAGACAGCCTTTTCCCTGCTGTCTGCGGCGGTTTGTTTTGTCTTTTTCAGAGGTCGCTGTCGGGGGCCTGGCCGTCGTGGGCCAGCCATTTGCATTCGGTCAGCTCCATGTTGGTGAAGACCGCCCGGAAGGAGGAATCCTCGGGGCTGCAGGCGTAGATGCCGAAACGTATTTCCCCGGTCGCCTCGTGGAGGTGCGCAATGCGCATCTGATGGAAGGTAACGCCATCCTCGGAGCATTCGATGCAGAAGTCATCCCCCCGGCGGCTCAGCCGGTACCACATGGATTTCACCGTGGCGGGAATCTCGGTGGTGCCCCAGTCGGAATAGCCGTGGTTGGTCACCACGCTGCCCAGGTGCTGGAAGCGCTCGTTCTCATACTCGATGGAACCTTTGAGCCAGTTCTCGCTGTCCAGATACAGCACCACGCCGCACTGGTCAAAGCGGTGGTGGCTCTCGGTGAATTCCGTTTTGACCACGAAGGAGAAGAACTTCTCCTCCGTGCGCATCTGTAAAACGGGGGCGTTGTCGTTGCGGAAATGGTAGTAGGTGCGCTGCCACAGATCGGTGTGGGGTCTGGTGACAATCTCGATGCGCTCCGGCGTGATCGTGCAGGCAGCCGGTTCCCTTGTCCATTGCAGTTTCGTCACATCAAAGGCCATTTTTGTTCCTCCAGTATTTCTTTTTGTCTTCCTCGGTAATCTTGCGCAGCACCCGGCAGGGATTTCCCACCGCCACCACCCCGTCGGGGATATCCCGGTTCACCAGACTGCCCGCGCCGATGACGGTATTGCTGCCGATGGTCACGCCGGGCAGCACCGTCACCGAGGCCCCGAACCAAACGTTATCCCCCACCGTGATGGGGTAGGCGTATTCCAGCCCCCGGTTGCGCTGTTCGGTATCCAGCGGGTGACCCGCCGTGGAGAATACGCAGTCCGGCGCGATGAAGACATAATCCCCGAAGGTGACTTTGGCACCGTCCAGGATCACGCAGTTGTGGTTGGTATAAAAGTAATCCCCGATGGTGATGTTGGTTCCGTAATCGCACCAGAAGGGCGCCGTTATGCAGAAGTGCTCCTTCGTTTTGCCCAGCAGCTGCCGGATGAGCTCCTCCTGCCGCCGGGTCTGGGAAGGCGGGATCTGATTGTAGGCAAAACACAGATCTTTGCATTTTGCCCGCACCGCCAGCAGTTCTTCGTCGTAGTTGGCATCATACAACAGGCCCTGCTGCATTTTTTCTTTTTCCGTCACAGAAAGTCCTCCTTTCGGTCCATCGCGACCTCATACATCCCGGCCAGATAGTAGGGCGTGCTGTCCGGCAGAAAGGCAAAATCCGGCATGTATTCCGTCGGGATGCATTTTTCACAGGCTGCGCGAATCGTATCCATGTCCTCCGGCCGGATCAGGTCACCGGTAAACAACAGATTGTGGGGGTTCAGAATGGAGATCAGCGCGATGGATGCCCGGGTGATCAGCGGCATGGCTATGGGCCGCTGCATTTTCTGAATCTGCTCGTCTATGCTGATCCCGTAATCCAGGAAACCGACCATACCGGCAAACAGATTGCGTCCCGTCAGGATGGATCCGTTGTAGACGGTCGCCGTTCCGGGCAGGACCCCGGCGGGATAGTTCACCAGTGTGACGATCTTGCCTTCCGCGTTTTCTTTCCGGTAGTAACCGTACACCTTGTAATACATATCGTTGGCCAGAAATACAGGCCTCCCGCAGCGCTTTTCCAGTTCCGACACCAGCGGTACGCCCTCCAGTTCCGGGATGTCGCTGTGCCGGATCACGCCGCCCTCCGCCACACTGGGCGTTCCCACCACAAGCTGACTGGCATTGGGAAACTGCTCCAGCGTCCGGGCCAGACGGGTATAGATGACCTTTTCGTCCAGCAGCGGGTAAGACTGCTTCGTCAGGTCCTTTATCCTCCCCGTTGGGGAGAATACCACGGTGGTGAGCGACTTGACACCGCCGATCAGCTCAAAATACAGGCCGACAAAACACTCATGGTCTTCATTCAGGCGGTAGACCACCGTATTCCGCCCCACCTCATGGAGCTTCTTCTTGGTGCCCAGCACCTCCCCCATTTGCTCCATTTCGTTGAGATAGGTATTGCAGCTGGCAACACTGAGCCCTGTTTTTCTCGCGATCTGCTGCTTGGAAAGTTCCTCCCCCGCCGCCAGCAGCCGACCGATCCGGGCTTTGTTTTGTTTTTTGATGTCCGCAGAATCTTTCATGTGCCATGCTCCGTCTGTTTCCGTTTTGATTATTATAACGGTTATAATAATCAATGTCAAGAAACATCCTCTTCCCTGCCGACCGGCAATCCAAGGGCAAAACCTGCCGTTTTTTCTTTCCGTCACTCCCCAAAAATGTTCGCACCTGTGCGATTCTACCGGGACTCAACCAGCGGTCGAGAGAAAGGAACCAACGGTCGGTTGAATATTTCATCTTCGGTGTGTACAATGAAAACAGCAAATCCAAGGCAAAGGAGCATACAGTTATGAAAAAGTCTCTTGGCGCATTGATCGCTGAAGCCCGCAGGAAAAAAGGCATGACCCAGCTGGAACTGGCCGAAAAGATGGGCGTGACAGACAAGGCAGTCTCCAAATGGGAGCGGGACCTTTCCTGCCCCGACGTGAACTCCCTTCCCCAGCTGGCAGAAGTTCTGGGGCTTTCCATCGAAGAACTGCTGCAGGGCAAAAATGAAAAGCAGCCCGCCGACAGTAAAGTCGGCGAACTGCTGGATACAATCCTGAAAGCTATTGCCCTGGCGATGGGAGTGGCTGTCGCGGCACTCTCCGCCCTCGACGCACTGTCTTCCGCGCAGGCATTGCCTCTTTTGGGGTTGGGGCTGGCCAGTCTGGCGATTTCGGCCTTGCGGAAATCCTGAATGCCTGGTTACCACAACCGGAATACTTTCACGCCCACCCGTGCGGCCTTGTACAGCGGCCCTTCCAGTTCCTGAGCAGCCTCTTTGAGCAGACGGCGAATCGGCAGATGCTGGGGGCAGTGCTGTTCACATCTGCCGCAGCCCACGCACTGGCTGGCTCCTGTCCCCTTGCGGCGCAGGCCGGTGGTGAGCAGATACTGCAGCCTGGCATGGCTGCCCTCGGTGGCGGCGCGGTTATAGCTGGCAAAAACGCCCGGGATATCCACCCCCGCCGGGCAGGGCTGACAGTATCCGCAGCCGGTGCAGCCCACCCGCATGGACGCCTGCAGGTCCGCCCGCAGCCCCTCCACGAAGGCGTGTTCCTCTTCGGTCATGCAGCACGGCCGGGCCGCATCCGCCTCGGCGGCGTTATCCCGGATCATCTCCAGGCTGTTCATGCCGGACAACACCACCGTCACGCCCGGCTGGTCCCACAGCCAGCGCAGGCCCCAGCCCGCCGCAGACCTACCGCTCTCTTTCACCCGTTTTTGGGCCTCGGCGGACAGTCCGGTGATCAGCCGTCCTCCCCGCAGCGGTTCCATGATGATGACCGGAATTCCTTTGGCTTCCGCCGCTTCCAAGCCCCTGCGGCCTGCCTGGGTATGCTCATCCAGATAGTTGTACTGGATCTGGCAGAAGTCCCAGTCGTAGGCGTTCAGCACTTCCAGGAAGGTGGCGGTGTCCCCGTGGAAGGAAAATCCGATTCTGCCGATGGCACCAGCGGCTCTCTTTTCGGCGATCCACTCCCGTATACCCAGGTCGCACAGCTTGTTCCAGGCGGCCAGGTCGGTGAGCATATGCATCAGATAAAAGTCGATGCGGTCGGTTTTCAAGCGGGACAGCTGCTCCTGAAAGCAGCGCTCGATCCCCGCTTTGGATTTGATCAGATATTGCGGCAGCTTGTCCGCAATATACACCTTGTCGCGGCAGTTCAGACGACGCAGCGCTTCCCCCAGAGCAGCCTCACTGCCGCCGTAGACGTAGGCGGTGTCAAAATAGTTGACGCCCAGACGGATCGCCTCGCCGATCTGCTCCGTGACGGCATCCTGATCGATTTTTCCATGATTTCTCGGGAACCGCATGCAGCCATAGCCCAGAACGGACAGATCATTCCTGTTTTTGTCACAACGATACTGCATATTCTTACGCTCCAGTAAAGGCCGACGCGCAAATCGCTCCGGCCTATTTTTCTTTCCAGTATAGCGGCTGCCGTGGGAAAATACAAGGCATTGCCGGAGCGATTTGTTTTTCGGGCACGTTTGGTTCCCCCTAACAACTGTAGCTTAACAAAAAATCCCCCTGCAGCTGAAATCAGCAGCAGGGGGATTGCATACTACAGGCAGATACCTAAAGTCGGTATTACGCCATACTGTGCTTTTTGAAATGCTTGCGCATCCTCCAAGAGTCCAACGGTTTTACTTGCGAGGATTCTTGATGGCTGCCTGTCCTGTGCCAATCCCGCCGCCGAAATGTCCCCATTCAGCCGACCATTCCTGTTGATCAGAAAGGGTTGGCGGGAAGCCCCGGGGGGCGGCCAGGCCCCCCGGTATAAATTGCTTTCCAGTGTAATGCGCGGATATTCCTTCCGCCCGTTGACCTCACAGACCAGCGTCTGGGGTTCGGGTGCCAGATCCAGCACCCAGGCGAACCGCGTATCGTCGATGGGTGTGATGCGGCGGACAAAGTTCTGTATGAACCACTCGCTCACCATGCCGTCGGTGAAATCCACCGCTTCGCAAAGGCTGGCCTCGATGGCGTCCATGTCCAGTGCCTTGTGGTCCCCCTGCTGGGCCAGCAGTTCCGCCTTCTCCTTGTTGACCCGTTGTTGCTGGACACCAATCTCGTTGCTCTGCTCCACAAACTGGCTCAGGGTGATCTGGTTGGATGCCTTCATCATGATCAG
>CALXHT010000031.1 GCA_944388215.1 uncultured Gemmiger sp. | reverse complement strand
GAATCACCGACTTCGCTCCCAGCATATCTTTGTAGTGCTGCGCAATCATTGTACCCTATCTCCTTTACAGATTTTGTAGAATTCCCACTTTCTTTGCACCTACTTTCTTTGCAAAGAAAGTAGGCAAAGAAACTCCAATCTTTTGCCCGTGTATCACGCGCTGCGGCAAAAGGGCGGCTCGCCCTTACGCCGCGGCACAAAGAAAACAGGCAAAGAAACTCCAATCATTTGCCCGTGTATCACGCGCTCCGGCAGAAGGGCAACTCGCCCTTACGCCGCGGCACAAAGAAAGCAGGCAAAGAAACTCCAACATTATATCCCGAAAATTTCTTAATCCCGGTTACCCCAGAATAACTTTTTCCAGGTCGGCGGCGGTGGCAGCCAGGTATTCGGCGCCCGCCTCCTGCAGTTCCTCCCGGGTGCGGAACCCCCACAGCACGCCGCAGCAGGGCAGCCCCGCGTTGTGGGCGGTGGCAACATCCACGTTGCTGTCCCCCACGTACAGCACTTTGCCGGAAGCCGGGTCCACGCCCAGATGTTCCATCAGCGCCCGGGTGCCTTCCGGCGCGGGCTTGGTGGGGACCCCCGGCCGCGCGCCCCGGATGACCTCAAACAGGCGGCGGTCAAAGTACCGCGCCACCACGTCCCCGGCAAATTCGTCGGCCTTGTTGGAGTATACCGCCATCCGGATGCCTTTCTCGTGCAGCCGGGCCAGCAGTTCCGGCATGCCCGGGTAGGGCGCCGTCTTGTCGAATTTGTGGGCGCCGTACTGGATGTCAAACTCTTTCAGCGTGGCGGCCAGCTTTTCCGGCGTGCGCTCCGATTCCGGGCTGAACCGCTCCACCAGTTTGGGGATGCCGTTGCCCACAAAATAACGGTACTGCGCCACATCGTAGGTGGGCCAGCCGTGGGCCGCGCACACCCGGTTGGCGGAATCCGCCAGGTCGTCGATGGTGTTCAGCAAGGTGCCGTCCAGATCAAACAATACAGTTGTATACATATTCCCTGTTCCCTCTTTATCGTTACAGATACCCTTATTATAGTGGCATGGACCAAAAACGGCAAGACGATTTTGGCGCTTTTGCCAATCCGTACAGAAAATAGTTGTAAATTCTCGAAAAAAACAGTACCCTGTCCCGCCGGATTTATGGTATGATAGTATCGCGAATTGTAAGGAGGCATTGTTCCCCATGGAATTAGTGTTTGATCTGTTGCGGTCGGTCGCTTACGGTGTCATCGAGGGCATCACCGAATGGCTGCCCATCTCCAGCACTGGCCACATGATCCTGGCCGAGCAGCTGCTCAAGTTCAGCTTCGACGAGGAGTTCATGTCCATGTTCCGCGTCGTCATCCAGCTGGGCGCCATCCTGGCCGTGGTGGTATTGTATTTCAAGAAGCTGTGGCCCTTCTGCGCCGACAACGGCCGGGATTCCGGATTCTCCAAGCATCTGCGCTGGCCGGTGGTGCGGCTGTGGCTGAAAATCATCGTGGCCTGTCTGCCCGCCGCCGTGCTGGGCTTTTTGCTGGACGACTGGCTGGACGCGCACCTGTATAACAGCATCGTGGTCGCCATCATGCTCATCGTTTACGGCGTGGCGTTCATCCTCATCGAGCGCCGGCCCCGGGTGCCTTCCACCACCAAGCTCAGCCGCATCACCTACAAGCAGGCGGTGCTGGTGGGCGCCTGGCAGGTGCTGGCCATGATCCCCGGTACTTCCCGCAGCGGCGCCACCATCGTGGGCGGCCTGCTCTGCGGTATGAGCCGCCCCTGCGCGTCCCAGTTCACCTTCTTCCTGGCTATCCCCGTCATGGCAGGCGCTTCCGGCCTCAAGGTGGTCAAATACCTGGCGGGCGGAAGCAGCTTCACCCTGCCGGAAGTCCTGGCCCTGGTGGTGGGCTGCGTGGTGGCTTTCGTGGTGTCTATGGCCGCGATCCGCTTCCTCATGAATTATGTGAAGAAACATACCTTCACCGCCTTCGGCTGGTACCGCATCGCCCTGGGCATCGTCGTCCTGGCCATCTGGGGCATCCAGACCTTTGTCTTAGCTTGAGTTTTGTTCCTTCTTTACACCTACTTTCTTTGCAAAGAAAGTAGGCAAAGAAACTCCAACCATATTACCCGTGACGCTGCAGCCGGGGTACATCCCCCGCCTTGCCCTTACAGGGAAACCGGGCAAGAAACTCCAATCAAAAAATCCCGCTATGGATTCCATAGCGGGATTTTTTATTGGATTCCCCCGGCCCATCTTGTACAGAAGAGACAAAACCCAGGCAGAGGAAAGGACAACGGGCCGGAAAACAGCCGGGTGGACCGGGCAGCCCGACAGGGGGAATCCCCCGTCCCCGCCGGAGCATTTGGCGGTAACGGCCACACCCCGCGGCGGGGATAAATCCCCGCCCTACAGATACAGGAAAATGGGATGTGGTTGTTCCCCACCCCGTGACCGGCACATACAGGGTCGGCTGGATCCTCCCTTCTGGTAAGGAAGGGCCGAGAGCTCCCAACAAAAATCCCCGCCCGGGGGAACCCGGACGGGGATTTTTATTCAGAGTTTCTTTGGTCCTTTCTTTGCAAAGAAAGGACGAATCAGGCGACTCTTACTTGTACAGGTCGACCAGGCGGGTCAGGTGCTCGTAACGGGCATTGGCAGCTTCCTGGTTCTTGGCGAACAGCTCCTTCGCACGCTCGGGGAAGGCGCGGGCCAGACGGCTGTAACGGGTCTCGTTGTTCAGGAAGTCCTGATACTTGCTCATATCGCCGGCCTTGGAGGTCAGGGTGAAGGGGTTCTTGCCCTCGGCCTTGTTGGCGGGATTGAAGGTGAACAGGTTCCAGTAACCGGCCTCGACAGCCTTCTTCATCTCGTTCTGGCAGTTGGTCATGCCGCCCTTGACACCGTGCAGCTCGCAGGGAGCGTAGCCGATGATGATGGACGGGCCGGGATACGCCTCGGCCTCGGCAATGGCCTTGACAGCCTGAGCCATGTTGGCACCCAGAGCGATCTGGGCAACGTAGATGTAGCCGTAGGTCATGCAGATCTCGGCCAGGCTCTTCTTGCTGATCTCCTTGCCGGCAGCAGCGAACTGGCAGACCTCACCGATGTTGGAGGCCTTGGAAGCCTGTCCGCCGGTGTTGGAGTACATCTCGGTGTCGAAGACCATGACGTTCACATCGTGGCCGGAAGCCAGGACGTGATCCAGGCCGCCGTAACCGATGTCGTAGGCCCAGCCGTCGCCGCCGAAGATCCAGAAGCTCTTCTTGGCCAGGTACTGCTTGTCCTTCAGGATCTCCTTGGCCTCGTCGCAGCCGCAGGCTTCCAGCGCAGCGATCAGCGCCTTGGCGGGGGCATCGTTGGCCTTGGTGTTGCCCTTGGTCTCGATGAACTTGTCGATGACAGCATCCAGCTCGGCGTTCTTGCCCTTCAGCGCCACAACCTTCTTGATCAGGTTCTCACGGATGGTCTCGTAGCCGATCTGCATACCGAGGCCATGCTCGGCGTTGTCCTCGAACAGAGAGTTGATCCAGGCGGGACCACAGCCGGACTCCTTGTTGGTGGTGTACGGGCTGATGGAAGCGGTGCCGCCCCAGATGGAGGAGCAGCCGGTGGCGTTGGAGATGAACATCTTCTCGCCGAACAGCTGGGTGATCAGGCGGGCGTAGGAAGTCTCGGCACAGCCAGCGCAGGAGCCGGAGAACTCAAGCAGCGGCTGGTTGAACTGAGAACCCTTGACGGAAATCTCGGAAACCACACCGGGGACGTTGTCCTTCTTGCGGATGTTCTCGACGCAGTAGTCGAAAGCAGCCTGCTGAGCGGACTGGCTCTCCTGGGGCTTCATCTCGATGGCCTTGGTGGGGCAGACCGTGACGCACTCGCCGCAGCCCATGCAGTCCAGAGGAGACACAGCGATGGTGAACTTGTACTCGCTGGCCTTGGGCTTGGTGTCGGCGCTCTTCAGGCTCTCGGGGGCCTTAGCCAGCTCGTCGGCGGTCAGGCAGAACGGGCGGATGGTGGCGTGAGAGCAGACGAAAGCACAGTTGTTGCACTGAATGCACTTGGAGGGATCCCATTCGGGCACCATGACGGCAGTGCCGCGCTTCTCGTAGGCGGAAGCGCCCAGTTCCCACTCGCCGTTGGGGTTGTGGGCAAAGGCAGAGACCGGCAGGCTGTCGCCGTCCATACGGGCGACGGGCTCCATGACATCGCGGATCATCTTGACCAGCGGGGCGGGACCCTTCAGGTCGGCAGGAGCGGCATCGGGAGCGGGGTTGTGCCAGCTGTCGGGCACGGTGACCTTGTGGACAGCGTCCACGCCGGCATCGATGGCCTTCCAGTTCATCTCAACAACGGCGTCGCCCTTCTTGCCGTAGCTCTTCTTGGCGGCGGCCTTCATGTACTCGACGGCCTCGTCGATGGGCATAACGTCCGCCAGCTTGAAGAAGGCAGACTGCAGGATCGTGTTGGTGCGCTTGCCCATGCCGATCTCGATGGCCTTGTCGATGGCGTTGATGGTGTACAGCTGGATGTTGTTGTCGGCAATGTACTTCTTGTCGGCAGCGTTCAGGTGCTGATCCAGCTCCTCGTCAGTCCACTGGCAGTTGATCATGAAGACGCCGCCGGGCTTGACATCCTGCACCATCTTCATGCCCATGTGGATATAGGCGGGGTTGTGGCAGGCCACGAAGTCGGCCTGGTTGATGTAGTAGGGGCTGCGGATGGGCTTGTCGCCGAAACGCAGATGGCTGATGGTCACACCGCCGGTCTTCTTGGAGTCATACTGGAAGTAGGCCTGGATGTACTTGTCGGTGTGGTCGCCGATGATCTTGGTGGAGTTCTTGTTGGCGCCGACGGTGCCGTCACCGCCCAGACCCCAGAACTTGCACTCCTTGGTGCCGGGGGCGGAGGTGATGGGCGCGGGCTTGACCTCGGGCAGGCTCAGGTTGGTGACATCATCCACAATGCCGATGGTGAAACGGCTCTTGGGAGCGTCCTTGGACAGCTCGGTGTAGACAGCGAAGACGCTGGACGGCGGGGTATCCTTGCTGCCCAGGCCGTAGCGGCCGCCGGTCAGCACGATGTCGTTCATGCCGGCCTCACGCAGGGTGGCGGCGACATCCAGGTAGAGGGGCTCGCCCAGAGAGCCGGGCTCCTTGGTGCGGTCGAGGACCGCGATCTTCTTGACGGTCTTGGGCAGGACCTTCAGCAGGGCCTCAGACACCCAGGGACGGTACAGACGGACGAGCACCAGGCCGACCTTCTCGCCCTTGGCGGTCAGGTAGTCGATGACTTCCTCGGCCACGTCGCAGATGGAACCCATGGCGATGATGACGCGGTCAGCATCGGGGGCGCCGTAGTAGTTGAACAGATCGTAGTTGGTGCCGATCTTGGCGTTGATCTTGTCCATGTACTTCTTCACGACGGCGGGCAGCGCCTCGTAAGCCGTGTTGCAGGCCTCGCGGTGCTGGAAGAAGATGTCGCCGTTCTCATGGCTGCCGCGGGTCTTGGGATGCTCGGGGTTCAGCGCCTCGGCACGGAACTTCGCGACGGCGTCCATGTTGCACATTTCCTTCAGATCTTCGTAGTCCCACTTCTCGATCTTCTGGATCTCATGAGAAGTACGGAAACCGTCGAAGAAGTTCACGAAGGGAACGCGGCCCTCGATGGCAGACAGGTGCGCCACGGGGGACAGGTCCATGACTTCCTGCGGGTTGGATTCGCACAGCATGGCGAAACCGGTCTGACGGGTGGCGTAAACGTCGCTGTGGTCACCGAAGATGTTCAGGGACTGGGTGGCGACGGTACGGGCACTCACGTCAAAGACGCAGGGGAGCTGCTCGGCTGCGATCTTGTACATGTTGGGGATCATCAGCAGCAGGCCCTGGGATGCGGTGAAGGTGGTGGTGATGGCACCGGTACCAAGAGAACCGTGCACAGCACCGGCGGCACCGGCTTCGGACTCCATCTCCACAACCTTGACCTGGTTGCCGAAGATGTTCTTCAGGCCGGCAGCGCTCCACTGGTCCACCGTATCAGCCATGGGGCTGGACGGAGTGATGGGGTAGATGGCAGCCACATCGGTGAACGCATAGGCTACGTGCGCCGCAGCGGTATTGCCGTCCATAGACTGTTTTGCTCTGGGCATTTTTCTTCCTCCATTTTCAAGAGTAGTTTTGCATTCTGCACGGGCTTTTGCCCCCGCACAGGCCCACGCCTGCCCGGCAGTCTGCCTGTGTTTTGCCCCGGGCACACTGCTAGAAAGACGCTTTTGCATAGCTTTATTGTACCAAAAAACCACTCGATTCGTAAAGGGTTTTTGGTGAGAATGTTGCACAGATTTTGGGGGCGGATGTGTGCATTTTGACTATTTTTCCACAAACGTTCCATCCGGCGTTTCACAGCAGTCCGAAAAATGTCACTTTGTGAAGAATTTCACGTGCTGCGGAAATCAAAGAATCTCCCGTACCGTCAGCGTTTGTCCGTCCACCGTGAACCGCACCTTGTTCTGCCCGAAATCCAGCGTGTAGACCCGCGCGGGGTCGTGCTGATACCCCGGCCGGGGGTCGTTTTTCAGCACGCCCAGCAGGGCCGCCCGCTTTTCCTTTGGCACTTTGCCCAAAAGGGCGGCATCGCACACCACGTCCAGGGCGTAGCCGGCGGTCCGGGCCGTGAACCCGCCCCGGGCGTCGGGGTGGGCGTCCACGTAGGGCAGGTAGGGTTTGATGTCGTAGATGGGGGTGCCGTCCAGGAGGTCCGCCCCCTTCACCAGCAGGTCGCAGCCCTCGATGCCCGCCAGCTCCACGCAGGAAAGGCCCAGGGCGTTGGGACGGTAGGGGCTGCGGGTGGCAAACACCCCCCGCCGCACGTTGCCGCCCAGCCGCGGCGGCCGCACGGTGGGACGCCAATGTTTGCCCGCGGCGTACTCCTCGGCCACGGTGGAAAACTGCCAGATCAGCCACAGGTGGCTGTAGCCCTCCAGCCCCACCAGGGCGTTGGGGTCCCGGTATTCCGGCTCGAAGACGATGCGGGCGGTGAGTTCCGGCACGAGACCGCTCTGCCGGGGAATGCCGAATTTGTCGGAGAAGTCGGTGTGGATGCGGGCGATGGGATGGATGGTGTAGGCGTCTGACATGGGTAAAATCCTTTCCGGTTTGTTCCTTCTTTGCAAAGAAGGAACCGAAGAAACTCCAAACGGGAGTGGTATTACGCGCTTTTGTATATCTTAACCATAACAGAACGCCCAAATTTGTCAACCTTTTTTCTTGACCGGGGCGGCGGGGACGGGTATGCTTAGTTTTAATAAGGAAAGCGGAAACGAGGAGGGATTGCGGATGAAACGGACAGGATGGGCGGCGCTGCTGCTGGCGGCGGCTCTTCTGACGGGATGCAGCGGGCAGTCCAGCCAGACCACGGCGGCGGGCACCCAGGCCACGGCGGAGGAGACCGCCCGGGAGGTATTGACCGAGCTGTACAGCGCGGGAGCCCAGGAGTATTCGGATTTTGAGGAGGCGCTGGCGGACAGCGCCACCGGCGAGAGCGCCCTGGAGGAGTATCTGATGGACCGGGTGGGGGACAGGCTCAGCCCGGAGGCCGAGGAGGCCGTGCTGTCCAACCGGGTGTTGAGCCGGGTGCTCATGGCCTGGCCGTCCACCGAGGTAACGGCCCAGGAGGTGGACCTGCAGGCGGCCGATACCGGCGACGACAGCCAGTGCCGGTATGAGTATACCGTCACGGCGGGCCCGGAAGGGGAGGACCCCCAGCAATATACCGGCGTCATATCCCTGACCCTCACCGACGGCGTCTGGCAGGTGACGGGCATAGAATAGGCTCTGTGTTCCTTCTTTGCACCTACTTTCTTTGCAAAGAAAGTAGGCAAAGAAACTCCAACCATTTGCCCATGAATCACGCGCTCCGGCAAAAGGATGGCTCGCCCTTACGCCGCGGTACAGAGAAAGCAGGCAAAGAAACTCCAACCAAAAATGCATGGTCATTGACCATGCATTTTTTATATATAGATTGAATGAAATTTCGGTTGTAGGGCGGGGTCTTGACCCCGCCGGACAATTTGGCGGTAACGGCCCCACCCCGCGGCGGGGATAAATCCCCGCCCTACAGATACAGGAAAATGGGCTGCCTGCCTGTGTCCGGCTGTCCCTGAAAAACTGTTGTAAAATAACTTTTTTCCAAAATCTGCAAAATACCGCGGACCTGCCTCGTTTATAGGTACGAGTGCCCTTTCTGCAGGGGTGCAAAGGGCAAAATTTACATCATGCGGCCTTTTCTTTCCCGTCGAAGTATGGTAGAATAAGGCCAATATCCGCTTGGAAAGGGGGCAGGTGTTTGGCACCCATCATCCGCACCGAAAAACTGCGCAAAGTCTATGCCGTGGGCAAGGAGCGCGTCGTGGCGCTCAACGACGTGGACCTGGCCATCGAAAAAGGGGAGTTCTGCTGTATTGTGGGCCAGTCTGGTTCCGGCAAGAGTACCTTGCTCAACATGCTGGCCGGGCTGGAAAAGCCCACCCGGGGCAAGGTGTTCATCGGCAAGCACGAGATCAGCGCCATGACCGAGACCGAGCTGGCCCGGTTCCGGCAGGCCCACCTGGGGTTCATCTTCCAGAGCTACAACCTGCTGCCCACCATGACGGCGGCGGAGAACGTGGCGCTGCCCCTCCTTTTTAAAGGGGTGGACAAGGCCACCCGCATGCGTCTGGCCCGCAAGGAACTGAAACAGATGGGCCTGCTGGGGCGGGCCAACCATCTGCCCACCGAGATGAGCGGCGGTCAGCAGCAGCGTGTGGGCATCGCCCGGGCCTTTGTGAGCAGCCCCAAGGTGATCTTCGCCGACGAGCCCACCGGCAACCTGGACTCCATGACCAGCAAACAGGTGCTCTTCCGCATGCTGGAGATGTCCAAACACCAGAAGGTCACCTTCGTCATGGTCACCCACGAGCCGGAACTGGCCCAGTGTGCCGACCGCATCGTCACCATTCTGGACGGCAAGGTGCAGTCCAGCGTCGTGCAGGACGACGAAACCAAACAGAAACACCGGGACGAACTGTTTGCCGATATGAACGGCAATCTGGATATCGGCGGCGCCGCCAGCATGGAAGCGCCCGCGGCGTCCCCATCCTGACAACGAAAACTGGAGGTCTTACATTGAAACGGATCCTGTCCCTCATCGCCCTGCTGGCCCTGGTGGCTGCGCTGGGCATGCCGGTCCTGGCGGAGGACGCCGCCTCGGACAGCACTGGTACCGGCACCACTCAGACACCCGATACCAACAACAACAATAATACCACCACCCCCGCCACATCGGACGGCGTCTATGTGGTGGGCTACACCGTCACCGACATCGCCGGCGGCGAGATCACCACCGTGGACGTGGGCGACCATGTGAACATCGTGCTCCAGGTGGTGGACCATTCCTCGGCGCGGTACGCCGTCAAGGCGGAGGAGATCTCCGCCCGCATCAACTCGTCGGTGTTCCAGTATACCGGCATCGGCGAGATCGGCCAGCTGTTCCAGAGCAACGACGACCCCAACACCGACCGCCTGAACAAGGTGCGGGGCGGCCAGGCCAGCGACCAGGAAAAGGCCGACAACGCCTACTATAACTACTACAGCTATGTGCTGCTTTTCCGGGATGTGGTGTACAACGG
Source organism: uncultured Gemmiger sp. (assembly GCA_944388215.1). Taxonomy (GTDB): domain Bacteria; phylum Bacillota; class Clostridia; order Oscillospirales; family Ruminococcaceae; genus Gemmiger. Next base: position 2,596 of record CALXHT010000031.1, on the reverse strand, counting down.
CGGCGGCAACACGCTGCCCATCAACCTGACCTACCTGGACACCAGCAAGCCCATGCAGCAGTTCAGCATCCAGATCGGCCAGTGCGTGGACAAGGACCAGACCACCTCCCCCAATCTGCTGGTGCGGTCCTCCAGCTACGGCGAGGGCACCGTCATGGCCGGGCAGGAGTTCGTGCTCTCCCTGGGCATCTATGCCACCGACGCCGGGGAGGACCTCAATGATGTCATCGTCTCCCTGACCCTGCCGGAGAACGTGTCGCTGTCCAGCGGCAGCCTCTCCAACTATATGGGCACCCTGCCCGCCGGTACCACCCGCACCGTCACCTTCCCGGTGCTGCCCGCCTCCGGGTTCACCGGCACGGTGGCCAACATCACGGTGAACCTGTCGGGTACCGGGTCCATCTCGGGCAAGGCCGTCACCGGCACCACCGCCATCTCGGTGCCCATCAGCCAGCCCGACCGCTTCGAGGTGGGCGAAATGAAGGCCCCCGCCTCGGTGGTGCTGGGCGAGACCACCAGTGTATCCTTGAGCTACGTGAACAAGGGCAAGAACCCTGTCTCCAACCTGGAAGCCCGCCTCACCGGCACCAACGTGGGCGCCGGCGGCTACCAGTACCTGGGCAACCTCAACGCCGGCACCGAGGGCAGCGTGGACTTTGACCTCACCCCCGATTCCGCCGGTGCGGTGTCGGGCACCATCACGCTGTCCTACGAGGACGCCAGCGGCGAAGTGCGCACCATCACCAAGGAGTTCGCCACCACCGCCGAGGAAATGACCTTCGACCCCTCCATGATGGACCCCAACATGGGCATGGAGGAACCCCAGACCACCGGCATGCCCATGTGGGGCTGGGCGGTGATCGCGGTGTGCGGCGTGGTGATCGTGGTGGTCATCGTGGTGGTGATCAAGCGCCGCAAGAAGAAGAAGGCGCTGGCCCTGGCCGCGCTGGAAGCCGAGGACAGCGATGAAGATCTCTGATGAGATCGTCCTGAGCGCCCGCAACCTGACCCGGCGCAAGGGCCGCACGGCCCTTACGCTGATCGGCGTGGTCATCGGCACCTGCATGGTGGTGCTGATGATCTCCCTGGGCATCGCCCAGAGCCAGGCCAACGACGAAATGCTGCAGAGCTGGGGCGACCTGACCCAGATCCAGGTCTATGGCGGCGGCATGGCCGTGGGGGCCGACGGCAAGGCGCTCAAACTGGACGACAAGGCAATCGAAAGTTTCAAACAACTGGACCATGTGATGGCCGCCACCGCCTATGTGTCGGCCTATTCCCTCCAGGGGAGCATCACGGCGGGCACCAATGACCGCTATGTGATGGACCTGGGCAACCTGACCGGTGTGGATCCCACGGCGCTGGAACCCATGGGCTTCCAGCTGGCATCGGGCCGCTGGCCCGACGCCGGGCCCGCCAGCAAGAAGGCCACCAAGATCCAGGTCCTGGTGGGGGATTACACCGGCTATAATTTTTACGATTCCCGCAAGAGCGAATCCAGCCCCAACCGCTACCGCTGGCAGGGCATGACCGATGCCCAGGGCAACCAGGTGGACCCCTTTGTGAATGTGGACAAGGATAAAATGACCCTGACCATCAAGACGGGGGAGGGCTCCACCGAGAAGACCCAGACCTGGGAGCTGGAAGTGGTGGGACACATCCAGCAGGACGCCAGCAAGGGGTGGTGGACCCAGAGCAACATCATCCTGCGCACCCAGGACCTGAAGATGATCGAGGAAGCCTACTACAAGATGGCCAAGATCACCAACAACAATACCTCCTATGACCAGGTCTACGTGAAGGTGGACGACCTGAAAAATGTGGCCGACGTGGAGAAGGCCATCCATGACCTGGGGTTTGAGAACACCTATTCCATGAACCAGCAGCGGGAGGAGATGCAGAAACAGGTGGTGCGCAGCCAGATGATCTTTGGCGGCGTGGCCGCGGTATCCCTGCTGGTGGCGGCCATCAACATCATCAATACCATGACGATGGCCATCTATGAGCGGACCCGGGAGATCGGCGTCATGAAGGTGCTGGGCTGCGAGCTGGGCAATATCCGCACCATGTTCCTGATGGAAAGTTCCTGCATCGGCTTTTTGGGCGGCGTCATCGGGGTGGCCATCAGTCTGCTGGTGAGTTTCATCCTCAACCATCTGTCGCTGATCCTGTCGGTGTTCGGCCAGAGCATCGATCTGTCGGGATTGCTGGGCGGCGGTATGTATATGGGCGGTATGTCCAGTACCATATCGGTGATCCCGCCCTGGCTCATGCTGGCGGCGCTGGTCTTCGCCACCCTGGTGGGCCTGGTTTCCGGCGTATTGCCCGCCAACAACGCCGTCAAAATCAGCGCCCTGGAAGCCATCCGGCACGACTGAAGGTGCGTTTGTGTTCCTTCTTTGCAAAGAAGGAACCGAAGAAATTCCAATCAAAAATGCCTGGGAGGGTGTCACCCTCCCAGGCATTTTTAGTTAGAGTTCTTTTGGTTCTTTTCTTGCCAAGAAAAGAACACAGACACTCCTCCGCTTGACAAAGGCGGGGGAATCCGTTTTAATGGTGGTACGACGAACCCGTGACCAAAGGAGGGGACCATGAA
>CALXHT010000030.1 GCA_944388215.1 uncultured Gemmiger sp. | reverse complement strand
CGGTAATCAATGGGCAGCGTGGGCAGGCCGTTCAGGTCCCAGCCTGCCAGATTGCCGTCCTGGTATTCGTAGAACCCCTGGGCGGCGATCATGGCGCCGTTGTCGCCGCAGTACTTGAGTTCCGGCAGATAGATCTTGGCTCCCAGCTTCTGGGCGCCGTCGTTGACCAGCTGGCGCAGCCGGCCGTTGGCGGCTACGCCGCCCGCCAGGCAGATGGTCTTGGCGCCTGTGTCGGCGGCGGCCGAGAGCAGCTTCTTCGCCAGGATCTGATCGATGCGCTCCTGGAAGCTGGCCGCCATATCGGAGACGTTGATCTCCTCGCCCTTCTGCTGGGCGTTGTGCACCTCGTTGATGACGGCGGTTTTCAGGCCGCTGAAGCTTACGTTGTATTTTCCTTCCACATGGGGCACCGGCAGCTTGTAGGCGTGGGGGTTGCCGCCCTTGGCAGCGGCGGCCACACTGGGGCCGCCGGGGTAGGAGAGGCCCAGCGTGCGGGCCACCTTGTCGAAGGCCTCACCGGCGGCGTCGTCCACCGTGCGGCCCAGCACCTTGTAGCGGCACCAGTCCTCCACCATGACGATGTGGCTGTGGCCGCCGCTGGCCACCAGGCAGAGGAACGGCGGATGCAATGCCGGGTGGGTCAGGTAGTTGGCGGCAATGTGGCCCCGCAGATGGTGCACCGGCACCAGCGGCTTGCCCGACGCGTAGGCCAGCCCTTTGGCGAAGTTGACGCCCACCAGCACGGCGCCGATAAGCCCCGGGGCAAAGGTGACGGCCACGGCACCCACATCGTCGATGGTCATGCCGGCGTCGGCCAGGGCCTTGTCCACCGTGGCACTGATATATTCCGCGTGGCGGCGGCTGGCAATCTCCGGCACCACGCCGCCGTAGAGCGCCTGTTCCTTGACGCTGGTGGAAATGACGTTGGAAATTACCTTGCGGCCGTCCTCCACAATGGCGGCGGCGGTCTCGTCGCAGGTGGATTCAATTCCTAAAACATACATGGGTTATCCAGTCCTCTCAATGTGCTTCCAGCCAGGTCTTGCCGGTGCCCACCTCGGTGGTCAGCGGTACGCTGTACTGCACGACATGTTCCATTTCCTCCCGCAGGACCCGCTTCACTTCCTCCACCTCGGCCTCGGGGGCTTCCACAATCAGTTCATCGTGGACCTGCAACAGCAGCCGGGCTTCCAGCTTCTCGTCCCGCAGCCGCTGCCACACATGGACCATGGCCAGCTTGATGATGTCGGCTGCGGTGCCCTGGATGGGAGTGTTGCGGGCCATCCGTTCGCCGCTGGCCCGCACCTGGAAGTTGGAACTGGCCAGCTCGGGCAGCGCCCGGCGGCGTCCGAACAGCGTTTCCACATAGCCTTTCTCCTTGGCGTGGGCGATGCAGTCCTGCATATAGCCATCCACTTTGGGGAAGGTGGCCAGGTAGGTCTTCAGGAAGGCGTCCGCCTCCTTCACCGACACATCCAGGTCCTTGCTCAAGGAGAAAGCCCCCTTGCCGTACATGATGCCGAAGTTGATGGCCTTGCTGGCGGAGCGCAGCTGGGGCGTGACCTCGCTTTCCGGGATGTGGTAGATCTTGGCGGCGGTGGAGCGGTGGATGTCCGCCCCGTGCAGAAAGGCCTGCTGCATGGCTTCGTCGCCGGTGATGTGGGCGAGAATGCGCAGCTCGATCTGGGAGTAGTCGGCGTCCACCAGTTCCTTGCCCGCCCCGGCCACGAAGAAGCCCCGCAGGCGGCTGCCCAGCTCGGTGCGGATGGGAATGTTCTGCAGGTTGGGCTCGGTGGAGGAGATCCGCCCGGTGCGGGCCTCGGTCTGGATGAAGGTGGAATGCACCCGGCCGTCGGCGGCCTGGGCGGTGAGCAGCCCTTCCACGTAGGTGGAGAGCAGCTTCGCGTAGGTGCGGTATTTGAGAATCTGGTCGATCACCGGGCTGTAGGGGCGCAGACTTTCCAGCGTGGCGGCGTCGGTGGAGTAGCCGCGGGAAGTTTTCTTCCTCGGCGGCAGGCCCAGCTTGTCAAAGAGAGCCTCTCCCAGCTGTTTGGGGCTGTTCACGTTGAATTCGTAGCCCACTTCCTCATAGATGCTCTGCAGAATGCCGTCCAGCTCGCCCCGCAGGCTGTCGCCGAAGGCTCGGATGCCGTCGGCGTCCACCGCAAAACCGATGCGTTCCATATCCGCCAATACCCGGGCCAGCGGCAGTTCCATCTCATCGTGGAGCTTGCGCTGCCCGCTCTCGTCGAGAGCCGCGGCCAGCTTGTCCAGCAGCGCCGACAGCACCCCGGCGTCAGGGGCGGCTTCACAGGTAAAGGCCGCCGGCACATCGTACTCACCGGCCAGGTTTTTCACGGCGTAGCCGCTGGCCGACGGGTTCAAAAGGTACGCCGCCAGTTTGCCGTCAAAATGGATGGCCTTGCCGATGCCGCCCCGGTCCAGCGCCAGGTGGTAGAGCGGCTTCGCGTCAAAGACCCACAGTTCCGCGTCGCTGTCCAGCAATGCGGCCAGACGGTCGGTGTCGGGCAGGAAGACTTCCTTGCCCTGCACGGCGTACCAGCTGCCGTCGGTGTTCTGCCCCAGGCAGAGCCGCCCTTCCACCGTCAGCGGCAGAACGGAAGGCTCCACCGCCTCCAGCGGGGCAGCGGATTCCGCCGCCGCAGGGGCGCTGCCGCCTTCCAGCTGCCAGCGGTCGATGAGTTTGTGCATCTCAAGACTTGCCAGCAGATGGGCGGCGGCCGCCGCATCACCGGGCTGCCGGGTGTAGGCGGCGGGGTCGGTGTCGATGGGGGCGTCCTTGCGGATGGTGCCCAGCATATAGGAGAGTTCCGCCTTGTCCTTGTTGGCGCCCAGCTTGGTGCGCTGGCCCGGTTTGATGGAGGGGTCCTCCAGATGGTCGTAGATGTTCTGCAGGCTGCCGAACTTCTGCACAAGAGCCAGGGCGGTCTTCTCGCCGATGCCCGGTACGCCGGGAATGTTGTCCGACGAATCGCCCATCAGGCTCTTCACGTCAATGAGCTGGGCCGGGGCGACGCCGTATTTTTCCTGGATGGCGGCGGGGTCCATGGGGATGGTCTCCTTGTTGGTGGCCAGCAGCACCGTGGTGGCGTCGTCCACCAGCTGCAGGCTGTCCCGGTCGCCGGTGGCCAGCAACGTGGTGCCGCCCTTGGCCTCGCAGGCGGCGGCCAGGGTGCCGAGAATGTCATCGGCCTCCCAGCCCTCCTTGCTCACCTGCACAAAACCCAGGTCGGTCAGCAGTTCCTTCAGCACCGGCATCTGCTGGGCCAGTTCCTCCGGCATGCCGTGGCGGGTGGCCTTGTAGCCGTCGTAGGCCTTGTGGCGGAAGGTGGGGGCGCGCTCATCCCAGGCGATGGCCACCGCATCGGGCTGGTGGGCGGAAAGCAGGTTCAAGAGGATGTTCTGGAACCCGAAGATCGCATTGGTGTAGCGCCCGTCTTTCGTTGTCAGCAGTTTGATGCCGAAGAAGGCGCGGTTGACCAGACTGTTGCCGTCCAGTACCATCAATTTCATAGAAAAGCTCCTTTGGTGCCATTTGCATATAGAATCAGTATACCACAAACGGCGCAAATGTGGTAGAATGGAATGCGAAATTGAAAAACGAGGTATCCCATGCAACTGAAAAATCTGCAGATCCCGGAGGGTGCGGTGTTCGCGCCCATGGCCGGGTTGACCGATGCCGCCTGCCGCCGGATGATGGCGGACCACGGGGCGGCCTGGACGGTGAGCGAGATGGCCAGCGCCAAGGCGCTGAACTTCGGCGACCGCAAATCCTTCGCGCTGCTGAAGGACCCCGACCCCCACGGCATCTATGCCATCCAGCTGTTCGGCGCCGAGCCGGAAACGCTGGCCAAGGCCATTTTGCTGGTGCGGGAAAAGGGCATCCGTTTCGACATTCTGGACATCAATATGGGGTGTCCTGCGCCCAAGATCACTTCCAGCGGCGCAGGCAGCCACCTTTTGCTGGACCCGCCCCTCTGCGGGGCCATGGTGGCGGCCGCCCGCAAGGCGCTGGGGGACGATATCCCCCTCACCGTCAAGATGCGCATCGGCTGGGACGCCGATCACATGACCGGCGTGGAGGTGGCCAGACAGTGCGAGGCCAACGGCGCCGATCTGCTGGCGGTGCACGGACGCACCCGGGAACAGATGTATATCCCGCCCATCGACACCGGGGCCATCGCGGCCATCAAGCAGGCGGTGCAGATTCCGGTGCTGGCCAACGGCGATGTGACCACCGCCGAGGGGGCGCTGGACCTGCTGGCCCAAACCGGCTGCGACGGCGTCATGATCGGCCGGGGCGCCCTGGGGGACCCCTGGTTGTTCGAGCGGGTGCGGGCGGCGCTGCTGGGGGAGGAACCCCCGGCGGAACCCAGCCTCAACCAGCGGATGATGGCGCTGCGCCGTCAGATCTACGAAATGTGCGAGGAAAAAGGGGAGTGGCTGGCCATGCCCCAGGCCCGCAGCCAGGCCATGCATTATATGAAAGGGCTGCGGGGGGCGGCGTCCCTGCGGCGGTACTGCTCCATGCTGGAACACTTTACCGATGTGGATAAACTCATCGATGCGGTCTTCCGTTTACAGGAGTAAGCAGGGCTGTGCCCCGCTTTTTTGCGCCGCCGACGTGGACAAACTCATCGATGGGGGGCCGCCTGCAGGATTGACCTCTTCGCGGCTCAGAACCGGCCCCGGGTCAGCTCGTCCAGGTTCTGGGCGTAGCAGGGCAGCATGTGCTGGATGAAGTACTCCGCCTCGGGGCAGTCCATGGCATGCAGGGCCGCCAGCTGCTGTTCCCGGGCAGCCTCAAATTCATGGTTGCCGCCCTGGCTCTCCTCGATGCATTTGATGAGGGCGGACAGCCGGTCGGCGGCTTTGAGCACCTTTTGCTCGGCGTCGTTGAGCACCGTCCCCGTCAGATAGGCCTCGGTCTCGGCCCGCAGTTCCTCGGGCTGCAGGCTGGCCATCACCCGGGCGCTCTCCCGCTCCACCGCCTTGTAGGCGTTGCGCAGGGCATCGTTCTTGTATTTCACCGGGGTGGGCATGTCGCCGGTCAAAATCTCCGGCGCGTCGTGGTAGAGCGCCGCCGTGGCCACCATCTCGGGCCGCAGGGACGCGCCGGTGCCGGTGCACTTTTGGGCGATCAGACAGAGCATATGGGCCAGCAGGGCCGTGTCGGCGGTGTGCTCGCTCAGGCTCTCGGGACGGCCGTTGCGCATCAGGCTCCAGCGGGTGATGTACTTCATGCGCCCCAAAAGGGCACTCAGCGGGTAGGTTTTCATCTTTACGCGACCTTTCCTGTGTGTTAGAATCAGTATACCACGATTTTACCACAAACACAGTACATTGATTGGGATTGTTTCCCGGGTTCTGGCCATGCAGCTTACACTTCCAAAACAAAAATCCCGCTACCGGCAGGTCTTTGCGCTCTGCTTCCTGGTGGCGGCGGCCCTTTTCCTGCCCCACTGCATCGCCGACGCGGTGTGGGGCGGCGGTTTTTTCCACTATGCCGGTGACTTCAACGACCAGCAGATCAACTTCTACCAGTACGCCAACGCCTTTGTCAAACAGGGCGGTACCTTCAGTTGGGCCACCGACCTGGGCAGCGGCTTTGTCAACGCCTATTCCTTTTATTTGTTGGGCAGTCCCTTCTTCTGGCTGAGTCTCTGGGTGCCCGCCCGGCTCATGCCCTGGATGATGGTGCCGCTGCTCTGCCTGAAAATGGCCCTGGCCGGGGGCGGCGGCTATCTCTGGGCCCGCCGCTGGGTGCGCAGCCCGGACTGGAGCGTGGTGGCCGGGTGCCTCTATGCCTTCTCGGGCTATACGGTCTATAACATCTTTTTTAACCACTTTTTGGACGTGGTGGCGCTGTTCCCCTACATGCTGGCGGCGCTGGACGACGCTGTGCTGGACGGCAAGCGGGGGCCCTTTCCCTTCTGGGTGGCTCTGAACCTGGTCAATAACTATTTCTTCTTCGCCGGGCAGGCGGTCTTCCTCATTCTCTACTTCCTCTGCATGCTGGCCTGCCGGGCGTACAAAATCGGCCCCCGCAGCTTTGCCGCTCTGGCCGGGGAGACCCTGCTGGGCTGCGCCATGGGCTGTGTGCTGCTGCTCCCGGCGGGACTTTCGCTGCTCCAGAATCCCCGCACCATCGACCCCTACAACGGGTACGGGTATCTGGTCTACGGCAACGCCCAGCAGTACGGGGCCATTCTCTACAGCGGCTTCCTCATGCCCGACGCCCCCTATTTCAAGGATCTGTTCCAGGACGGTATCCTCAAACACACCAGCATGACGGCCTATCTGCCGCTGGTGGGCCTGGTGGGCGGCATTGCCTTCTGCCGGGGACGCCGCCGCCATCCCTTTGCCTGGCTGCTGAAAATCTGCATCCTCTGCGCCTTTGTGCCGGTGCTCAACAGTGCCTTCTATGCCCTCAATTCTAGCTACTATGCCCGGTGGTACTATATGCCGGTGCTGGTGCTCTGCGGGGCCACCGCCTACCTGATGGAGCGGCCCCAGCTGGCCCAGCGGCAGGTGCCCCGGGCCTGGTGGCTGGTGGCGCTGGTCACCCTCAGCGCCGCGGCCTTTGCCGTGGTGCCCAACACCGATGACGACGGCAACTTCAAGCTGGGCGTGGTGGATTTCCAGCCCCGGTTCTGGGGCATTTTCGGGGTCAGCGTGCTGGGCGTGCTGCTCTTCTGGGTGCTGTGGAAACTGGCCGCCCGCCGCCGGGACTGGGCAAAAGTCTTCCTGGCGGGGGTGCTGGCCTTCAGTTTCCTGTATGGCACGGTGCATCTGTCGCTGACCAAGTACCCGCAGTGGGAAACCGACTCCAACCTCATTGCCGAGACCTGCGATTCCGTCGCCGAGATCGACGAGATACTGCCGGAGGATGCCTTCTACCGGCTGGATGCCTACGGCGCCCACAACAATCTGGGCCTGTGGTTTGACCGCAGCTGCCTGCAGTTCTTCAACTCCACGGTGGCGCCCAGCATCATGGAATTCTACCCCGAGGTGGGTGTCACCCGGGACGTGAACTCCAAACCGGCGGCCCAGAACTACGCCCTGCGGGGGCTGCTCAGCGTGCGGTACACGCTGGTGGCCAAGGACAAGACCGGCGACTGGGCCGATGAAAACTTGGAGGGCTGGACGCTCTGCGCCCATACCTCGGCCTATGACATCTACCAAAACGAAAACTGGGTGCCCATGGGTTTCACCTACCGGTACTACGTCACGGCGGACCAGCTGGAGACGGTGCCGGAAGAGGAGCGCGCCCAGATTCTCATGCGGGCGTTGCTGCTGGACGACGACCAGATTGAGCGCTACGCCGGGCTGCTGGAACCGCTGCCCGAGGAGGAGCTGGCGGACCGCAGCTATGAGACCTACGCCCGGGACTGCGCCGACCGCCGTGCCGGGGCAGTGGAACAGTTTACGGCGACCCGCACCGGGTTCACCGCCCACACCAGCTACGAGACCCAGCAGCTGGTCTTCTTCAGTGTGCCCTGCGACGACGGCTTCACCGCCACCGTCAACGGGGAACCTGCCGCCATTGAGCGGGTGGACAAGGGCCTGATGGCCGTGCTGGTCCCGGCGGGAGACGCCGACATTGAATGTACCTACCACACACCGGGACTGGCGCTGTCGGCCAGGATCAGCCTGGCCGGGCTGGCGGTCTACGGGGTGTATCTGGTGTTTTTGTATCAAAGAAGAAAGAGGAAACGGAATGCCGAATCATGCTGAACAACTGGCCGCAGAACTGAACCTGAGCGTCAAGAACGTGCAGGGGGCCATCGACCTGATCGACCAGGGCAACACGATCCCCTTCATTGCCCGCTACCGCAAGGAGGCCACCGGCTCGATGGACGACCAGGTGCTGCGCAATCTGGGTGACCGCCTGGAATACCTGCGGGGGCTGGACAAGCGCAAGGAGGAGGTCACCGCCTCCATCACCGAGCAGGGGGCCATGACGCCGGAACTGACGGCGGCGCTGGCCAAGGCCAAGACGCTGGCCGAGGTGGAGGACCTCTACCGTCCCTATAAACCCAAGCGCAAGACCCGGGCCAGCATTGCCAAGGCCCGGGGACTGCAGCCGCTGGCCGACGCCATCCTGAAACAGGATGCCGCCCTGGACCCCCAGGCAATCGCCGCAGACTATCTCAACGAGGAAGTCCCCGACGCTGAGGCGGCCCTGGCCGGTGCCCGGGATATCATCGCAGAGAAAATCTCCGACGATGCGGCCTGCCGCGCCGAACTGCGCCGGTATTACCGGGCTTTCGGCCGGATCGCCAGCACCAAGGCCAAGGAGGAGGACAGCGTCTACGCCCAGTATTACGACTATTCGGAGCCCATCGCCAAAATCCCGGGTCACCGGGTGCTGGCTCTTGACCGGGGCGAGCGGGAAGGCTTCCTGAAGGTCAGCATCGAGGTGGACAGCGACCGTGCCGGTGCCATTGTGGCCTGGATGTTCGCCCGCAAAAAGACGGGCGGCGCCAGTGCGGCGGTGGTGGAGGAGGCCGCGCTGGATGCCTACAGCCGGCTGATCCATCCCAGCCTTTCCAACGAGCTTCGGAACGAGCTGTCCGAGGCGGCGGCCGAGGGTGCCATCAAGGTCTTTGGCGACAACCTGCGTCAGCTGCTGCTCCAGCCGCCCATCCGGGGCAAGACGGTGATGGGGCTGGACCCCGGCTACCGTATGGGCTGCAAGGTGGCGGTGGTGGACCCCACCGGCAAGGTGCTGGACACCAACGTGGTCTACCCGGTGCCGGAGTTCAAGCGGGTGGACCAGGCCAAGCGCATTATAAAGGAAATGGTGCGCAAAAATGGCGTGGAGGTCATGGCCATCGGCAACGGCACGGCGGGCCACGAAACCGAGGAGTTTGCAGCGACGGTCATCCGGGAGCTGGCCGAGGAGGAAGGCCGGCATCTGCAGTATATGGTGGTCAGCGAAGCGGGGGCCTCGGTGTATTCGGCCAGCAAGCTGGCGGCCGAGGAATTCCCCCAGTTTGATGTGAACCTGCGCAGTGCGGTGTCCATTGCACGACGCCTGCAGGACCCCCTGGCCGAACTGGTGAAGATCGATCCCAAGGCGGTGGGCGTGGGCCAGTACCAGCACGACATGCCCCAGAAACGCCTCAACGAGACACTGGACGGCGTGGTGGAGGACTGCGTCAACAGCGTGGGCGTGGACCTGAACACGGCCAGCGCGCCGCTGCTCCGCCGTGTGGCGGGCGTCACCGCCGCCACCGCCAAGAACATTGTGGCCTGGCGGGAGGAGGAGGGAGCCTTTACCTCCCGCGCCCAGCTGAAAAAGGTGAAGGGGCTGGGCCCCAAGGCCTACGAGCAGTGCGCCGGCTTCCTGCGGCTGCCCGAGGCGAAGAACCGTCTGGACGCCACCGCCGTCCACCCCGAAAGCTACGCGGCGGCTAAAGCGCTGTTGGAAGCCTGCGGCTACACCACGGCACAGATCGGCACCGACAAACTGTCGGCGCTGCCGGCGGCTGTCAAGGCGAAGGGGGAGAAGAACCTCTGTGAAACGCTGGGCATCGGCGCGCCCACGCTGCACGATATCGTCTCGGAACTCTGCAAGCCGGGCCGCGATGTGCGGGACAGCCTGCCCAGACCGCTGCTGCGCAGCGATGTCATGAGCCTGGAGGACCTGAAGCCGGGCATGGAACTCACCGGCACGGTGCGCAACGTCATCGACTTCGGCGCCTTTGTGGACCTGGGCGTGCATCAGGATGGTCTGGTGCATATTTCCCAGATCAGCAACCGGTTCATCAAGCATCCCCGGGAAGTGCTCAAGGTGGGGGATATCGTCCGGGTCAAGGTGTTGTCTGTGGATATTGCCAAAAAGCGGATCGCGCTGACCATGAAGGGGCTGCAGGGCGAGTAAAAAAGGCATGGAAACTCCTGAAATATGTGCTTTTGTTGCATTCACTCATGAATAATCTGTGAATTTCGTATCGAAATAATCTTGAAAATTTGCAGAAAACGCAAAAATCAATCTAAAAACATAAATTATTCTTTCTGAAAACAAAAATAAAATGAAAGAACACCTGCTATTATTCAAAAAATTGAGCAAACTCCACAAATCCCAAAAATGCAGATTTGGCCCTTTTGTGCAGGAAATGGAAAAAACGGGTTTTGTGCATTTAGCACAAACAAAGCGGGAATAATTGTGCTATAATGCCCAACGAAGGGACGAGAAAACAGGACATGGTGGTCCAGCTCGTTCCGGTTGCAGACCGTGCGGCAGGCATTCCGTGAATGCGCCGCGGCAAGATTGGTCTGCAGAGGGAAAATGTCTGGAGGTCATTTACTATGGTGAAACAAGTCAAGGTTTCCAATTTTACTGAGGTCAAGGGAATCGTGTCTGCTGCCGCCAAATGCTATAACCCGGTCGGCGTGCATGACATGAAGGGCAGCATTGCCGATGCCAAGAGCATCCTGGGAATGATGAGCCTGGACTACAGCCAGCCCGTGAAGATCGTCTGCGACGACGAGCGCGACCTGCGCCGCGTTGTGAGCGCTATCAAACAGTAATTTCGGAAATCCAATCCAACGGATCCCGGCCCGCCGGTGCAGCATGGTCTGCCCGGCGGGCCGGGCTTTTTTGTGTCGGTGCAGCGCCATTCGCAGGGAACGGAAAAGGAAAAATAGGAAATTAGAAAACGGAAGAATTCGAGAGAAAACAAGAGAATTCAAGAGCTACACAGGAATAGATTGAAATTCTTTGCAAAAATCGTTGACTTACGGGGTGCATTCTGCTATAATCACACTTGCGCGAAAAAGCGCCGCGGGCCGGTTCATGGTCCGGCGCTGTAAGATACCGTTTTTTGGAAACGGACGTGTTACTATTTCAATGGAGGTCCCTATTATGAGCACGACTCTCGCTAAGCCCGCTGAAATGGCTGACCGCAAGTGGTATGTGATCGACGCCGCCGGCAAACCCCTCGGCCGCGTTGCTGCCAAGGCTGCTGTCATCCTGCGCGGCAAGAACAAGCCCACTTTCACCCCCAACGTTGACTGTGGCGATCATGTCATCATCATCAACTGCGACGAAGCTGTCCTGACCGGCAAGAAGCTGGAGAAGAAGTTCCATCGCACCCATTCCGGCTGGATCGGCGGCCTGAAGGAGACCCAGTACAAGACCCTGATGGCGGAAGCCAGCGACAAGGCTATGACCTACGCCGTCAAGGGCATGATTCCCAGCAACACCCTGGGCGCCAAGGCCATGACCCGCCTGCACTGCTACAAGGCTGCTGACCATTCCCATGCGGCACAGAAGCCCGAAGCCGTTGAGTTTTGAGTTGAGGAGGCAATAGAAGATGTACGAGACGAAACCTTATTTCTACGGCACCGGCCGTCGTAAGCATTCCGTTGCCCGTGTGCGTGTCTACAATGGCACCGGCAAGATGACCATCAACGGCCGTGACATCAACGATTACTTTGGTCTGGAGACCCTGAAGCTCCTGGTCAACAGCCCGCTGGTCCTCACCGAGACCGAGGGCAAGTTCGACGTGGTCGTCAACGTGGTTGGCGGCGGCTGCTCCGGCCAGGCCGGCGCCATCCGCCATGGCCTGTCCCGCGCCCTGCTGCAGTTCAACCCTGAGCTGCGCACCGTGCTGAAGAAGGCTGGCTTCCTGACCCGCGATCCTCGTATGAAGGAACGTAAGAAGTACGGCCTCAAAGCCGCCCGTCGTGCTCCGCAGTTCAGCAAGCGCTGATTGTCCGCACTACTTGCGAACTTTTCAGTACGCTTTACGACTTTTTTGCACGATTGTGTGCAGAAAATCGGATGCGCCTGACGTGGTGGAATGCAGCAAATCGCCTTGGAACTTGCTGAAAAAGCAGCAGGTAAAAAGCGAGTATGCAGCAGACCTTACAAAAGCAAATTGCCTATTGCAGGAGACGTTTTCCGCAAGGAGAACGTCTCCTGCTTTTTTATTTGCAAAAAAAGAAAAACCTTATGGCTTGCAAATCATGTTGATACCGTCGATGAGGGTCTGGATATCCAAATGAGTGTACACACGCTCGGTCAGGCTCATGGCACCGGAATGACCGGCAATCTTCTTCTGAATGGTGGGGTTCACACCGGCATCAGCCATCATGGAAATACAGGTGTGCCGGGTGTCGTGAGGCTTGTGCTTCATCCCGTATTCTTCCATCAAAGGGTCCCAGTAGGTGTCGCAGTAATTGAAGTAGTCCAGATGCTTGCCGTCGGTGGTGCAAAGCAGATACTCGCAGGGCGAGCGCTCCATCCATCCTTTGTAAAAGGGCAGCATCTTGTCTGCAATGGGCACCTTCCGGATACCGTTTTCGGTTTTGCTTTCCACCACATCAAAATACTGTTTTTCCAGATGGACGTTCTCCTTCTTCAGATCCAGAAACTCCAAAATGCGGCAGGCATTGTAATTGAGCATGAGTAAAATCTGACAATAGGGATTGGCTTTGTGTGCCCACAGGGCTGCCAGCTCTTCTTTTGTGAAGATATTGCGGTCACGCCGGTTGGGATTCTTGTCCCGGTAACCTGCCAGATCGACAA
>CALXHT010000029.1 GCA_944388215.1 uncultured Gemmiger sp. | reverse complement strand
GTCTGGGAGGGGGCTAAAACAGTGGCTTGACCCGTGAGGCAATACTTTATATTACCTTCACCATTTCATTCAACGAAAACAATGAGAAAACAATCCCCGGAGGCCGACTCGGAAGGGGCGTCTCTCCGGGACAGGAAACAGAAGGACAGGAGGCATGCTGTCATGACAAATTTACCATCTACCGAAACGATGGAACGCATCTCCCGCCAAGAACTGGCAGACAATCTGGACGCCGTGCTGGACCGTGTGCTCCGGGAGAACATCGGGCTGGTCATCACCGATGAGGGCAAGGATGATCTCGTCCTCTGCCCGTCCTCCTGGCTGGATCCGTTCCACACGGAGGACTTCGGGTCGGTAATTAACTGCGCACTCCGCTACGCCATGCACGCCGAAGACAAGGAGAGTGAGGCGGTCATCCGCTATCTCCGCCACCGCTGCGGAATACTGGATGAAAAGACGCTGTCGGTGGCGGTTGCGGACCTGGACAAAGAGCTGAAACAGCCGTCACCGTCGCTGAAGAACCCGCAGGTCTGGCAGGAACTGCAGGGAATGTTCCGGCAGCAGCTGGCCGCGCTGCGGGAGGCTCCTTTGGAGAACGCGGAGCAACAGGATCCCCCTGCAAAACACGATGAACCATAGTATTTCGGTGAAAAGACTCCGGGAGGACCCCAATGAAATTAAAACAATGGGCGCAGGACTGGTTTTCCGCCTGGCAGGCGTCCCATGCCGGTTCCTACAGGACCGCACAGTCCTATCAGGGGCTGCTGCAGAATACGATCCTGCCCCGCCTGGGAAGATATGAACTGGCAGAACTGACGCCCCCGCGGCTGAAGCGGTATTTTGCCGGTCTGCCCGGCGGAAAGGCCAAAAATACCTACAAGCTGCTGCGGACCATCCTTCAGCAAGGGGTGACGGCAGGGCTGCTGGCAGAAAATCCCTGTACGCCGGAGATTTTAGGCGAGGAGGTCCTTGCCAGACGAAAAGCAGGACCCAGCCGGGAACAGCCTGTCTTTACCCGGGAAGAACAGGAAAAGCTGCTGGCTGTCTGCGAGGAGGAGCTGTGGGGCAACCTGATCCGCTTTGCCTTTGCCACGGGACTTCCCCAGGGGGAATTGCTGGCCCTGCGGGAGGAGGATGTGGACCTGGTCGCCAGTCGGCTGACTGTGCGCAACCGGGTCGCCCGCATTGCCGACGAACAGAGTAAGGAACGCAAAACTAGGCTGGCGCTGCTGCCTGTTCCGCTTTATTCTGTGCCGCTGCCTGCCGCCTGCAAAAGGATTGTGGAATCGCAGCTTGGCACGCTGCGTACCCTGCAGGCGGTGGATGCCCGCTGCAATCCCGACCACCTGCTGTTTGCTACGCCGGACGGACGCCCGGTGGAAGCCAATGTCCTGCGGGAACATCTGGCGCTGCTGGAGAGAAGGGCGGGCGTGCCTTGCCTGACTTTCTCGACCATCCGGGAGACCGCCATCCGCCAGGCGCTGGAGGACGGCGGAACCGACGCCGAAGTGATGGAGCGGTTCCACTGCAAGGACCGGCAGGCCTTTTTGCGCAGGTATCGCCCAAAGTAAACTGAACAAGCCATGAATCAAAACACGCGCTTTCCGTTAAGGAAAGCGCGTGTTTTTTATTGTCGACCTTGACGATTGCTGCAAAGTACTTACGATGAAAATGAAAATGCCGTTGCACAGCCGAAAAGACGATGTCAAGTGTTGCAGCAAGAAAAAGTGCCGCTTTTTGATTGACAGAACAACAAAAGTAATTATCGTGATATCCAAGCCGGAGAAAAAATCCCCGTTATACGCTGACGGGAGAGCTGTCAACCCCTTTCTCCATGGCACCCCCCCTTTTTGAAGTTGCACCAAAAACAAAAGTAAATATCATTTTTCTTGTAAAACGATGAACGATTTCCCCAAGATCAAGGAGCATTACGATATGAGTCAACGCAAGTATACAAAAGCGATCCCCTTCCAATGGAAAAAGATATCATGCAGCGCCACCGGGCATTTCAATACCTCCAAAAACTGCTTTGTAGTGTTATTGAGGACTTCCAACCCGGCCGGAGGAGATGATCTTGAGTATGAACCCAGAACCACACTTAAGGACAGGAAAGAAATCCCTTGTTACCTTGCATCTGAGGGAGGCATCCGGGCCAAGAAGGCTCTTTACAAAAAATACGCGGAGCAGCAGGTGAAAACATTTCCGGGCAATACAGTGCAGCTCAGCGCCGAGGGCGCCTATACGCTTCTGGAAGCAACCGGGGAATTTCAGAGCTATCTTGCCAGGGAGATCGGGAAAGACAGAAAAAATCCCGCCAACACGAAGGATACGCTGAACCGGGATTTGCTGGACAAGTATCTGTCCTTTTATGGGAACAGACCGCTGTGCCGGATTGACAAAGGGGTGCGCAAAACCGTGGAGCAGGACCTGGCTGCCCAGGATCCCCGCTTCACAAAGCACCAGATGCAGCGGTGCCGTCACCGTCTGGAATTGATGCAGTGGTATGCGGCGGACCACGGATGGATGAACATGCCGAAACGGCGGGGCAGAAAGCGGTACGATGCCCAGGGGCAGAAGCGCAGCAAGCTGGGAAATCAGAGTCTTTCCCATGAGGAGTTCAGCAGGCTGCTGGAACAGGCAAAACAGAATGCGTTGCAGAATGGCCTTGCCGTGGGTGTGTTGCTGGTGCTGCTGGAAGGCTTTTCGCCGGAAGAAGCCTGCAGTTTGCAGTATGGGGATTATGTACGGCTGCCGGGTTCGGCGTATTACAGCCTGCGGGTTTTGCGGCCTTACCTGGAAAAGGCGGACAACGTCCTGCAGTTTGGCAGGGAAAAGGTATATCCGTACAGGCTGCGCTATGTACCGGTTTGTCAGCCCCTTCAGGAAATTCTGCAGCGCCGGGCGGAATGGGCGCGGGAGAAGGGCGGAAGGAGCTTTCTCAAGATGCCCATCGTCTGCAGCAAAGCAGAATGGAAAACGGCTTGCAGGCCGGAAGAGCTGCAGAGGTACAGTAAATCTTTGCTGAAACAGGCAGGGTTTGCGGCGGGGACCTACAAAAAGACCGATGAAAAATCTGATCACCAGGAAGAAAAGACCATCGGGGCCACCGTCAGGGTGTTGCACCGTACCTTCGACGAAATAGTGAAAGGGTGGCTCCGGGCGGGAGAAAAAGACCACCTGCAGGGGTGGGCGCCCAAGACGGTCATGGATAAAGTCTACCGGGATTACCAGAGCGTCTGGTATCAGGAATGTATCGGAAGAAAACTGGATGAAGCCATCCGGTGCTATCAGAAAGGAGCGTGATATACATGGACGAGGTCACAAAACAATGGAGCCTGTGCGGCAGGCAGGTGGATTGCACCTACCGGGAGAAAGCGGTGCCGGACGACAAGGTTCGGATCACCGGCAGCTGGAGCTGTGGCCGGTATGAAAACCTGAAAATCCGCAGCACCGTGAAAAAGGAAACCGACGTAGAACAGTATCTGAAGAGACAGATCGAAAAACAGCTGATGGCGTACCTGCGCAAGGAACAGGCAGGCGTGTCGCCGGAAGCCCCGGAGAAAAGTCCCACCCTGATGGAGCTCTACCGGCAGAAATACCGGCAGTATTTCAACGAACACGACTGGCTGCCTTCCACCCGGGACAATTACGACCGGGACTACCGCCTGCGGCTGCTGTGCGGGAATCTGGAAGAAAAAGGGGCGCGGCAGATCACCGAGGAGGATATTGCCCGGCGGATGGAAGTGCTGGCAGATCAACCCCAGAAAGTCCGGCCCCAGAAGAAAAGCCGGCAGGCGGAGCGGATGAAAGCCCTTTGGATCCTGCTGTGCCGGTTTCTGGAATTTCTGGTGGAGGAAGGGGATCTGCGCTGCAGCCCCATCCCGGAACGCACCTTGAAGAAGCTGGACATTGCGAAGGAGCAGCTGCAGCCAACGGCCCGGGAACTGTATAACCGGCGGTTCGGCAAGCAGACGCTGACACGGCAGGAATGCGCCCGGCTGCTGGAGATGGTGGAACAGTCAGAAAATCCCCTGGCCCTGGCCTGTGCCCTGATGCTGCTTCAGGGCATGCGTGACGGGGAAGCCTGTGGCCTCAATTTTGATTGTCTCAAAACAACGGAAAACGGCCTGCCCTTTATCCAGGTGGAGTGCCAGGATGAAAAGGACAAAGCAAAGAAGGCAAAGCGCAGCGTTACCGACCTGCTGAAAAGCAAAAACAGCTACCGCACCCTGCCCTGCACCCCGACGGTCGTGCGTCTGATCCGCCGGCAGCAGGCGTGGATTCGACGCCGTCACCCCGAACTGACCGAAGAACAGCTGGCAGAGCTGCCGCTGCTCTGGGTGGAAACACAGAAGGGACGGCGCAATCCTGTGCCGAGGGAGCGCCGGACCACCACCAGGGATGTGGGCAAAATGGGACGGGAGATGCTGGATCAGTGTATGGAGGAGGGCACCGAAAAAATTCTGATCAACGAGGAGGACACCGACCTGGAGGAAGGGTCCGGGTCCTGCGAAGAAAATCTCACCGCCTACGCACTGCGTCATACCTACTGCACGGGCCTGAGCATTGCCACCGACCTGACCGACGAGGAGATAGCCTACTGCATGGGTCATCAAAGTCCGACGGGCAGCCGCCTGCGGATGAATGAGGATAAACAGCGGCGTCTGCTGCTGGCCCATGAGGCCTACGAGGCAGCCTTCGCCGGTGATATGGCCCCGCCGGAACCTGTTTGCGGCGGCAAGGCCAACGAGGAATCCGCCTCATAAAAATAGCCGGGCACGCTGGGTGCCCGGCCTTTTACGCTGCCGCGTTGGCGTTGATGCTGTCGATGGCGTGCTTGACTTTCGCCCAGAGGGACAGGTCGGTGAAAACCTCCACCACGCTGCCCTGGTCGGTGAAGGGGGGCTCCTGCAATACCGAGAGGTCCTTCATCACGCCGTTCTTGACGATGTACTCCACGATCTGGTTGACAAAATAGATCTGGCGGCTGTCCAGGTTCACCCCGGCCAGGTATTCCGCAAAGGCGTTTTTGGCGGCGTTCATATCCATGCCCACGATCTCCCGCACAAACTCGCCCAGGGGTTTCTGGCCGCATTCCGCCTCGTAGTCCTGGCGGGTGCCCACATCGGACCAGAGAATTTTTTCCAGTTCCGCCACATCCTGCTCGGTCAGGGGGATGTTGGAGCGCAGCTTGGCCACGGCTACGTTGTCCTGGTGCTGGCGCAGATAGAATTCCGCCTTGGCCTTGTAGTTTTTCAGGTCGTCGTTTTCCAGCTCGGATTCCTTCCACTCCACCGAGAGGATGTCGTCGGTGAAGTTGGTGTTGTAGATGGCGCCGTCGTGGGGCAGGTATTTCATCAGACTGCGCAGCGATTCCCGGATATGCTCAAACTCGTTGATGCCCGCATTTTCCAGATAATCGGTGTGCAGGATTTTGTCGATGAGTTCCGACTGAGCGCGGATTTCCGGGATGTTGGCCACCCCGGCCACCGCCGCCACTTTTTTCAGCAGATCCTTGCGGGCGCGGGGATAGGTTTTGCCCACGAGATAGGCCAGCTCGATGCCGTACAGTAACGCATCGAACCGCACGGCGCTGGCTTCGTCGGCGTCGGGCAGCAGCAGGGGCGCCACTTCCTCCCGAAGCGTAAGGGTATCCTCATAGCTCAGGGCGAGGTACCCCGCGGGATCGCTGAACTTTTCCACATACCGCAGATGCTGGCGCACGGCGAAGTTTTCCCGGTCCAGCTCCTGCACTTTGGCGAGCATTTCCGTTACCAGTCTCTGGCGGAAGGGGATGAGTTCCTCGGTCTGGTAGGCGATATCCTGCAGTTTGAAGATGATCTGTGCCTTCAGATAGAAGATGGCGCTTTGCAGGGCCATCTGGCTGGCGCCGGCCTTTTCTTTCTTGAGGCGGAAAAACTCAAAGTTGCCGCACAGATCGAAGATGTAGAATTTTTCCTTGTCCTTGCCGTCGATCAGCCCCGGACACAGGCGGGTGCCGCGGCCGATCATCTGCCAGAATTTGGCCTTGCTCATGACCTTTTTGAAAAATACCAGGTTGAGCACTTCGGGCACATCGATGCCGGTGTCCAGCATATCCACCGAGATGGCGATCTGGGGCAGTTTCCCGGCGTCGGAAAA
Source organism: uncultured Gemmiger sp. (assembly GCA_944388215.1). Taxonomy (GTDB): domain Bacteria; phylum Bacillota; class Clostridia; order Oscillospirales; family Ruminococcaceae; genus Gemmiger. Next base: position 8,724 of record CALXHT010000029.1, on the reverse strand, counting down.
TTCGTCGATGACGCTCTGGGCGTAGGTCATATAGTTGTCGATGACCTTGGCGTAGCCGGGCAGGTGGGGGTATTGTTTGTTGAAGACATCCAGGATGGTTTCGGCGTGGCGGTGGTTTTTGGCGAAGATGATGGTCTTGCCCAGTTTTTCGCCGTAGTCGATTTTGAGGCCGTGGGTCATCAGCAGGTCGAGGGCCTTGCGGATGGTATCCTCGTTGAAGAGCCATTCGTTGAGGGCGGAGGACTGGATGCGTTCGGGCAGGTCGCCGTTTTCGTCGGTGAAGGTGGCCTCGTACTCGGCCTTTTCCTCGGGGGAGAGTTCGTCGTAGACGATGCCCTGTTCGAGGAATTTGAGTTTGCTTTCCACCGTGCGGTAGTCCACGAGGAACCCGTCCTTGACGGCCTGGGCCAGTTCGTAGCCGTAGGTGGGCACGCCGTTTTGCAGCTCAAAGACTTCGTAGGTGTTTTTGTCGATTTCGTCCTTGGGGGTGGCGGTGAGACCCACCAGCGGGGCGTCGAAGTAGTTGAAGATGTCCCGGTATTTGTTGTAGATGGAGCGGTGGGCTTCGTCGCAGATGACCAGATCGAAGTGGCCCACCGTGAAGAGTTTGCCCTCCTCGTCGTGGACGGTGTCGATGCAGTTCATCATGGTCTGGTAGGTGGAAAATACGCAGTGGGCGGCGGCGTTGTCCTTTTCCTCGCAGAGGTTGGTGACCGACAGATCGGGCAGCAGGTTCACAAAGCTACGTTTGGCCTGGGTGACCAGAGAATTGCGGTCGGCCAGGAAGAGGATGTTTTTCACCCAGCCACGGCGCAGCAGCACATCGCAGAGGGCGATGACGGTGCGGGTCTTGCCGGAACCGGTGGCCATGACCAGCAGGGCCTTGCGGCGGTTCTGGGAAAGGGCCTGGCAGGTGGCCTTGATGGCGCCCTCCTGGTACCAGCGCCCGGCGATGTTGCGGTCCACCTGGATGTGGTCCAGCGGGGTGCGCATCGCCCGCAGATTGAAGAGCTTTTCCAGGTCCCGGCGGGAATAGAAGGCGGCCACCCGGCGCTCGGGGTAGAAGCCGTCGTCAAGACGGGTATCAAAGCCGTTGGAGAGAAAGACCACCGGGCGGCGGCCGCATTGTTTTTCCAAAAGGTCGGCGTAGAGTTTGGCCTGCTGGCGGCCCCGGGCGGGGTCCACACAGGTTTTCTTCGCTTCGATCACGGCCAGGGGGCGGTGGGCGTCGTCGTAGAGCACATAGTCGGCAAAGCCCTCCCCGGCGCGGTTGGGCATACCAGGCACGGGCACTTCGTTCAGCCAGTTTTTGCCCTCCACCCAGCCGGCATCCCGCAGCATGGCGTCGATGTAGAGTTTTCGGGTCTTGTACTCCGACAGATCCAGCGGTTTGGGGGTATAGGCGGGATGTTGGGCGGCGCGGCGGGCGGACAGTTCCTGCCGCAGGGCCTGGTTTTCGGCCATCAGGGCATCCAGGTCCACGTCGGGCGCCGCGGGTACCGGCCCGGCGGGCTGCTGAGTGAGAAGGGAAGCGTCAAAGCTGCCGGGGGTGTAGTGGGTGCCGTAGCAGCAGGCAACAAAGTCCATGAAGTACCACAGGTTTTCCAGGCAGAGGGCGGCCTCCTCGGGGGTGACGGGCTTGCGGTCGGCGTGGTTGGCGGTGTTGCCGGTCTGGCGTATGTAGTTCAGCCGCCGCCACAGGTCCTTGTCCACAATATCGCGGAATTCCTCGGCGTTCAGCAGGCTGACCAGCCGATCGTCATAGGGTGTGACCAGCCCCGAATCCACCGAGTACATCCATTTTACGGCAAACTCCATCGCCCGGCGACAGTTCACCGCGCAGGCCGCCGGGTCAATGGCATAGATTTTTTCCGCCGCCACCGCCGCCCCGGCAAAGGAGGCAAACTGGGGTTCGGAAAGGAGAAAATCGAAGTTGGTCATGGTGGGTCACCTCGTTGGAAGAGCTTTTATTTCCCTACTTTTAAAAGTTGCCGCCGTTTTTCATATAATTCTAAAAAACGTCCTACATTTAGAAAGAAACTATTGTCATCAGGGTTAATAATATAAGTATTATAACAATCTGGTGTATTCGGTGCCACAATATTTAAGAGTAGTTCCACTTCTTTTTGAATTTCGATAAATGGTCCTTCCCAGATTTTGCCCTGAAATTCTCTGAACATCTCCAGGAACTCTATAGTAAATTGATAAGCATCAATTCCAGTGGATTTTAGGCTGCTAATGTACTGCTTTGTCTTTTTATTGACCTTGTCGTTTTCGCATACAACATCAAAAAAAGTGGGAGTGATTTGGTAAAAAGCCTTTTCATTAAGAACATCACATTTGATTTTATAAATTGCAAAACCGTTATGTGTGGTGTAATGTCTTAATTGATTCGCTAAATTGTACGTCATGTTCTGGGCTTGATAGTAGTCCCGAAATTCATGATACTGATTGAAATAATGCCAGCTTTTTTTATGGTTATGAAAACATCCCCATGTATAGAAGGCATTAAGATAGTTAGAAAATGCTCTATTTATTTGTATAAATAAAGTCTCTGAATTACAGGTTGCCTCTTTTAGGGATTTTATAAAATCTTTCGCGTTTTCAGATACTGTTATATAATGGTCAGTTTCGTTCAAAAATTCCTGTATCTTAAGAATTGCCATTTGGATAGAAGCAAGATGTTCTTCGGTAATGGAATCTGTCACAATAGATTCTTTTCCGGTAATGTCGCAAAATTTGCTTATATACATTGAATCACCCGAAATACTGTTGCATAAGAGAATTTTTCAAAAGCTCCAACTTGTCCAAACTTTTGGTAACAACCGATTTTGATTTTTCCGTTAGTTTGACAAAGGCAGAAAATTCTTTTTGCTGTTCTAGCGGAACATCGAAAACAAGGCACTTTTTCAAGGCGAAAATCTTTAATTCCGCAAAAGTAGTGCCGGACGCGATGCTGCTATAATCCGTCATGATACGGTCTTTTAATGTGTACAAAAGGAAAATCGGGTCAAAGCGGTCAATAATATTGTGAACCCACAAAACCCGACCATCTTTAAAATAAAAAGGCTCATCAGTGTTTACTACCCAAATTCTCCCGTCCGGGCAAATGGAAGGCATGAGCAAATCACCCCTTTGCGGTGCACCAGTCATATCGCACAACTGTTTATAGTGCTCGGGGGTAATATACAGCTCGGGGGTTATAGACTTGCCCTCTGCCAAGGCACCGACCTCTGTGCCACGATAAAAGGGTATCCCTTTGTCTTGCAGTTCCTCCACAAAAACGCGCTTGCTGGAACCAACCTCTGCGATTTCGTCCAGTTTGCAAACGGGCCATCTTTTGGGATTAGTTTTGCAATCCCCGAACATCTCCACAAAGCGGGATTTGACCAGCAGGTCCAGCTTGTCCAGCTGGGCGCGGCGTTGGGCAATCAGGTCAGTGACCTTGTCCAAAACTGCGGCAATGCGGCGCTGCTCGTTCAACGGTGGAATATCAATTTCTATATTGCTTAAGGTTGCCTTGTTTAATGTGACCCCCATAACAGCCCGATTGGTTCCATCCGACCAATCTTTACCGGAAAACAGATGAAAAAAGTAGTCCGGGTATACATCATATTTCCCAGATGGTAGAAATGCCATGATGGCTTCATTGGTATATACAGGCGTTTTGGTAATTGCCGTTTTCCCTAACGAGAGTTTGAAGCTCATAATCACGGTATTAGCCGGTACTTTCTTGATACCACTTTCCTGTACAGCTAAGTCTGTGATTTTCTCTTTAGTTCCATCAACGTATTTTTCGTAGCTACTTAAATCTGCAATGGAAACCCAGTCGTTTGTGCCATCCGTCCAATAGGCTGAATTTGCACGGGCTGGGGTTTTGCCCATCTGTAAATTAAACACATCCCCCAACTTCGCCATCACAGCATCCCCTCCAGTTCGGCCAGCCCCTGGGTGATCTGCATTTCCAACGCATGCAGATCGGCCAGAATCTCCGTCGTGGGCGGGTACTCCACCGGCACATACTCCACCTGCTTGTACTTGTTGATGGAAAGGTCATACCCGTTTTCGGCGATCTCCGCCTTGGGCACCATGAACGACTGTTCGGTGCGGGCGCGGTCCTTTTCCGCCGCCCGGTCATGGAACCGGGCGATGATATCGGGGATGTCGTTCTCCTTCACCTCGGTGCGCTTGTCGTCCAGCGAAAAACCGTCCGCCTTCATATCATAGAACCATACGTCGTCGGTGCCGCCGTGGCCGGTCTTGGTAAACACCAGCACCGCCGTGGACACCCCCGCGTAGGGCTTGAACACCCCGCTGGGCATGGAAATCACCGCCTCCAGACGGTGGTTCTCCACAATCTCCTTGCGGATCGCCTTGTGCGCCGTGGAAGAGCCGAACAGCACCCCGTCCGGCACGATGCAGGCGCACCGGCCGCCCACTTTCAGCATCCGCAAAAACAGCGCCAGAAACAAAAGCTCGGTCTTTTTGGTCTTGCACAGTTTGAGCAGGTCCGTCGAAACAATGTCGGCGTCCAGGCTGCCTTTGAAGGGCGGATTGGCCAGAATCAGGGAATAGGCCTCCCGGTCGGTGTTCTGGTCCGAAAGGCTGTCCCGGTACTCGATGGACGGGTTGTCGATGCCGTGGGTCATCATGTTCATGGCGCCGATGCGCAGCATCGTGCGGTCCATATCGTAGCCGTGGAACATCCGGTTCATGTAATGGTCTTTTTTCTGCCGGTCAAAGAAGATCTCCTGTTTGTATTTCTCTTTCAGGTAGTGCCCGGCCTCCACCAGAAAGCCGCCCGTGCCGCAGGCCGGGTCGCAGATGACCTCGTCGGGCTGGGGGGCCATCATCTCCACCATCATACCGATGATATGCCGCGGCGTGCGGAACTGGCCGTTCACCCCTGCGGTGGACAGCTTGGAAAGCAGATATTCGTAAATGTCGCCCCGCACATCGGTGCTGCTGGCCTGGCGGGACTGCTCATAGATCTCATCCATCGCCGTGACCACCTTGTCCAGCATCAGCGGCGTGGGAATCTTGAAAATTGCATCCCCCATGTATTGGGCATAGGCGCTGTCCTTGTCGCCGTGCAGCCCCTTGATGAAGGGAAACACCCATTCCTGCATCACCGTGTACATCTGCTGGGCCGGAAAGTCCCGGAACACCGACCATTTCAGCTGCTCGCCCGGAATGCTCCGCTCCCCGATGGTGACCTTGTCCGCAAAAATGCTCTTGTGGGGCACCCCCAGCATGGAGCTCTCCTTGGCGCGCTGGTTGTCCGCTGCGTCCAGATCATGAATGAACATCAGATAGGTCATCTGCTCCACCACGTCCAGCGGATTGGTGATGCCCCCGGTCCAGAATGTCTCCCACAGGCTGTTGATTTTATTCTTCAGTTCGTTGTCCAGCATAGATTACTCCTTGTTGAGGTCCCCGGTGCAGGCGGTATGCCGCCCCGCCCTCCGGTTTTAAAATGTCGCCCCGTTTTTGCCTTTCTGCAAGGGATGAATGCACAGAAAATCCAGAACACAAACCGCAATCGGCAGCGTATCGTATATTTTGGCAAAGTCAAATGTGCGCATGCCGTTTCCTTTAGCGGTTGTAAGTCGATTGGCTATGATTTCAGTCTAACAAGGGCAGGGGGGCAAGTCAATAATCAATTCGGTCCTTTTGGGAAAAATGATAGAATTGAATTCCCGCACTACAAAACTCCCCGCAGGCAGCCTGCGGGGAAAATCTTTCATACGGCGGCCGGCCCGGCGGGGGCGGCACGGAACCAGCCGCAGGCCGGGGTGATGCAATCCATCTGCCGGTGCATGGCTTCCAGCCGGGGGTGCAGGTAAAAGGTCTGGGTGGTGCCCACATCGGCATGGCCCAGCATACCGCTCAACGTCAGAATGTCCATGCCGTGCTCGATGGCCCGGGTGGCAAAGGTGTGGCGCAAGTCGTGAAAACGGGCATGAGGAAGCTGCAGTGCCGTCAGCACCTCGCCAAAATAGTGGCTCAGGTTGTCCGGGTCGGTCAGCTGGTCCTGGGTGTTGTAGACAACGAACCCCTCGGGCTGCACTGGGGCGCCGAACCGGGTTTCATGGCGGCGGCACTGCATTTCCAGCAGGGCAAACACCACGGCGGGCGCCGCGATGCGCCGGGAACCATCCCGCCCCTTAGTGGGACTGAACACCAGCTCGGTGGCGCTCTGTCCCGGTTGCCGCTGGCTGCGGGGCAGCCGCTTGACGGTCTGTCGCAGATGCAGCTCCTGCCGGGACCAGTCCACGTCCCGCCAGCGCAAAGCACAGATCTCGCCCAGACGGCAGCCGGTGTACAGCGCCAGCAGGATGCCCATATTCTGCAGGTTGCCATCCTGGAAAAGGAACCGTTCCAGCGCCGCCTGCATGGCATCGGACATGGGCATGATGGCCTTGCGCTGCACCTTACGGATCACCGTGCCGGGCACGGGGTTGGCGGCCAGGCGTCCCTCCTGCACGGCACATTTCAGCGCCACGTCCAGCACGACCCGCATATTCTTGACGGATTTGGCGCTCAGCGGTCCGCCGGTCTTTCGGTTGCCACAGGCGGCCTCCCGGTTGAGAAACTGCTGCAGGATGCCGGTATTCAGCTCCGCCAGCGGCACAGCGCCGATGGCGGGGATGACATGCTTGTCCACAATATCCCGGTACTGGGCGTACCCGGCGGGTTTGCAGCTGGGGCGGATGTAATTTTCCAGCCAGTAGTGGAGCCAATCGGCCAGGGTGGAAATGGCGGTCATAGGGACACCTCCTGTGCAATCAGGCCAGACACTTTTCCTCGTGGGTGGCCAGCTTGATGTGGTAGGGCAGACTGGGAGAGCCGTCGGGCAGCGCCGGCGGGGTGAGCCGGTCGTTGATCAGCTCGGCCATCCGGGCCAGGTCGCTGGTGTATTTGGGGACGATCAGCACGGCCTCGGTGGGCTGTACACCGTCCAGCACCAGCCCGTCCCAGTACATCTTGAGCTGATACAGATGCAGCGGCTCTCCCTTGGTGGCTTTCAGCTCATAGATGACCCGCTTGTCGGCCCCCTCGTCCAGGACATCGATGCGGGTGCCGGTGGGCCAGACGGTCATCTCGTCGGTCACCCGGTCCTGGGGATTCACCGCCAGCAGGGCGCTGATCCAGCGGCTTTGCAGGGCTTTCTCGGTGCAGGCCTTGGGATGGGCCAGGGGCGGGACCTGCGCCAGCAGCGAAAACAGATTCTGCCAGTCCGGGTCGTTGGGGTTCAGGTTGGTCTTGTTGTTCAGGGTACTCAGCACGCCCCGGGGCAGTTCGGGCAGCAGCACTTCGCCCACAAATTCGTTGTAGTTGTTGTGCCGCGCCAGGGGCATCCCGTTGGGACCCCGCCAGATTTCGGACAGCTGGGCGGTGGCGATGACCCGCTTGCCCAGCCGGATATCCACCCCCTGGGTGGGCTGGTTGCCCTGGTAGTAGTATTTGGCCTTGGCGCCCAGCACCAGATGGTCCCGCTTGTCCTCGTCCAGCGCCCCGTACCGGTAGACCACCGGAATGACCTGGCCGCCCATCTCCACCGTGAAGCGCCGCACAAGGGCGCCCGCAATCGGCACCGGGATGGGCGGCACCAGCTTGGCATCGGAACCCACCGCCGCGATGATTTTGGCGGAGGATTCCATGGTGCGGCTGTCCAGGTCGAGGAACCCGCGGTAAGCGACACCCAGGTGTTCCACCAGCCAGGAGCGCAGCGTTTCCAGGTCGGTGGCCTTGCCGCCCCGTCCCTGCACCGACTGGGCAATGGCCAGCGGAACATGGATGCAGTAGACGGTGCCGGGATGATCCCGGGGGAGAGTGAGCTCCTGCGGCAGGGCGGGGGTATCCACCTCCTCCACCGTCATCTGCGGCGTGAATGGACCCTGGACTTTCAGGTAGCCGGCAGCACCCCGGCCGCGGGTGTACAGGGCCCAGGGGCGGTCGCCGCCGGTCAGGCTGGCCAGGGCGTTGTTGATGCCGAACCCATGCTCGTTGAGGCGGTTGCTGCCGGTGGGCAGACTGCCCAGCTGCAGGGCATTTTCCAGCTGGGACAGGTCCATCCCGCTGCCCCAGTCAGCCACCACCAGCAGCAGTTCGTCCTTGGCGGAACCGGGGGCCAGCCCGATGAAAATCAGGGCCTTTTCCCCGGGGAGGGAGGCGGCGATGGCATTGTCGCACAGTTCCATGACGCCCTGGTGGAAAGCCATGTTCTGTTTGGCCAGCCCGGCAAAGGTGTGCGGGGTAATGTTGATTTGAATGGAATGGAAATTCTTATGCAGTTCGTTCATGGTAAAACTCCTTTGTGATAGCTACAATGTAAGGAAAAACAGGGAAAAGCAAGGCGGCTATCTGGTGGAAAAACGGGGGTCGTGCCCGTGCTCGCGCTGCAGGTGGAGGGCAAGACAGCTGGTCACAGGGAAATTCAACATGAAATACCTTCTTTCTCCCGGATGGGTTGCAATGTCCAGAGAAACCGTTCGGAGGCGGGAATGATGCTTTGCAGCACAGCCCGTGCGTCGGCTTCGGACAACCGGCAGGCCCGGGCCGGATCGGCGGTGAGATACCAGTCCCTGTCCCGGTAGCGGGCCAGCAGGATGCCGTCCGAGCGGGTTACAATGAATGTTTTCGCGGCGTTTTGGCTCATGGGTCAGCTCCTTTTTTCGGAAAAGCAGGAAGAGAAAACAGCCGGCCATTTTCTGTGCCAGT
>CALXHT010000028.1 GCA_944388215.1 uncultured Gemmiger sp. | reverse complement strand
CTGGGCCTGGCCCTGGGCGCCCTGGGCGCGGTGCTGCCGGTGCTGCCCTCCGTTCCGTTTCTGCTGCTGGCGGCCTACGGTTTCGGCCGCAGCAGCCAGCGGCTGGACCGCTGGTTCCAGGGCACCCGCCTCTACCGGGAGAACCTGGCCGACCTGGCCGCCGGACGGGGGATGACCCGCCGCGCCAAGATCCGCATCATGGTCACCGTCACGCTGTTCATGGCGGCGGCCTTCCTGGCCATGGACGCCGTCGCCGTGGGCCGCATTGTGCTGGCCTTTGTCTGGGTGGGGCATGTGTTCTACTTCCTGTTCGGCGTGCGCACCCTGCCCGACGACGAGGAAAAAACCGACAAATGACCCAAAAGCCGGAGGACGCCCGTCCTCCGGCTTTTCTGTAAAGATTTGCATGATTGTCTTTACCCCGACGCCCGGCCACGCTATAATGAGGCATACCTCTCAATACGTGTGGAAAAGGAAACAGGAGTATGAAAAAACTGACCCTACGGCAGCTGCTGGCGGTGGCCAGCATGCTGTTCGGCCTGTTCTTCGGGGCGGGCAATCTGATCTTTCCGGCCTCCATGGGCCAGCTGGCGGGGCGCAACCTCTGGCTGGCCGCGGCCGGGTTTCTCGTCACCGGCGTGGGACTGCCCCTGCTGGGGGTGGCGGCGCTGGGCATCAGCCGGGCGGAAGGGCTGCTGGGGCTGAGCAGCCGGGTGAGCCGGGGCTACGGCCTCTTCTTCACTTGTCTTCTCTACCTGACCATCGGGCCCTTCTTCGCCATTCCCCGCTGCGCCACCGTCTCCTACACGGTGGGCATCCAGCGGATGCTCCCCGAAACCGGCCAGACGCTGGCGCTGGCGGTCTTCTCGCTGGTGTTCTTTGCAGCGGTCCTCTTTTTCTCGCTGCGCCCCGGCGAGATCCTCACCTGGGTGGGCAAGGTGCTCAACCCGCTGTTCCTCGCCTTCCTGGCGGTGCTGGTGCTGCGGGCGCTGACGGCGCCTCTCGGGGCGGTGTCCGCCATTGAACCCTCCGGCAGCTACGCCGGGACGGCGCTGTCCACCGGCCTGCTGGAGGGCTACAACACCATGGACGCACTGGCCAGCCTGGCTTTCGGCATCATCGTGGTGAATGCCATCCGGGGGCTGGGGGTGGAGGAGCCCGGCCAGGTGGCCCGCAGCACGGTGCTGGCGGGAGTATTCAGCTCGCTGCTCATGGCGCTCATTTACCTGCTAGTCACGGTGGTGGGCGCCCAGAGCCGCGGGGCCTTCCCGGCGGCGGCCAATGGCGGCGAGGCATTGGCCCAGATCGCCGAACACTATTTCGGCGCCGCCGGCGCGCTGATCCTGGCGGCCACCGTCACCATCGCCTGCCTCAAAACGGCGGTGGGGCTCATCACCAGCTGCAGCGAAACCTTCGTGGAACTCTTCCCCAAAGGCCCCGGCTACCGGGTGTGGGCGGTGATCTTCTGCGCCGTCTCCTTCCTCATCGCCAACCTGGGCCTCAACGCCATCCTCAACTACTCCACCCCGGTGCTGATGTTCCTCTATCCCTTGTCCATCGTGCTGATCCTGCTCACGCTGGGCGGGCGGCTCTTCGGCAACCACCCCACGGTGCTGCGCTGGACCATCGGCTGCACGGCGGTGGCGGCGCTGGCCGACCTGCTGCGCACCCTGCCGGAGGGCACCCGGGCGGTGCTCCATCTGGAGGGCGTCGTGACCCTGGCCGAAACCTGGCTGCCCCTCTGCAAGGCGGGCTTCGGCTGGTTGGTGCCCGCCGTGATAGGCCTCGTCATCGGTCTGGTGCTGCGCCGGGCGCGCCGCTGAATTTCTTTGTATACAACACACCCCCGCCGCCGCGGAATTCCGCGGCGGCGGGGGTGCTTTGTCTATAGGCCGGTCATGCGTTGGCGGCAAGATGGGCAGGGGGCATGGTGAAAAGCGCCCGCTCGTGGGCGGCATCCGGCAGAAAGGCCTGCTGCAGCTCCGCCACCGAGGGAAAAATCCAGGTAGGCTTGTCGGTGCTGGCCTGCACGTCGGCCATGGTGGCTTCGCCGCTGAGAACCAGGGCGGTGTCCACCCCGGCCCGCAGACCGCAGGCAATGTCGGTGTACAGGCGGTCGCCCACCACCAGGGCTTCTTCGGGGGCGCAGCCGGCGGCCTGCAGGGCATACTGCACCATGGCGGGCTCCGGCTTGCCCAGGAATTTGGGCCGCCGGTGGGTGGCGGTCTCGATCATGTTGCAGATGGCGCCGCAGTCCGGCAGATAGCCGAAATCCACCGGGCAGACGAGATCGGGGTTGGTGGCGATGTAGTCCACCTGGCGGGTGGTCAGCAGCAGGCAGACATCCTTGATCTTCTCGTAGGTCAGGGCGCTGTCGTAGGAAACCAGCACGCAGGTGATGGTTTTGTCGCGGGCATTGGTGGTGATCTGCAGACCGCTGTGGCGGCACTCCTTCAGGAAGGAATCGGTGGCCAGGGCGTAGATGTGCTGCCCGGCATAGTGTTCCTGAAGATAGCGGATGGTGGTGGTCCCGGCGGTGAGGTAGTTGTGCTCATCGCTGGGCACCCCCAGCGTGCGGAAAAACCGGATGTAGTCCTGGGTGCTGCGGGTGGAATTGTTGGTAATGAAGACATACTGCCCGCCGCTGCGCCGGATGGCCTGCAGGAAGTCCCCGGCACCGGGGATCAGGGCGTTGCCCCGGCAGATGGTGCCGTCAATGTCCAGAAGAAAGAGCCGCTTGTTCATGCGTTGCTCGCCGTGAGGCCGCGGCGGATCTCCAGCGCCAGTCTGGGGTCGTTGGTGATGACATCGGCGCCCTCTTCCATCAGCCAGCGCAGATCGTCCGCCCCGTTCACCGTCCAGACCCGCACGGCCAGCCCGCTGGCAAGATACCGCTGCAAAAGATCTGCCATTTTCACGTTGTACAGTCCCGGATGCAGCCCCCGCACCCCGTGGGCGGCGGCGTACTTTTCCACGTCGCAGATGATGTCGCCGAAGAGATAGGCGGTCTCGGCTTCGGGGGCCAGCTGGCGCACCTTCTCGATGCTGTAGTGGTTGAAGGAGGACCAGATCACCCGGTCCTGCATGCCCATGTCCTGCACCAGGCGCAGCGCCTTCTCCTCGATGCCGTCATACCACAGAATGCCGGTCTTGATCTCGATGTTTACCATCATGTTGCCGGGCTTCACCAGGGCCAGCACCTCCCGCAGGGTGGGGATGCGGGCCTCTGAAAAGCCCTCCATGCCGTTGTCGGCACACATGCCCCGCAGTTCGGCCAGCGTGTAGTCCTTCACCAGGCCGGTGCCGTTGGTGGTGCGGTCCACCTTCTCGTCGTGGATGACCACCAGTTCGCCGTCCTTTGTCAGATGGATGTCCAGCTCGATGCCGTCGGCGCCCTGCTCCATGGCCAGCGCAAAGGCGGGCAGCGTGTTTTCCGGCGCGTAGGCGCTGGCACCCCGGTGGGCGTAAACCTGTACCTGTTTCATAGTTTGTAGCTTCCTTTCCGTCACAAAAGCCGGGAAAAGCCGCTGCCTTTCCCGGTTGGTGCATGGTTTTATCCGTTGATCAGGTTGTAAGTCTCGATGGAGTCGTTCACCTGCTCGGTGATGGCAGCCACGGCCTCCTCGGGGGACTGGGTACCGTTCAGCATCTCCTCAATCTCGGTCTCGACGATCTGGCGGGACTCGGGGAAGACGCTGAGCAGGGCACCGGCGTACTGGGGCGCCGAGGCGTGCAGCTGGTCGATGGCGGTCTGGAACTGGGGATACTGTTCCATGTTTTGCTTGTAGGTGTCCTCGTTGGCCGCGACGGTGGTCACCGGGAAGTAACCGGTCTGGGCGTTCCAGTAGGCCTGGGATTCCGGCGAGATCAGGAACTCGATGAACCGCCAGGTGGCCGCCAGCCTGACGGGGTCGTTGTTGTTCAGCGCCCACAGGGAGCCGCCGCCGATGGAGACGCCGCCCTCATCGGCATCGCTGACGCCGGGGAAGTAGGCGGTGCCCACCTCAAAGGAGTCGCCGGTATCCTGGAGCACCTGCTTCAGGGAGGCGGTGGAGCCCAGCATCATGGCCGCCTTGCCGGAGGTGAAGTCAGTGGTGGCGGTGTCGCTGCCGCTGCGGCCCACGTTGGGGGCGTAGCCGCCGTCGTAGAGCTCTTTCCAGGCGTTCAGGATGTTCAGGGCACCGCCGTTCTCGTCAAAGACCACCTTGGTGGCGGGGGCGGTGCGGCCGTTGCCGTTGTCCACCATTTCCAGGCCCTGCTTGCTCAGGAACTGCTCGAACCACCAGCCGTAGACGCTCATGGCCAGCACTTCCTGGGTGCCGGCCTTCTCCTTCAGCTGGTCGCCCACCGCGGCGATGCCCTCCAGGCTGGTGGGCACCTCGGTGATGCCGGCGGCGTCAAACATATCCTTGTTGTAGTAGAGCAGCGGGGTGGAGGAGTTGAAGGGCATGGAGTACAGCCCCGCGTCGGTGGTGTAGTAGGCGGCGATGTTGGGCTCGATCTGGGAGGCGTCGTACCCGGCGGCGTCGATGAGCTGCTGCATGGGCACCACCCAGCCGGAATCGATCATGAAGCGGGTGCCGATGTCGTAGATCTGCACAAGGTCGGCGCCCATGTTGCCGATCTGGGCGCTCTTCAGCTTGTTGATGGCGTCATCGTAGCTGCCCTGGTAGACAGCCTCCACCGTGATGCCGTACTGGTTTTCCTGGTTGAACTTGTCCACCAGGGCGGTCATGGCCTCGCCGTTGACGCCGCCCATGGAATGCCAGAAGGTCAGCTTGACGCCATTGGTATCCAGCGTGTTGAAGTCGTCCCCGATGAGGGCGGCTGCGGCCTCCGCTTCGCTGGCGGCAGCGGTGGAGGCGGTATCGGCGGTGGCGGTTTCGGTAGCCTGGGCGCTGCAGCCGGCCAGCGGCACGGCGACCAGGGCGGCGGCCATCAGGCCGGTGAGAACTTTGTTCGATTTCATCTGCTTACACACTCCTATAGTAGTACGTTTCCCTCGATAAATCTATACGAAACGGTGAAATTTCACCGGCTCGGCACAATCAGCCTTTCACGGCGCCGGAGAACATGCCCCGGATCAGCTGTTTCTGGCCCGCGATGAAGATGACCATGCTGGGGATGATCACCGAGACCACGCCGGCCATCATCAGGGTGATGGACTGGGCATCGGTGTTGTCCAGCATGCTGATGCCGATCTGGACGGTGCGCATCTCCTGGGAGCCGGTGACCAGCAAAGGCCACATGTACATGTTCCAGGCGTTGATGAAGGTGTACACCGACATGGCGCCGATGGCGGACTTGGTCAGGGGCAGCAGGATGCTGACGATGAACCGCAGGTTGGAGCAGCCGTCCAGCTTGGCGGACTCATACAACGACATGGGGAAGGTCATGTAGAACTGGCGGAACAGGAAGATGCCCATGGCGGAGGTCAGGGAGGGCAGGATGAGGACGAGGTAGCTGTCCAGGATGCCCATCGAGCTGACGGTCAGGTAGTTGGAGATGATGGTGGCTTCGCCGGGGACCATCATGGTGGCCATCACCAGCATGAAGAGGACGTTCTTGCCTTTGAAGTTGAGGAAGGAGAAGGCAAAGGCGGCCAGGGAGCAGGTGATGATCTGGCCCACCGTGATGCAGCCCGACACCAGGAAGGAGTTGAGCACGAACCGCAGCAGGGGCACCTGGGTCCAGGCCCGCAGGTAGTTGCCGAAATCGGGATGCTTGGGCAGCAGGTTCATCTCCATGGTGAAGAGCTCCTCGCCGGGCATCAGCGATACGCTGACGGCGTAGAGCAGCGGGAAGAGGATGAAAAGGGCCATCACCACGTTCAGCGTGATGAGCACGCCGGTGCGGATGCGTCGGCGGCGCAGGGCGGCCAGGCCCATGCGGCGGTGGAGTTCCCGCAGTTCTTCTTTGGAATAGCGGCCCCGGGTCAGTGTGGCGGGGGCGTGCAGGGCAGCGGAGGTATCCATCAGTATTTGACTCCCTTCTTTTCGATCTTGAACATAACCAGCGTCAGTGCCATGATGATGAGGAAGAGGATCACGGACTGGGCCGCCGCGCTGCCGAACTTGTAGTTGAAGAAGGCGTCGCGGTAGATGGAATAGACGATGAGGTTGGTGGACTCGCCGGGGCCGCCCTGGGTCAGGATCTTGACCTGGCCGAAGGACTGGAAGGCCTGGATGATGTTGACCACCAGGGTGTAGAACATGATGGGGCTCAGGCCCGGCAGGGTCAGGCGGAAGAACTTCTGGAAGGCGTTGGCGCCGTCCACCGAGGCGCGCTCGTAGATGGATTCATCGATGTTGCCCAGCCCCGCCGAGAAGTAGAGAAAATTGATGCCGCTGTTCAGCCAGGCGGTGAGCACCGCCACGCAGATCAGGGCGTAGCGGGGATCACTGATCCAGTTGATGTCAAGACCTGTGATCTTGTTGAAGAGGCCGATGGTGGGGTTGAGGATGACCTTGAAGATCATGGCCGCACCGCTGGAGGCGATGGCCATGGGCAGGGCGTAGGCGGTGCTGAAGGCCCGGATACCCGGGAAGGTCTTGCTGCACAGTACCGCCGCGATGAGGCCCAGCAGCATGCTGCCGAACACCACGATGACCACGAAGATCAGCGTCACCAGGATGCTGTTGTAAAAGCTCTCCGAGGTGAGCAGGTCGGAGTAGTTTTCTGCCCCCACAAAGATCTTGGCACGGCCCAGTTTATCGGTGAGGAAGAAGCTCAGGTAGATGGTCTTCACAAAGGGATAAAACAGGAACATGGCGAAGATGGCAAAGCAGGGAATCAGGTAGGCATAAGGGCTGGCGCCCTTGAGTTTTTCCGCTAAGGCTTTCATGCTTCGTTCCTCCACTGGTAAAAGATGTTCTGTTCGGTTTCGCCGTCAAAGAAGTGGGCGTTCTCCATGTCCAGGTACAGGGTGGCCGCCTGATCCTCCGCGGCGCCGTGGTCGGGCTGCACCCGGGCGGCAAACTCGCCGTCGCCGGTCTGCAGATGAAGGATGGCCTCGGAGCCCAGCCCCTCGCAGGCGGTGACGATGCCCTCCATCCTGCCGTACAGCCGCCCGGCGTGTTCCGGGGCGGTGTAGAGATCTTCGGGCCGGATGCCCAGCACCAGGGCGCGGTTGTCGTACTGGGGCCAGAGCACCTTGGCCTGGGCGGCGGTCAGCGGGAAGATCTGCCCCGCCTCGGTGAGGAAGGCAGCGCCGTTGCCGGCGCGGCCCACCTTGCCTTTCAGGAAGTTCATGGAGGGGGAACCGATGAACCCCGCCACAAACATGTTGGTGGGGCGGTTGTACAGCTCCACCGGGGTGGCTACCTGCTGGATGTAGCCCGCCTTCATCACCACGATGCGGTCGGCCAGCGTCATGGCCTCGGTCTGGTCGTGGGTAACGTAGATGGTGGTGGTGCCCAGCTTGTGATGCAGTGCCGCCAGCTCCACCCGCATGTGGCTGCGCAGCTTGGCGTCCAGGTTGGACAGCGGCTCGTCCATCAGGAAGGCGTTGGGCCGCCGCAGGATGGCGCTGCCGATGGCCACCCGCTGTTTCTGCCCGCCCGAAAGGGCCGCCGGACGGCGGGTGAGCAGGTGGGAGATGCCCAGCATCCCGGCAGTGGCTTCCACCCGCTGGCGGATCTCCTTTTTAGGCACCTTGCGCACCGACAAAGCAAAGGCCATGTTGTCGTACACCGACATCTGCGGGTAGAGGGCGTAGTTCTGGAACACCATGGAAAGGTCCCGCTCGCCCGGTTCGGCGTAGTTGCACAGCCGGTCGCCGATCCACAGCTCGCCGCTGGTGATCTCCTCCAGACCGGCGATCATCCGCAGGGTGGTGGACTTGCCGCAGCCCGACGGCCCCACAAAGACGATGAACTCGCCGTCCCGGATATGCAGCGAGAAGTTGCTCACCGCGTACTGGTCCTTCTCGAAGACCTTGCAAACATCTTTCAATACGATTTCAGCCATAGAAAATTCTGTCTCCCCCTCTGGTAACACATGGGTTGGGGGCGCTTTCTGCGCCCGTGTGTTATCATACGGCATGGGGCGGGGGGCTGTCGTCCATGGTTTGGTAAAACCTTCGCAAACATTTGGTGCAAGGCGCAAGGTACGATAAACCGTGAAAAACACACAAAAACCCGCCGCAATCCCGTAAAAAATCCCCGCCGGACCGGGAAAATGTTTACTAAAATTTACAAAAGCGTGGGATGGTCTTTACAAAGGCCCAGATTTTTGTAAAAAAACAGCGGACACCCCAAAACGGGTGTCCGCAGAAAATTATCGGTGCAGGCGGCACAGCAGCAGGAACAGTCCGGCTGATGCAGCTGTCAGCAGAAGCAGGCCCCACAGCGGGAAGGCATCCCCGGTGGGCGGTATGACCGACGGCGCGGGGGTGGCCGTGGCGGCCGGCGCCGGGCTGACGGAAGCTCCGTCACCGGGTCGGGTGGTGGCGGCAGGCGTGGCCGTGCCCTGGGGGCATCCGGACGGAGCGGGGGAGGGTGTCCCGGAAGGTGCCGGCGTGGGGGAGGGGGGCACCAGCGTGCTTCGGTTGATGTAGAGGATGGTGGTCAGCCCCGGGGCGGTGGTGACCTGCACCGAGGGGCCGGGCTGGGCCGTACCGCCGTTGACGCGCACAGTGGTTTCGTAGTCGGGGACCGGCTCCTCGTACACCGTGCAGACGGTGCCGTCGGGCAGGCCGCGCAGTGTGATCTCGCCGCCGTCGGTGAGGGCGGTTTCGGCGGTGCCCTGGGCGCTGAAGGTCAGGCCGCCGTAGCTGCCGGTCAGGGGCGTGCCGGCGGCGTCCTGCAGGGCGATGGTGAAGGCAAAGGGCCGGGTCACCTCTCCCAGCGCCCCGGTGACCTGTTTTTGCAGCACCAGCCGGGTGGACTGGTTGCGCACCTGCACGATGGTGCTGCGGGCAAAGACGTTGCTCACGTTCTGGTCGCCCAGGTTGATCTTCAGGGCCTGGTCGGTGCCGGCGGCGTAGTTCTGGGTGATCCGCAGACGGGACCAGCCGGACTGCACGGCAAAATAAACGGGGTCCCCGGGGGTGGTGGGGCCGTATTCCAGGATCTGGTTGTTCTGGTAGTAGGAGAGAGCCAGCGGCGTCTGGCCGGAGGCTGTCCAGACCGCCCAGTCGTTGCCGGTGCCCGGCGTGTAGGAGGGCGCCGTGTACAGAGCGGCCTGGATGTCAGTGAGGGTGGCGTTGATGTCGTCGGGCACCGCAAACTGCAGCATGCTGCGCACGATCTTGCCCACACCCCGCAGCACCGTGGTGTCATCGTCGGCGGTGCCGGCATTGGCATAGACATCGGTGTTGTCCACAATGACTTCGGTGAGGTCGTCACTGGGAGCGTACCCGGCGGGGGCCTGCAATTCTTTGAGATAGTAGGTGCCTGCCGGAAGTACCGCCTGGGTGTTGGGGAAGACCCCCGCCCCGCCCAGTGTGATCACGTCCCCCTGGTTCTGGCTCTGGTTGCGGGTGGTCACCGTGTCGAAGGGCTGGGCCCCGGGGTTCACCGCGCCGTCCGTCACATCCGATGCCTTGTACAGCGCGAACCCGGCGCCGCTCAGGGGTGTGTAGCCGTCCTCGGCGATCTTCTGCACAAAGAGATAGTTCTTGATGTCGGGTACATAGAGCCGCACTGCGAACTCCCGGTTGAAGTTCTGGCCGTTGATGGATGCCCCGTCGTTGAGGCGGACGGTGTTTTCAGGGGTGGCATCGGCCAGGCTGGCGGCGCTGGTGCGGTAGAACCCTACGGTATACTGGGCATTGTCGGCGGTCAGTTTGCCGTTGGAAGCCAGCACGTAGTAGTAGGTCAGGATATCCCCGGGCAGATTTTCCAGCGTATCCTTGTAGGCACCGCTGGAGTCCAGCACAAATAGATAGGGGTTGGCCCGGGCGGCCGCCAGCACAGCGGCGAGGTTGGTGCTGTCCGCCACCTGCCAGCCCTCGATGGGGTCCCCCGACACCGGATACCAGGCACTCTGGGTGCTGCTGCCGTCGCCGCCGGAACTCTGGCGCTTGAGCACCACCGCAAAGTAGGTGCCGGAATCGGCGGGGTACTGCTGTCCCTGCAGGTCCTCCACGGTGTCGGGCAGCGTCACCGTGACGGTGGGGCTGGCGTAGGCGCCGGTGTCCCAGGGGTTGGCCGACAGCAGGGTGGCCAGCTGGGGATAGTCGGCAGGAAAATAGAGGTCGATGGGCCCCGGGGCGCGGTAGCCGGCGGGCACGCTCTCCTCCACCAGCACGAATTTGCCGGTCCGGCCGGGGCCGCCGTACTCGTTTTTCAGGTTGTTCAGGCTCAGCAGCGTGCCGTCGGGGTTCTGGAACACAAAGGTGCCGTCCGGCCCGGTGGTACCGGTGGCGATGAGGTCCTGGGGGTTGTATGTATAGTCGTCGCCGGCGTAGTAGAGATTGAACCGGGCCCCCGGCACAGCAGCGCCGGTCTGGTCCACCTTGATCAGGTCGCTCTGGGGGATGGACACCAGATTGAACTTCAGCTCCATGTTGGAGTCCACGTTGCCCCGCTCCAGATAGAAGAATTTCAGGGTATGGTAGGTGTCATCGGCGAAGGTGTCGGCGCTGCCGTTGGTCCAGGGCACGTTTGCCGCCTGGAATTTGCTGTGCAGCGTGCCGTCGGGAGCGCCGTTCACGAGAATCTGCCCGGTCTGGAAGTTGATGGACAGCGACGCCGCATCGTGGATGCCCCCCAGGTCCCCTACCAGCACATTGTCGATGAAGACCCAGACATCGTCGTCGCCGGAAAAGTCGTAGGTCACGGGGGTGCCGCCCGCGGTGCCGTCCACCGTGCCGTAGGGCTGCTGGACAAAGCGGGTGGTCATCGTCATGCCGAAATAGTGGTTGATGGCAGGGTTGCGGGCGTTGACGCCCTTGACCTGCTCGTAGTTGTTGAAGGGAAAGAACTGTCCCAGCAGCGGGGCGGACCCGGCGGTGAGCACACCCGGCGGGGTGTAGAGGGTAAAGGTGTTGGAAGCCTCGTCGAACTGGGCGAAATCCTGGGTGCAGTTGTAATAGTAGTAGCCGTCCTCGTCGATCTGCAAAAGATCCCGCACGTTGGGGTAGGAGGCCTTGCCAGCGTTGGGCAGGGCGGGGTTGAACAGGTAGTTCAGTGACTGCCCGCTGGCGGTCAGCTGGGGATAGCCCCCCTGCAGGGTGGGCAGCACCATGCCGGTGCGGGGATTGGCGCTGCCGGTGTAGTTGTTGATGCTGCCGCCCCGCCCGGGATTGGCCGTAAAAATCAGCGCCTTGCCTGCGTTGATGCCCTGGTCCAGGTCGGGGGGATTGGTGTTGTCGGGGGCGTCCCGGGTGGTGATCCAGTAATCGAATAAGTTGATCGTCGTGCCGATGGGGGAGACAGTGCCCTCCACCACCTGACCGGCGGCCCGGGGGGCAGCCGCGGCATCCGGGACTGCGGCATCCAGGGCCGCCGGTTCCGTCTGCTCCGGCGTGGCGGCAGGAACTTCCGGCGGCAGGACGGGCGCTGCCGCCTCCGGGGTGGCCGCCTGCTCCGGGGTGGCCAGGGCCGCCGCAGTCATGCCGCTGCCTGCCAGCACACCGGCCAGCAGCAGGGCAGTCATACGTTGCAGTGCATGATTCATCGCTGATTTCCTCTCCTGGCGCAGCAGCGCCATACCCTTACTATAGGCAAAAACCGCCGTGAGGTTTGCCGTTTCGTGTCAGGAGGAGCGGATAAAACACAAATTCAAAAACCTACTTGACAAGTAGGAAAATAAGGCGTAGTATAATGCATATAAAACAAGTAGGGAATACGGACGCCCCGGCGTCCCCTGCGCGAAAGGATGAATATCATGCGAATCTACGCAGATAACGCCGCCACCACGGCCATCAGCCCGGCGGCCATAGAGGCCATGCTCACCTGCTACCGGGAGAGCAACGGCAATGCAAGCAGTCTTCACTCCTCCGGCCAGAAGGCGGCGGAAGCCCTGGCCGATGCCCGCGGGCGGATCGCCGCCCGGCTGGGTTGTGAGCCCGGGGAGCTGATCTTCACCTCGGGGGGCAGCGAGGCGGACAACCAGGCCCTGCGGGGCGTGGCTCACCTGGGCGCCGCCAAGGGTAAGAAGCACATCATCTCCACGGCCTTTGAGCACCACGCCGTGCTGCACACGCTGCGCCGCCTCGAGAAGGAGGGCTTCACCGTCACGCTGCTGGACGTTCACGAGAACGGCATCGTCACGCCGGAAGAGGTGCGGGCGGCCATCCGGCCGGACACCTGCCTGGTGAGCGTGATGTACGCCAACAACGAGATCGGCACCATCCAGCCCATCGCCGAGATCGGCCGGGTCTGCCGGGAGGCGGGGGTGCTCTTCCACACCGACGCCGTCCAGGCGGTGGGACACCTGCCCATCGACGTGAAGGCCCAGAACATCGACCTGCTGTCCCTGTCCGCCCACAAGTTCCACGGCCCCAAGGGAACCGGCGCGCTCTATGTGCGCAAGGGCATCTACCTGGAGCCTCTCATCGAGGGCGGCGCCCAGGAGAGGGGCCGCCGTGCCGGCACCGAGAACCTGCCCGCCATCGTGGGGATGGCGGCGGCGCTGGACGAGGCCTGCGACCATATGGCGGAATACACCGCCCGGCTGGTGCCGCTGCGGGACAAGCTCATCGCGGGGCTGTCCAGAATTCCCCACGCGTCCCTCAACGGCGATGCGGTACAGCGGCTGCCCGGCAACGTGAGCTTCTGCTTCGAGGGCATCGAGGGGGAATCCCTGCTGCTGCTTCTCGACGACAAGGGCATCTGCGCCTCGTCGGGATCGGCCTGCACCTCGGGCTCGCTGGACCCCAGCCACGTGCTGCTGGCCATCGGCCGGGTGCATGACGTGGCCCACGGGTCGCTGCGCCTCTCCCTGGGGGCCGATGTCACCGAGGAACAGATCGACTGCCTGATCCAGTCCGTCACCGAAACCGTGGCCTATCTGCGGAGCATCTCGCCGGTATGGCGGGACCTGCAGCAGGGCGTGCGGGACTACATCATTGCGTAAGGAGCAGTAACTATGGCATTATACAGCGAAACCGTCATGGACCAT
Source organism: uncultured Gemmiger sp. (assembly GCA_944388215.1). GTDB lineage: Bacteria > Bacillota > Clostridia > Oscillospirales > Ruminococcaceae > Gemmiger. The sequence goes on along the minus strand of CALXHT010000028.1, from coordinate 2,684 downwards.
TTCCGCCATCCCCGCAACGTGGGCGTCATCGAGAACGCCGACGGCGTGGGTGAGGTGGGCAACGCCAAGTGCGGCGATATCATGAAGATCTACCTGAAGATCGACAACGACACCATCACCGACGCCAAGTTCGAGACCTTCGGCTGCGGCAGCGCCATCGCTTCCAGCTCCATGGCCACCGAGATGATCAAGGGCAAGCCGGTATCCGATGCGCTGGCCGTCACCAACAAGGCGGTGGTGGAGGCCCTCAACGGCCTGCCCACCCACAAGATCCACTGTTCGGTGCTGGCGGAGGAGGCCATCAAGCTGGCCCTGAAGGACTACTACGACCGCCACGGCATCGCCTACGACAAAAAGATCTTCCCCGACTGCGAGAACTGTGCCCACTGTGACGCCCACGGCGTCTGAATCCGAAGCCCCGCCGCCCGCCAGGCGGCGGGGCTTCGCTGCGCTGTTGCGGCGGCGGAAAATGTGCTATAATGGGTCCTGATAACAGGCGGCAGATCCCGCCGGAAAGGACCCAGTCAGATGCAATACGATTTCACAACGATCATGGACCGCCACGGCAAGGACGCCATCGCGGTGGATGCCCTGGGCGAGCCGGGCGGATTTGCGCCGGGCGCCCCCAAGCCCGGCTTTGACGCCATCCCCATGTGGGTGGCCGACATGAACTTCCCCACGGTGCCCACCGTGCCGGCGGCCATCATCCGGCGGGCGCAGCACCCGGCCTTCGGCTATTTTGAGGCCACCGACGCCTACTACAACGCCATCATCGACTGGCAGGTGCGGCGCAACGGGGCGGACCCGGCGCTGCTCACCCGGGACTGCATCGGCTACGAGAACGGTGTGCTGGGCGGGGTGGTCTCGGCGGTGACCAGCTTTGCCGCCCCCGGCGACGGCGTGCTGCTCCACAGCCCCACCTACATCGGTTTCACCAAGTCGCTGCAAAACAACGGCTACCGCATCGTCCACTCGCCGCTGGTGCGGGACGAGCAGGGCGTCTGGCGGATGGACTACGCCGACATGGACGCCAAACTGAAGCGGTACCACATCCATGTGGCGATTTTCTGCTCCCCCCATAACCCCTGCGGCCGGGTCTGGACCCGGGAGGAGATCGCCCGGGCCATGGAGGTCTACAAAGCCAACGACTGCCTGGTCATCTCGGACGAGATCTGGTCGGACATCCTGCTCAACGGCCACAAGCACACTCCTACCCAGTCGGTGAGCGAGGACGCCCGGCAGCGCACCGTGGCGCTCTATGCCCCCAGCAAGACCTTCAACCTGGCGGGCCTGGTGGGCAGCTACCATATTATTTATAATCCGTACCTGCGGGACCGGGTGGTGGCCAAGAGCACCAAGCCCCATTACAATGAGATGAATGTGCTGTCCATGCACGCGCTGATCGGTGCCTACAGCCCCGAGGGTCACGACTGGGTGGACCAGCTCTGCGGGGTGCTCAGCGGCAACGTGAACTTCGCCTGCGACTACATCGACGCCCATTTCCAGGGCGTTTCGGTGGCAAAACCCGAAGGCACCTACATGCTCTTCCTGGACTGCACCGATTGGTGCGCGGCCCACAGCCGCACTATCGCCCAGGTGCTCCAGGCCGGCTGGGACGTGGGAGTGGCCTGGCAGGACGGCCGGATGTTCCACGGTCCCTGCGCCATCCGGATGAACCTGGCGCTGCCCCTTGCCCGTGTGGAGGAGGCCTTCCGCCGCCTGGATCAATATGTCTTCAACGGACCTTTTCTCAGCGAGCGCTGAGGGAAAAGCCCGCGGCCCCGGTGCCCTGCGGCGCCGGGGCCTTTTTTGCGGTCCGGAGTGGAACCGGCCGCTTGATTTTGTGGCCGCTCTCTTTTATAATAGGAAAATAATAGGGAAATTGTAGTCTTTGCATTCCCCGGAATCCGGCGGAAAGGAGAACGGCCATACGGATCGCCATCGTGGAAGACAACGCCGACGTGTGGGCGCAGCTCTGCGGTTTTGTGAAACAGTATGCCGCCGAAAGCGGCACTCCGCTGGAGGTGGAGACCTTCCCGGACGGCAGCGCCATCACGCCCTACCGGGGCGGCTTCGATGTGATCTTCATGGACATCGAGATGCCGCGGCAGGGAGGCATGGATACGGCGGCGCGCATCCGGGCGGTGGACCAGAATGTGGTGCTGGTCTTTGTGACCAACATGGCCCAGTACGCCATCCGCGGCTATGAGGTGGACGCTCTGGACTTTGTGCTCAAGCCGGTGAACTACTACCAGTTCCGGGTCAAGCTGGAGCGGGCCATCCGTCGGGCGGAGCGCCGGGGCCATGCCCAGGTGACGATCCAGACCGGCGGGGAACTGCGGGTGCTGAACACCGATGAGATCTGCTATCTGGAAACCCACAACCGGATGCTCTACTACCATACCGCCGACGAGGTGCTGCCGGTGCGGGACAGCATGCGCAGCGCCGAGCAGCGGCTGACCCCCTTCCATTTTGTGCGGTGCAACCAGTGCTACCTGGTGAATCTGAAGCACATCAAAGCCGTGCAGGACGAGTTCGTGGTGGTGGGAAAGGAACGGCTGGCCATCAGCCGCCGCCAGCGCACCGCCTTCATGGCGGCGGTGGCGAGCTACGTGGGGGGAGGACTGCTATGATCCTCTTTGCGCTGCTGGCGGGTGCGTCGCTGGCTTTCCTGCTGCCGCTGC
>CALXHT010000027.1 GCA_944388215.1 uncultured Gemmiger sp. | reverse complement strand
TCTTTCGTATTGATTTTAGTATATCAGATTCATTAAAAATTGTCCGAAAAAGTGTCTTAATTTATGAGACCATTATATACTGAGTATATTAAGAATTTAAATAGCGAACTGGATTCTGTTTATGAGCAAATGATAAGCGAACAACTAATCAACAGTTAATATCAAATAGATAAACGCTCTATTGTTTTCATACAATCATTTGAGGCATTTTATGAAAATTCTAGTTCCTAGAAATCTATCTCCTTTAAATGCATTAAACTTTTCAACATTTCTCTCAACACAGCATCATGAACGCGAATTTGTTTATGACTTTTCTCAGATGCAACACTGCCCTGCATTTGGTATGTTGATTGTGTCAAATGCCATAAGAAAAAACATCGAATCATTTCCGCAATCACGGCACATACCCATTAATTACGATTCTACTCAGGGGTGTCAATTGGCTTCCGAGTTTGGCTTTTTTCAAGCTTGTGGCTGGGATATTGGCCGCCTCCCCTCTCAAAAAGCATACGGTGAAACATATATTCCTATCAAAAAGGTTTCTGTCAAAGATCTTCAAAGTCGGTATCTGTCATCCACTATCGTATTAGGTGAAATGATAGATTGGCATTCTTTAGAACTCGCTTCCACATTAACGCAAGACGATAGCAGTGAAGCCACTAAAACTATTCAATATTGTTTGCGCGAAATAATTCGCAACTCTTTCGAGCATGGACGGACCGACGAAGTTTGGATTTGTGGTCAATTTTGGAAAGCTCGTAATACAGCTCAAATCGGAATTATTGACTCTGGATGTGGAATCTATAGAAGCCTTCGCCAAAACAGGCATTATAATCCCAGGAGCGATGCAGATGCAAACAAATTAGCGCTGCAACCCGGTGTAACCAGAAAATATGGCATTAAGCAATATGATGATTTTTGGAGTAATTCTGGTTACGGTCTGTTTATGGCCAGTTCGATATGCTGCATTGGTGGATCTTTTTGGCTATGCAGCGGTAATGATGCTACCTTGGTAAATTCTGATGGTCAAAGAAACTACAGCATTGCCTATAATGGAACCGCTGTTTGTATGGATATTCACACCGATAGAATTGATGACATTGAAAAGCTGCTTCCTGAAATTGCCACTAAAGGGAATTCCGAGGCCAGAAGACATGGTTCCGAGCGCGTATTGACCGCTTCAAAAGTATCTACCATCGCCTCATTAGTTAAATCCTCTAAAAAGACAACCGAATGATCAAAAACGTTTAAGGACCACTCATCATGCTACTTCGTGTTTGCTGCCTATACCGCGTTTCTACAACGGCTCAGGCCGATCATAATGATATCCCCATGCAACGGGAAGCGTGTCAGGAATATGCGCGGGAGCACGGGTTGTGGATTATCAAAGAATATCAGGAGCGCGGCATTTCGGCATTCAAGACCCCAGCCGAAGATCGAGACGCCCTGCAGAAGCTGCGCGAGGACGCGCTCGAGAAGCGTTTTGACATCCTGCTCGTTTTTATGTTTGACAGAATCGGGCGTCGGAGCGATGAAACGCCTTTCGTTGTCGAATGGTTTATCAAGCACGGCATCCGCGTTATCAGTGTCAAAGAGGGCGAACAAATTCTGGACAGTCATACAGACCGACTGCTCAATTACATTCGCTACTGGCAAGGTGAAGGCGAATCCAAAAACACCTCCCTGCGCATCCAGACACGGCTTCGTCAGATGCACCAGGAAGGCTATTATACTGGTGGCCCTGTTGCTTATGGATATTGCCTGGCCTACACCGGACGCCGAAACAAAAAGGGACAGCCTGTTCAGGATCTTCTGGTCTGCGACGAAGAAGCCGCCATTGTCAAAGAGATTTTTGCCCGGACTGTTTCTGAACAAATCGGTACCACCGCTCTTGCCAACGATCTAAACCAGCGAGGGCTGCGCACACGGGCAGGTGCCAAATTCCAATGTCGGACAATTAAGAGCATTCTGCAGAACCGCGCTTACCTCGGATACATAATAAAGCGGGACGTTGCCTCACCACATATTCCGATTTTGCAGATGATTGATGAGACCACTTTTGAAAAGGCAAACCAAATTCTTGCCAAGCGTTCTGTGGCTACAGTTCAGCGGCGCTCGATACCAAGAAAGGGAACGCCGGCACTCCTTTCTGGCATTCTCTTTTGCGGCACCTGTGGACATCGTCTTTCCACCAGCCGTCCGGCAGAAAACTCCCGGCGAAACAAAACTCAGTATGTCTGTCCTATCTGTCGGAAAACTCAGCTTACTGAGCGCGGACAATCCACCTATACAGCCGAAACCGTAGATTCTATGGTTCTGCGGCAGACCTCTACCCTGCTGGATCTATTTACCGCACATTCAGAAGCTTCCTTGCGGAAAACTTTGGAGAAGAAGCGCAAAGCAGCAAAGCAGCATCTACAGGAAGAAAAGGACCATCTGGAATCGGCAAAGGCAGACCTCTCCAAGAGAGAAAATGAAGTAGTTCGCGTTCTGGATGGCAGAAGCAAATATACCGCCAAAGAACTGAGCGCTCTGATTCACGAACAGAATACAATTTGCAATCGCTTGTCCGGCTGGGTAGATCGGTTGAACGACCAAAATCAATATCTGCAATACATTTCTCGCAACCTGTCTTTCCTATACGCCACTGTCCTAAGGTGGAAACGTATACTACCCACTGCCACAGAAGAGGAACAGCGCGAAATCTTGCGGGAACTCTATCAGCGGGTTGAGATCCAGCGAGGCTACTCCATAAACCTTAACCTCACATCAAACTATTCTTTCTTCCTGTCCTGTACCGGGCAAACCAAGAAAAGCGTCTGCAGCGTCAAGCCGTAGGCGTTTTTCTCGCATTTACGTTATTTTTTCGTTTTTGCAGTTTGCCTTCACATCATTGGCAGGAAAAATCATTTTCAAGTAATTTATCATCATAATAACGATATATTTTTTACTTTTCGACAAAATTCGCTATTTTAGAGCACCTGACTGTTAATCAGGGTGTCCTCGGTTCAAGTCCGAGAGGGGCAGCCAACAAAAATAACGCAGATACGCAAGAAATTGCTGTCTGCGTTATTTTTTTATTTGTTTATGATTATGAATCCGGATTTTTGTCCGTTATTTGTCCGTTATTCTGCATTTTTTTGTCCAGCGCGAAAGAATAAACCCTTGCGCATCGAGTGTCAAGGGGCTTTCGCGGCATATCCTCGCTACACTCGTTCCGCTGCGGTATTCCACGTTCCCCTTTGACACTCATGGCTCAAGGATTTGGGGGCTAATCGCGGACGAAACAATTTTAAGCGCTGCTTAGAATTGAAATTTTGAAAGCGAGGAACTAAAAATGAAAGAGACCGTCAAGACTTCCAGGACCGCAGGATATCTTGAAAAGATTTTCAGAGCATTGAACGCCAAATATTTTGGCGGGCAACTAGAGGAACCCATCATCACCATACAGAGCACCCCGCGGGCTTATGGTCATGTGACCGTCGCCAAGGCGTGGCACAAAGGAACGAGCACCCGCCATGAACTTAACATCGGCGCGGGGACATTGGACCGCCCCATCGAGAATGTGGTCGCCACCATGTTGCATGAATGTGTCCATCTTTGGAATATGCAGCAGGGCATCCAGGACACCAACCGCGGCGGGGCCTATCACAACAAAAAATTTCGCGATGCAGCCACGGCCCGTGATCTTGACATCAGTTATGACCCGCGCATCGGGTGGAGCATCACCCAGCCGACAGACGCCCTTTGCGAGTTCGTTCTGGAGCAGGGCTGGGAGGACATAAAGATGCACCGCATCGAATGGAGCATCCCCCCGCGGGGTGCGGGCAGCGGAAATGCAGCGGGCGGCGAGGCAGGAACCGCACCAACCACCAACGGAAACAGCCACCACCGCAAATATGTTTGCCCCTGCTGCGGCAACAGCGTGCGGGCGACAAAAGAGGTCCGCATCCTGTGCATGGATTGCGGCAAGCAAATGATCCAACAATAAAGAGAGCCGGAGGCGCAAGCCCCCGGCTTTTGAAATGTGTACATCAAACCATAAGATTAAAAAGCGGACGGAGAGGTCATGCGATATCCCCTTTGTTAATTATGAATAGGAACCGTCCCCAAAATTTTAACAAGGATTTCAATTTGAAAATCATAGTGATGTTTTTATCAGTGAAAAACGCTTGCAAACCCTCTCTAAAATGGTCAATAATCAGATTAGAATTCTTCTAAAATAATATAGAGCTCCTATCTGTACTTCTATTATCCTACACGGGGAGGTTTTTTGTCTATTGTCTACTTTTTACGGACCTGTTCACGGTAAGGCCGAGTTTTTTCAGAAGGTTATAAAGGAGAAGAGAAAGTATGCCCCAAACCAAATTTCAGAATGTTGTTTACACCATCATCATGGCGCTGATCATGGTCTACGGTATGATCTGCTACAACGTGGCCCTGAACACCAACGGCGTCACCAACGCCACCTTCGTCATGGCCCTGCATGAGCTGCCCATCATGATGCCCATCGCCGCCATCCTGGAGTTCTTCATCGTGGAAAAGCTGGCCACCAAGCTGGCCTTCACGGTGGTGCGTCCCACCGACCGGCCCCAGATCATCACCTACGCCATCTCCACCATGATCGTCTGCCTGATGTGCCCCACCATGAGCCTCATCGCCACCCTGCTGTTCAAGACCCCCAGATTCGGCACCTGGATCCAGACCTGGGGCATGAACATGCCCATGGCGCTGATCTGGCAGCTGCTGTTTGCCGGCCCGCTGACCCGCCTGATCTTCCGCAACCTGTTCCGCAAGCAGCTGGCTGAATCCGCCGCTGCCCACGACAACCACTGAATCTTTGCGACGCTGCCCTTTGGGCGGCGCCTTTTTTGTTGCCTTTTTGGGAGTTGCCCCCTTGACATTCGCCCGGCGCGGCGTACAATGGAGTGGATAATAAGTTTGCTTATAGTAAGGAGACTCACTATGGAGAGCCTGCACTACCTGCTGATGAAGACCAACGCCCTGTTCCACAAGCGGATCGTGAATCGGATGGGCCGCATCGGTCTGACGGCCGGCCAGCCCAAGGTGCTGGAATACCTGCGCCTGTACGGCGAGGCCGACCAGAAGACCATTGCCGCCTACTGTGAGATCGAACCCGCCACGGTGGGCAGCATCCTGCTGCGGATGGAGGACGCCGGCCTGATTCTGCGCCGCCAGAAGGCCGGCAACCGCCGGTCGCTCTATGTTTCGCTCACCGACAAGGGCCGGGAGGCCGCCGACCGGGCGGAGGAGATCTTCCGCCAGTTTGAGGCGGATGTGACCCGGGGCCTGGCGCCGGAACAGGTGCAGACGCTGCAGCAGCTGCTGAGCACACTGTACGGCTGCCTGCAGGCCGAAACCAAAAAGGAGAGGGAATTATCATGAAGGAAATCCGGAAATATTCTGCTGTTTCGCTGTGCAAGCGGATCGTCATGCTCTGTCTGGGGCTGATCGTCATGGCCTTCGGCGTGGCCTTTTCCATCACGGCTGCCCTGGGCACCTCGCCCATCTCCAGCGTGCCCTATGTGACGGGCGCCATCTCGGGGCTGAGCGTGGGCACCACCACCATCATCATGAACGCCATCTTCGTGCTGATCCAGATCGCCATCCTGCGCAGCCGCTACCAGTGGTTCCAGCTGCTGCAGCTGCCGGCGGCCATCCTGTTCGGCACCACCATCGACGTGGCCTCCTGGCTCATCCGCAGCCTGGACCCCACCGCCTACTGGCAGCAGTGGCTGACCTGTCTGGTGGGCATCTTCCTGGTGGCGCTGGGCGTCAGCATGGAAGTGGTGGCCCGGCTGATCGTCACCGCCGGCGAGGGCATCGTGCTGGCCATCTGCCAGGTGGCCCCCGTCAAGTTCGGCAACATGAAGATGACCTTTGACCTGACGCTGGTGGCGCTGTCCATCATTCTGTCCTTCGTCTTCCTGGGCCATCTGGACGGCGTGCGGGAAGGTACCATCGCCGCCGCTGTGCTGGTGGGCCAGCTGACGAAAATCCTGCTCAAACCCATGGAAGCCTTTGAGAAAGCCTGCCTGAACTGATGTTTCCCCATGGCCCCGGGCCATGGGTTTTGTTTTGCCCGGAACCGGTATGTCTTTGTATTGATTTTGCGGCCAAAACAGGGTATTATGGTAGTATATACGGCGGGGTGCGACCCGCCAGTTTACACAAAGGAGTTTTGTGATGGAAAACTACGTTCTGTTCAGTGAATCCACCTGTGACCTGACCCCCGAGCTCGTGCAGGAAATGGATATTCAGATACTGCCCATGACCTTCACGCTGGACGGCCAGAGCTACCGCAACTATCCCGACAACCGGGAGATGAGCCCCGAGACCTTCTACGACAAGCTGCGCAACGGCAGCATGTCCACCACCAGCCAGGTGGGCATCACCGACTACGAGGCGGCCTTCACCCCCTTCCTGGAGCAGGGCAAGGACATCCTCTATATCGCCTTCTCCAGCGGCCTGTCCGGCACCTACCAGGCCAGCAAGATCGCCATCGAGGAGCTGCAGGAAAAGTACCCCGACCGGCGGATGGTCAGCATTGACAGTCTGCAGGCCAGCATGGGCGAGGGACTCTTCGCCTACACCCTGGCCATGATGCGCAAGAACGGCGCCTCCATGGATGAGCTCATCGACTTTGCCCAGAAGAACACCCAGCGGTTCTGCGCCTGGTTCACCGTCAACGACCTGATGTTCCTCAAACGGGGCGGGCGTCTCAGCGGCGCCGCCGCTGTGGCGGGCACGCTGCTGGGCATCAAACCGGTGCTGCACGTGGATCCCGAGGGTCACCTGGTGGCCATGGAGAAGGTCCGCGGCCGCCGGGCCAGCCTGGACGCCCTGGTCAAGCACTTTGCCGCCTCCGCCGACAAGAACTACAGCGAGATGACGGTGTTTGTGAGCCACGGCGGCTGCCCCGAGGACTGCCAGTACGTGGTGGACAAGATCAAGGCCTACGGTGTGAAGCGGATCTGCACCGGCGATATCGGCCCCGTCATCGGCGCCCACAGCGGCCCCGGCACCGTCGCCCTCTTCTTCCTGGGCGGCCCCCGCTGATTGGATTTTTTGCCATAGGAAAACCGCCCCGCGTCACGTAAATCCCGTGATGCGGGGCGGTTCTTTGTTTTATGTCAGGTCGGCGGGGGTGTCGATGTCCTCCAGTTCCTCGGGAGCGCACGCCACCCGCAGCAGCCGCTCCGGGTAACGGTTGAGCACCGCCCGGCCGCCCCTGTCCCCCTGCAAAGCCCGCAGGGCGGGGAGCAGCGCGGCGCAGAAGAGGCCGGGATTGCCCACCCGGTCACCACAGGACGCCGTGGCCGCCCAGGTGCCGGGCACCGCCAGCGCCAGAAAGCGCCGGACCGTGTCGGGACGCAGCCGGGGCTGGTCGGCCACCGCAAAGAGCAGGAAGTCCCCTGCCCCCAGCGGCTCCACGGCGTCCAGCCCGGCCCGGATGCTGTAACTCTGGCCGAGGTCACTCTGGGGGCTGGGCACCGCCCGGGCGCCCAGGGCCCGGGCCGCCTCGGCGATGGCCGGGGTATTGGTCACCACCGTCAGGTCGGCATCCCGCCGCCCGGCGCAGACCTCCGCCAGCGTTTGCAGTCCATGGGAAAACAGCGGCCTGCCGTGATAGTCGGCCAGCAGCTTGTCGGCCCCGAACCGGCGGGAAGCCCCCGCCGCCAGATAGATCAGATGGGTCATTTTGCCTGGTTCTGCAGCCCCATGAGGATCTTCTCGGGGGTGATGGGCAGTTCCCGGAACCACAGCCCGGTGGCCCGGTAGATGGCGTGGGCGATGGCCGGGGAGGGCGTGTTGATGACGATCTCGCCGATGGACTTGGCGCCGAAGGGCCCGGTGGGCTCGTAGCTGGACTCGAATTCCACCTGCAGATGGCCCATGTCCAGCCGGGTGGGGATCTTGTACTGCATGAGGGAGTTTTCCAGGATGCGGCCCTTGTCGCTGTAGGTCACATTCTCGTAGAGGGCCATGCCGATGCCCTGGACGATGCCGCCCTCGGTCTGGACCCGGGCCAGGTTGGGGTTGATGGGAGTGCCGCAGTCCACCACGGCCTTGTAGTCCAGCACCGTGACGCTGCCGGTCTCCTTGTCCAGCTCGATCTCCGCCATGCCCACCATGAAGGGGGGCGGCGATACCGGCGAGGAGTGGGTGGCCGTGACCTGCACCGCCGTGTTGTTGTTGCACTGGGAACTGACGGCCAGATCGGCCAGGCTGATTTCCGCCGTGCCGTCGCAGCGGCGCACCGCCTTGCCGGTGAATTCCAGCTCGTCGGGGGTGCAGCCCAGGCTCCCTGCGGCCAGGGTGCAGAGCTGGGCTTTCAGCTGCTGGCAGGCCTTTTCCACCGCCTTGCCGGTGACATAGGTGGTGGAGGAGGCATAGGAGCCGGAATCGTAGGGGGAGGCGTCGGAATCGGCGCCGAAGACCGCCACGTTGTCCAGGTCGCAGTCCATGCACTCGGCCACCATCTGGGCCAGAATGGTATCACAGCCGGTGCCCATATCGGCGGCACCGATGATCAGGTTGTAGGAACCGTCGTCGCTGAGCTTGACGGTGGCAGAACCCACGTCCACCCCCGAGATGCCCGACCCCTGCATGGCCATGGCCACACCGGCGGCGCGCACCTTTCCGTTGCCCATATCCCGCACCGGGTACTTCTCGTCCCAGTGGAAGAGTTCCTTGCAGCGGGCCATGCACCGGTCCAGAGCGCAGGCGTTGGCGGGTTCGTTGTAGTAGGCGGGCATAATCATGCCTTCCCGCACCATGTTCTGTTCCCGCAGTTTGACCGGGTCGATGCCCAGCTTGCCGGCCAGCTCGTTGACGGCGCTTTCCACCGCGAAGATGCCCTGGGTGGCACCGTAGCCGCGGTAGGCACCGGCGGCCTGCACGTTGGTGTAGACCACATCGTAGGCGAAGCGGAAGGCCTCCAGGCTGCCAGTGTAGAGCGGGATGGACTTATGGCCCGACAGGCCCACCGTGGTGGGACCGTGCTCGCTGTAGGCGCCCGAGTTGGACAGGGTGTAGACGTCCAGGGCCCGGATCTTGCCGTTTTTATCGGCGCCCAGCTTTACATGGACCTCCATCTCGTGCCGGGGACTGCCGGCGATCTGGCATTCCTCCCGGCTGTAGACGATGCGGGCGGCACGGCCGGTCTTCCAGGTCACAAAGGCCGGGTAGACCTCCGACACCGAGGTCTGCTTGGCGCCGAAGCCGCCGCCGATGCGGGGCTTTTCCACGTGGATCTTGGATTTGGGAATGCCCAAAGCGATGGAGAGGATCCGCCGCACATGGAAGACGATCTGGGTGGAGCTGACCACATGCAGCCGCCCGTAGGGATCGATCTCGGTGTAGGTGCGGAAGGTCTCCATCATGGCCTGCTGGCAGGCCTTGGTGTGCCACACATGGTCGATGACCACGTCGCAGTCGGCCAGCACCGCCTCCACGTCGCCTTCGCCGCAGGTCTCGCTGGCCACCAGGTTGCGCTTGTTGTCGGCGCCCACCGGGCAAAGGGCCTCCCAGTCCTCCTCGGGATGGACGAGCACCGGGTTGTCCTTGGCGGTGTGGGGGTCCAGCACGGCGGGCAGCACCTCGTAGTCCACCTTGATGAGCTTCATGGCCTTGTCCACGGCCTTCTCGGTCTCGCCGGCCAGAATGGCCACCGCGTCCCCCACAAAGCGCACCCGCCGGTCGAGGATCAGCCGGTCGTGGGGCGAGGGCTCGGGGTAGGTCTGGCCCGCGTTGGTGTACCGGTTGTGGGGCACATCCTGCCAGGTGTAGATGGCCACCATGCCGGGCACCTTCAGGGCGATGTCGGTCTTGATGGAGCGGATCAGCGCATGGGCATGGGGGCTGCGCAGCACCTTGACCACCAGGCAGTCCCGGGGGGTCACATCCTCGGTGAAGGCGGGCTTGCCCAGCAAAAGGTTCATGGCGTCCTTCTTGCGCAGCGGCTTGCCCACGGTTTTCAGTTCGGCCACCTCAGTTTCCCTCCTTTGCCTGGTTGCGGGCATTCAGAAATGCCCGGATGCCCCGCAGCTGTCCCTCGTACCCCGAGCAGCGGCAGAGATTGCCCGCAAGATAGGCGCGGATCTCGTCGTCGGTGGGGTCGGGATTTTCCCGCAGCAGGGCGATGGTGTTCATCACATAGCCGGGGTTGCAAAAGCCGCACTGCTCGGCGCCCTGGTCGGCAATAAAGCCCACAAAGGCTTCCGCCTCGGCCTGCAGGCCCTCCAGCGTCTGGACTTCATGGCCGTCCGCCCGGGCCGCCAGCACCGAGCAGGACAGCACCGGTTTGCCGTCCAGCAGCACGGTGCACAGCCCGCAGTTGGAGGTTTCGCAGCCCCGCTTGACGCTGGCGCAGCCGTGGGCGCGCACAAAGTCGATGAGCAGGGTGTCGGCGTCGATGCTGTCACGCACCGGGCGGCCGTTGAGTTTCAGTTGGATTTCCATTATGCATCCTCCTTGCAGGCCAGCAGGGCCCGGCGTACCAGCACCCCGCAGACGGCGCGGCGGTAGTCCGCCCCGGCCCGCAGATTGCTGCCAAAGGTAGCTTCGTCGGCGATGCTCTTGCCGAAGGCCGCGGCGGATTCCGGCGTGATGCCCCCTGCCAGCAGGGCGGGGTCGCCGGTGTAGAGCTGTGCCTTCATGGGCCGGGCACCGATGGCGCAGCACACACCGTCCGCCCGCACCGCCACGGCGCAGGTCAGCACCGGGAAGTCGGTGGAGATGTTGCGCTGGGCCAGGTAGGCCACCTTGCCCACCGCTTTGGGCACCACGATGTGGGTCAGGATGTCCCGCTCATAGGGACGGGCGGCGTAGTCCGCCAGCGGCACCGCCCCGCCGTGGTGCAGCTCCACCACGGCGTCCAGCGCCAGGAACAGCGTCAGTACGTCGGAGAAGCCGAACCGGCCGTAGAGGCTGCCCCCCACCGTGGCCAGGTTGCGGAACTGCACCCCCACGATGGACCGCACGCTGTCCGCCAGGGCGCCCCGGGTCAGTTCGTTCAGACCCGGGTGCTGTTCCAGGGTGCGCAGCGTCACCATGGCCCCGATGCGGTAGGCGTCGGGGGTCTCTTCAATGGTATCCAGTCCCAGGTCGCTCAGATCGATGGCGGTGTCCACCGTGCGGTTCTGGGTCTTGAGCCACAGCATCCCGCCCAGCACCACATTGGCCCGCTTCTGGCACAGGGTATAGGCTTCGTCCAGGCTTTGCGCGCGGACGTATCGCTTGATGGTCAGCAAGGTGCTACCTCCTCACAAAAGTATGCTTTCTTGGTTCCAGTATACCATGGAAACCCGCAAAGAAAAAGCCCCGCCGGGGCGGCGGGGCGACAAATTTTTCTGTTTTTTACTGCTTGGCGCTCTCCCCGGCAGCCGGAACGGCTTCCGCGGGTTTGTCCTTGGGCAGCAGCACGTTGAGCAGGATGGCCACCACGGCGGCGGGCACGATGCCGGAGCCGCCGAAGATCAGCTGCACCAGCTGGGGCAGACCCGCCAGCACGGCGGTGTTGGAGCCCATACCATAGCCGAGGCCCAGCGCCACCGACACGATGGTCATGTTGCGGGGGGTGAGCTTGTCGCTGGTGATGAGCTGGATGCCGCTCATGACGATGGAGGAGAACATGATGACCGCTGCACCGCCCAGCACGCTCTGGGGCATGATGGAGACCAGCGCCGCCAGCTTGGGCAGCAGGCCGCAGAGCACCAGGAATACGGCGCCGAAGGCCAGGGCGGTACGGTTGACGATCTTGGTCATGGTGACGAGGCCCACGTTCTGGCTGAAGCTGGTGTTGGGCAGCACGCCGAAGAAGGCCGCAAAGGTGGAGCCCAGACCGTCGCAGATGATGCCGCCGGACAGTTCCTTGTCGGTGGCTTCGCGGCCCATGCCGCCCTCGGTCACGCCGGAGATATCGCCCACCGTCTCCACGGCGGTGACGATGAACATGACGCCCACCGGCAGGATGGCCCGCAGGTCAAACACCGGCTTGACGGGCATGATCTGGGGCACGGCAAACCAGGAAGCCTCAGCCACCTTGTCCCAGTTGAGCACCCAGGCCTTGGTGTACTCCACACCGTCGGCGGTGACGCCGGTGGTGGAGAGGAAGAAGGGCAGCACGGCGCAGATGATGTAGCCGCAGATGATGCCGATGAGGATGCAGGAGGAGCTGGTCAGCCCCTTGGTGCCGTGCTTGAGCACCAGAATGATGATCATGACCACCAGGGCGATGAGCAGGTTTTCCATCGAGCCGTAGTCACTGGCGGAGGTGCCGCCGCCGAAGGAGCCCACGCCCACGCTGATCAGCGACAGACCGATGGACATGACCACCGTGCCGGTGACCACCGCCGGGAAGAAGCGGCGCAGGGGTTTGAGGAAGGCGCCCAGCACCGTCTCAAACAGGCCGCCCACAATGGAGGCACCCATCATGGCGCCGTAGCTCAGGATGCCGCCGCCCATGATGGTGTTGACGCTCTGGAAGACGCCGATGAAGCCGGAGCTGGTGCCCATGATGATGGGTACCTGGCCGCCGATGGGGCCCACCGAGAACAGCTGGACCAGCGTGACGATGCCGGCCACCAGCATGGCATTCTGGAGCAGCGCCACCTGGATCTGGGCGAACACCTCCGCCCCGCCGCCGGCCGCACAGGCACTGGTGATGATCAGGATGGGGGTCAGGTTGCCCACGAACATGGCCAGCACATGCTGCAGGCCCAGGGGTACCGCCTGACGCCAGGGCAGTTTGCCCTTGAACTCGTAGGGAGTGACATACTCCTTGTGTTGGATTTCCTCTTTCATTTACTTGCCGCCTTTCCTCCGATACTCGGGTTTTCTGCCGTCGGGCAGAAATTCTTCCCTATTATACTAACAGCGGGCGGCATGCTGTCAATATTTGGCACGCTGTGACGAAAAAAATACGGCAAATACCACAAAATCCCACAGCAGTTCCTCTGCATTTATGCTGTACCCATGCGCATTTTTCTTGAAAAGTCATACTTTTATTTCCATTCCGAGCATTTTGTGTTGTAAATACAATTTGTATTATTCCTGCAAAAAGGTCCCGCCGGAAAAATCCCCGAACCACCGCCCGAAGGACTGTTCCGCCGCCCGCTCGGTCTCCCACCGCAGGGCACGGTAGCGCCGCAGCAGTTCCCAGGCCGGGGGCGTGAGCAGCGAACCGCCGCCCCCGGTGCCGCCGGGCCGCCGTTCCAGCATGGCGAAGCCCCACTGCCGTTCCAGCTCCCGCAGCATCTTCCACGCCTTGGAGTAAGCCATCCCCATGACCCCCGCCGCCCGGTGCAGCGAGCCGGTGCGGCCCACCAGTTCCAGCAGTTCCATCGGCCCGGCACCGAAGCATTTTTCCTCCCGGAACAGCCGCACACTGACCCCGGCGTGCAGCGGCGCGGGGCTTTCGGCGGCCAGGGCGGCGCGCAGGTCTTCAGGGGACCGGGCATCCAGATCCAGCAGCCGGACTTCTCCCGGGGCCAGCGCCCCGATGGCCTGGGCTCCCGCCCGGGACGCCGTCACCACCAGGGGCAGGCCGCTGCCCAGCGCCGCCGCCAGGGCATCCTTCCAGGCCGGGCATGCGGGGTGGGGCGGCAGGGCTTCGTCCAGCAGCAGGGTGCCGGTACCCGCCTGCAGCGCTGCCCGCACCAGAGGGGCTGCCGTCTCTTCCCACACAGTATATAAAGGAAGCACGCGATCCACTTCCGCCCGGGTGCAGGGATGCACGGTGCCGTCCGCCAGGTTCTGCAGCGAGAAAAGCGCCCCTGCCGGGCTCCTCCCGGTGCAGAAGGTGCGCAGACCCGCCGCCGGCCGGGGCAGACGGCGGCAGAGCCAGGCGGCCAGTGTGGATTTGCCGGTGCAGGGTGCACCGGTGATGAGATAGACTGTGGGCCGCGCCATGGGCAGGGCCTCCTTTCGGCAAAGGTTCTGCTGCCATTGTACCACAACGGTTTTTTCCTTGCAAAAGGGTTTGCCTTGACGGCGTAACGTCAAATGTTGTATCATACAATAGGAATTGCATCGATACGTCGGCGTGTGCGCGCTAGGTACGGCGCGGCAGGCCCTGTTTTTTTGCTGTCAAATACTGCCAAGGGGGAGATACCAACCATGATGGACGCCATCGTCAATTTCATCAACGTGACCAACCAGTGGGTGTGGGCCTGGCCCACCATGCTGCTGTTGCTGGGCACTCACCTGTTCATGACCGTGCGCACCCGCGGCATCCAGAGCAAGCTGCTTACCGCCATCCGCCTTTCGGTCACCCGCGACCCCGAAGCGGAGGGCGAGGTTTCCCAGTTCGCCGCCCTGACCACCGCCCTGGCTTCCACCATCGGCACCGGCAACATCATCGGTGTGGGCACCTCCATCGCCCTGGGCGGACCGGGCGCTGTCTTCTGGTGCTGGATCGCCGGCATCTTCGGCATCGCCACCAAATACGCCGAGTCGCTCATCGCCGTGAAATACCGCGTCAAGACCGCCGACGGCCGCATGCAGGGCGGCGCCATGTACGCCCTGGAGCGGGGCCTGCACCTGAAATGGCTGGGCGTGCTGTTCGCCCTGTTCGGCACGCTGGCCTCCTTCGGCATCGGCTGCGCCACCCAGGTGAACGCCATTGCCACCGTCTGCCAGGCCAACATGGGCATCCCCCAATGGGTGGTGGGCGCCGTGGTGGCCTTCCTGACCGCGCTGGTCATCTTCGGCGGCATCCAGAGCATCGCCACCGTCTGCGAGAAGCTGGTGCCCCTGATGGCCGCCTTCTACATTCTGGGCTGCCTGGGCATCCTCATCTACAACCGCGACTTCCTGCTGCCCGCCGTGGCCACCATCCTCAAGCTGGCCTTCACCCCCGGCGCGGCGGCCGGCGGCCTTACCGGCGGCGGCATCATGCTGGCCATGCGGTACGGCATCGCCCGGGGCCTGTTCTCCAACGAATCCGGCATGGGCTCCGCCCCCATCGTGGCGGCGGCCGCCCAGACCCGCAACCCCGTGCGCCAGGCGCTGGTCTCCTCCAGCGGCACCTTCTGGGACACCGTGGTGGTCTGCCTGATGACCGGCCTTGTGCTGGTGTCCAGCATCATGAAGAATCCCTCCATCGACATGGGCGCCATCTCGGACGGCGGCATCCTCACCACCCTGGCCTTCGACCAGATCCCCCTGCTGGGCCCCGTCATCCTGGTGGTGGGCATCATCTCCTTCGCCTTCTCCACCGTGCTGGGCTGGTCCTACTACGGCGAGCGGTGCCTGGAATACCTGGTGGGCAGCAAGGGACAGTTCGTCTACCGCATCCTCTATGTGGCGGTGGCGGCCATCTCCCCCGTGGTGGCCCTCAACCTGGTCTGGACCGTGGCCGATACCCTCAACGCCCTGATGGCCATTCCCAACCTCATCGCCGTGCTGCTGCTCTCCGGCGTGGTGGTGCGGGAGACAAAACTGTACATCAACGACCTGGATAAACACTGCGATGACCCCGTCCCCGTGGTCAAGCGCTGAATATCGCCTTTCTTCCGGCAGGACACTTCCACGTGTCCTGCCTTTTTTCGTGCATCTTAATACCGTCTTAATGTCAGGCGGCGGATTTTTATACTCTCTTTACCGGGGCACCCCTATAATGGTAAAATACAATTTCTGTGTTCCGGGAGGCGTTTTCATGGCAGGGTTCCGCCCGCCGCGGCTGACAACCTTTCAAACCATCATCCTTTTATTTGCTGCCGTCATTCTGGGGGGCAGTCTGCTGCTCATGCTGCCCTTTTCGGCCCAGAACGGCACCGTTACCCCCTTCCACCAGGCTCTCTTCACCGCCACCTCCGCCGTCTGTGTAACGGGTCTGGTGGTGCAGGATACCGCCACCCACTGGTCGCTGTTCGGCCAGGCCGTCATCCTCATCCTCATCCAGATCGGCGGCATGGGGGTCATCACGGTGGCCGCCTTCTTCTCGCTGCTGTCGGGGCGCAGGATCTCCCTGATGCAGCGCGGCACCATGCAGGAAGCCATCGCCGCCCCCAAGGTGGGCGGCATCGTCCGGCTCACCGGTTTCATCATCAAGGCTTCCCTCTTCATCGAGGCGCTGGGCGCCCTCTGCATGCTGCCGGTGTTCTGGCGTGACCACGGCCTGCGCGGGGTCTGGATGGCGGTGTTCCACTCGGTCTCGGCCTTCTGCAACGCCGGGTTCGACCTGCTGGGCACTCCCGATGCCAAGTACGCCTCGCTCACCGGCTACCGCGCCGACCCCGTCATCAACCTGACCATCATGGCTCTCATTGTGGTGGGCGGCATCGGCTTCCTGACCTGGGACGACATCCGCGCCAACAAGCTGCGGCTGCACCGCTACCGCATGCAGAGCAAGGTCATTCTGTCCACCACCGCCCTGCTCATCGTGCTGCCCGCCCTGTGGTTCTTCTTCGGGGAGTTTTCCGCCCTGCCCGCCGGGGAGCGGCTGCTGGCTTCCCTCTTCCAGTCGGTGACGCCCCGCACGGCCGGCTTCAACACCGCCGACCTGACCGCCCTGTCCGGCGTGGGCCAGGGCCTCACCATCCTGCTCATGCTCATCGGCGGCTCGCCGGGGTCCACCGCCGGCGGTATGAAGACCACCACCCTGGCGGTCCTCTTTGCCAACGCCATCGCGGTGTTCCGCCGCCAGTCCGAGCCCCACTTCTTCGGCCGTCGGCTGGACGGCAAGGTGGTCAGCAGCGCCGCCACCATCGGCATGATGTATCTGACCCTCTTTCTGGCGGGCGGATTCGTCATCAGCGCCGTGGAGGGCCTGCCGCTGTCGGCCTGCCTCTTTGAGGCCGCCTCCGCCGTGGGCACCGTGGGCCTCTCCCTGGGGCTCACCCCCGGCCTGGGGCTTCTCTCCCAGGGTATCCTCATCGCCCTTATGTTCATCGGCCGCGTGGGCGGCCTGACCCTGATCTACGCAGCCCTGTCCGGCTTCTCCAAGGCCGGCAGCCGCCTGCCCCAGGAACGCATCACCGTCGGCTGACGGGAAAGGAAGTCCGTTATGAAATCATTCTTGCTCATCGGCCTGGGCCGTTTCGGCCGCCACATCGCCATGCAGCTCAACGCCCAGGGCCACCAGATCATGGCCGTGGATTCCAACGAAGACCGGGTCAACGATGTGCTGGACATCGTCACCAACGCCCAGATCGGCGACAGCACCAACGCCGAATTCCTGAAAGCCCTGGGCGTGCGCAACTTTGATGTGTGCATCGTGGCCATCAGCGGGGATTTCCAGAGTTCGCTGGAGACCACCTCCCTGCTCAAGGAGCTGGGCGCCCAGCTGGTGGTTTCCCGCGCCGAGCGGGACGTGCAGGCCAAGTTCCTGCTGCGCAACGGCGCCGACGAGGTTCTCTACCCCGAAAAGCAGCTGGCCAAGTGGGCGGCGGTGCGCTACGGGTCCAGCCATCTGGTGGACTATGTGGAGCTGGACGCCAACAATGCCATCATGGAGGTGCCCACCCCCGAAAACTGGGTGGGCCAGACGGTGGGCGACCTGGATATCCGCAAGAAATACGGCATCAACCTGCTGGGCATCAAGAAAAACGGTTCGGTCATGGTGAACATTGCCTCCGGCACCGTGCTGCCCGCCGACGGCCATCTGCTGGTGCTGGGGGAATACCGTTCCATCAAACGCTGCTTCCACCTGTAAGCTGAAAAGACCTGCTAATAAAAGTCAAGTAGGAATTTCAGATTTTTTAGGGAAGTGAAAAAGGCGACACAAAATCAAGCCG
>CALXHT010000026.1 GCA_944388215.1 uncultured Gemmiger sp. | reverse complement strand
CCAAACCCACGATAAGGTTCCACAAGTTTCAGTTTTGTTCAATTTTCAAGGTCCTGCTCGCTGTTCGCATCTCGCGTAACAGCCTATTTATTATATCTCATGAAGTTCCGTTTGTCAAGAACTTTTTTGAGATTTTTTTGAAGTTTTTTTCGGGAGCCAAGCTCCCGAAAAACCTTCAAAGGCTGTTGTTATGCGGTTTTCAGCGGCTGTCGTGTTCGCTCTCGCGCCGGACAGCTTGACTATAATACCACCCCGTAAAGCGTTTGTCAACACCTTTTTTCAGTTTTTTTGCGATTTTTTTCGCATTTCTTTCAGAAGGACGTTGCATCGCCTTTTCTTGTGATGGTAGGCGTATCATACCACATTTTCTTTGCATCTGTCAATACAGAAGTCCTACTTTTGTTGAGAAGCACAATTTCTTAAACAAAAAGCGTGCATTCTGACGAACGCACGCTTATCTTTATTGCATTATAACGCTGGAAGGCTCTCCCCCAGCAGTTCCGCCCGCATCCATTTGAGAACCTTGCGCTCCCTGCGGGAGACCTGTACCTGTGTGGTCCCCAATACTTTCGCCGTTTCGCTCTGGGTGCGTCCCCCAAAAAAGCGCAGCCGGATCATCTGGCGGTCACTGGGTGACAGCTTGTCCATCACCTCCGCAAGGCCGATCCGATCGGACAGGCTCTCCTCCGGGGATTCCACCGGCACATCCCATTCCCTTTGCCCGTCCTCTTCATCGGTGGGCGTCAGGGAGATGGCCGGCAGCGAAGCACGTATGGCCAGTGCGATCTGTTCGGGCGTTGTCTGCAAGGTTTCCGCCAGCTGGGTCACACCGGGCTCCTGCCCTGTCTTTTTCAGACAGCGTTCCCGTTCAGCATTGATTTTCAGCCCCAGTTCTTTGAGGGAACGACTGACCTTGACGGTGCCGCCGTCCCGGAACAGCTTTTTGATCTCCCCCAGGATGACTGGCACAGCATAAGTGGAGAAGCAGACACCCCGGCCTGTATCGAACCCGTCGCATGCCTTGACCAGTCCCAGGCAACCGGCTGCGTACAGTTCCTCATATTCAATGCCGCGCCCCTTGAAGCGTCCGGCGCAGGCATGCACCAGCCCCAGATTTTTCTCAATAAATTCCGCGCGCGGCAGCAGCTCAATGCTCTGTGCAGGCATAGCGGTTCCCCCTTTACTATATATGTAAGGGTCAATCGCGGGCCTCCAGCCGTTTAGTCAGCGTGACGCGGGTGCCCTTGCCCGGCGTGGAGGAAACCCGGACTTTATCCATAAAACTCTGCATGACCGCAAAACCCAGCCCTGCCCGCTCCGACGGGTCGCCGGTGGTATACATGGGTTCCATAGCCCTGGGAACATCCTCGATGCCCACGCCGCGGTCGCTGATGGTGATCCGCACCAGGCCTCCCTCATACAATCCGGCCGTCATGGTGATGGGGCCGATGGCGTCCGGGTAGGCGTGTACAATACAGTTGGTAACTGCCTCCGAGACCGCCGTCTTCAGATCGGCCAGCTGGGGCACCGTGGGGTCCAGCTGCACCAGAAACGCCGCCAGCGCCGCCCGGGCAAAGCCCTCGTTCACCGAACGGCTGGCAAAGGTAATCTTGACTTGATTGAGCATTTTCATGGCAAAGTCCTCTCAGGCATAAGTAATGTGGGCCAGATCCAGCATCCGCCGCACGGTGGGCGGCGGGTTCTGTACGGTGAGCCGCCCGCCCAGGGAGGCAATATGCCGGTCCCTGCCCAGAATCAGTCCCACGCCGGAGGAATCCATGAAGGTGACGCCGGAAAAATCCAGCGTCAGCAGTTCGGGCAGACGGTCGTCCACCTGGGCGTCGATCTCCCTGCGCAGGGACTGGGCGGCATGATGATCGATCTCGCCGCTGAGATAGGCAGCCAGCGTGCCGCTGCCCGGCACAAAACACACCTTGGCCATACGGTTTGTCCTCTTTTCGTTGCGGATGATGCGAAACAATATAAAAAAGCCTGTATCCTTACGATACAGGCTTCCCAGTAAATATTTTGTTGCAAGCGGTCGGTACCGCATTATTTTTCCGCTTCCTTGAGCAGCCAGGGCCGCGCCTCGGCCGCCAGGTACAGCGAACCGCAGACCACCACGCCCGCCAGGTTGTTGTCCTCGGCGTAGCGCACCGCCTTGCGCAGGGCCTCCGGCACGGTGCCCGCTGCTTCGGCATCCATGTGGAACCGGGCTTCCTTCTGCAGGTCCTCCCCCGTGAGCGCCCGCGGGCAATCCGGCGTCACGGTATACACCTTGGCAAAGCAGGGTGCCAGGATCTCCAGCATCTTCTTATAATCCTTGTCGGCCAGCATGCCCAGCACGCCCACCAGATTCTCGTCATATTTGGCCTTCTGCAGCGTCTGCGCCAGGGCGCGGGTACCGTCCGGGTTGTGGCAGCCGTCCAGAAGCAGCAGCGGATGACGGCGCAGCACCTCGATACGGGCCGGCATGCGGGCAGCCTCCAGCCCCTGCATGATGGCGTCGTCGGAGATTTCATATCCGTATTCACGCCAGAGCGCCAGGGCGATCTCCACCGCCATGGCGGCATGGTTGGCCTGATGCGCCCCCGGGAATCCCAGGGCCGCCTGGTATCCGCCGTAGTCGATGCGGTTCTCCAGGCTTTTGCCGGGCAGCTGACGGATATCCTCCAGCTCCGGCGTGATGATGCTGGTGTGGGCCTCGGCCGCTGCCGTCAGAATGGGCCCCATGGCCTCGGCCGGCTGGTCGGGATAGCAGACTACCGCACATCCTTCCTTGATGATACCGGCCTTTTCCGCCGCGATCTTGTCCAGGGTATCTCCCAGCAGTTCCATATGGTCATAGCCGATCTTGGTGATGGCCGCCACCAGTGTGTGCGGCACCACGTTGGTGGCATCGTACCGGCCGCCCAGACCGGTCTCCAGCACCACCAGATCACACTTTTCGCGGGCAAACCACAGCAAGGCCAGTGCCGTGATGGCCTCAAACTGCACCGGGGCCTCCCCGCCCTCCTCATGGATAGCGGCGATGGCATCCAGCACCTTCTGCGTCAGCGAGGCCAGGGTGCGGGGCGGGATCATCTCGCCGTCGATCTGGAACCGCTCCCGGAAATCCACCACATAGGGGCTGATGGTCAGGCCGGTCTTGTAACCGGCAGCCGTCAGGATGGCAGCCGTCATAGCCGCCAGGCTGCCCTTGCCGTTGGTGCCGGCAATATGCACACACTGCAGCTGCTCCTCGGGGTTGCCCAGGTGTGCCAGCAGATTCCGCATCCGCCCCAGTCCGGGTTTGCCGCTGCCCAGCCGGGGCAGCGCATGCAGGGCTTCCATTGCTTGTTGAGTCGTCATTCCGACTGTTCCTCCTTGTCCTCATCCCATTCTCCCGCGGCAGGCCGTTCTCCCGGCCCGAACTGTGCCTCGTAGGCACGGTGGGCGGCGCGTTCCGCCAGCCGCTCGTGTTCCGCCTCCTGGCGCGCACGCCGCAGTTCTTCCCGTTCCTGCCGCAGCGCCCGGTTTTCCGATTCGATCCGGGCAAAGGCCATCAGCAGCCGCACGATCAGCAGGATGATCAGGGCCACCAGCAGACCTGCCACGACACCCATCATGTCGATCCAGATATCAGTCACCATCGAAGTGCGGTTGGGAATGAACAGCTGGATGGTTTCATCCATCACCGCCGTGCTCATGCCCACCAGCAGCGGCCAGCTCATGTGCCGGACAAAGTGGGCGGTATACACCCGCAGGCAGAGCATGAGCAGAAAACCTTCCATGGAGAATTCCAGGAAATGGGCGATCTTACGGATGGTATGCTCGGACATGGGGCCCAGATGAACCCTGCCCAGCGCACTGTTGACGGCGTGCATGACCTCCTGGCTGCGCAGCGAGGACTGCGCGCCGGTCTGCAGCGAATTGCGGAAGATGTAGGCAATGCAGGCCAGCAGGGCGATGGTAAAAATCACCCGGAACGCAATGAGCCACGGACTTGTTTTTTGTCTTTCCATAGTGCTCCTTATATCATATACTTGAACCAAATACACCTCTGTAAAACGATATTATAGCACCCCCTTACCGTCACGGCAAGCCAATCGCCGGAAAAACCGGCGGAACCGCGCCGATTCCCGAAATTTTTCACTTGACAACCGCCAACGGGTGCGGTAGGATACGTTATATAAAAATGCGATGAGAAAGAGTGCGCTTTGTTCCGCTTATCCAGAGAGCCGGCGTCGGGTGCAAGTCCGGCAAAGCGGGCAGGGCTGCTGTCACTTTTGAGCAGGCACGGTGAACCGGCTGGCTAGCCGTGCCCGGATTTGCCGCCGTTATCCGGGCAGGCGGGGTGGTTGCTCTGCCGCAAAGAGGCCTTTACCAAGGCAATTTGGGTGGTACCGCGACTTGATATTTTCAGGCCGTCCCATGATCGTTCATGGGGCGGTCTTTTTGTTTGCCAAGAAACAGCCCCGCAACACAGACCAGGAGGTTTTGTTTATGCCGAAAGAACTCGCCAAACAGTACGCGCCCCAGGGTGCCGAGGATCGCATCTACCAGAACTGGTGCGACAAAGGGTATTTCCACACCCAGATCGACCGCAGCAAAAAGCCGTTCACCATCGTGATGCCGCCGCCCAACGTCACCGGCCAGCTGCACATGGGCCATGCCATGGATGAGACCTGGCAGGATATCCTGACCCGCTACAAGCGGATGCAGGGCTACGCCGCCCTGTGGGTGCCGGGCACCGACCATGCGTCCATCGCCACCGAGGCCAAGGTGGTGGCCAAGATGCGGGAAGAGGGTCTCACCAAGGAGATGGTGGGCCGCGACGGGTTCCTGGAGCGCGCCTGGGCCTGGAAGAACACCTACGGCAACCGCATCGTGAGCCAGCTGAAGAAGCTGGGCTGCTCCTGCGACTGGCAGCGGGAGCGCTTCACCATGGACGAGGGCTGCTCCGATGCCGTCAAGGAAGTGTTTGTGCGGCTGTACAACAAGGGCCTGATCTACCGCGGCAACCGGATGGTCAACTGGTGCCCCCACTGCAACACCTCCATCTCGGATGCCGAGGTGGAGTACGAGGCCAAGGAGGGCAGCTTCTGGCATCTGCTGTATAAAGTAAAGGAAACCGGCGAAACGCTGGAGCTGGCCACCACCCGTCCCGAGACGATGCTGGGCGATACCGCTGTGGCCATCAACGCCGACGACCCGCGCTACACCCATCTGCACGGCTGCCATGTGATTCTGCCGCTGCTGAACCGGGAGATTCCCATCGTCTGCGACGAGCACGCCGACATGGAAAAGGGCACCGGCGTGGTGAAGATCACCCCCGCCCACGACCCCAACGACTTTGAGGTGGGCAAGCGCCACAACCTGCCGATGATCCGGGTGCTGACCTACGACGGCCACATGACCGGCGCCGCCGACAAGGCCGCCGTGGACGCCGAGAAGGCCGCCGGGCGCGCTGCTTCCGACGAGCCCGATGTGCTGGACTGCGGCAAGTATGCCGGCATGACCGCCATGGAAGCCCGCAAGGCCATTCTGGCCGACCTGGAAGCCTGCGGCGCCCTGAAGGAGACCGAGAGCATCACCCATGACGTGGGCACCTGCTACCGCTGCCACTCGGTCATCGAGCCGATGGTCTCCAAGCAGTGGTTCGTCAAGATGGAACCGCTGGCCATCCCCGCCATCGAGGCCGTGGAAAAGGGCGACATCAAGTTCGTGCCCGAGCGGTTCACCAAGAACTACATCAACTGGATGAAGGGCGGCCGCGACTGGTGCATCAGCCGTCAGCTGTGGTGGGGCCATCAGATCCCGGCCTGGTACTGCGATGATTGCGGCGAGACGGTCGTTGCCAAGGAGGCCCCGTCGGTCTGCCCCAAGTGCGGCAGCACCCATCTGACCCAGGACCCCGACACGCTAGACACCTGGTTCAGCTCCGCCCTGTGGCCCTTCTCCACCCTGGGCTGGCCCGACGAGAAGGCCGCGGACTACAACTACTTCTACCCCACCAACACGCTGGTCACCGGCTACGACATCATCGGTTTCTGGGTATCCCGCATGATCTTCTCGGGCCTGGCCTACACCGGCAAGGCGCCCTTTGACACCGTGCTGATCCACGGCATCGTCCGCGACAGCCAGGGCCGCAAGATGTCCAAGAGCCTGGGCAACGGCATCGACCCGCTGGAGGTCATCGGCCAGTACGGCGCCGACGCGCTGCGCATGATGCTGATCGTGGGTTCCACCGCCGGCAACGACATGCGCTACAGCGAGGAGAAGGTCACCGCCAGCCGCAACTTTGCCAACAAGCTGTGGAATGCCGCCCGCTTTGTGCTGATGAACCTGCCGGAGGACTTCCAGCCCGGTATGCCGGAGGAGTCCCTGCTGGACATGAGCGACAAGTGGATTCTCTCTGAGCTGGCCAAGGTGGCCGCCGAAGCCACCGCCAACCTGGACAAGTATGAGCTGGGTCTGGCCGCCGAGAAGGTGGAGAACTTCATCTGGGAAGTCTACTGTGACTGGTATATCGAGATCTGCAAGTCCCGTCTGAACAGCGACGACGCCGTCCAGGCCGACACCGCCCGCAAGGTGCTGGTCTACGTGCTGGACAAGGCCCTGAAGCTGCTGCATCCCTTCATGCCCTTCATCACCGAGGAGATCTACCAGGCGCTGCCCGGCAGCGGCGAGACCATCATGCTGGAGACCTGGCCCGGCAACCTGGAGATGAAGGCTTGGGCCGACGAGTGCGCCGACTTTGAGAAGCTGATGGACTACATCAAGGCTGTGCGCGCCATGCGCAGCGAGATGAACGTGCATCCCGCCAAGAAGACCACGATGATCATCGAGACCGCCTCCCCTGCCGCCTTTGAGAAGGGCGGCGCCTACCTGGCCCGCTTTGCCTTCGCCACCGACGTGACACTGACCGCCAAGTACGAGGGCACCACCCAGGGCATGGTCACGGTAGCCACCCCCGACGCCCGCGGCTTCATCCCCATGATGGAGCTGATCGACCGTGACAAGGAGCTGGCCCGTCTGAACAAGGAACTGGCCAAGGCCGAGAAGGAAACCGCCATGTTCCAGAATCAGCTGAACAACCCGAAGTTTGTGGAAAAGGCCCCGGCCAAGCTGGTGGAGGATACCCGCGCCAAACTGGCCGCCGCCCAGGAGAAGGCTGCGAAGATCCGGGATTCCATCCAGGCGCTGGGCTGACCCGCTGTTTTGCAAAGGAGCGATTGACCAATGGAAGCAGGTATGACACGGGAACAGGCCTGGGCGCTGGTCCGGGAATACAACCAGGAGCCCTTTCATCTGCAGCACGCCCTGACGGTGGAAGCCGTCATGCGGTGGTTTGCCGGCGAGCTGGGCTACGGCGCCGACGCCGATTTCTGGGCACTGTGCGGTCTTTTGCACGATGTGGATTTTGAGCGATATCCCGACCAGCACTGCACCAAGGCTGCCGAGATCCTGCCCGCCGCCGGTGCCAGCGAGGCGCTGACCCATGCGGTGTGCAGCCACGGCTACGGCCTGTGCAGCGAGGTAAAGCCGGAGCACGAGATGGAGAAAGTGCTCTTTGCCACCGACGAGCTGACCGGGCTCATCGGGGCGGCCGCCAGGATGCGCCCCAGCAAGAGCTGCACCGACATGGAACTGTCCAGTCTGAAGAAAAAATTCAAGGACAAGAAGTTCGCCGCCGGCTGCTCCCGGGACGTGATCCGTCAGGGCGCCGAGATGCTGGGCTGGGAACTGGACACCCTGCTGGACAAGACCCTGCAGGCCATGCGCGCCAGCGAGGCGGAGATCCGCACCGCCATGGAAGCGCTGTAATTCTCGTTTTTCCATAAATCAAAGACCGGAACTTCTGGAAGGAAGTTCCGGTCTTTTTTATGGCCGACAAAAAAGTCCCCGCGCCGCAGGGCACGGGGACTCACTCGTTCCAACACAAAATTGCAAAGGGATAAGAATCAGCCGAATTACTTGCTGGCCTTCTTGGTGGTGGTCTTCTTGGCAGCCGGCTTCTTGGCGGCAGTCTTCTTGGCTGCGGGTTTCACAGCCTCGCTGACGGCCTTGACAGCCTCTTTCACCACAGGCTTGGCAGCCTTGACGGCTTCCTTGACCACCGGCTTCGCCGCCTTGACCGCTTCACCGGCGGCAGGCTTGACGGTCTCGGTGACGGCCTTGACGGTATCATTCACCGCCTTGGCAGCCTTCTTGGCGGCGGGTTTGGTGCTGGCCTTCTTGACAGCCTTGACGACTTCCTCGGCCGCATCCACCGCAGCGGCAGTCAGTTCCGCCTTGGCCTTGGCAGCGCTGGCTTTGGCGCTGGCCTTGGGCTTGCGGGTCACTTCGCTGATGGTCCAGTACTGGGTGGTGCCGTTCTCGTCCCGCCAGATCTGCAGGGCAGCGCCGTTGTCGGTGTTCATGCCCACCACGTCCAGCAGCTTGCCGGCCAGGTTGGACTTGATCTTGACGCGGCCGTCATTGGACGGCTCCACCACCCACAGCTGGCTGGACGCCGGGGCGCCCTCCCACTGATGGACGCGGGTGCCGTCGCTGACGCCGCCGCAGTCCAGGTCCAGCATCTTGCCGGTGAAACGGTTCTGGATGCGGTAGACGCCGTCGCCGGCGGCCACGAAATTCCACTGCTGCCACTCGGCGTTCACGTTGTCCCACAGCTGGATCTTTGCGCCGTTGTCAATGTTATAGTCAGCCACTTCCACGACCTTGCCGTTGGCTGCGCTGATGGTATAGAACTTACCGTCGGTAAGTACAGTCTGAGAAACTTTCTTTTTCGGTGCCATATCGGATTCCTCCTAATACGTTGAGCGGCCGCTTCGATGTGCTCGATCCCTCGGGCCGCATAGTGTTCCACGCCAAATGTACGTGGCTACGCTGTCTATTATAGCCACTTTTTTCCAATTCGTCAACTTTTCGTCGCTGTTGCGGCATTTTGCACAAAAAATCCGGGATGGCGCGAAGCCATCCCGGCAAATTGGATTGATTTAGGAGGATTTTTACCGTTTCTTTACGAGTTTTCCGCAAAGTTGCCGGTGTACAGACGATAGTACCGGCCCTTCTGGGCGATCAGTTCGTCGTGGGTGCCGCGCTCGATGATGCGGCCCTGTTCCAGCACCATGATGCAGTCGGAGTTGCGCACCGTGGACAGACGGTGGGCAATCACGAAGGTAGTGCGGCCGTACATCAGGCCGTCCATGCCGTCCTGGACCAGTTTCTCGGTGCGGGTATCGATGGAGGAGGTAGCCTCATCCAGAATCAGCACCGGGGGATCGGCCACGGCAGCGCGGGCAATGGCCAGCAGCTGACGCTGGCCCTGGCTCAGGTTGGTGCCGTCGCCGGTGAGCATCGTGTTGTAGCCATCCGGCAGATGCTTGATGAAGCCGTCGGCGTTGGCCAGACGAGCCGCGGCGATGCACTCCTCATCGGTGGCGCTCAGGCGGCCGTAGCGGATGTTGTCCATCACCGTGCCGGTGAACAGATGGGTATCCTGCAGCACAATGCCCAGGGAGGAGCGCAGGGCATCCTTCTCGATGGACTTGATGTCGTGGCCGTCATAGAGGATCTGGCCCTTCTGGATATCGTAGAAGCGGTTGATCAGGTTGGTGATGGTGGTCTTGCCGGCACCGGTGGAACCGACGAAGGCGATCTTCTGGCCCGGACGGCCGTAGAGGTTGATGTCGTGCAGCACGATCTTGCCCGGGTCGTAGCCGAAGTCCACATCCTTGAAGACGATATCGCCCTTCAGTTCGCTGTAGGTGCTCTGACCGTTGGCATCGGTCTTTTTCCAGGCCCAGGTGCCGGTGGGCTCGCTAGCCTCGGTCACACTGTTGTCCGGCAGATACTTGGCATTGACCAGGGTAATATCGCCATCGTTGACTTCGGGCTTTTCATCCAGCAGCGCAAAGATACGCTGGCCGCCGGCCAGGGCCATGACCACCGAGTTCAGCTGCATGGAGATCTGGGTGATGGGCTGGTTGAAGTTGCGGGTCAGCACCAGGAAGCTGGCCAGCTTGCCCAGCGTAACACCGCCGAAGCCGGCAATGGCCATGGCGCCGCCGATGATGGCGCAGAGCACATAGCTCAGGTTGCCCAGCTGGGCGTTGACAGGCATGGCCACCAGCGCAAAGGCGTTGGCCTTGTCGGCGCTGTGGAACAGCTCATCGTTGAGTTCATCGAACCGTTCGATGGCGGCTTCCTCATGGCAGAAGACCTTGACCACCTTCTGGCCGTTCATCATCTCTTCGATGTAGCCGTTGACGCGGCCCAGTTCCCGCTGCTGGTCCACAAAGAACTTGCCGGAACGGCCGGTCAGGAACTTGGTGCAGAGCAGCATGACGCCCACCATGAGCACCGCCACGATGGTCAGCACCGGCGCCAGCACGATCATGGAGATCAGCACGCTGATGACAGTGATGCAGGTGTTGACCAGCTGGGGCAGACTCTGGCTGATCATCTGGCGCAGCGTATCGGTATCGTTGGTGTAGACCGACATGATATCGCCGTGGGCATGGGTATCGAAATACTTGATGGGCAGCGTCTGCATGTGGGTGAACATCTCGTCACGCAGATTCTTCAGCGTGCCCTGGGTCACCCGGGCCATGGTGCGGTTCTGCAGGAAGATGGCCAGAATGCCCACCGCGTAGAACAGCGCCACGCGGGTGATGGCCTGGATCAGGCCGGAGAAGTCGCTGCTCTTTTCCAGCAGCATGGGGGTGATGTAGCCGTCGATCAGCGTCTTCATGAACAGCGTGCCCTGCACCTGGGCAAGAACGCTGATAAAGATGCAG
Source organism: uncultured Gemmiger sp. (assembly GCA_944388215.1). Classification (GTDB taxonomy): domain Bacteria; phylum Bacillota; class Clostridia; order Oscillospirales; family Ruminococcaceae; genus Gemmiger. The sequence goes on along the minus strand of CALXHT010000026.1, from coordinate 11,198 downwards.
CAGAGCACCGCAATGACCGGGAACTTATAGAGGTGCATGACATAGGCAAGGATGCGCTTGAGGATCTTGCCGGGGTTTTCCACCTTGGGGCGCGGGCCGCGGTTGCGGCCGGGGCCCACCAACTTAGCCTGCTGTGCCATTACGCCTCGCCCCCTTTCTCGTCGAAGTCGCCGGAGCCTTTGGTCTGGCTGTTGTAGACTTCCTGATAAATTGCGTTGGTCTTGAGCAGATTTTCCGGCGTGTCAAAGCCGCTGATGTGGCCGTTATCCAGCACCAGCACATGGTCGGCGTTCTCCACACTGGAGATACGCTGGGCAATGATGAAGACGGTGGTGCCGGGGATCTTCTCGGCAAAGCTGTGACGGATCTTGGCGTCGGTGGCGGTATCCACGGCGGAGGTGGAGTCGTCCAGGATCAGGATCTTGGGCTTCTTCAGCAGCGCACGGGCAATGCACAGACGCTGTTTCTGACCGCCGGACACGTTGGTGCCGCCCTGCTCGATGTAGGTTTCGTACCGGTCGGGAAAGCGCTCGATGAACTCATCGGCGCAGGCCTGCTTGCAGGCTTCCTCGATCTCGGCATCGGTGGCGTCGGGGTTGCCCCAGCGCAGGTTCTCGGCGATGGTACCGCTGAACAGCTCGTTCTTCTGCAGCACCATGGCCACACTGTTGCGCAGGGTCTCCAGGTCATACTTGCGCACATCCACGCCGCCGACCTCCACGCTGCCCTCCGTCGCGTCGTACAGACGGGGCAGCAGCTGCACCAGGCTGGATTTTGCCGAGCCGGTACCGCCGATGATGCCGATGGTCTCGCCGGACTTGATGGCCAGGTTGATGTTCTCCAGCGCCTTCTCGCCGTTCTTCTTGTAGGCAAAGCTGACGTTGTTGAACCTGACGGAGCCGTCCTTCACTTCCATGACGGGGTTCTCACCGTTGGCCAGGTCAGACTTTTCGTCCAGGACTTCCGCCACACGCTTGGCGGAAGCGGCGGACATGGTGATCATGACAAACACCATGGAGAGCATCATCAGGCTCATGAGGATGTTCATGCAGTAGCTGAGCATGCTCATCAGGTCGCCGGTGGTGAAGCTGGTGGAGCCGGACAGCACAATGAGGCGGGCACCCAGCCAGGAGATCAGCAGGATGCAGCCGTAGACGGCCAGCATCATGAGGGGCGCGTTCCAGGCCAGGATCAGTTCGGCGCGCATCAGCAGTTGACGCACGTTCTCGCTGGCCTTGCGGAACTTCTCACCCTCAAACTTTTCCCGCACGTAGGCCTTGACCACACGGATGGCGGAGACATTCTCCTGCACGCTCTCGTTCAGGTCATCGTACTTGCGGAAAGCCGAAGTGAAGTAGTTGGTGGCATGCACCATGATGTACATCAGCGCCCCGCCCAGCAGGATCACCGCCACCAGGTAGACGCTGGCCAGCTCGGCGTTGATGGTAAAGGACATGATCAGCGCCACAATCATACTGGCCGGGGCACGGATGGCCATGCGCAGCAGCATCTGGTAGGCGTTCTGGATGTTGGTCACGTCGGTGGTCATACGGGTGACCAGACCGGCCGTGGAGTACTTGTCAATGTTGGCAAAGCTGAACGTCTGGATGTTGCGGAACATACCGCGGCGCAGGTTCCGTGCGAAACCTGTGGCCGCATGGGAACCGAACATGGCCCCCAGGATGCCCACCAGCAGACCGATGAGAGCGGCCACCAGCATTTTGGCCCCCACCGTATAGATGACCTCCATGTTGCCGGCGGTCACACCGTCGTCCACGATGGTGGCCATCAGTTTGGGGATGATCATTTCCATGATCACTTCGCCGATCATACAGACCGGCGTCAGGATCGAGACCAGGCGGAATCCCTTGGTCTCACGCCCAAGTGTCTTGAACAAGATTGATTGCTCCTTTCTTCCTTCACATACTGCCCTTCCCTGCCGGGAAAAACGGACTTGCGCCCGTGTCAGCCATTTTCAGCGGCCTTGCTCTCTGGCGGCCGTGCCTCGCCCGCCAGAACCTGCGCGTTGGCCAGAATCTGCTCCAGCACCGCCCGGGCCACAGCCTGGCGCTCCGGTTCCACCCCGCGCTGCAGCTCCCGCTCAAAACGGGCAATGCTCAGGCGGATGCGCTCGTGGTAGGCCACCCCTTTGGCTGTGGCATTCAGCCGCTTGAGGCGGGCATCCCGTGCCACCGAACTGCGGGTGATGAACCCGTCCTGTTCCATGGCCTGGAGTACCGCCGTCACGCTGGAGCGCCGGATCTGCATCCAGTGCTCCACATCCCGCTGGTAAACGTCCCGGTTTTCCTTGTTGGCCCGGACGATCTCCCCCAGCAGCATGCCGCGGACACCCGTCAGTTCGGGGGTCACATCAGCCGCGATGCGCGCATCCAGCGCGCGGCGGATCACCCGGAAGGTCTGGGCGACCAGCGCGCCGAAGTGTTCCTCGCCGCAGCAGCCGGACGTACAGCCGTCCTGTTGTGTCTTCGTTTGCGTCACCCGCCCCCCTCTGTTTTTGTTAGTTTGTGAACAGTTCGCGTCCTAACAGTTTCTGGACGTACCTAATCAGTATAGCACGGGTTTATCAATTGTCAATAGAAAAGAAGATAAAAAAAGCAGGACGATTTTTCCTTGCCGACAACAAAAACCGGGATACCAATATAATAAGGTATCCCGGTCTGTTTGCGGGGGATTATTCAGGGGCTTTCATACTCTCCACCATGGAGATCTTCTTCAGGGTCCGCCCCATCACCAGGTTGACCAGCACACTGAACAGCAGCGTCAGCGCGATGGCATGCACAAAGCTGACGGGGTGAATATCCCGCCCGAACATGACGGCATCCACTTCCACCGTGACGATGATGAACCGATGGAGCGCTATACCGCCGAACACGCCGAACAGCGTTCCGATGAGGGTAAGAGCCATGCTTTCCCGGTTGACGTAGGCGTACACCTCCCGGTCATAGAAGCCCAGCACCTTGATGGTGGCGATCTCCTTGACGCGCTCCGCAATGTTGATGTTGGAAAGATTGTACAGCACCACGAAGGCCAGGCAGGCCGCACACACAATGATCAGCACCACCACCGCGTCGATGGAGTTGAGCATGTTCAGCACCTGCGCCACCGTGTCCCGGGTGAAGGTCAGGCTGGCCACATCGTCCATCTCCAGCAGCGCGGCGGAGATGGTATCGTGGGCGGCATCGCTGTCGTCCGCCATCCTGCTGATGACGGCATTGAAGCTGACCGGCTCCCCGAAACCGGCCTCGTAGGTGGCCGGGCTCATATAGACGTAGTTGCTCACGTAATGTTCGCAGACCCCGCTGACCACGAAGGTGCCGGTCTGGTCGTCGCTGTTTTTCAGCGTGACGGTATCGCCGGCCTGCACGCCCAGCAGTTTGGCAAACTTTTCGGTGAGCACCACACCTTCCTCACCCAGAGGCGTGGGGGTACGGCTGATACGCTCGTGCAGATCCAGGAAGTCGCCGAACCGTGTCACATCCTGGGGCACCATCAGGTAAACGTCCGCCTCCCCGTCGGGGATGGACTGCCGGGTGCTCTGGACGGCCACCGTCATGGATTCGGTGAACTGCCCGCTGTTGTACAGATAGTCGTAGACCTCCCCCTGTTCGGTGGCCTCCTCCTTGGTGACCACCGTCATCAGGTCGTAGTGGGAGACATCGCTGAACTGCTTGGTGATGATGGCATTCAGGGAATCCGAGATGCCGAAGCCAGACACCAGCAGCGACATGCAGCCCGCCACACCGATGACCGTCATCCAGAACCGCTTTTTGTAGCGCAGCAGGTTGCGGCAGGTGACCTTCCAGGTGAAGGGCAGGCGGCGCCACAGCGGCGTGATGCGCTCCAGCAGGATGCGTTTTCCGGCCTTGGGGGCGCGGGGCAGCATGAGCGCCGCCGGGACTTCCTTCAGGGATGTACGGCAGGCCAGTGCGGTCACCCCCACCGACAGCACCGTGAGGGCGCCGCCCGCAAAGAGGGCCTGCAGCCCGCGCCAGGGGGTATAGATAGTGGGCATGTAATACATCATGGCGTAAGCCGACCAGATGATGGCTGGGAAGGCCCGGAAGCCCACCGTCAGGCCCACCGCCGTACCGCAGACCGCGGCCACGAGGGCATACCACAGATATTTCCGCATGATCTCGCGGCGGGTATAGCCCAGCGCTTTCAGCGTGCCGATCTGCAGGCGTTCCTCCTCCACCATGCGGGTCATGGTGGTGGAGACCACCAGCGCCGCCACCAGGAAGAAGAACACCGGGAAGATCGTCGTGATGGCGGTCAGCTTATCCACGTTGCCGGTAAAGGAGGAGTAGCTCACATTGTTGCTACGGTCCCACACATACCATTCCGGCATTTCAATGTCATCCAGTTCCTTCTGGCCGTCCTCGATTTTTGCCCGGGCATCGGCCAGTTCCTGCTCCGCCTCCGCCCTGGCATCTTCGTATTCTATCTCACCGTCCCGCAGTTTCTGGGCGTTCTCATCGATGGTTTGACGGGCCTCATCCAGCTCCGCTCTGGCATCGGCCAGTTCAACCTTGGCGTCGGCGATCTGCCGGCGGGCATCCTCCAGTTCCAGCTGTTTGTCCGTAAGGGTGGCCCAGCCTTCCTCCAGCTGCTGCCGGCCGTCGGCCAGTTCCCGTTTGCCGGATTCGTATTTGGCCACACCGTCGTTGTACTGCTTCCAGCCGTCCTCCAGTTCCCGCCTGGCCGCTTCCAGTTCCGGGGCTCTTGCCTCCAGCTGCTGCCGGCCGTCGGCCACCTTCTGTGCATTGGCTTCGTAGGTTTTCCAGCCCGCATCCAGGGCGCGGCGGCCGCTCACGATCTGCGCAAAGCCGGTTATTGCCGTTCCCATGGCTGCCTGCTCGGTTTCCAGGCCGCTGAGGCCGCCGTTCACCAGCAGGGCAAAGCCCTGCAGCAGCGGGGTGGCCTGACTGGCCTCATCCTGGGCCAGCAGCCACTGTTGCGCCTGGGTGAGCACCGTCTCCATCCCGTCCCGGTCCGCATCCACGATGGCCTGCAGCTGAGCTGCCAGTGCCGCCAGCTGTTCCGGGGAGAGTTGGGGGTCAGCCGGCAGCGCCGGGTCTTCCTGGGGAGCCTTCTGTTTGGCCGCCGTTTCTGCGCGGCCGGTCTGGGGGGCGTCCTCTTCCAGGAGGGCAGTCTGTTCCTCGGAGAGGGTTTCTTCCGCCGGGGCTGCTTCAGTTTCCTCCGTAGGCTGGGTCGTTTCTTCCACCTCCAGCGGCTCCGGTTCTGTGGTGGCTCCTGTTTCCTCGGCCACCACTGTGGTGTCCAGGGTTTCCGTCCCGGCCGTTTCCGCTGCTTCGGATTCAACCGATGCAGTTTCCTCGGTTTCCTTTTGTTCCGACGTTGCCGCGGAGATCTCTTCTTCCGTTTCCGCCGTCTCCTCCGGCGTTTCAGTCGGTTCCCCGGTGAGCGCTTCGGCAGGCGGGTCGGTATCCGGTGCGGGGTCCTCCCCGCCGGAGGGTTCCGTTTCTCCGCCCGGCTGCGGCTGCATGGCGCTCAACTGGTCCAGCATCGCCTGGGCCTGCTGCTGCATGGTCCGTGCGGTGGATGTCAGCCCCACGCTGTCCGCCGTCATACCATATTGCTGCAGATATCCGTCCAGCTCATCCAGCAGCTGATCGTAGGTCTGCGGCACCGGGTGCTGGTTGTCGTTCAGCCAGCTGACAAAGTTGCCGATGTCCTCGCTTGTTACCGTCAGCGGCAGGTCCGGGTTCTGCTGCTGGAGCATGCCGGTGATCTGCGCCGCCATCGTCTCCAGCCCGGCCTCGTAGGTCTTTTCCTGGGTATCCAGTTCGGCCTTGCCGTCCGCCAGCTGCTTTTCCCCTTCCTCGATCTGGGCCAGGGCGTCGTTATACTGCTGCAGTCCCGCCTCATATTGGGCCTGCCCGTCCTCCAGCTTTTTGCGGGCTTCGGCCAGCTGGGGTTCACTGGCCGCCAGCTCCGCCTCGCCTTCCTCAACCTTGGCCTGGTTATCCAGAAGTTCCTGCCGCCCCACCTCCAGCTGGGCGGCGCCGTCGTTTATCTTGACCTCATTGTCGGCCACTTCCCGGACGCCGTCGGCATACTGCTGTTCGCCGTCCTGATATTCCGCCTCGCCGTCCGCCAGCTCCTGCCGCCCGTCCTCCAGTTCCTGGGCCGCATCCGCCAGCTTCTGCTGGGCCTCCGCCTCGGCATCATGGTATTCTGCCCAGGCGTCGTCAATCTCTTCCTGGGCGTCGGAACGGATCTCATCGTACCGCGCCTGGCAGCGCGCATCCTGGATGGCCTCCACGTTGGCCTGCACGGCCTCCACAGTGGCTTCGTATTCATCCTCCATACTGTTCTGCTGCAGGGCGCCTTCGGCTGTCACGTAAATTTCAGTATACGTATCGTAGGCAAAATCCTCCGGCAGAAGGTACATCACCAGTTCCACCGCACCGTTGCCCACACTGGCCGGTTCCCGTTCAAAGCTGAAATAGTTGGTGTTATGTACAATGCCCACCACCGTGTACTGGGTGCAGGCCAGCTTGGTATCCAGTTCCTCGTTTTCCTTGCTGCTCACCGTCAGGGTGGAACCGATGGGAAAATTGCCGTCGTTGATATCGTCATTGGCCTCCACCACGCACTCCCCGGAAGTTTCCGGCATACGTCCTTCGGCCAGGACCAGCTTGTTGATGGCGTCGTCCCCCTCCGGCGGCAGACTGTGCAGTCGGGATACCACCACGTCACTGCCCGCTTCCACCAGAAGGTCCGCCGAGTAGGCCGGCTGCACCGTCTCGATGCCGTCCACCTGGCGCAGCGCTTCCACATCGTCGTCGGTCAGCCCCATGGTGGACACGATGCGCAGATCATAGAAGTTGCCGTCGTCCAGATACCGCTCCATCGACTCCTTCATATCCACAGGAGTGGCGTTCAGACCCGCCAGAAAGCCGACGCCCAGCGCCACAATGGCAAAAATAGCCACAAAGCGGCTGCGCGCGCTTTTGAAGGTCCGCAGTATGTTTTTCCGGTAGGTCCGCGTCATTTACCATTCGATCCTTTCCACGGGTGTGGGATTCGGATTGATTGTCTCTTCGATCACCCGGCCGCTGTTGATGCGGATCACCCGGTCCGCCATGGCCGCCAGGGCACTGTTGTGGGTGATGACAATCACGGTACGCCCCTTCTGGCGGCAGGTATCCTGCAGAAGGGCCAGCACCTGCTTGCCGGTTTTGTAATCCAGCGCGCCGGTGGGTTCGTCGCAGAGCAGGATTTTGGGGTTCTTGGCCAGTGCCCGGGCAATGGAAACCCGCTGCTGTTCGCCGCCCGAAAGCTGGGCCGGGAAGTTGTTGCGGCGATGGGACAGGCCCACCTCCTCCAGCACGGTGTCGGCGTCCAACGGGTCGCGGCAGATTTCCGCCGCCAGTTCCACGTTTTCCCGGGCGGTCAGATTCTGCACCAGATTGTAAAACTGAAACACAAAGCCCACATCATACCGTCGGTAGGTCGTCAGCCGCTTCTGGCTGAAGCTGCTGACCTGCTCTCCGTCCAGCATGATGGTGCCCTCGTCACAGGTGTCCATGCCGCCCAGCATGTTGAGCACCGTGGTTTTTCCGGCGCCCGAAGGCCCCAGAATCACACAGAACTCTCCCTTTTCGATGGTGAAACTCACGTGATCCGCCGCGGCGATGCGCGTATCCCCCATCTGATAATATTTGCACACCTGATCGAATACCACAAAGGGCTGGTGCCCGCTTACCGTGTTTTTCATGGCTTTCTCCCATTTTTTGCACACTTTGTTTAGTGTCATTATACCAGAATATTTCCTCCAATTCCCGTACAATTTCTGAACTTTGACTAAATTCGCAGAAATTTCACCTTTATCCGTCCTGTTCTGGAAGTCCCTTTTTTCTTCCTGCAGCGGCTCTTTATCGCTGTGAATCGGGCAATTTTTTGTTTCTTTCTCATTCTTTTTGTTGGTGAAAATACGGTATTTTGTCTATTTTTTATAAAAAAACGCAGAAAACGCCTTAACTTGCCGTCCGTTCTTGTATACACTTATTTATGCGTCATCGCCGCCATCGCCGGCGATACCTCCCAGGACCTGAAGACCGGCTTCCTGGTGGGTGCCACTCCCAAGAAACAGCAGATGGGTGAGATCATCGGCGTGGTGGTCTCCTCCATTGCCATCGGCGGCATCCTCTACCTACTCTCCATGGCCTGGGGCGGCTACGGCTCCAACGACCTGCCCGCACCGCAGGCCATGCTGATGAAGATGATCGTCGAGGGCGTCATGGGCGGCAACCTGCCCTGGAACCTGGTCTTCGCCGGCGTCTTCATCGCCCTGGTCATCGAGATTCTCGGCATCCCCGTGCTGCCCTTCTCCATCGGCCTGTACCTGCCCATCTACCTCTCGGTGCCCATGATGCTGGGCGGCGCCCTGCGCTGGGTTCTGGAAAAGCGCAAGTACGCTTCCGACAAGGAGAAGAACAATGTGGTCCAGTCCGGTGTGCTCTACTCCTCCGGCCTGATCGCCGGTGAGGGCATCGTCGGCATCCTGCTGGCCGTCCTGGCGGTCATCCCCATGGGTGCCAGCAATGTGGGCGAGTTCATCAACATCAGCGGTATCTTCAGCATCGGCCAGATCGGCGGCCTGATCGTCTTTGCGCTGCTGCTCTTCACCGTCTACCTCTTTGCCACCAAGGACCAGAGAAAGTCCAAATAATCGCATTGCTTTCTTGCCGACAGGGCTGTATACTTGGGTATGCAGCCCTGTTTTGAATACATATCATCCGGGAGAAGAATCTATGGCCAAAACCAAACGGGAAAATTATCTGGATTTCGTCCCCATGACCAATCCACACAACAGCTGGAGCGAAAACGAGCAGGGCATCGTCACCATCGATATGGTGCACCGGGGCTTCTACGATCGCATCGCCCAGAAATTCTTCCACACCCCGCGGGTCAGTCACATTGCGCTGGACGAATACGGCAGTTTCCTTTGGAAGGAGATTGACGGTGTCCAGAGCGTCGGTGCGCTGGCGCAGAGGATGAAGGCCCGCTTCGGGGATGACGCCGAGCCTTTGTACGACCGGCTGGTCAAGTATACGCAGATCCTGCACAACAATGAGTTTATCCTCTTTGTGGGGAAGGATAAGGTGAAGCCATGAATCTGCTGCAGATCATTGTGGGGATTCTGCTGTTTGCCGCCGCCACCATGGTGCTGTATCTCTGGGGACTGCGCCGCAGCATGACGCAGCAGCGGGATCTGGAGCGCGCCCTGCTGGGCAAATGTGCTGCACGGGTGGTGCGCCGCCTGAAAAAGCAGGAAACAATCACCCGGAAAGAGATCGCCCGTGAGATTCAGGGCGTACGGGCCGGATTGTTCTGGTCCCGCAGTCGCCTGGAAGTGCAGGACGCCGCAGCCTTTGTGCAGAAACTGACCCGGTACATGGTGGAGCAGCATCTGCTGGAAGAAGCCGGCAACGGCCGTTACCGGCTGCGCCGATAACATTACAGAAAGGAAGTCACTCTATATGAAGGTACTGGAAAATCTGGAACCCAAGCGTGTATTCCATTTTTTTGAGGAGATGTCCGCCATTCCCCGCGGCTCCGGCAACACCAGGGCCGTGAGCGACTGGTGCGCCGACTTCGCCCGGGCACGGGGTCTGGAATACCATCAGGACAGCGACAATAACATCATCATCATCAAGGAAGCCACGCCCGGCTATGAGCAGGCGGAACCCATGATCCTCCAGGGACATCTGGACATGGTCTGTGAGAAGGAGCCCGATTGTTCCAAGGACATGGCCAAGGAAGGTCTTGACCTGGAGGTGGACGGTGATTTCGTCAGTGCCAGAGGTACCACTCTGGGCGGTGACGACGGCATTGCCGTGGCCATGGCCCTGGCCGTCCTGGATTCCAATGATCTGCCCCACCCCGGCTGGAAGCGGTCTTCACGGTGGACGAGGAGATTGGCCTGCTGGGTGCGGGCTCGCTGGATGTGAGCCCGCTGAAGGGCCGCCGTATGCTGAATATGGACTCCGAGGCGGAGGGCATTTTCACCGTCAGCTGTGCGGGCGGCAACAACACCATTTCCCTGCTGCCGCTAACGCGGGCTCCCTTTGCCGGTACCGCCCTGCAGGTCACGGTGGGCGGCCTGACCGGTGGTCACTCCGGCAACGAGATCGACAAGGGCCGCGCCAACGCCAACATGCTCATGGGCCGTGTGCTGCAGGATCTGGCCGGACGGACCGATCTGCGTCTGGCGGATGTGCACGGCGGCCTGAAGAGCAACACCATCCCCGTGGAGAGCACCGCCACCATCGTAGTGGCCGATGCCGCTGCGGCACGCACCGGCGTTGCCGAGATGGAAGAAACGCTGCGCAATGAGTATCACATCACCGACCCTGCCCTCTTCCTCAAGGTGGAGGATGCGGCGCTTGCCGATACCCCCATGGATGCCGCCACCACCAGCAAGGCAATCTGCCTGCTGACCTGCCTGCCCAACGGCATCCAGGCCATGAGCCCCTCCATCGAGGGGCTGGTGCAGACTTCCCTGAATCTGGGCATCCTCACCACCGAAGCCGATACGCTGCGTGCGGTTTCCAGTCTGCGCAGTTCGGTGGATTCCCAGAAAGAGATGCTCAAGCGCCGGCTGGCCGCGCTGCTGGCCCAGCTGGGCGGTCATGTGGAGTACGAGGGTGAGTACACCGGCTGGCAGTACCAGGAGCACTCTCCCCTGCGGGAGCTGATGGTTCAGGTGTACACCGAACAGTACGGTGAGCCGCCGCGTGTGGAGGCCATTCACGCCGGTCTGGAGTGCGGTCTGTTTGCCGGCAAGATGCCGGGCCTGGACTGCGTCTCCATCGGTCCCAACCTGCAGGAGATCCATACGCCCCGCGAGCGGATGAGCATCAGCTCGGTGCAGCGCGTCTGGAAGTTCCTGCTGGAAGTGCTCAAGCGCGCCCGCTGATCTGTATATAACAAAGAAAATACCGCCGGAATCATTGAGCCGAACCAGTAAAAACGGACAATAGACAAAGTACCCCCTGATGTAGGAAAATAAAAGTACTATATCAGGGGGTATTACTATGAGTAAAAGGAATTACACGCATGTAGAGGAGCTGTTTCCGGAAATCGAAGCTATGATTGCCTCCGGAAAAACGCAGAGAGAAGTAGCGGAGCATTTTGGGTTTCGGGAT